>JBBCJT010000057.1:0-5515 GCA_037190665.1 Rhodovastum atsumiense | reverse complement strand
CTGCGATGATTATCGCAGGGGTGGAGTCTGCCGAACGGCTCGATCAAAGCCTTCCTGAAGGAATCGCGGGTGCAGGGAGCCGTGCTCCCTGCCGGGATGCAAGGGCAGAGCCCTTGCCGGGGTCCGGGGCAGCGCCCCGGCGCTACGCCCCCGCGACCGTCAGTCCCTCGATCCGCACCGTCGGCGCGTCCGTACCGCGTCGGAACTGAAGGTCGTTGGCCGGCGTCAGGCGCTCGAACATCGACAGCAGGTTGCCGGCGATGGTCACGCCGCTGACGGCTTCCGCCAGCGCACCGTTGCGGATCATGAAGCCGGCCGCGCCGCGGCTGTAATCGCCCGTCACCGGGTTCAGTCCCATGCCGATCATCTCGGTCACGTAGAGGCCCTCGGCGATGTCGGCCATCAGCGCCTCGGGCGTCGCCGTGCCGGGAGCCAGCCACAGGTTGGTGGCGGACGGGCTGGGCTGCCCGCCGGGGCTGCGGCCGGCATGGCCGGTGGTGACGAGGCCGAGCTGGCGCGCGCTGCGCCGGTCCAGCAGCCAGGTCGTCAGCACCCCGTCCGCGATCACCGCGCGCGGATTGCCGGAGGTGCCTTCGCCGTCGAAGGGGCGGGAACGCAGGCCGCGCACGCGCGTGGGATCGTCGCGCACTTCGACACCCGGCGCGAAGAGCTGCCCGCCGAGCTTCTCGCGCAGGAAGGTGGTGCCCCGCGCCACCGCGGCGCCGTTGATGGCGGACGACAGATGGCCCAGCAGGCTCGCCGCCACGCGCGGGTGATAGACCACCGGCATCGCCGCGCTGCGCGGCCGCGTCGGATTGAGCCGCGCAACGGCCTGCTCGCCCGCGCGACGGCCGATCGCCGCCGCGTCCTCCAGATCGGCAAGATGCACGGCGGTCGCGTAGTCGTAGTCGCGCTCCATCGCCGTGCCGCTGCCGGCAAGTGCCGTGGCGCTGACCGCGTGCGAGGTCCGCGCATAGGCACCCGCGAACCCGGTCGAGGTGGCGAGCGCGATGCGCGTGCGGCCGAAGCCGGCGGTCGCGCCCTCGCTGTTGGTCACGCCTGCAACCGCGAGCGCCGCCTCCTCCGCTTCCGCCGCGCGGGCGATCAGCTCGTCCGCGCTCGGCTCCGACGGATCATCGAGGTCGAGCGCCGCGGCATCCGGCGCGGGGCTCGTGGCATCGGGCGGCGCGGCGAACGGGTCGTCCGGCAGCACGCGCGCCATCGCGACCGCACGTTCGGCCAGCGCCGGGAACCCCGCCGGATCGAGCCGTGTGGTGGAGACGATGGCGGTACGGCTGCCGACGAAGACGCGCAGGCCGACTTCCTGCGCCTCCTCCCGCTCGCGCTGTTCGATCTGCCCCAGCCGCCGCTGGATGGAGATCGCCGTGCGCTCCGCCGCCATCGCATCGGCCGCGTCCGCGCCCGCACGTTTCGCCGCATCGACGAGTGCGGCCAGCAGATCGAGGCTCACGCCGCGAGCTTCTCGGCGATGACCGGCAGGCCCGGCACCTTGTCCGTCGGCCCGAGCGTGGCGAGCGTCGGCCGCGCGCGGAAGAAGCGCGTGGCGGCGGCCTGCACGTCCGCCACCGTGACGGCAGCGATCTTCGCCACCGTCTCCGCCGTCGGCACGATGCGCCCGTGCACGGAAAGCTGCCGCGCAAGCGCCTCGCAGCGCGCGCCGGTGCTCTCCAGCGACATCAGCAGCGACGCCTTGAGCTGCGCCTTCGCACGCGCCAGCTCCTCCTCGTTCACGTCGCGCTGCACGCGGCCGAGTTCGGCGAGCGTCACCGGAACCAGCTCCGCCGCCTCGTGCTCGCCGGTGCCCGCGTAGATCGCGAACATCCCGCCGTCGCGATAGGGGGCGAGGAAGGAATAGATCGAATAGACCAGCCCCCGCCGCTCCCGGATCTCCTGGAACAGCCGCGAGGACATCCCGCCGCCGAGCAGCGTGGAGAGCACCTGCGCGGGCCAGTAGCCCGGATCCTCGTAGGCGGTGGCCGGGAAGCCCAGCACCACGTGCACCTGGTCAAGGTCGCGCGCCTCGCGGAACTCGCCGCCGCGATAGTCGGCGGGCTCCGCCTCGGCCTGCGCCGTGTCGGGCAGGTCGGCGAAATGCTGCTTCGCGAGCGCGAGGACATGGTCGTGGTCGAGCGCGCCGGCCGCGGCGATGATGGTGCGCGACGGGCCGTAATGGCGGCGCATGTAGCCGGTGAGGCGCTCGCGCGGCATCGCGCGGATCAGCGCCTCCGTGCCCAGCACCGGGCGGCCCATCGGCTGGGACGGATACGCGGCTTCCTGGAAGTGGTCGAAGATGATGTCGTCCGGCGTGTCGTTCGCCTGGCCGATCTCCTGCAGGATGACGCCGCGCTCGCGCTCCAGCTCCTCGGCCGCGAAGGCGGAATGGCAGAGGATGTCGCCGATGATGTCGGCGCCCAGCGCGATGTCGTCCTTCAGCAGCTTCACGTAGTAGGCGGTCTGCTCGCGCGCCGTGTAGGCGTTGATGTGGCCGCCGACATTCTCGATCTCCTCGGCGATCTGGGCGGCGGTGCGCGTGTGCGTGCCCTTGAAGGCCATGTGCTCGAGGAAGTGGGACACGCCGTTCTCCTCGGCCGCCTCGTGCCGCGTGCCGGCGGAGACGTAGGCGCCGAAGGACACGGTCTCGACGCGGTCCATCCGTTCCGTCGCGACGGTCAGGCCGTTGGGCAGGCGGGTGACGCGGATCGCGTCGTTCTCGTGGCTCACGCGGCATTCCTCAGGGCAACTCCCCGCACGAAGCCCTCGACGGTGGCGAGGTCGGCAGGGAGCACGGTGAAGCGTTCTGCACGCTGATATAGGTCGGCCAGGCGCGGGGGCAGGGGGGGACGCAGCCCGGTCGCCCGTTCGACCGCGTCGGGGAACTTGGCCGGGTGCGCGCAGGCCATGGCGATCACCGGGATCGACGGGTCCTCCGGCATGTGCGCGCGGGCGGCTTCCAGGCCGATGACGCTGTGGGGGTCGGCGACGTAGCCGGTCCGCGCGTGCCAGGACCGGATCGCGGCCAGCGTGGCGGCGTCATCCAGCGTGTGGCCAGCGAACTCGGCGGAGGCCTGCCGCCAGGCCGAGTCCGGGACGGGCATGCGGCCCTCCGCGCGGAAGCGGCGCATCGCCTCGGCGGTGGCGGCGCCGTCCCGGCCCAGCATCTCGAACAGCAGCCGCTCGAAGTTCGACGAGACCTGGATGTCCATGCTCGGCGACAGCGACGGCTGCACCGGGGCGGCCGACATATCGTTCGCGGCAAGGAAGCGGGCGAGGATGTCGTTGCGGTTGGTGCCGATGATGAACTTCGCCACCGGCAGTCCCATCTTCGCGGCCACCCAGGCGGCGAAGACGTTGCCGAAATTTCCGGACGGGACGGAGAAGGCCACCGGGCGGTCCGGCGCGCCGAGCAGCAGCGCCGTCCAGGCGTAGTAGGCGACCTGGGCGGCGATGCGGGCCCAGTTGATCGAGTTCACCGCCGACAGGTGCAGCTCGCGGCGGAACGGCGCATCGGCGAACATCGCCTTCAGCAGGTCCTGGCAGTCGTCGAACGTGCCTTCCAGCGCGATGTTGCCGACGTTCGCCGACATCACCGTGGTCATCTGCCGCCGCTGCACCTCGCTGGTGCGGCCGTGCGGGTGCAGGATGACGATGGAGACGCGGTCGCGGTCGCGGCAGGCCTCGATCGCCGCCGAGCCGGTGTCGCCGCTGGTCGCGCCCACGATCGCCACGCGGCCGTCGCGTTTGGCCAGCACGTGGTCGAACAGCCGGCCGAGCAGTTGCAGGGCCATGTCCTTGAAGGCGAGCGTGGGGCCGTGGAACAGCTCGGCCGCGAACACCCGCTGGTCGAGCTGCACCAGCGGCACCACCGCCGGATGGCCGAACCCCGCATAGGCGTCGCGGCACAGGCCGCGCAGCGTGTCGTGGTCGAGCGCGCCTTCGGCGAAGGGCTCCATGATCCGTGCGGCGAGGTCCGCGTAGGGCAGCGCCCGCATCGCGCGCCATTCGGCGGCGGAGAAGCCCGGCCAGGTCTCGGGCAGGTACAGCCCGCCATCCTCGGCGAGGCCCGCCAGAAGCACATCCTCGAAGCCGAGCACGGGCGCCTGCCCGCGTGTGGAAACGTAACGCATGGGGGCGGGACCATAGGGGCTGCTGCGCCGCAGCGCGAGGGCGGCCCCGTCAGGTGAGGTAGCGGCCCGTCAGATGCGCGGTGAAGTCCGCCGGGTCGAGCGGCTTGCCCGTTGCCGCCTCCAGCAGCTCGTTGAAGCCGAGCGTGGCGCCCCGGGCGTGGACATGCGTGCGCAGCCAGCCGACCAGGGGGGAGAGGTCGCCGCGGGCGAAGGCCTCGTCCAGCCCCGGCAGGGCGCGTCGCGCAGCGGCCATCAGTTGCGCCGCCCCCATCGCGCCCAGCGTGTAGCTGGGGAAGTAGCCGAAGGCGCCGTCGTACCAGTGGATGTCCTGCAGCACGCCACGCGCATCGTCCGGGACCTTCAGGCCCAGCAGCGCGGCGAAACCCTCGTTCCAGGCGGCCGGCAGGTCCGCCACCTCGATCTGCCCGCCGATCAGCGCCTGCTCCAGCCGGAAGCGCAGGATGATGTGCGCGGGATAGGTCATTTCGTCCGCATCCACGCGGATGAAGCCGCGGCGGATGTGCCGCCAGAGCCGGGCGAGGTTGGCAGAGGCATAGGGCGCGGCATCGCCGCCGAAGGCCGCGTGCAGGCGCGGGCCGAGGAAGGCGAGATACGCATCCGACCGGCAGGCCTGCATCTCGATGATCAGGCTCTGGCTTTCGTGCGCGGCCATGCCCGCCGCCTCGCCCGCCGGCTGGCGGGTCAGGTCGGGCGGCAGGCCGCGCTCGTACAGCGCATGCCCGGTCTCGTGCAGCACGCCGAGGATGGCCTGGGCGAAATCGGCCTCGTTGGTGCGGGTGGTGATGCGCACGTCGCTGGTCGTGCCGCCGCAGAACGGATGCGTGGAGGTGTCGAGCCGCGAATGCTCCTCCTCCAGCCCGGCCTTCAGCGACAGCTCCCGACAGAGCGCGAGCTGGATCGACGCCGGGAACGGGCCCTGCGGCGCGACGGGCGCGGGGCGGGACGCCTGCAGCGCCTCCGCGCGCGGGAGAGCGTCGGCGAGCCAGGTCTCGTAGGCCGCGAAGACGGGAGCGACGTCGGCGGCGCCGATGCCGCGCTGATAGCCGTCCATCAGCGCGTCATAGGGCGACAGGCGGAGCGCGGTGGACAGGGCGGCCGCCTGCTCGCGCGCCAGCCGCACCACCTCGGTCAGGCCGGGCGCGACCATGGCGAAGTCGGACGCCTTGCGCGCCTCGCGCCAGATCTTCTCGCAGGCCGAGTTGGCACGCGCGGTCGCTTCCACGAGGTCCGTCGGCAGGGCGGTGGCGCGGGCATGGGCGCGGGCCATCAAAGCGAGGTTCGCCTCGCCCCATTCGCCCTCGGCGGTCGCGAGTTCGAGGTCCTCCCCGCCCACCGGCGCGGTCAGCAAT
>JBBCJT010000056.1:0-45624 GCA_037190665.1 Rhodovastum atsumiense | reverse complement strand
CGTCTGACCCCTACCCCTCGATAATCATCGAGGGGTAGGGGTCAGACGACCGACCTGCTTAAGCCTTCCTGAAGGAATCGCGGGTCCAGGGGGCCGTGCCCCCTGGTGGGGTGAAGGGGCAAAGCCCCTTCCGGGGTCCGGGGCAGCGCCCCGCCTCTACTGCTCCGTAGGATCGTACCCCAACGCGACCTGCATGAAGTTCGCCGCCACGCGCATGTCCGGCAGCGTCACGCCGATCGTGTAGCCATCCACGCGCTCCACCCACGGCAGCAGGGACAGTGTCTCCGCCGGCGGCCGATGCTTGAACGCGACTTCCAGCCGCACGTCGCCGTCGATCCGTCCGGGGCGGAACTCGCCGATCCGGCCGATGGCCCGGCGCGTCATGCGGTCGATCTCCGCCTGCGCGGCGACGGGCGTGAGGCTGCGTGCGCTGAGATGCCCGTAGGACCATTTCACGACGGCCGTCTCGACATCGCCGACGAGGCCGCGCGTTTCCTCGACGAACTGGTCGTCGCCGGAGATGCCGATCAGCGGCACGCCGAAATGGCCCAGCAGCGGATGGTAGAACCCGGCTTCCGACACCACGCGCCCGTTCAGCCGCACCTCGCGGACCACGAGGCTGCGCATGGTGTGGCCGAGTACGCCCGACAGATGCGTGCTGCCCGTGTGCCAGCCGATGAACAGCGCGCCGTCATAGCGTCCGTGCTCGACGCCGGCCACCATGCCCAGCGGCCGCCGCACCCCGCGCACGAGCTGCACGCGATCCGGCAGGCGGTCGATCTGGATGTTCTGCGAGGCGAGATGGCTGTCGCAGACCACCACCTCCTCCGCGCCCATGGCGAAGGCGGCCTCGGCGGCGGCGGCGACGCTGTCGGTCATCCAGCGGCAGGCGGTCGCGTACTCGTTGCCGGCAAGCAGGGTCTGCTGGCGCGTGACCACGCCGGCGATGCCCTCGATATCCGCGGAGATGAAGATGCGCACCGGCTCAGCGCGCCCGCCGCGCCAGCACCGCGCGCGTGTAGTCGTAGCCCGTCGCCTGATAGGTGATGCCGCGACGTGCCACCCAGAAGTTGGTGAGCTGGTACAGCGGGATGATGGCGACATCCTCCATCGCCATGGCCACGCCGCGGTTCAGCAGCTCCTCCCGCGCCTTGTCGTCCATGGTGGCCGTGGCGCGCGCGATCAGCGCGTCGAGTTCCGGGTTCGAATAGCCGGAGCGGTTGAAGCTGCCGGTCAGCTTCGCGCGGTCGTTGGTCGCGACGACATTGACCAGCGGATGCCCCGCATGCCCCGCGCTGGCCCAGCCCCACATGGAGAACGGGAACTCCATGCGCGCCGCACGCGGCCCGTAGGCGGAGAGCGGCATCGTCTCGACCGAGGTCTGCACGCCGATGCGCGTCCACATCTGCGCGATGGCCTGCGCGGAGATCGGATCGGTCGGTCGCGAATTGGACGCCACCGGCAGCGTCATGCGGAACCCGTTCGGGTAGCCGGCCTCCGCGAGCAGCCGCCGTGCCGCGTCGACGTCGTTCGGCGGCACCGGGATCGCCGGGTCGTGGGAGTACATGCCCGGCGGCAGGAACTGGCCGGCGGGCGTGGCGGTGTTCTGCATGATACGCTCGGCAAGGCTCGCCCGGTTGATCGCGAGCGACAGCGCCTGACGGACGCGCCGGTCCTTCAGCGGGTTCGCGGCCAGCGGGTTGCCGTCATTGTCCGTGACCATGGGGGCGACGTCCGCGGATTGGTTGGGCGCGAGGTAGACCAGCCGCAGCCCCGGCGCGGAGAAGACCTGCGCGTTCGGGTCGCTGCGGAAGCGCGGCAGGTCGTTGGGCGAGGGCAGGTCGATCAGGTCCACGCTGCCGGACAGCAGCGCGGCGGAGCGCGCGCCGGCATTGGGGATGTACTTGAACGACACGCGGTCCCAGTCCGGCCGCTCGCCCCAGTACAGTTCGTTGCGGACCAGCTCGGCCTCCGCGCCGGGGGAATGGGCGCGGATGACGAAGGGGCCGGTGCCGATGGCGGCGCGCAGCGCGTTGTAGTCCTCCGTCGTCGCGCCCTCGCCGGCATGGCGGGAGACGATGGCGACGGCGGAGATGTCGATCGGCAGGCTGGGCGCGGGGCCGTCCGTGTGGAGGCGCAGGGTCAGCTTGTCCACGACCTCCACGCGGCTGACGGCGCGGACCTGTCCGGCGTAGCTGACCACCGCGTTCGGCACGTTCGGAACGCGGGCGAGGGTGAAGGCCACGTCGTCCGCGGTGAAGGCCTGCCCGTCCGAGAAGCGGACATCCGGGCGCAGCCTGATCTCCCACACCGTGTCGGAGACCGGACGCCAGCTCACCGCCAGCCCGGGGGCGAGGCTGTAGTCCGGCTGCCGGTCCATCAGCGTGTCGAAGATGTGGTAGGTCAGGGTCTGGGTCGAGGTGCCCTGGTTGAAGTGCGGATCGACCGACCCCGGCGCGGCGGAGATGCCGAGCGTCAGCGTCGTCTGCGCGATGGCCGGCGACGCGGCGAGGATCGCGGTGGCCACGGAAAGCGCGGCAGCCGCCCGGCGGGCGCGATTGAAGGGCATCGTTGGCATCCTTTCCGGTCCTCTATGGCGTGGCGGCGGTCATCGTGCCGCGCCCGCCTGGCGCTTCTGCATGTACATGGAAGGCTCCGCGACCGGCCCGAAGCCGAGCGCGGTGTAGACGCCGTGGGCGTCGCGGGTGGCGAGCATCCAGTTGCGGATGGTCAGCAGGTCGGGGTGTTCGAGGGCCGCGGCGCTGAGCGCGCGGCCCAGCCCCCGGCCGCGATGGGCGGGCAGCACGAAGACATCCCGCAGGTAGGCGAAGACGGCGCCGTCCGTGACCACCCGCGCGAAGCCCACGAGCGCGCCGTCCGCATCATAGGCGCCGATCGCCAGCGAGCCCGCGATCGCGCGTTCGACCAGCCGCGTATCGAGGCCTTTGCCCCAATAGGATTCCGCCGTGATGAAGGCGGTGATCCGGTCGAGATCGAGCAGCCTCCGGTCGGTGGAGAGGCGGTAGTCCGCGTACCGCCGTTCGAACACCTGCGTCTCGAACGGCAGCATCGCCGTCTTCATGCGAAGCGCCCGATGGCGAACGGCTCGATCGGGGTCTCGGTGCGGCCGGTCGCGATCAGTTCGGCCATGACGTCGCCAACGCCCGGGCCGAGCTGGAAGCCGTGGCCGCAGAAGCCGAAGGCGTAGAACAGGCCGGGGATGCGGGCGCTGGGCCCCATCACCGGGATGTCGTCCTTCATGTAGCCTTCGATGCCGCTCCAGGTGCGGATGATGCGCAGCGCGCCGAGCGCGGGCACCATGCGCTGGAGCTGGGTGAACTGGTGCAGCGTGATGCGCGGTTCCACCTTCGCGCGGATCGTGTCGAGGTCGACCGGCCCGTGGCCGGTGCCGCCGAAGACGATGTTCCCCCGCGTCACCTGCCGCAGGTAGATGACTTCCTTCGTCTCCCTGGTCGTGACGCCGAGGACGGGTTTGAGCGCATAGGGCACCGCCTCGGTCACGCCCATCTGAGGCCCGCGCGCGACGATGGGCACCTTCTCGCCGAAGCGTTCGGCAAGCCGCCCGGCCCAGGCGCCGGCGGAGATCTGCAACATGCCGGCGCGCCACACCGTGCCGTCGGCGGTCTCCACCCGGAAGCCGCCGCCTTCCTGCTCGATCGCGAGCACCTCGGCGTTCTCGACGATGCGCGCGCCGTCGCGCCGCGCGGCGCGGGCGAAGGCGGGCGCGACGAGGCGGGGATTGGCGTGGCCGTCGGTCGGCGACCACGACCCGGCCAGCACCTCCTGCGACAGCCACGGGAAGCGGTCGCGCACGACGTTGCCGGTCAGCATCTCCAGCTCCAGCCCCCAGGGCTGTGCGGCGTCGCGGTACGCCTCCATCATCGCGACCTGCTCGGGCCGGTAGGCGACGCGCAGATGGCCGGTCGGCAGGAACTCGACATCGTCGCCGAGCAGCTCAGGCAGGCGCCCCCACAGCGCGCGGGAGCGGTGCGCGAGCGGAAGCTGCGGCAGGAAGCGGCCCTGGCGACGGACGTTGCCGAAGTTCACGCCGCTCGCCTGCTGCCCGACCAGCCCGCGCTCCAGCAGGATCACCGAGACGCCGCGCTGGCGCAGGAAGAAGGCGGTGGCCGAGCCCATCAGCCCGCCGCCGACGATCAGCACGTCCGCGCGGTTCTCGCTCATGCGGCGTCGTCCAGCGTGGCGGCGATGGGCAGGGGTTTGACCGGGGCCGCGCCGCGCAGGCGCCCGGACTGCTCCAGCGGGATGCCGCGCGCGGCGGCCACGATCTCCGCGCCGGCAAGGCCGCAGAAGCGGCCCTGGCAGCGCCCCATACCGACGCGGGTGAAGGCCTTCGCGCGATTCACCTCCGGCGCGTCGAGGCCGGTCGCGCCATGGCGCAGCGTGCCGGCGGTGATCGCCTCGCAGCGGCAGACGAGCGTGTCGTCCGGCAGGCCGGCCAGCAGATCGGCGGGCCACGGGAAGGCTTTGGTCAGCCCGCGGCGGAACCGGTCCATCGCGCGCCGGCGCCGATGCAGCGCACCGGCGTTCGTGCCGGGCGGGGCCGGCAGGCCGAGATCCTGCAGGACCGCGAGTGCCGCCAGCCGCCCGGCGATCTCCGCCCCGTCGGCGCCGAGCAGCCGCGCGCCATCGCCCGCGAGATAGACGCCGGCCACGTCGCTGCGGCCGTCCGCATCGACACGCGGCAGCCATTGGCGGTGCTCCTCGTCGAAGGCGAAGCTGCATCCGGCGAGGTCTGCGAGCTGGCTCTCGGCGCGCAGATGCCAGCCGAGGCCGGCGGCGTCGCAGGCGATCACCTCCTCGCTCCCGTCCGGCCGGGCGACGGCGACGCCGGCGATGCGCGTGTCGGCGGCATCGGCCAGCAGGTGGCGCGGAACCACGCCGCGCCGCACCTCCACGCCTGCGCGGCGGAGCCGCCACAGCAGGGCCGCGCCCTTGAGCAGCAGCGACGGGCGGGTCGCCATGTCGGGCAGGCCGCGCCAGCGTGCGCCGGGCGGGGCGGTGTCCAGCACCGCGGCGACCTCCGCGCCCGCTTTCACGTACTGCGCCGCGACGAGATACAGCAGCGGCCCGGAGCCGAGGAATACGACGCGGCTGCCGATGGCGCAGGCCTGCGCCTTCAGCGCGATCTGCGCGCCGCCGAGGCTGAACACGCCCGGCAGCGTCCAGCCGGGCACCGGCAGCAGCCGGTCGGTGGCGCCGGTGGCGAGGACCAGCGCGTCGAACGGCAGGACGTGCGCCGCGTCGTCCCGCACCACGAACAGCTCGCGGTCGCGCACGTTCCACGCGAGCGTGCCGGGCCAGTGGTCGATCCGGCCCGCGAGCGCGTCGAAGGCGGCATGGACGGCGGTGGCGCGGCCGGCCTCGGTGCCGTAGAGCGCGCGCGCATCGCGGCGGAAACCCTCGGGCTGGCGGCGGTAGATCTGCCCGCCGCTGGCCGGCGCCTCGTCGATGACCTGCGGGCGCAGGCCGGCGGCCACGAGCAGTTCGGCGGCGCGCGTGCCGGCGGGGCCGGCGCCGACGATGACTACGCGAGGCGGGGCCACGGGGCCTCCCGCGTCACGATCCGCATCCCCGGTTCGACGTAGGTGCCGCATGCGCGCAGCCGCGCGCCGTCCTCGGTCCAGACCCAGCAATCCTGGCAGGCGCCCATCAGGCAGAAGCCGGCGCGGGGGCCGTCCCCGAACTCCGAGACGCGCAGCGCCGTTCCGTTCAGCAGGACGGCGGTCAGCAGCGTGTCGCCGTGAAGGGCGGTCGCGGGGCGGCCGTCGATGACGAAGGCGACCTCCCGCCGGTCCTGTTCGCCAAGCCGGCGCATCAGCGGCGCGGCCTCAGCCGGCATGAAACCACGCCCGTTCCGCCGCCGGAGCGGCGAGGGTTTTTCGCCAGTCAGCCAACTGCCCGCACTCCGTCCTGTGCCATCCGTCAGGATCAGCCGATGGCGGCCGGAGGTCCAATGGCTTGTGCGCCAGCGGGCAGAACTTCCGGTTATGCCGCGCGGACCGCGGTCGCTCCCCCCGCGCCCGCCCGGCGGGAGAGGGGGGGCCGCGCTCGCGCGGGAGGGTGAGGGCGCGCTCGCCGAGGCAGGACCTCATCGTCGTGCTGATGGAGGCGCCCTCACCCCCGTGGGAGAGGGGTATTGCCGGCATGCATAACTCCGGGTTCGCATCGCCGCGCGACAAGTCATTGGTCGCGGAACATCCGCCCGTGGCAGACCGATGCCGTCTTGTGGACCGGAAGAGAGATCAGCATGGCCTGCCCCCCGCCGCGTGGGCTCCGCGCATGAGCTGGCGTGTCGGTGTCGATGTCGGCGGATCCTTCACCGACTTCGCCGCGCTGCACGAGGCGGACGGGCGGCTCGTCACGCTCAAGGTCTTCTCCCGTCCCGATGCCCCGGGTGCCGAGATCGAGCAGGGGCTGACCCTGCTGCGGGAACACCACGGCGTCGCGCCGGAGCGGGTCGCGACCTTCACCCACGGGACCACGGTCGGGATCAACACCGTGATCCAGCGCAACGGCGTGAAGCTGGCGCTGCTGACGACGCAGGGCTTCGAGGACGTGCTGGAGATGGCGCGCCTCAAGATCCCGCAGATCCACAACCTGTACTCCCGCCGTCCCGACCCGCTGGTGCCCCGCGACCGCGTCTTCGGCATCGAGGAACGCATCCGCGCCGACGGGCGGGTGCTGACGAAGGTGTCGCGCGAGAGCGTGCAGGCCGCGCATGCCGCACTCCGCGCGGCCGGAGCCGAGGCAGTGGTCATCTCCCTGCTGCATGCCTGGCGCAGCGATGCGCACGAGCGCGAGGTTGAGGCGATGCTCGCGGAGATCGATCCCGGCCTGCCCGTGTTTCGCTCTGGCGGCATCTGGCCAATCATCCGGGAGTACGAGCGGAGCATCACCGCCTGCATCAGCGGCTACGTGCAGCCGCGCGTGTCCTCCTACCTCGCCTCGTTCGAGGCGACGCTGGCCCGGCTCGGCGTGCCGGCCGCCCCGCGCATCACCAAGTCGAACGGCGGCGTGATGGGCGTGGCGCAGGCGCGCGCGGAATGCGTGCAGATGATCCTGTCCGGCACGGCATCCGGCGTGATCGGCGCGGGCTTCATCGCGCGGCGCTGCGGCTTTCCCCGGCTGCTCACGCTCGACATCGGCGGCACCAGCGCCGACCTCGCAGTGCTGACGGATGGCGAGGCGGGTTACGGCACCGGCGAGGTGATCGGCGACTTCCAGATCTTCATCCCGTCCGTCTCCGTCACCTCCATCGGCCAGGGCGGCGGGTCCATCGCCTGGGTGGACGAGCACGGCGTGCTGAAGGTCGGCCCGCGCAGCGCCGGCTCGCTCCCCGGCCCGGCCTGCTACGGACGCGGCGGGACGGAGCCGACCGTGACCGACGCGGCGGCGGCCTGCGGGCTGATCGGCCACAGCGACCTCGGCTACAGCGCCGTGAGGCTCGACGTGGCGGCGGCGCGCGCGGCGGTGGGGCGGCTCGCCGAACGGCTCGGCGCCGGCATCGAGGAGACCGCGTCCGGCATCCTCGAACTCTCGGTCTCCGCCATGTACGCCGACGCCAGCGGGCTGATCTCGCGCTTCGGGCTGGATGCGCGCGCGTTCCGGCTGCTCGCCTTCGGCGGTGCGGGACCGATGCTGGCCTGCTTCCTCGCGCGGGAGCTGAACATGGCGGGCGTGATCGTGCCGCCCGCGCCGGGCGTGCTGAGCGCGCTGGGCGGGCTGGTCGCCGACCTGCGCAACGACTTCATCCGCACGGTCTATGCCGGCCTCGATCCCGGCGTGGAGCGGACGCTGCAGGATGCGCTGGTCACGATGCGGCGCGATGCGGTGACGTGGCTGGTGGAGGAGCAGGGGTTCCGGGGCGAGCCCGCGATCGCCGTCTCCGCCGAGATGCGCTACGGCGGCCAGTCCTTCGAGGTGGAGGCGCCCATCGATCCGCGCTGGATCGAGGCCGGCGACCTCGCGGCGCTCCGCGAGGCCTTCCATGCGGAGCACGAGCGCATCTACGGCCATGCCGACCGCAGCGCCGCCGTGCAGATCGTGACGCTGCGCCTCGTCATCACCGGGGAAACGCCCAAGCCCGCCCTGCCGCGGATCGCGGATGCCGGGGCGGAGGCGCGGCCGTGTTCGGTCATCGAGGTGCATATGGATGGCGTCCGGCAACCCGTGCCGCTCTACGCGCGCGAGGACCTGCGCGGCGGCCACCGTTTCGCCGGGCCGGCCATCGTCGCGCAGCCCGATTGCACGACCTGCGTGCCGGGCGGCTTCGACATCGCGGTCGATGACCACGGCAATCTCATCATCACGCCCGAGGGGGCGCGCGCATGAGCATCGACCGTCGCAGCCTCCAGATCCTGGCCAATCACTGCGGCGCTGCCGCCGACGCCATGGCCTTCACGCTGATGCGCACCGCGCATTCCGCCTTCGTGAAGGAGACGGAGGATTTCTCCTGCACGCTGCTGACGGCGGAAGGGCTCGCCTTCGCTTCCCCGCGCACCTTCGGCGCGCCGTGGTATTCCGGCATCGACTACGGCCCGGTGATACGGATGATCGATTCCTACGAGGAAGGCGACATCTGCGTCACCAACGATCCCTACAGCGGCATGGTCGCCACCCACACGCCGGACCTGCACATCTGGAAGCCGGTGTTCCACGACGGGAAGATCATCTGCTTCGTCGGCGGCCACATCCACAACACCGATATCGGCGGCGCGGTCCCCGCCTCGCTGTCGCGCACGCTGACGGAGATCGAGCAGGAAGGCATCCGCATCCCGCCGCTGAAGCTCGTCAGGGGCGGGCGGATGAACGAGGACGTGCTGCGCATCCTGCGCCTCAACGTCCGCGCGCCGGAGCAGAACTGGGGCGACCTGAAGGCGCAGATCGCCTCCGTCACCGTCGGCGAGCGCAAGATCCACGAGATCATCGCCCGCTTCGGCGCGGAGACGTTCCGCGACGGCATGCAGGCCATGCTGGACTACGCCGAGGACCAGGCGCGCGCGGTGGTCCGCTCCATCCCGAACGGCGAGTACTTCTTCTCCGACTTCGCCGACGAGGACGGCGAGGGCGGCGTGCCTTGCCGCGTGGCGCTGACCCTGCGCGTGCAGGATGAGACGGTGGAGCTGGACTACACCGGGTCCGACCCGCAGGTCGCCGCGTCGCTCAACATGCCGACCGGTGGGCACGCGCGGCATCCGCTGGTGCTGGTCGGCCTGACCTACGTGCTGTTCACGCTGAACACCGATCTGCTGATGAACGCCGGCACGCTGCGCGTGGCGCGCGTCGTCGCGCCGGAGGGCACGGTGGTGAACGCGGTGGCCCCCGCCGCGGTCGGCATGCGATCGCTGACCTGCATGCTGACGCAGATCGTGACCTTCGGCGCCTTCTCGCTTGCGATGCCCGACCGCATCCCGGCGACCTCCCCCGGCGGCAACGCGATCATGAACGTCCGCACCGCGGGATGGGGCGGACGGCCGGTGATGGCCTCCATCGGGCCGGTGGGTGGCGGCGGCGGCGGCACGCCGGCTTCGGACGGACCGAACGGCGCGGGCGGCGCGCAGGCGTTCCTGAAGAACACGCCGCTTGAGATCACCGAGGCCGAGGGGCCGATCCTGTTCCGCCGCTACGGCCTGTGGCCCGACACGGGCGGTGCCGGACGGTATCGCGGCGGGCTCGCGGCGGTGATGGAGTTCCAGGTGTTCTCGCCGGACACGGTGGTGACGGCGCGCAACCGCAACCGCTCCGTCTTCGCGTCCTGGGGCGTGCGCGGCGGGCGTGCGGGCAGCACCTCCCGCTTCCTGCGCAATCCGGACACGCCGAAGGAGATCAGCCTAGGCAACACCGACCTCCTGCGCTGCGAGCCGGGGGACGTGGTGCGCGTGATCGGACCGGGCGCGGGCGGCTATGGCGACCCCTTCACGCGCGATCCGGCGGCCGTCGCGTCCGATGTGCGGCGGGGCTTCGTATCCGCGGACGCGGCGCGAGAGCTTTACGGCGTCGTCCTGCGCGACGGCGCGGCGGACATCGCGGCGACAACGGCGTTGCGCGCCGCGCGCGGACCGGCGCCGGCGGCGGCGCATTTTGATTTTGGCGACGCGCGCCGCGCGTTCGAGGCGGTGTGGTCCGCTCCGCGCTACGACGCGCTGACCCGGATGCTCGCCGCTCAGCCGGTGAACTGGCGCCACTACCTCAAGCGCCGCTTCTTCGCCGCCGTCGCGGCGGGCGAGGCGGCGGAGCACGACCTCGAGACCCAGATGGCGCGGATCGGCGCGTCCCTGCTCGGCGCGGCGACCGATGCCGGCGGCGCCAGACCATGACCCGCAGCTTCGTACGATAGAAGGAACACCCGGATGGGCCATCGCGTGGGCGTGGATATCGGCGGCACCTTCATCGACTTCTGCCTGTGGAACGAGGCGAAGGAGGAGCTTCACAGCCTCAAGGTGCTGACCACGCCGCAGACGCCGGGTGCCGAGCTGCTGCAGGGCCTCGCGCTGCTGCAGGAGCGGCACGGCATCCGGCCGGCCGACATCACCGGCTTCGTCCACGGCACCACCGTGGGCATCAACACGGTGATCCAGCGCAAGGGCGCCGCGCTCGCGCTGCTGACCAACGAGCATTTCGAGGACGTGATCGAGCTCGCCCGCCTGCGGATGCCGGAAGCCTACAGCCTGTTCTCCCGCCGCGGCGCGCCGCTGGTCTCGCGCGACTGCGTCTTCGGCATCGGCGGCCGCATCCTCGCCGACGGGACGGAGGAGGTCCCGCTCGACGAGGCATCGGTGCTGGCGGCGGTGGAGAAGGCGCGCGCGAAGGGCGTGGAGGGCATCGTCGTCTCGCTGCTCAACGCCTACCGCAACCCGGCGCACGAGGAGCGCGCGGCCGAGCTGATCCGCGCCGCCGCGCCGGAGCTTTTCGTCTTCCGCTCCAGCGAGGTGTGGCCGGTGATCCGCGAGTACGAGCGGACCACCACGGCGCTGATCAACGGCTACGTGCATCCGGTGATCCGCGACTATCTCGACCGGCTGATCGCGGGGCTGCGGGATCGCGGCGTGACGGCGGAGCCGCTGATCACCAAGTCGAACGGCGGGGTGATGTCGGCGGAGCTGGGCAAGCGCGCCTGCGTCAGCATGGTCCTGTCCGGCACCGCCTCCGGCGTGATGGGCGCGGCCTGGGTGGCGCGGGAAGCGGGCGTGCCGAACGCCATCACGCTCGACATCGGCGGCACCAGCGCCGACGTGGCGCTGATCCTCGATGGCCAGCCGCAGTTCGGCGCCGGCGAGAAGATCGGCGACCTGCCGCTGTACCTGCCCAGCGTGGCCGTCTCCTCCATCGGCGACGGCGGCGGGTCGATCGCGCGGGTGGACGGGTTCGGCGTGCTGAAGGTGGGGCCGGAGAGCGCGGGCTCCGCGCCCGGCCCGGCCTGCTACGGGCGCGGCGGCACGCGGCCGACCATCACCGATGCGTTCGCGGTCTGCGGCTTCCTCGGCCAGCACGATCTCGCCTACGGCGCGTTCCGCCCGGACATCGCGCTCGCGCAGGCGGCGATCGGCACGCTGGCGGAAAAGCTGGGAATGAGCGTGGAGCACACGGCGGAGGCGATCATCCGCATCGCCGTGTCCGGGATGTTCGCCGAGGTGAACAAGCTCGTCGCGCGCTACGGCGTGGACCCGCGCGACTTCGCGCTGCTCACCTTCGGCGGCGCGGGGCCGATGCTGGGCTGCTTCCTCGCCCGCGAGCTGGGCATGCGCCGCGTGCTGGTGCCCGCGCGCCCGGGCGTGGTCAGCGCGCTGGGCGGGCTGGTCGCGGACGTGAAGAACGACTTCATCCGCACGCTGTTCATCGCCGCCGAGCCCTCGCAGTCACCGGCGCTGCAACGCGAAGCCACATCGCTGCTGGAGCAGGGCACTGCCTGGCTGCGCGAGGAACAGGGCTTCACCGGGGAGGCCATGCCGTCCTGGCTCGCCGACATGCACTATCGCGGCCAGTCCTTCGAGATCGAGGTGCACCTGCCGCACGACCGCGTGCTGGCGGGCGACATGGACGCACTCGCCGAGGCGTTCCACCGCGCGCATGAGGCGATCTACGATTTCTGCGACCGCGACTCGCAGGTGCAGATCATGAACCTGCGGCTGGTGATGACGGGCGCTTCGCGAAAGCCCGTCCTGCACAGGCTGCCGGAAGCCGAGGGCGAACCGGTGCCGGAGCGGATGCTGCGGGCCTTCTTCGACGGCGACTGGCACGAGGTGCCGCTCTACACGCGCGCCGCGCTTCGCGCCGGGCACCGCTTCGCCGGCCCTGCCGTGGTCGCGCAGGACGATGCGACGGTCTGCATCCCGCCGGGCTACGGCGCGCGCGTGGACGGTATGGGCAACATCCTGCTGGAGCTCGCGGCATGAGCCTCGACAAGATCACGCTGGAGATCCTCGCCAACCATACCCGCGCCGCCGCGGAGAACATGGCCTACACGCTGTACCGCACGGCGCACTCCACCTTCGTGAAGGAGACGGAGGACTTCACCATCCAGATCCTCGACGCGCACGGGAAGACCTGCGCGGTGCCGATGGATCTGGGAGCGACGTGGTATCCCGGCATCGACTACGGCGACGCCATCCCGATGATCCCCGACTACGAGCCGGGCGACATCGGCATGACCAACGATCCCTATGCCGGCTACCTCGCCACGCACACGCCGGACCTCGTGATCTGGAAGCCGATCTTCCATGAGGGCGAGATCCTCTGCTTCGCGTCCGGCCACATCCACAACACCGACATGGGCGGGGCGGTACCGGCGAGCCTGTCGCGCGCGCTGACCGAGATCCATCAGGAGGGCATCCGCTTCCGCCCCTCCAAGCTCTATCGCCGCGGCGTCCTCAACCAGGAACTGGTCGACGTGATGCTGAACAATGTCCGCAAGCCGGCATTGAACCTCGGCGACCTGAAGGCTTTCGTCGGCGCGATGAACACGGGCGAGCGCAAGATCCGCGAGATGATCGCGAAGTTCGGCGCGGACACGCTGCGCCAGGGTCTCGCGGACCTGCTGGACTATGCCGAGCATCAGGCGCGGGAGATCCTGCGCTCCATCCCGGACGGCGAGTACTTCTTCTCCGACTACGCGGACGAGGACGGGCCGGACGGTTACCCGGCGCGGCTCGCGGTGACGCTGCGCATCCAGGGCGATTCCGCGGTCCTCGACTTCACCGGCAGCGATCCGCAGCTCACCTCCTCGCTCAACGTGCCGACGGGCGGGAACCCGCATCACACGCTGATCCTGGTGGGCGTGTACTACATCCTGTTCTCGCTCAACCCGAACCTGCTGCTGAACCACGGGCTGACGCGGCCCTTCCACTGCATCCTGCCGGAAGGAACGATGGTGAACCCCCAGTTCCCGGCCGCGGTGGGCATGCGCAGCCTGTCCTGCGCGCGGCTGCGCAGCCTGCTGTTCGGCGCCTTCGGCCTCGCCATGCCGGAACGGATGCCGGCGGCCCCCGCGGGTTCCTCCTCCATCATCAACGTGATGACGCATGACGACCGCACCGGCGATTCGGTGATCGCCGCGGTGAACCCGGTGGTGGGCGGGGCGGGCGGCATGCCGCACGGGGACGGGACGGACGGGTCCGGCGCGGATGCGGCCTACCTCAAGAACACGCCGATCGAGATCACCGAGGCCGAAGTGCCGATCCGCTTCCGCCGCTACGGCCTCGCGCCGGGCACGGGCGGGGCGGGGCGCTGGCGCGGCGGGCTCGCGACGCGGATGGAGTTCCAGGTGTTCACGCCGAACACGCGCATCACCGCCCGCAACCGCGACCGCTGCCGCTTCCAGGCCTGGGGCATCCTGGGCGGCAAGGCGGGAAGGCCGTCCACCATGTCGCTCAACCCGGGGCGGCCGGATGCGCGGCTGCTCGACAACATCGACACGTTCTCGGCCAATCCGGGCGACATCGTCAGCATCGTCTCGCCGGGCGGCGGCGGGCGCGGCGACCCGCTGGACCGCGAGCCGGAGCGCGTGCTGCGCGACGTGATCTGCGGCTACGTGCCGGCGGCGAATGCGGAGGCGGATTACGGCGTGGTGATCCGCGGCGATGCCGTGGATGTCGCGGCGACCGAGGCGCTGCGCGCCAGCCAGCGCCGCAACGCGCCCCACCCGCATTTCCATTTCGGCGAGGCGCGGGACGTCTTCGAGCGTGTCTGGACGTATGAGGCCTACGCGGAGATGACGGACATCCTCGCCACCCTGCCGATCCACTGGCGCTACTTCGTCAAGCGCCGGCTGATGCAGGCGGTGACGGCGGAAGGCGGCGGCAGGGCGGCGGTGCGGGCGGCCTTCGACGCGCTGCTCGCGGAACTGCCGTACATGCGCCCGCGTCAGGCGGCGGAGTAATCCGCCGCTCGGGCTATATGCGGCTCAGGGCTGGTCCTCGACCTTCACGCCCGCGCGTTGCAGCGCATCGAAGGACGGGACGAAGTAGATCGCGCCGCTGACCGCCCGCGAGTAGTCGAGCAGCGCATCGACGGCGGTCGAGCCATCCGGCCCGACGCCGTACATCTGCTGCAGCATGCCGAACGTCACCGCGATGTCGTTGCTGAAGCCCACGAACATCACGCCGGCCTCGCGCGGGTCGCCGAAATAGGCGTTGCGCCGGACGATATCGATCGTGTCGCCGTCCGCGCCGTAGAACTGGTTGCGCGCGACGTGGGAGCGCTGCGGCAGCGGGCTTAGCTTGTGGCCCTTGAGCTTCGAGCGACCGTAGACGGCTTCGCCCTGCCGCAGCGTCAGGGTCCGCATGCGCTCCACCTCGATCAGCCATTTCTGCACGAGGACCGTCGTGCCCCCCGCGCCGGGGCTGCCCGGCGGGATGACAGTGACGGATGGCGCGCGGAACACGTTGGGATTGCCGATGCCGTCCGCGAAGCCGTCGAGGGTCAGGCTGTTGTGGTAGGTGAAGCACTCGCGCGCCTCGGCGAGGTCGGCGATGCCGGCCAGCACCGTGCGCACCTTGCGGATGCTGTCGTAGAGCCGGTCCACCGAGGACTGGTTGATCCAGATCCACAGGTCGCGCTGCGTCGCCGGCGCGAGCGATCCGTCCACGCCGCGCAGGTCGGTCGTGAAGCCGTGCAGGTTCCCCGGAACTCCGCCCGGATCGACCGAGACCCAGAATTCGGGCCGGAACCCGACCACGATGCTGCCGCTCGCGGCGCCGTATTCGGGTGCCGCGGTGCGCCCGTAGACGCCATCGACCGTGGGATCGTCGTCGCCGACGAGCGCCGTCTCCCATAGCGGGCCGAGGCTGGAGATGATCGCCGCCGGTGCGGCATCGCCGCGGAAGGTGAACTGGAGGTGGCTGACCGCGAGGCCGTTGCCTTGCAGGAAGGGTTGGGGCGTCGTCGTGCCTGGTCCGGCCATGGCGTAGCTCCTGCGCGCCGTGCTGATCGTGGTGGTAGCCGGTTCCAGCGTAGGCGGAGCCCCGGCGGACTCACAAACCGGGCGGCGCAGTCGGGTCCCGGTCCCGCCCGATGCGATGGTTTTACATTTCGCATCTGATTCAGGCACTTGGCGGCTGGGCCGTTCGATGGTCCGATCCCGTCGTTTTTCGGGAGGATACAACCACCATGCCGCGAATGACCGGTGGCGATGCGATCGTCGACAGCCTGATCCGCCACGGGATCGATACCGTGTTCGGGCTGCCGGGCGTGCAGATGTACGGGCTGTTCGACGCCTTCGCCCGCAACGCCAACCGCATCCGCATCATCAACGCGCGGCATGAGCAGACGACCGCCTACATGGCCCTCGGCTACGCCTGCGCGACCGGCCGGCCCGCGGTCTATTCCGTGGTTCCGGGGCCGGGGATGCTGAACACCACCGCCGCGCTGTCCACCGCCTGGAGCGTCAATGCGCCGATCCTGTGCCTGACCGGGCAGGTGCCGTCCGCCCAGATCGGCCGGTTGCGCGGCCAGTTGCACGAACTGCCGGACCAGCTTGCGACGCTGCGGACGCTGGTGCGCCACGCGGACCGGATCGAGGACCCGACCGAGGCACCCCGCAAGGTGGCCCGCGCCTTCCAGGAGATGATGTCCGGCCGGCCCGGTCCGGTGGCGCTGGAGATCCCCCTCGATCAGCTTCCCGCCGCCGTCGAGGTGACGCCGCACGACCCGGTGCCGCCCTATGCCGATCCGGTGCCCGATCCGACGAAGATCGCGCGGCTGGCCGAGATGATCGACGCGGCGCGCAATCCCATGATCTGGATCGGCAGCGGCGCGATGGATGCCGGGCCGGAGATCCAGGCGCTGGCGGAGAAGATCGGCGCGCCCGTCGTGCGCTATCGCGGCGGCCGCGGCGTGCTGGATGACCGGCATCCGCTGAGCCTGACCGTGCCCGCCGGCTACAGGCTGTGGCCGGAGACGGACCTGCTGATCGGCATCGGCACGCGGCTGGATGTGCCGACCGCGCGCTGGGGCAAGCTGCCGCAGGGCATCCGGATCGCGCGCATCGACATCGACCCGGCCGAGATGCGGCGGCTGGCGGTCGATCTGGGGATCGTGGCGGATGCCGCCGATGCGGCCGGGGCACTGACCGCTGCCGTCGCGGGCCGCGACGATCCGGGCCGCGCGGCCGCGATCGCGAAGGCGAAGGCCGAAGTGGCCGCCGAGATCCAGTCGCTGCAGCCGCAGATGTCGTTCCTCGAGGCGATCCGCGACGTGCTGCCGGAAGACGGCATCTTTTGCGACGAGATGACGCAGGTGGGCTACGTGTCCGCATTCGGCATGCCCTTCCACCAGCCGCGCACCGCGATCGGCACGGGGTTCTCCGGCAATCTCGGGGCGGGTTTTCCCACAGCACTCGGCGTGAAGGTCGCGCATCCCGACCGTGCCGTGGTGGCGGTGACGGGCGATGGCGGCTTCCTGTTCGGCGGATCGGATCTCGCCACCGCCGTGCGCTTCGGCATCAACCTGGTGACGGTGCTGTTCAACAATGAGTCGTACGGCAACGTGCTGCGCGACCAGCGCCGGCTGTATGACGGGCGGCATTCCGGTGCGGAGCTGACCAACCCCGACTTCCAGACCTACGCGAAGGCGTTCGGCGTGCGGTCCTGGCGGGTGGGCGATGCCGATGGCTTGCGCGGCGCGCTGCGCGAGGCGCTGGCCGCGAACGCGCCGTGTCTGATCGAGGTGATGACCGACATCACGAAGGAACCGTCGCCCTTCGGGTTCATCACGCCGACAAGGGCGTGACGATCCGGCACGCGACACGGCCGGTGTTGCACACCGGCCGTGTCGTGCTGCCGGGCCATCGCAGGGATGTTTGAAGCGCAGTGTCGGTGTGGCGGCTGCGCGCGAAACGAGAGGGAGCTTCTTCTCCCTCTCCCGCTTCCGGGAGAGGGCCGGGGTGAGGGCCGCTACCGCCCGCAGGACATCCCGGGCCAGCCGAAATCCCGACCGGTATCAGAGGTTCTCACCCCGCAGCCGTTCAGCAAGCAGATCGACAAACGCCCGCGTCTTCGCGATCGGCATGCGCGTCGGCGGAAAGACCGCATTGATCGGCAGTTTCGCGGCCTCGTAATCCTCGAGGATCAGCTCGACCATTCCCTGATCGAGCGCCCCCCGGATCTGCCACAGCGGAGCAAGACCAAGGCCCACGCCACGCAGCACCGCCGTCGTCGTCGCGGCCACGCTGTCGGTGCGGAAACGCCCGTTCACCCGCACCAGCCTCCGCTGCCCGCCGATGCGGAAGGGCCAGGGTTCGGGATGCCGATCCACGACGCGGACGATGCATTCGTGCCGGGCAAGATCGCGCGGATGCTCCGGCCGGCCGTGGCGGTCGAAATACCCCGGCGCCCCGAACGCGACGACCCGCAGCTCACCAAGTCGCCGGGCCTTCAGCGTCGAATCCCCCAGCTCCCGGATGCGGATCGCCACGTCGAGATCGTCATCGACGAGGTCCGCCGCATGATCGGATGGCCGCAGCTCGATCTCGACCTGCGGATGGCGTTCCATGAAGTCGCAGACCGCGGGTGCGACCTGCGCCGCGGCGAACTGCACCGGGGCGGCGATCCGGATCACGCCCGAGAAATCGGCGCGCCTGTTGGCCGCTTCCTGCCTGGCGTCCGCGATCTCCACCAGCGCGGGCTTGATCCGGCGGTAGAACGCGAGCCCCGCCTCGGTCGGGCTCGACTGGCGCGTGGTGCGCCGGATGAGTTCGACGCCGACGCACTGTTCCAGCGCCATCAGCGAACGATTGACCGATTGCAGCGACCGGCCGAGGTGGCGGGCGGCGGCGGTCTGGCCACCCTTGTCCACCACGGCGACGAAGGTCGTGAGATCCTCCAGCCGATTCATGGCCACCCTCCCGCTTGGCGGGAGAGTGTATCGCCTGCGGCAGCAATTGTCTCGCGCGGCGCAGCTCCGACCTCCACGGGCAGGGCCGGCGCATCCGGCCGAACCGTCAGTCCATGGGAGTAGGCGAAATGGGCGCTCCGTCCCCCGAGCTCTGCAATCTCTGGCTCGCGCGCGCCTTCAACGCGCAGGATGTCGACGCCGCGGCGGCGATGTATCACCCCGAAGCTTCGATCGTTCAGATCGACGACGTCCACGGGCGGGTCAGCATCGCGCGCGGCGCGGACGGCATCCGCAAGACGATGGCCGCCTATGTCGGGCTGAAGCCGCACATGGATGTCGTGACCCATCACACGACGGTCGCCGGCGATTTCGCGATGACGCGGTCGCAATGGCTGATCAGGGGCACCGACAAGAGCGGCAAGCCGGTCGAGGTGCATCATCACGGCATGGAGGTTCACCGCCGGCTGCCCGATGGCACCTGGGTATTCTTCATGGATCACCCGTCGGGGGCCGATCCGGACTGGGCGGTCGAGGCTCCGCCGCACACCGAGTAGCGACGGGCGGGCACCGCGGTTGGCGGCGCGTGTCCTGATCGAGAGGCGTTCATGACCCCCGATCGTCGAACGATCCTGACCGCCGGCCTCGCCGCCGCGGTGGGAAGCGGCCGCGCTGACGGCGCGGAGACGGCAACCCCGCCCGCTTCCCGATCCCGTCAGCAAGCAGCACCGCCGCCGGACGGAACGCTGCGCCGCGACCACGCATCGCGCGCCGCGGCCGCGGAGGATTTCGGGCACATCGTCCACCGGATGCCCGACGCGGTTTTCCAGCCCGGATCGGCTCGGGATGTCGCGCGAATGATCCGCCGGGCGGGCGAGCAGCGTCGCAGGATCGCGCCGCGCGGGCAGGGCCATTCGGTGTATGGCCGCGCCCAGGTCCGCGACGGCATCGTCATCGACATGACGCACCTGCGCGCCATCCGCGAGATCCGGGGCGACCGGATCGCTGTGGGCGCCGGGGCGAAATGGAGCGAGGTGCTCGCCGCGACGCTGCCGCGCGGGCTCACGCCGCCGGTGCTCACGGATTACCTAGAACTGTCGGTGGGCGGCACGCTGGCGGTCGGCGGCATCGGGGGCACGACCTCCCGCCACGGGATGCAGAGCGACAACGTCCTCGCGCTGGAGGTCGTCACCGGCAGGGGCGAGACGATCTCATGCTCGCCATCCGCTGACGCGGAGCTGTTCGACGCGGTGCGCGCGGGGCTGGGGCAGGTCGGCGTCATCACGCAGGCCACCGTCAGGCTCATTCCGGCGCCCGGGAAGGTGCGCCGCTACGTGCTCACCTATCCGGATCTGGCGGGGCTGCTGGCGGACGAACGGATGCTCGCCGCCGAGGACAGGTTCGATGCGGTGCAGGGTGCGATACTGCCGGCGCGGGGCGGCTGGACATTCAGGCTGGACGCCGCGCGCTACTTCTCCGGCGACGGGGTGCCGGATGACGATGCGCTGCTCGCCGGCTTGTCCGATGAGCGGTCCGCGGCATCGCTGAGCACGCTGCGGTACTTCGACTATCTCAACCGGCTCGCGGCGCTGGAGCAGCGGCTGCGGGCCAACAGCCAGTGGTTCCATCCGCATCCGTGGCTCACGACATTCGTCGGCGATGCGGAGGTCGGGTCCGTGGTCGGCGAGGAGCTGGAGCGGCTGACGCCGGCGGAGCTGGGCGGCTTCGGCCAGATCGTGCTGTCCGCCTTTCGCCGGGCGGCCGTCACCAGCCCGCTGGTGCGGTTGCCGGGGGATGATCCGGTCTACGCGTTCAACCTCGTGCGGATGCCCGAAACCGATGCGGCCGGCGAAGCGCGCCGGCTCGTCGAGGCGAACCGGGCCATCTACGAGCGGGTGCTTGCGGCCGGCGGCACCCTGTATCCGGTGAGCGCGTTCCCGATGTCCCGGAACGATTGGCGCAGGCATTTCGGGCCGGCCTGGGCGGGATTGCGCAGCGCCAAGCAGCGTTTCGATCCCGGCGGCACCCTGACACCGGGGTACGAGGTCTTCGGTGCGGAGGACATCTGAAGGGTATCCGAGGCAGCGGCTTCTTCGTTCAGGCGTGTGAGTTCATTGTGCCGAACGCTGGCGATGGCTTCCGGCGAGGCCGTGCCGTTCTCGACCTTGAAGCGGCGTGCCGCGAGTCAGCCCTGCGTGCCGCAGCGCCTTTCGATAGGATGATCGCCACTTTTCATGCGGGCACCATCGGGCGGGTGGCGTTCGACAGATACCACGCGATCCTTGAGGCGAGGATGTACATCCTCCGGCAACCTCCCTTGGCGGGGCATCAGGCGGAGGCTGGGCAGGCAGTCCTCGGCCGGAGTGAGTTGCGGGCGGGGTCGATGATGAAGCGGCCCGAATGCCGCCGGGCGGGACCTTGGGCAGCACATCCCGTCTGGGGTGGAAACGGGGATAATCCCCTGTCCATTCTCATGTGAGAGGATTGGCTGGCTGATTCTCTTTTTGTTCTTGTGATATGTGTCATGTGGTCTAAGAATGATAAAAATTGACCCAGAGAATCCGATAATGCTCGACACGGCCCGTTCCGACTTTTCCCGCCTCCGTAAACGGGCTGGCGTATCGGTGGAGGCGCTGGCTCCCCTCGTAGGTTACTCCCCGGCGACCCTTTATCGTTGGGAGCGTGGCGAAGCCGCGCCAAGGCAGGCGGCTCTGGCAGTTCTGGAAGACCTCGTGCGCGACCGCGGTGTTACCAAACCGCAGGAACCCGCATTCCGCTTTATCGACCTATTCGCAGGAATTGGCGGGATCCGCCGGGGCTTTGAGCCGCTGGGCGGCAAATGCGTCTTCACGTCGGAGTGGGATCGCTGGGCGAGAACAACCTATAGCGCCAACTTCCCGCATGACGATCACGAGATCGCCGGTGACATCACCAAGATCGAGGCAAGGGACATCCCGGAGCACGATCTGCTTCTTGCCGGTTTTCCCTGCCAGCCCTTCAGCATCGCCGGAGTGTCGAAGAAGAACGCCCTCGGCCGGGCGCATGGCTTCGCCGACGAGACGCAGGGCACGCTTTTCTTCGACGTGGCGCGAATCATTGCCGAGCATCGGCCGAAGGCTTTTCTGCTCGAGAACGTGAAGAACCTCGTGAACCATGATCGCGGCCGCACCTTCAAGATTATCATGGGGCGGTTGCGGGAGCTTGGCTATCACACTCCCACGCCACGCGTGATCAACGCCAAGGGCTATGTGCCGCAACACCGGGAACGCATCCTGATCGCGGGCTTCCGTGAGGAATGTGACTTCAGCTTTGACGATCTGGAGGTGCCGTCGCCGCTGAACGGGCCGAAGCTCAGGACGATCCTGCACCCGGAAGACGGCACGGAGACGACCGAGCGGCCCTATATCGGCCCGGACGGCAGGGTGAACCAGAAATATGTGCTGACCGATCACCTCTGGCGCTACCTGCAAGACTACGCCGCGAAGCACCGGGCGGCCGGGAATGGTTTCGGCTTCGGGTTGGTGGGGCCGGATGACGTGGCCCGCACCCTGTCCGCGCGCTATTACAAGGATGGCTCGGAAATCCTGATCGACAGGGGACCGGGAAAGAATCCGCGCCGCCTGACGCCGCGCGAATGCGCCCGTCTCATGGGCTTTGACCGACCTGGCAAGCCGAAGCTCGTTATCCCTGTTTCGGATACGCAGGCTTACAAGCAGTTCGGCAATTCGGTCGCCGTCCCGGTGATCGAGGCCGTTGCCCGGCACATGCTGCCGTGGATCGCAGCCGAGGCTCCGCAGAATGCTGCGCACCTGCAAAAGCGGTTGCCCCTCCTTGCCTGACGTTGTGGATGCGGCAACCCGAAGCCGGATGATGGCAGGTATCCGGGGGAAGGACACGCGACCGGAGATGATCCTGAGGCGCGGTCTTCATGCCCGGGGCTACCGGTTCCGCCTCCATGACAGACGATTGCCGGGTTCGCCCGATCTGGTGTTCCCCGGCCGCCGCGCGGTGATCTTCGTGCATGGCTGCTTCTGGCACGGGCACGACTGCCACCTGTTCCGGCTGCCCGCCACGCGACAAGAGTTCTGGCGCGCGAAGATCGCGGGCAATGCAGCGCGGGACGCGGTGGCGGAGGGCGCGCTTGTCGCGGCCGGCTGGCGGGTGCTGACGGTCTGGGAATGCTCGCTCAAGGGGCGCGAGAAGCTGGCGGTGGAGACAGTATTGGACAGGGTGGCGGCGTGGCTCGTGGCCGGTTCGGGGAAGGAGATGATTGCGGGAGAGGTGAATGGCGGTTTCTGATCTGACGGAGTGGCTTGGCGAGTTCTGCGCACCTGGCATCGCTCTTTGCGTCAAGCGACTCTCCGGCAATGACACGCTTGCCAACGGCACTCATCAGGCAGGTCCCTACATCCCGAAGGAGTTCCTGTTCCGCATCTTCCCGATGATCAACCGGACAGACGGGAAGAACCCGGACCACTGGTTTGAACTTGCCGTCGACTCGCATCTGGACGTGCGGCAGGTACGGGCAGTCTACTACAATTCCAAGCGCCGCGAGGGGAAGCCAAACGGAAGGGATGAAACCCGGCTGACGAATTTCGGCGGTGGTGCCGCGGCGCTTCTGGATGCCGAGAGCACGGGCGCGCTTACCATCTTCGCCTTTCCGCTGGACGAGAATGGCGCAGCGATCCGTTGCCATGTCTGGGTTTGCCGCAACGGGATCGAGGAGGACATTGCCGAGGAGCGCTTCGGGCCGGTGGAGCCCGGACGTTTCATCATGTGGTCTCCAGAACAACCCGGGCTGTTTCCGCCCTTCGCGGCGGGTCCTGCCCGGTGCTGGCTCGAACCGGCCAGAATACCGCCCGCATGGCTGGCGCGGTTCCCGACCGGAGCGCAGATCGTCCACAAGACGGTAGAGCTCCGGCCGGAGCACGGCACGCCGCCCGACAAGCGGCTCTTGCGGCGGCGCGAATGTGAGTTCGAAATCTTCCGCAGCGTCGAGGAAGCGGTGGAACTGCCCGCGATTCGGGCCGGATTTGCGACCCTGGACGATTTTATTTCCCGGGCGCAAACGGTGTTGCAACGGCGCAAGGCGCGCTCGGGCCGGTCACTGGAACTCCACACCCGGGAAATACTGATCGAGGAGAGGTTCCGCGAGGGTGCGGATTTCCAGCATGGCCCGCAATCCGAGCCCGGCAAGCGGCCGGATTTTCTGTTCCCCTCGCAGGCCGCCTATCGTGACCCGACCTTCCCGGCGGCCCGACTTCGTATGCTTGCTACCAAGACCACATGCCGCGACCGCTGGCGGCAGGTGATAAACGAAGCTGACCGCATTCCGGTGAAGCATCTGCTGACCCTGCAGGAGGGCGTGTCCGAGGCGCAGTTCCGGGAGATGACGCAGGCCAATGTGCAGCTTGTGGTGCCAGAACCTCTGATCGCAAAGTTTCCTGCCCGCATCCGGACGGACATCGTGACGCTTGAGAGCTTCCTGGGTGACTTGCGGCTTTTAGGGCAGTCTTCGAGCTGACTGAGTTCGGACATGCGGACCGGCACCCGTACAGCCGAGGGCCTCAATTCCCGTGATACCGTGACCCCGAGGCCTGGATGGCTCCCGTCGAGGGTCTAACTATCTGAAAAAAATGGCGGACCCGACACGATTCGAACGTGCGACCTTTGCCTTCGGAGGGCAACGCTCTATCCAGCTGAGCTACGGGTCCGTCGCCCCAGCCTTACCCGCCCCCGCGCGAAAACGGAAGAGGCAGGCGGTCGCGCGCAACGCAGCCCGCCCGCCACGTCGGTTCAGAACGCCTTGCCGATGCTCGCGATCGCGCGCGCCTCGCACACATTCGATCCGCCCACGCCCAGCGGGCAGTCCCCCTTGCTCACATCGGTGTCGTAGTAGCCCACGCTCACCTTGAAGCCGAAGAACTCCCTGCTTACCGCGATCGACCAGTTGGCGAAATCGTCCAGGCCGAAGCGGTCGTTGCGCTGGATCCACTGGTAGCCGAAGCGGCCCGACAGGGTGATCTCCCACGGCAGCTTCACGTCCGCCCCGCCCTCCAGGTAATATGCGTCCCCCGAATTGAACTGGAAGTTCGGCGAATAGTAGAATCCCGCCAGCAACGTCGCCGGCCCGACCTCATAACTGCCGCGCAGCGCCGCCTCGAAGAAGCTGATCGTGCTGGTGGCGCTCGGGTACCCGTAATAGATGCCGCCGACATCCAGCTTCAGCCCGCCGAGACTGAAGCGGTGGCCGAACATCCCGTCGAGTTCCATGTTCGCGTCGGCGAAGTTCACGTTGCTCGCGAACACGCCGACATACAGGCCGGTGTCGTGCTCGATGTCCACGCCGCCCTGGATCGCGGGCTGGGTGTCGGTCTGGCTCACGCCGCGGAACACGTAGTCGGACAGCAGGGTGACGTTGGTGGTGACCGTCACCCCGAGACTGTCGATCTTCTGCTGCGCCAGCGCGGGCGCAGAACAGAGGCCGGCCAGAACGGCGCCGGTGGCGAGAATATAGCGCATGGGCTGATTCCTGTGCATTCGACGCCTGTTTCATGTGCAGACACGAGACTTCATCTCGCATTTGCACAAAAACACTGCACGCCGAATGCCAGCCCGCCCGGCTCAGCCCTTCGCCAGCCAGGTCCGCGCCGCCGCGTCCGCGCCCGACGGCAGCGGCCGGCCGGGATCGGCCAGCCAGGCGGCGGTGTCCGCGATCGGCGCCTCCCGGCTCAGGTCGCGGAACAGCAGGTGGAAGCCGTCGGGGTAGTAGGCCACGCGCGGCCCGGGCGGCAGGTTGCGCAGCATCCGCGCCGTCGGCCCGCCGGGCACGATCGCGTCCTGCCCGCCGTAGAGCAGCAGCGCGCGCTCGGCGAAATGCGGCGCGGCCTCGGTCGCCGCGTCCATCAGGTCCACCAGCCCCGCCAGCGTGTCGAGCCGGGTGGTGCGGATGGTCAGCGGATCGCGCCACAGCTTCTCCAGCGCCGCGCGGTTGTCCGTAGCGCGGATGCCGGGGGCGGAGCCGTAGAAGCCGAGCGGGCCGAGCATGCGCGAGCCGAGCCACAGCGCCCCGCGCTCGATCGCCGACAGGCTCGCCCGGCCGCGCACAGCGGGGGCGAGCAGCACGTAGCCGTCCACCGGCGGCGGGGTCGCGGAGGTGGCGGCGACCATGGCCACCGCGCCGCCCATGCTCTCGCCCATGATGAACAGGGGCAGGCCGGGATGACGCTCCCGCAGCACGCGGGCCATCTGGATGGCGTCCGCGGCCATCGTCGGCGCGCCCGCCCACAGCGTGCGGTTGGGCGCGGCGCCGAAGCCGCGCTGGTCCGGCGCGACGATGGCGATGCCGCGGGCGGTGAAGTCCGGCGCCGGCAGCTCCCAGGCGTTGCGGCTGTCGTTGAACCCGTGCAGCGCCAGCATCAGCGCCGCGGGCTGCCCGTCCGGCCACCAGGCGCGGTAGGGCAGGCGCGCGCCGTCCGCCAACACGAAGGCGTCCCCGGCCATGTCGGGCGGCGTGACCGCCGGGCCCGCCCCCATCCAGCGCGGGGCGCAGGCCCCGGTCAGGAGCGCCAGCGCCATCGCCCGCCGCGTCACGGCCATCCGTCTCCGTCGGTTGAACACGAGGGAAGCATCGGTATCATCGGGCTTGTTTCCCGACCACCGCAGGACCTGCAATGCCGGACGGCGCCGCGCCCACGCCCACCGAGATCATCCATGTCAGCACCCGCACCGTCGCCTGCGACGGCGGCAACGGCCCGCTCGGCCATCCGCGCGTGTACCTGCGCATCGCGGCCGACGACGTGATGTGCCCTTACTGCTCGCGGCTGTACGTGCTGGACGCGCCGGAAAGCTGAGATGACGGACGAGCCCATCCGCCTCGTCCTGATCGACGGATCGGGCTTCATCTTCCGCGCCTTCCACGCGCTGCCGCCCATGAGCCGGCCGGACGGCACGCCGGTGAACGCCGTGTTCGGCTTCACCAACATGCTGGCGAAGCTGCTGAAGGACCATGTCGGCACGCATATCGCCGTGGTCTTCGATGCCGGCCGCTTCACGTTCCGCAACCGCATCTACGACCTGTACAAGGCCCAGCGTCCCGATCCGCCGCCGGAGCTGATCCCCCAGTTCGCGCTGGTGCGCGAGGCGACCGAGGCCTTCGGCGTCTGCCAGATCGAGCTGGAGGACTGGGAGGCGGACGATCTGATCGCCGCCTACGCGAAGGCGGCGGTCGCTGCGGGCGGGACGGCGACGATCGTCTCCTCCGACAAGGACCTGATGCAGCTCGTCCGTCCGGCGGTGACGATGCTGGATCCGATCAAGCAGAAGCCGATCGGATCGGCCGAGGTGATGGAGCGCTTCGGCGTGCCGCCCGACAAGGTGATCGAGGTGCAGGCCCTGATCGGCGATCCGGTGGACAACGTCCCCGGCGTGCCGGGGATCGGGCCGAAGGGTGCCGCCACGCTGATCCAGGAATACGGCGACCTCGAAGCGGTGCTGGCCGCCGCACCGGAGATGAAGCCGTCCAAGCGGCGGGATTCGCTGATCGCGCATGCCGAGCAGGCGCGGCTGTCGCGCCGGCTCGTGATCCTGCGCGACGATGCGCCGCTGCCCAAGCCGCTCGACAGTCTCGTCGCCACCCCGCCCGATCCGGCGCGGCTCGCGCCCTGGCTCGCCTCGCAGGGCTTCCGCAGCACGCTCGCGCGGCTGGGGCTGGGCGAGCAGCAGCCTGGCGCGTCCGCGCCCTCCGCCGATCCGCAGGCCACCGCGGCGCAGCCGGCCGAGGCGCCTTCCGCCCACGCCCTGCCCGACGCGCCCTTCGGTCCCTACGAGACGGTGACGACGGCGGACGCGCTCGCCCGTTGGATCGCGGAGGCGACCGCGATCGGCACCGTCGCGATGGACACCGAGACGGACGGGCTGGACGCGATGCAGGCCAACCTGATCGGCGTCTCGCTCGCCACCGCCCCCGGCCGTGCCTGCTACATCCCCGTCGGCCACACGGGCGATCTGTCCGCCCCCGCGCCCGCGCAGCTTCCCGCCGCCGAGGTGGTCGCCGCCCTTGCGCCGCTGCTCGCCGATCCCTCGGTGCTGAAGATCTTCCACAACGCCAAGTTCGACCTGCTGGTGCTGTCGCGCGCCGGCCTGCCGGGCTGGACGGCGGTGGATGATTCGATGCTGGTGTCCTTCGCGCTCGATGCCGGGCGGCACGGGCATGGCATGGACGAGCTGTGCCTGCTGCATCTCGGCCACACGGCGATCAGCTACGATTCCGTCACCGGCACCGGCAAGACGCGCGTGACCTTCGACAAGGTCCCCCTCGACCGCGCCACGGCCTATGCGGGGGAGGACGCGGACGTGACGCTGCGTCTCTACACCCTGCTCAAGCCGCGCCTGCGCGAGGCGAAGGTGCTTGCCTTGCAGGAGCAGGTCGAACGCCGGCTGAGCGACGTGCTGGCGGAGATGGAGCGCGCGGGCGTGAAGGTCGATGCCACCGACCTCGCGCGCATGTCCGCCGACTTCGCCCAGCGCATGGGGGTGATGGAGACGGAGCTGCACCGCATGGCGGGCGGCCCGTTCAACGTCGGCTCGCCCAAGCAGCTCGGCGAGATCCTGTTCGACCGCATGGGCATGCCCGGCGGGCGGCGGATGAAGACCGGCGCCTGGGGCACCGATGCCTCGGTGCTGGAGGCGCTGGCCGAGCAGGGCCACGAGCTGCCGGCCAAGGTGCTGGAATGGCGCCAGCTCGCGAAGCTGAAATCCACCTATGCCGATGCGCTGGTCACGCAGATCAACCCGGCGACGAAGCGCGTGCACACCTGCTTCGCGATGGCGGTGGCGAGCACGGGGCGGCTGTCCTCCACCGACCCGAACCTGCAGAACATCCCGATCCGCACCGAGGAAGGCCAGCGCATCCGCCATGCCTTCGTGGCCGAGAAGGGCAACGTGCTCGTCTCCGCCGACTACTCGCAGATCGAACTGCGCTTGCTCGCGCATGTGGCGGACGTGCCCACGCTGCGCGAGGCCTTCGCCGCCGGGCAGGACATCCACGCGCGCACGGCGAGCGAGGTGTTCGGCGTGCCGATGGAAGGCATGGACCGCGCCACGCGCAACCGTGCCAAGGCGGTGAATTTCGGCATCATCTACGGCATCTCCGCCTTCGGCCTCGGCCGCCAGCTTGGCGTCGAGCCGGGCGAGGCGCGGCGCTACATCGACGCCTACTTCGCGCGCTATCCCGGCATCCGCGCGTACATGGAACGCACGAAGGAGGAAGCGCGCATCGCGGGCTTCGTGCTCACGCCCTTCGGCCGCCGCTGCTGGATCCCCGGCATCGCGGACCGCAACCCCGCGCGGCGCGGCTATGCGGAGCGGCAGGCGATCAACGCGCCGCTGCAGGGCGGTGCCGCGGACATCATCAAGCGCGCCATGGTCCGTCTGCCGCAGGCGATGAAGGACGCGGGGCTGACCGGGCGCATGCTGCTGCAGGTGCACGACGAACTGCTGTTCGAGGTGCCGGAAGCCGAGGCCGAAACGACGGCCACGGTCGCACGCGAGGTCATGCAGTCCGCCGCGACGCTCGCGGTGCCGCTGACCGTGGAAACCGGTGCAGGCGCGAGCTGGGCGAAGGCGCACTGAAAGCGCGGGGCGCTGCCCCGAGCCCCGGCAGGGCTCTGCCCTGCACCCGCAAGGGGCCACCGGCCCCTTGACCCGGGTTTCCTCAAGAGGGCCTTCGGCCAAACCGTTCGGCAGCCCCCACCCCCACAACAATCGTTGTGGGGGTGGGGGCTGCCGAACGGCTCGATCAAAGCCTTCTAGGGGATCGCGGGTCCAGGGGGCCGTGCCCCCTGGTGGGGTGAAGGGGCAAAGCCCCTTCCGGGGTCTGGGGCGGAGCCCCATGCTTCCGACTTCGCCTCCGCGCAAAATGCTCTACCGTGATCGTGAGGAAACATCCGGACACAGGCATGACCAGCAACGCCGCGCAGCCGCTGTCTTCGCGTTATCCCGACCCCGCCATCCGTTCGCTCGATCCGGCCTTCGACAAGTACCGCATCGTGCTCTCCACCGTGGAGCGGCTGTTCACCGGCTGCCGCTGGGCGGAAGGTCCGGTGTGGTTCGGCGACGGGCGTTATCTGCTGTGGTCGGACATCCCGAACAACCGCATCCTGCGCTGGGACGAGGCGACCGGTGCGGTCAGCATCTTCCGCGCGCCGTCCGACTTCGCCAACGGCAACACGCGCGACCGGCAGGGGCGGCTGGTGACGTGCGAGCATGGCGCGCGCCGTGTCACGCGCACCGAGTACGACGGCACCATCACCGTGATCGCCGACAGTTTCGAGGGCAAGCGGCTGAACTCGCCGAACGATGTCGTCGTCGCCTCGGACGGCGCGGTGTGGTTCACCGACCCGAGCTTCGGCATCCTCGGCCACTACGAGGGCCACAAGGCCGATCCGGAACTGCCGACCAACGTCTATCGCGTCGATCGCGACGGGAAGATGACGATGGTGGCGGATGGCATCAACCAGCCCAACGGCCTCGCCTTCTCGCCCGACGAGCGGGTGCTCTACATCGTCGAATCCCGCGCCACCCCGCGCCGCATCCTCGCCTATGACGTGGCGAGGAACGGCACGCGGCTCGCGAAGCAGCGCGTGTTCATCCAGTGCGAGGACGGCGAGACGCCGGACGGGTTCCGCGTGGATACCGACGGCAACCTCTGGTGCGGCTGGGGCATGGGCGAGGGGATGGACGGGGTGAAGGTGTTCGACCCCACGGGCAAGCCGATCGGCTTCATCGAACTGCCCGAGCGCGCGGCGAACCTGACCTTCGGCGGGCTGAAGCGGAACCGGCTGTTCATGGCCGGATCGCAGTCGCTCTACGCGGTCTACGTGAACACGCAGGGCGCGACGCTGAGTTGAACGGCTTCCCCTCTCCCGCGCTGCGGGAGGGTGAGGGGAAGCACGCGAAGGCAGGACCTCATCGTCGTGCTGGCGGACTCACCCTCACCTCTCCCGCAGGCGGGAGAGGGGGAGGGCGCCTATCGCGGACGGATCGCCATCTGCACCGGCGGGGTCAGCGCCGGAAGCAGCGCGTCCGCCATCGCGGTACCCAGGCAGGCATAGCCGAGATCGGTATGGTGCAGCCCGTCCGGCCCGATGAACTCGTCCAGCGGGCGGCCGGCATGGACCCATGCCTCCATCAGCTTGCCGCGGCTGAACAGGGTGGCCAGGCCCGAACGGGCGATACCCGCCAGCGCCGCGTCGAAAGCCTCGTGGCCCGGGGCGTTGTCCACGCGCGGGGCGCGCTGGTTGTCCATCAGCACCACGTCCGCGCCGGCGGCATGCAGCCGGGCGATGCCGTCTTCCATCGCCTTGCGGAAGGCGGCGGGGTCGTGGCCGCGCATCGCGCCGTTCGCCCCGGCCTGCCAGATCACCAGTGTCGGCGCATGGGCCACCACGTCGCTGTCGAGGCGCGCGAGCATGTCCGGCGCTTCCTGCCCGCCGATCCCGGCGTTGATCACCCGCACCGGCAGGCCCGGCCGCACGCGCGCGATCGCCGCCGCCATCTGCGCCGGATAGGCCCGGTCGGGGGAGGACGCCGCCGCGCCCTGGGTGGAGGACGACCCGAGGGCGACGATGGTGACGGGTTGCCCGGCCGCCACGGCGGCGCGCGTCGCGGTCAGGCCGGACAGGTGGGAAACGGGGACGCGCGGGCAGGTCTGCGCCAGCGCAGCGGTCCCCCATGCCAGCCCGACGGCCAGCGCCGCTCGCAGGATCATGCGGCCCCTCTACCGTGTCCCGATGGAGAAACGGAAGCGCTGTTTGCCTATCGCCTGCGGAAAGAGGGCGCGCGCAGCAGCAGGCAGAGGATGTGCAGCATCATCTGCGCGCCGATCTGCGCCGTCGCGGTTGTGGAATCGTACTGCGGCGCAACCTCCACGACATCCCCGCCGACCACGTCCAGCCCGTCGAGCCCGCGCAGGATCTGCTGCACCTCGCGCGGGGCGAGGCCGCCGACCTCCGGCGTGCCGGTGCCCGGCGCGAAGCCGGGATCGACGGCATCGACGTCGAAGGTGACGTAGACCGGGCCCTTCGCGATCTCCCGCGCCTTCGTGATCACCGCCTCGATCCCCATGGCGGAGACCTCGTGCATCTGCACCAGCGTCATGCCGCTTTCGGTGGAGAACTCCCACAGATAGCCGGCGCCGCCGCGGATGCCGATCTGGATGGTCCGCGCGGGATCGAGCACGCCTTCCAGCACCGCCTCGCGGAACGGGCCGCCGTGGTGGAAGCGCGTGCCCTCGTACCGGCCGCCGGTGTCGGCGTGCGCGTCGATATGCACCATGCCCAGCGGCCGCTCGCGGCCCAGCGCCTTGAGGATCGGCAGGCTGATCGAATGGTCGCCCCCGGCCGCCACGGTGCGGATGCCCGCCGCGTGCAGCTCGCCGAAATAGCGTTCGATGTCCGCGTGGCAGGAGTCGAGCGAGAAGCGGGAAGCCATCGGCACGTCGCCGATATCGGCCACGCGCGCGTCCAGCATCGGGGCCATGTGCAGGCCGGGCTCGTAGGGGCCCATCCGCTCGATGTTGCGGATCGCGCGCGGGCCGAGGCGGGAGCCGGCGCGGTTGGTCACGCCCAGATCCATCGGCACGCCGACCAGCGCGATCTCGGGTTTGGGATCGGCCGCCTGCCAGTCCGCGCAGAGCGGTGCGGACAGCAATGTCGGCACGCCCGCGAACGGCCAGATGCGGCGGTCGCCGGCGCTGAACTGGCCGGCGAAGATGCGGCGGAACAGGGGGTCCTTCGCCTCCGCCTCGCCGGTGGATCCGCCGTAGCGGGCGCGCAGGTCGCTCAGCCGGTCCTTGTCCATGGCGGGCTTTTTAGCCGCGGTGTCAGCCCGCGGCCAGCGAGGGTCCCCCGCGCCGGCGCAGCCGCAGCCCGTCGCGGACGTTCAGCGCCATCAGCGTCAGGTTCACCGCACCCGCCACCAGTTCCAGCCCCTGGACCCCCACGAAGACCGCATCGAACCGGCCGGCGACGGCGAGGCAGCGCAGCACCAGCGCGCAGGGAACGAGCACCAGCACGCCGTTGGCGGCGATGACCATCATGCGCCGCCGCTTGATGGCCATGCGGCCGGAGGCGATGCGGTTGCCGCTGACGCCGGTCGCGACCATGGCCGCGATCAGCACCGGCAGCAGCAGGACGACGCCCTGCTTGACCGCGACGATGGCGCCGATGCTGCCGGACAGTTCCGAGGTCACGGTGGACAGCCAGAACAGCGCGATGAGCCCGAACGCCACCATCCCGGCCATCGGGTGCAACCGGCGCATCACCGCCTCTCCTCCAGCCCGGCGCGCACGGCATCGAGCGCGGCGACTGCCGCCTGCCATTCGGCGGCATCGCGGCCGGCGGCCAGCCGGGCGGCGAGCGCGTTCCACTCCGCCATGATCCGCGCGTAGAGCGCCGCGCCGTGCGGCGTGAGGGAGACGAGCCGCGCGCGGCGGTCGTCCGGATTGTCGGCGAAGGCGACGACGCCGTCCTTCGCCAGTTCGTCCACCACGCGCTGCACGGATTGCCGCGTGAGGCCCATGGCCCGCGCGATGCGCGCCACCGTCTGCGGGCTGCCCGCCAGCGAGATCGCGCCCATGACCTGCCATCGCGCGCTGGTCAGGCCGAGCGGGGCGGTCATCCGGTCGCCGGCGGCGATCAGCGCGCCGTTGAGGCGGAAGACGGAGAGGGCGAGGGCGGTGACGTCGCTCATAGGCAGCATGATGTCAATTAGACAGCATACTGTCAATATTGCGGCAGCGCACCCCCTACCGTCGCCGCCGCCCGGCGCAGCGCCGGCAGCAGCGTGTCGCGGATCGCCTCGGGCGGGGCGCGGCCGACGGCGGCGCCGATGTTGATGGCGGCCACGGCTGCGCCGGCCCGGTCCTCCACCGCCACCGCGAGGCTGCGCAGCCCGACGTCGATCTCGCCGTTCACCACTGCGTAGCCCGCGCGCCGCGCCTGCAGGATCGCCGCGCGGATGGCGGCGGGGTCGGTCAGCGTGCGCGGCGTCAGCTTCTCCGGCCGGATCGTGGCGAGCCGCGCGTCCAGCTCCGCATCGTCGAGCCGCGCGAGCAGCACGCGGCCCAGCGCGCTGCACCAGGCCGGCAGCCGGCTTCCGACGCCGAGCGTCACCGCCATCACCCGCCGTGCGGCGGCGCGCGCGATGTAGATCACCTCGGTCCCGTCGAGGATCGCGGCCGAGCAGGATTCGCCGGTCTCCGCGCGCACCTGCTCCAGCGCGGGCTGCAGCAATTCCGGCAGCGGCGTGGCGGCGAGCCAGGCGCCGCCGAGGCCCAGCACGCGCGGGGTGGGGGTGTAGAACTTGCCGTCGAACCGCGCGTAGCCGAGCGCGGTGAGCGTGACGAGGCAGCGCCGCGCAGCCGCGCGGGACTGGCCGGTGGCGCGCGCCATCTCCGCGATCGTGGCCCGCGGATGGCCGCGCGCGAACGCCTCCAGCACGGCGAGACCCTTGGCGAGCCCGCCCATGGTGTCGCGGCCGGACGCGTCTTGCGGCGGGGTGACGGGCCGTGCCATATGCGTGCGCATAGTGCCCAATGTGCGAATATCGCACAATACCGAAGGCAAGGGAGGCAGGCGCGCATGATCGACAAGTTCGTCCCGGACGCGGCCGCGGCGGTCGCGGACATCGCGGACGGCGCGACGGTGCTGGTCGGCGGCTTCGGCCATGTCGGCACGCCGAACGCGCTGATCGACGCGCTGATCGACCAGGGTGCGAAGGACCTCACCGTCGTCTCCAACAACGCCGGCACCGGCCGCCAGGGGCTCGCGCGGCTGCTGGCGCTGGGCCGCGTGCGGCGGATCGTCTGCTCCTATCCGCGCAGCTCCGGCTCGGTCGTGTTCGAGGAACTGTACCGCGACGGCCGCATCGAGCTGGAGATCGTGCCGCAGGGCACGATGGCGGAGCGGATGCGCGCGGCCGGCGCCGGCATCCCCGCCTTCTACACGCCGACCGCGGCGGGCACGAAGCTCGCCGAGGGCAAGGAGACGCGCGAGATCGACGGGCGGCTGTACGTGCTGGAGCGCGCGCTGCACGCCGATGTCGCGCTGGTGGAGGCGTGGCAGGCCGATCGCTGGGGCAACCTCACGTTCCGCCAGTCGGGGCGCAACTTCAATCCGGTGATGGCGATGGCGGCGAAGCTGACCGTGGTGCAGACTCAGCACCGCGTGGAACTCGGCGCGCTCGACCCCGAGGTGGTGGTGACGCCGGGCGTGTTCGTGAACCGCGTGGTGCACATCCCCTACGGCGACCCCGCCGAGGAACCCAAGGCCGCGTGAGGGAGGAAGCGTGATGGACGCGATCGTCGAAGCCAGGCCCCTGTCGCGCGTGCAGATGGCCGCGCGCGTCGCCGCCGATATCCCCGAGGGCTGGACCGTCAATCTCGGCATCGGCATCCCGACCATGGTCGCCGACCATGTGCCGGCGGAGCGCGAGGTGATCTTCCAGTCGGAGAACGGCGTGATCGGCGTCGGCCCCGCGCCGGCGAAGGATGCGATCCAGCCGTGGCTGATCAACGCATCGAAAGCCTACGTCACGCTGCGCACGGGCGGTGTGTTCGTGCATCACGCCGACAGCTTCGCGATGATCCGCGGCGGCCATATCGACCTGTGCGTGCTCGGCGCGTTCGAGGTGGCGGAGAACGGCGACATCGCCAACTGGGCGACGTCCGACAACGACATGGCGCCCGCGGTCGGCGGCGCGATGGACCTCGCGGCCGGCGCGAAGCGGCTGTGGGTGGTGATGGAGGACACCACGAAGGACGGGCGGCCGAAGATCGTCTCCCGCTGCTCCTATCCGCTCACCGCCATCGGCGCGGTCACGCGGGTCTACACCAACCTCGCGGTGCTGGATGTCACGCCGCGCGGCTTCGTGGTGCACGAGATGATTCCCGGCCTGACGCTGGACGCATTGCAGGACCGCACCGGGGCGAAGCTGCACCTGCCCGGTTGACGCCGGCGCGACCGGCGCGAACCATCTGCCCGTATCGGGCGGGCTGACGGCCGGTCCGGTATTTGAGTCTCTATTTCGCGCGCAGCCGCCGCACCGGCCCTGCGCGCAGACGGGAGGAAGAATGAGCGCCGCCGAGGACCGCGCGGAAAGCCTGCGCATGATCCGCGAGAGCGCGGCCGCCGTGGCCGTGCCCGATCTCAAGCGCATCCGCGAGCTGCGCTTCCGCAGCCCCGGCTTCGACCGCGCCACATGGGCGGAGATGTGCGCCATGGGCTGGCCCGGGCTGCGCGTGCCCGAGGATCGCGGCGGCGCCGGGCTGGGCATGAGCGAGTTCTGCGCGCTGGCCGAGGAGCTGGGTGCCGCGCTGGTGCCCGAGCCGCTGATCGGTGCCGCGATGGCGGCCGAGCTGCTGGGCGCGGACGACGCGCTGGCCGGCCTGCTCGACGGCAGCCGGCTGATCCTGCCCGCCTGGCAGGAGAAGGCGAACACGCTCGATGCCGGTGCCATGCGCGCGAAGAACGGGCGCGTGAGCGGGACGAAGATGTTCATCCCGTCCGCGGGCGGGGCCGATGCGTTCGTCGTCGTCGCGGGCGATCAGGCGCTGCTGGTGGAGCGCGACGCGAAGGGCGTGACGCTCGATCTGGAAGCCACGCAGGATGGCGGCGAGTACGGCACGCTGCGGCTGGACGATGCGCCCGCGCGCACGGTGGGCACTGCGGATATCGACGCCGCGCTCGATGCCGCGGCACTTGCCACCGCCGCCTCCCTGCTCGGCGTGATGGAGCGCGCGTTCGCGCTCACGCTCGACTACCTGCGCACGCGCCAGCAGTTCGGCCGGCCCATCGGCAGCTTCCAGGGACTGCAGCACCGCGCGGCGGACCTGAAGATCCAGGTGGAGCTGACGCGCGCGAGTGTGGAGGCGGCCGCCGCGACGATCGACGGCGGCGCGACCGCTGCCGCACGCCGCGCCGTGGCATCCCGCGCCAAGGCGCGGGCGTCGGAGGCCGCGATGCTGGTGACGCGGCAGGCGATCCAGTTGCACGGCGGCATCGGCTACACGGACGAGGCGGATATCGGCCTGTTCCTGCGCAAGGCGATGGTGCTGTCGAACCTGTACGGCTCCGCCGCATTGCATCGCCGCCGCTTCATGGACGCGGCCTCGGACGAGGAGGCGTAGCCGATGCTGCGACAGGACAGGCAGGGCAGCACCGTCATCCTCACGCTCGACTATCCGGAGCGGCGCAACGCGCTGGCGATGCCGATGCGCGCGGCGATGGTCGATGCGCTCGACGCGCTGGAGAGCGACCGCGACGTGCGCGCCGTCGTCGTGACCGGCGCGGGCGGCGTGTTCAGCGCCGGTGGCGACATCAGCGGCATGAACGCGACCGACCTCGCCGCCGGGCGCGACAGGTTCCGGCTGACGCACCGTCTGGTCAGCGCCATGGTCAACCACGCCAAGCCCATCGTCGCGGCGGTGGAAGGCTGGTGTGTCGGCGCGGGCCTGTCGCTCGCGCTGTGCTGCGACACCATCGTCGCGGCCTCCGATGCGCGCTTCGCCGCGGGCTTCGGCAAGGTGGGGCTGATCGCCGATCTCGGCCTGCCGCACACGCTGCCGCGCCGCGTGGGCGAGGGGCGCGCGAAACAGATCCTGCTGTACGGCGAGCAGATCGCCGCCGGGCAGGCGGAGCGCATCGGGCTGGTGGATCACGTGGTCGCGCCGGGTGCCGCGCTCGACAAGGCGCTGGAGCGTGCGGCGCTGTTCGCCGACACCGCACCGCTGCCGGTGGCGCTGACCAAGGCATTCCTCGCGCGGGGCCTCGCCGATGCGCTCGCGCTGGAACGCGACTACCAGTCCGCCCTGTTCGCCACCGCCGACCATGCCGAGGGCAAGGCCGCCTTCCTCGGCAAGCGCAAGCCCGTTTTCACCGGAGTCTGACGCGATGGAGAAGCCGCCGCCCCCCGAGCAGCTCGACGCGATGGACGAGGCCGAATTCCGCGCCGTCGTCCGCCGCTTCCTCGCGGAGAACTACCCGCCGGAGCTGCGCAACCCGCCGAAGCGGCTGCACCTGAGCGAGAACCGCGTCTGGTACATGAAGCTGACCGAAGCGGGCTGGCTCGCGCCCGGCTGGCCGCGGGAATACGGCGGCCTCGGCCTCGCGCCCGCCAAGCAGATCGCCATGATCGAGGAGTTCGAGCGACACGGCTGCGCGCGGCTGAACGACATGGGCATCACCATGCTCGGCCCGCTGCTGACGCGCTTCGGCAGCCAGGAGCAGAAGGAGCACTTCCTGCCGAAGATCCTGTCGGGCGAGCACATCTGGTGCCAGGGCTACAGCGAGCCCAACGCGGGATCGGACCTTGCCTCATTGCGCTGCGAGGCGGTGCTGGACGGCGAGGAATACGTGGTCAACGGGCAGAAGACCTGGACCACGCTGGGGACGGACGCGAACTGGATCTTCCTGCTCGTCCGCACCGACAGGACCGGCAAGAAGCAGGAAGGCATCTCCTTCCTGCTGGTGCCGATGGACCTGCCCGGCATCACCGTGCGGCCGATCATCAACATCGACATGCACGACGAGTTCGCCGAGGTCTTCTTCGACAACGTGCGCGTGCCGCGGAAGTATCTCGTCGGCGAGCCCAACAAGGGCTGGACCTACGCCAAGGCGCTGCTGGGGTTCGAGCGGATCTTCCTCGGCTCGCCCAAGCAGTCCTCCTTCGCGCTGGCGCGGCTGCGGCAGCTCGCCGAGCGGATGGGTGTCGCGGACGATCCGGACTTCATGGACCGCTACGCGCGGCTGCGCATGGACCTCGCCGATCTCGGCGCGCTCTATGCCCGCTTCGTCGACGTGCTGCGCGGCGGCGGCACGCTGGGGCCGGACGTGTCGATGCTGAAGCTGTTCCAGTCCGAGCTGTACCAGCGCATCACCGACGAGATGCTGGCGATCGCGGGCGAGAACGCGGGCCTGCTCGATCCGATGGAAGGCAACCGCGAGCTGCATCCGGCCGGGCTGTTCCTGCAGGCGCGGCCGACGACCATCTATGGCGGATCGAACGAAATTCAGCGCAACATCATCGCGAAGAACGTGCTGGAGCTGCCCGGGTGACAGACCTCCATGCCCTGACCGCGGAAGAGACCGCGCGACGGGTGAAGGCGAAGGACGTATCGGCGGTCGAGGTGGCGCGCGCCGCGCTGGCCCGGCTCGATGCGGTGAACCCCGCGATCAACGCCGTGGTCGAGCACCGGCCGGAGGAAGTGCTGGCGCAGGCCAACGCGGTGGATGCTGCCATCGCGCGCGGCGAGGACCCCGGCCTGCTCGCCGGCGTGCCGGTCACCATCAAGGTGAATGTCGATCAGGAAGGCTACGCGACCACCAACGGGATCCGGTTGCAGAAGGACCTGATCGCGAAGCAGGACAGCCCGGTGGTGGCGAACTTCCGCCGCGCCGGGGCGGTGCTGCTGGGCCGCACCAACACGCCCGCCTTCTCGCTGCGCTGGTTCACCGACAATTCGCTGCACGGGCCGACGAAGAATCCGCGCGACCCGTCGCTGACGCCGGGCGGATCCTCGGGCGGCGCGGGTGCGGCGACGGCCGCAGGGATCGGGGCCATCGGCCACGGCACCGACATCGCCGGGTCGATCCGCTACCCGGCCTATGCCTGCGGCGTGCACGGGCTGCGGCCGACGACGGGGCGCATCCCGGCCTGGAACGCCTCCGGCGCGGAACGCAGCGTCGGGCCACAGATGATGGCGGTGTCCGGCCCGCTCGCGCGGACCATCGGCGACATCCGCCTCGCACTCGCGGCGATGAGCGCGCGGGACGTGCGCGACCCGTGGTGGGTGCCCGTGCCGCTGGAAGGCCCGCCCGCACCCAAGCGCGCCGCGCTGTGCGTGCGGCCGGACGGGATGGAGGTGGTGCCGGAGGTCGAGGCCGCATTGCGCGCGGCGGCCGCGAAGTTGACGGCGGCGGGCTGGGAGGTTGAAGAGGTCGCCACCCCCGCGCTGCGCCCGGCGGCGGAGATCGACGAGATGCTGTGGATCGCCGATCCCTATGCCGCGTATTTCCCCTCGGCCGCGAAGGAACGCGATCCGGGCGCGGATGCCGTGCTCGCCGCCATGCGCGAGTTGTGGAAGACGGACGCGATCACGCTCGACAGCTTCGCCGCCGCGCTCGCGCGCAAGAACACGCTGCTGCGGGACTGGCTGCTGTTCTTCGAACGCTATCCGGTGGCGCTGATCCCGGTCTCGGGCATGCTGCCGTTCGCGGACGGGGCGGACCAGAAGGGCACCGAGGCGTTCGCGAAGCTGGCCGAGGCGCAGCTCACCCAGATCGCCATCCCCGCGCTCGGCCTGCCCGGCCTCGCGGTGACCACGGGGCTGATCGGCCGCGCGCCGGTGGGCGTGCAGGTGGTCGCGGGGCGGTTCCGCGAGGATCTGTGCCTCGCGGCGGGCGAGGTGATCGCGGAGGGCTCGCCGGCGGCGGAGGTGGTCACGCCGGGCTGAACCGGGCGACGCAGGGGCGCTGCCCCTGCACCCCGCAAGGGGCCACCGGCCCCTTGACCCGGGATTCCATCAAGAGGGCCTTCGGCCAAATCGGTCGGCAGACCCCACCCCCGCAATAATCATTGCGGGGGTGGGGTTTGCCGACCGACCTGATCAAAGTCTTCTTAAGGGACCGCGGGTCTAGGGGGCCGTGCCCCCTGGTGGGGTGAAGGGGCAAAGCCCCTTCCGGGGTTCGGGGCAGCGCCCCGCTACTTCCCCCCGTCCACCTGCAGCACCTGTCCGCTGATCCATCCCGCATAGTCCGACGCGAAGAACATCACTGCGTTCGCGATGTCCTCCGGCTTGCCGAGGCGGCGCATGGCGATGCGCTGGACGAGCTGGCGCTTGCCGTCCTCTCCGTATGCCTCGAACTGCCGTTCGGTCGCCGGATTGGACAGCACGAAGCCGGGCGCGACGCTGTTCACCGCGATGTTGAACCGGCCGAGCTCATGGGCGAGCTGCCGCGTCAGTCCCACCAGCGCGTGCTTCGCGCTGGCATAGGCCTGGATGCCGGTGAGACTCGGCTGCAGCCCGGCCCCGGAGCTGATGTTGACGATCCGCCCGCCGCCCGCGCGCTTCATGCCCGGCACGGCGGCGCGGGACAGCACGAAGGCCGCATCGACGTTGACGCGGAAGATCGCGTGCCACTCCTCGTCGGTGATCTCCTCCAGCGGCCGGCCGACCTGCCCGCGCACGCCGCCGGCATTGTTCACCAGCACCGCGACGGAGCCGTGCGCCGCCTCGATGCCGGCGATCCACGCCGCGCTGGCGGCGCGGTCGTCGAGGTTCACCGCCGCGGTGGCAATGGATGTGCCCGCGGCGGTCTCCGCAAGCTCGGGCGCCGACAGGTCGGTCGCGTGGACCTGCGCGCCGAGTGCGGCGAAGCCGCGTGCGATGGCGCGGCCGAAGCCATGGCCGGCGCCGGTGACGGCGACGTTCTTGCCGTCGAAACGAATGTTCATGCGCGCGCCAGCTCCGTCAGGTTGTTGTCGGTCATCGCTCGCTTGCCGTCCTCCACTTCATGGATCATCGCCACCAGAGCGCGGACGGTGGGGCAGGGCAGCCCATGCCGCGCGCCGATCTCCGCGATGGGCGCGATCTGCGCATCCACCTCCGTGCGGCGCTTGCGCACGGCGAGGTCGCGCCACACGCCCGAATGGGTCTTCGCGCTGCCGGTATTGAAGGCGACCATGGCATCGACGGATGCCTTGGCCGCCGCCTCGCTCGCGCCCTCGGTGAAGGCGGCCGGGTCGAAGCCGTTGAAGCCGCGCGGCGTGACGCCTTCGGCGCGCGCGACCGCCATCACCTCCGCGCCGAGCCGCCGCCACAGGCCGAGCAACTCAGGTCGCGCGAGGCAGTCCGCGATGCCCTTCTGGCCCACCGCCTGCGCGAACAGCATCGAGCCGTAGCCGAGCTTGCCCCAGAGGTAGGAGCAGATGTCGTCGGTGACGATGGCGTCCGGCTCGAACGCGCGCAGCGTCTCGTGCAGGTCCTTCAGCCGCGGCGTGATGCGCCCGTCCATCTCCCCCAGCACCACCGCGGCGCGGTTGCCGAACATGATGTCGCCTGGCCCGTGCCAGTCGGCGCCGAAATTGACGAAGGCGCCGATCACGCGCTCGCGGCCGACGACGTCGGCGATGATCTCCTCGCAGAGCCCGTTCTGCAGCGAGACGACATAGCCGTCCGGTGCGAGATGCGGCTTCAGCGCCTCGGCCGCCGCGCGCGTGTGATGCGCCTTCACGCACAGATAGACCTGCCGCCAGACGCCCTGGACCTTGTCGGGCGTGAAGGCGGGGGCGGTGACGGTGAAGCTGTCCACCGGGCCGCTGATGGACAGGCCCCGTGCGGGGTCGGCGATGGCGGCCACGTGCTCCGCCTCGATATCGACGAAGGTCACGTCGCGCCCGGCGCGGACGAGGTAGGCGCCGACCGTGCCGCCGATCGCGCCCGCGCCCCAGATCAGGATTGGTTCCATGCCCCGATGCTCCGGGCAGGCGGCCGGGCCGTCAACGCCGCACCGCAACATACTTGTTGCGCCGCAAAATGCCCGGGTGTCGTAATGGGAAATGCACGGGCCACTCGAATCGCCGCCTATCGCATCGCTGGCCCACGCCCTGATGGCGCAGATCGACGCCGCGCGCGCCCGCGCGACGGAGGACCCGTTCGGCAACCCGATCCTGTCGGTGGCGCTGAGCATCCAGCGGCGGCTGGATGACGGCACGCTGGTCGAGGCGGATTTCGCCCGGCTGATCGCGCATCTGCAGGAAAAGGCGTTCGGGCAGCGGGCGGGGCGCATCGCCGCCTATGTCGGCGGCGTGGGGCCGCACAACGATGCCGCGCTGGCCGCCATCGCCGCGCGGCTGCTGCGCCCCGATCCAAACGACAGCCCCGTGCCCTTCGCCGCCTATCGCGACGCGATCTCGCGCCCGCATTTCGCCGCGGTGTTCACCGCGCACCCGACCTTCTCGCTGCCGGCCGCGACCGGGGCGGCGCTCGCCCATGCCGCGACGGGGGAGGTGGTGGACGTTCGCGGCCTGTCGCACCGGCCGACCGCGCCGACGCTCGACGAGGAATTCGACCAGGCGAACGCCGCCATCGCCCATGGCCGCGATGCGCTCGACCGCTTCGCCGCCGCCCTGCTCGCTGCCGCGCGGGAGGCATGGCCCGACCGCTGGCACACGCTCATGCCCGCGCCGGTGATCCTGTCGAGCTGGGTGGGCTACGACACGGACGGACGCACCGATATCGGCTGGTACGATACGCTGCGCTACCGGCTCGCGATGAAGCGGCTGCAGCTTGTCCGCATCGGCGCGCAGGTCACCGCCGTCGTGCCGGAGAGCGCGCTCGCGCGGCGCATCGCCGCGGCGGAGGCCGAGGTCGCCGCCCAGCTCGCCGCCTGTCCGCGTGATCCCGATCCCGTCGCGGTGCAGGCGCTGGCGAAGGCGCTGGTGGAAGGCCGCGACCGCGCGCTGACCTCGCCCGCGCCGCTGCTGCCGCTGTTCGAGGAGGCGATTGCCGGCGCGGCGGACGACCGCGCGCGGCTCGCGCTCGGCGTCACGCGCGCGGGGCTTGTCGGCCATGGCCTCGCGCTCGCGCACACGCATGTGCGGCTGAACGCCACGCAGCTCCACAACGCGCTGCGCCAGCGGCTGGGGCTGAGCGAGGACCCGGAGGACCCGGCGGCGCGGCGCACGCTGCTCGCCTCGCTGAACGGCGCGCTGGAGGCGGTGGACCCGATCCCGGTGGATTTCGGTGCGCTGCTCGCCGAACAGGCCTCCGCCGCGCGGCTGATGATGACCATCGCGCAGATCGTGAAGCACGTGGATGGCAGCCAGCCCGTGCGCTTCCTCGTCGCCGAGACGGAGACGGGTGCGACGCTGCTCGCCGCGCTGTGGCTGGCGCGGCTGTTCGGTGTCGGCGATCACGTCGAGATCTCGCCGCTGTTCGAGACCGAGGCGGCGCTGGAGAACGGCCCGCGCGTGCTGGATGAGGCGCTGCGCAGTGCCGCCTTCCGCGCCTATCTGCACGCGCAGAAGCGGCTGTGCCTGCAGTTCGGCTACTCGGATTCCGGCCGCTACGTGGGCCAGCTTCCCGCAAGCTACCTGATCGAGCGGTTGCGGCTGCGCGTGGCGGAGCTGATGGCCCGCCACGGCCTCTCCGATGTCGAGCTGGTGCTGTTCAACACGCATGGCGAGAGCATCGGCCGCGGCGCGCATCCCGGCAGCCTCGCCGACCGGCTCGACTATCTCGCGCCGGCCGCGTCGCGGCTGCTGCTTGCGAAGTCCGGCATCCGGGTGCGGGAGGAGAGCAGCTTTCAGGGCGGCGACGGCTACCTGCTGTTCGGCACCGGCGCGCTCGCGCTCGCCTCCATCGCGCGCATCGCCGAGCACGCTTTCTCGCCGACCGAGGAAGCGGGCGATCCGATCTATGCCGAGAGCGACTTCGCCGCCGATTTCTTCGCCACCGCGCGCAACAACATGGCCGCGCTGGTGGCGGATCGCGGCTATGCGGCGCTGCTGGGCACGTTCGGTCCCGCGCTGCTCGACAGGACCGGCTCGCGCCCGTCCGCGCGGCAGGCGGAGGGGCTGGGCGGGCCGGCGATGATCTCGCACCCGCGCGAGCTGCGGGCGATCCCGAACAACGCCATCCTGCAACAGCTCGGCTACCTCGCGAACACGCTGCACGGGCTGGGCACGGCGGCGGCGCGCGCGCCGGAGCTGTTCGCCGACCTGCGCCGGCGGTCGCCGCGCTTCGCCCGCGCGCTCGCCTTCGCGGAGGGCGCGGCGGCGGGGTCCGATCTCGACGTGCTGCGTGCGGTGACGGGCACGCTCGATCCCGGCACCTGGCTCGACCGCGCGGCGGCGACGCAGCGGCCGGGCCGGCGCGACGCGCTGGTGACCATCGCGTCAACGCTGGAGACGCTACTCGTGTCCGCCTCGGTCCAGGCGATGTTCCGGCGGCTGCGGAGCGATCAGCTCAAGCTGCTCGCCTGCTGGCCGGACCTGCCGCGCATGGATGCGGAACTGGCGTTGCTGCACGCGCTGCGGCTGGCGGCGATCCATCGCATCTGGATCCTCGCCGCGCGCATTCCGGATTTCTCGCCGCGCCACGGTGCGACGCGGGCGGACCTGCTGGCGCGCATCGTGCGGTTGGACATCGCCGCCGCGCTCGACCTGCTCGGCCGCATCTTCCCGGCTGCGCCCGATCCTTCCGCGGGCCTCGACTTCCACGAGCCGGCGGCGCCGCGGGCGGGGATGTCCTACGGCCGGGAACACGAACAGATCTTCGCGCCGATGCGGAGGATGTTCGATCTCGTGCGCGAGACGGGTGCCGCGATCACGCACCGGATCGGAGCGTTGGGGTAGGCGCGGCACGCTCAGGCAGGGGCTCTGCCCCTGCACCCCGCAAGGGGCCACCGGCCCCTTGACCCGGGTTTCCCTCAGAGGGCCTTCGGCCAAACCGCTCGGCAGACCCACCCCCCACAACAATCGTTGTGGGGGGTGGGTCTGCCGAGCGGTTCGTTCAAAGCCTTCTTAAGGAATCGCGGGTGCAGGGGGCCGTGCCCCCTGCCGGGTGGAGGGCGGAGCCCTCCCGGGGTTGCGGGCAGCGCCCCGCGCGCCTTACGCCGCCTCGTAGCCCAGCACGGCCTTCGTCTCGAGGAATTCCTCGATGCCGAACACGCCGCGCTCACGCCCGTTGCCCGACTGCTTGTAGCCGCCGAAGGGCGAGCGGGGGTCGCCCGCCGGGGAGTTGATGTGCACGGTGCCCGCGCGGAGCAGCGCGCCGACCATGCGGGCGTGCCCGAGATCGCCCGACTGCACGTAGGCGGCGAGGCCGTAGACCGTGTCGTTGGCGAGCTGCACCACCTCGGCCTCGTCGCGGTAGCCGAGGATCGACAGCACCGGCCCGAAGATCTCCTCCTTCGAGATGCGCATCTCCGGCCGCACGTTCGCGAACACGGTCGGCCGGACGTAGTAGCCGCGGTTCAACCCTTCCGGCCGGCCGGTGCCGCCGGTCACCAGCTCCGCACCCTCGTCGATGCCGGACTGGATCAGGGCCTGGATCTTGTCGAACTGCACCTGGCTGACCACCGGGCCGAGCTGCGTGGCTTCCGAGGTCGGGTCGCCGACCTTGAACTTCTCCGCCGCCGTCTTCGCCGCGGCCTTCGCCTCGTCCATGCGGTCGAGCGGGACGAACATGCGCGTCGG
>JBBCJT010000055.1:0-17803 GCA_037190665.1 Rhodovastum atsumiense | reverse complement strand
CACCCCCTCGATGATTATCGAGGGGGTGGGGTCAGGCGGCGGCCGACCTGCTCAAAGCCTTCCTGAAGGAATCGCGGGTGCAGGGGGCCGCGCCCCCTGCCGGGATGCAAGGGCGGAGCCCTTTGCCCGGGTCCGGGGCAGCGCCCCGCCGCTACTGCCTGTCCGGCGTCACCGGGCTGAAATCGTTCTCGATCTCGCGCAGGACGGCGTCGGCGGCCGGCTTGTTGTTGGCCTGCAGCGCCTGCGCGTAGCGGTCCACCAGCAGCATCGCCGCTTCCACCCGCCGGCCGGACAGGGCGCGCACCGCGCCCGCCTGATCGGGCTCGACGCGCTGGCGCAGCAATTCACGGCCGAGGCGGACACGGTGTGTCGTGGTTGCGCGCGCGACGCAGGCGCGGGCGGCGGTCACGGTGCGCTGCGTCGCGGCGGCGGCGTCCGCCGGCAGGGTCTCCGCCTGTGGTGTGCCGGACAGGGCACGCGCCTCGCGGGTCCGCTCGCGCAGCTCCTCCAGCGTGCGTTCGACCCAGTCGGAGAGCTCGGGGCCAGTAGGGGCCTCGAAGAACCGGCCACCGCCAGCCTGTGCAACTTCCCGGAGGGCGGCGGCATCGGCCGCCGATGCCTCGAAGCCGACGACGCTCACGGTGGCCTGCGCCGGGCCTTCGCGCAGTTCACGGGCAGCCACCACCGCATCGCCGCCGCAGGCATCGGCGGTGGTCGCGATCACGTAGACGAGCTGGCTACCAGCCACGTCCGCCGGTTCCAGCGCCGCACCGGCCTCGCGGAGCGACGCCGCGAGCGCCCCTCCCCCGGCCGTCAGCCCGGCGACGCCTTCCGCGATGCTGGTCCGTTCGGTGGAGGAGCCGGGCGGGCGCAGCAGCCTGGCCGCGCCGCAGCCGCCCCCGCCGACCAGCGCGCCATCGAGCGAGGCTGGCAGTCCGGTGAGCAATGCCTCCGCCACGCCGCGCACCGTCTCGACAGGTCCATCGGCGATGACGACGGCGCGGCGAGGCACGGCCGCTTCCGTGACCGCTGCGGCCTGAGGCGCGTCGGTCTGGGGGAAGCAGGCGCGGATGTCGGACAGCGGTGCGTTCTCCGCCATCCAGGCAGCAGGATCGAAGGCCCAGCCGGGTGGTGCGATCAGCACGGCCGCCAGCGCAGCCGCGACAAGGCGTCCGGTGCTCATGACGTAAGAACCGTGCCGGACGTGCCCGGTTCCCTCAACCCCGCGCGGTCGCGGCGTGTCTCGATGCGCGAGAGCTGGCCGGCAGCACCACGATTTCGACGCCGGCGAGGCACGGATCGTCCCACGATACTGCGCGCCAGGATTCAGCGTGTTTTCCGCCACAACGATCGCGCCGGCGGCGAGTTTCGGGTGGAGGGCGTGCAGGCGCCCGCAGAGAAGTCGAGCCGGTCCACCAGACCCGCGATCAACCGGACCAACCCTTCCACGCGAAATACGGATGACCGCCAGCCAGCACGGACGACGGTCTTCATAGTGATCCGGCACGTTCACCTTGATCTGGCCCGATACGATCAGAGGGTGAAAGTGCCCTACTGCTCAAGACACGCGGAGCGGAAGGAGCGGGACTATCCACCTGCGCTGTCTCGGCGCAGGTCGAACCCGATCTAATCACTCGCCGCAGCGAGCCAGATGCCTCAGCAACCACAGGATGTGCCGAGCTCAAGGATCGTCGGCGAGAGACGAAGCTGCGCGCCGTGACGTTCAGCAGACGACCGGTCCGAGCGTCGGCCAGTCGGCGGATCGTGCTGTCTGCACAACCGCCCCGGCTGGCATGTGCGCATGCAGTCCCGAGCCCGGCGACGATGGCCGGGCCCGCTTCCGCAGCCGGGCCCGTCAGGCCCGCTCGACCGCCTGCGCGGCCGCGTCCAGCGCGGCGGCGATGGCTTCCACCTGCCCGGCCTCCAGAGGGCCGCCTCGCAGCCGCAGGCGCAGGGCCACGCGAAGGTTCTCCATGGCGCGGACGACCGGTGCCGGCACCGCGCCACGCCCGCCCGGACCGCCCGAACCTGCTCGGGCGAGCAGTTCGTCCGCCGCCGCACGGTTGGCGGCGAGGAACGCCTCGCCCTCGGCCGTGATGCGGTAGCGTTTGCGCCCCGCCTCCACCGGCTCGACCGCCGCGTAGCCCATGTCGTCGAGCCAGGAGAGCGTCGGGTAGATCACGCCGGGGCTGGGCGTGTAGGCGCCGCCGAAGCGTTCCTCCACGGCCTTGATCAGTTCGTAGCCATGGCTGGGCCGCTCGGCGATCATCGCCAGCAGCAGCAGGCGCAATTCGCCGTAATCGAACATCCGCTTGCCGTGGCGACCGGGCCCGTCCTCGTGATGCCGGTCACGGTGACCGCGATGGTGACGCCCCGCGCCGCGCATGTCGTCGGAGGGGGCGAAGTGCCGGCCGAAGCCGTGATGGTGAAATGGGTGTTTCATAAGCGTCGATATAGATCGAGATATATCTGAATTCCAGATATATCGAGACTATGTCGGATCACGCCCGCGTTATGGCAGCGGCGCCTCCGCCGCTTCCCGCACGCTCGGCCCGTCCCGGTCCGGCGCCTCGCCGCGCGCCGCTGCCTCCGCCTGACGCGCCCACATGTCCGCATACAGCCCGCCGCGGGCGAGCAGGGCGCGGTGGCTGCCGCGCTCGGCGATCTCGCCCTCACGCAACACGATGATCTCGTCGGCATCGATCACGGTGGAGAGCCGGTGCGCGATCACCAGCGTGGTGCGGTCGCGGACGAGGCTGCGCAGCGCGTCCTGGATCTCCTGCTCGGTGCGGGTGTCGAGCGCGCTCGTCGCCTCGTCCAGGATCAGGATGCGCGGGTTCTTCAGGATGGTGCGCGCGATCGCCACGCGCTGCTTCTCGCCGCCCGAGAGCTTCAGCCCGCGCTCGCCCACCCGCGTGTCGTACCCGTCCGGCAGGCGCATGACGAAGTCGTGCACCTGGGCGAGCTTCGCCGCGTGCTCGACCTCCGCCTGGCTCGCGCCCGGCCGGCCATAGGCGATGTTGTAGCGGATCGTGTCGTTGAACAGCACCGTGTCCTGCGGCACCACGCCGATGGCCGCGCGCACCGACGCCTGCTGCACGTCGCGGACGTCCTGCCCGTCGATCAGGATGCGCCCGCCGGTCGCGTCGTAGAAGCGGAACATCAGCCGGCTGATCGTGGACTTCCCCGCCCCGGTGGGTCCGACCACGGCCAGCGTGCGCCCGGCCGGCACGGTGAAGGACACGCCCTTCAGCACCTCGCGGTCCGGCCGGTAGCCGAAGCGCACCGCATCGAACACGACCTCGCCGCCCTCGACATGCAGCGGCCGCGCGCCGGGCCGGTCCGCGATCTCGCGCCCTTCCCGCAGCAGGCGGAACATGTCCTCCATGTCCACCAGCCCCTGCTTGATCTCGCGATAGGTGAAGCCGAGGAAGTTGAGCGGCATGTAGAGCTGGATCAGGTAGGTGTTCACCAGCACGAAGCCACCCACCGTCATCGTGCCCGCGGCCACGCCCTGTGCCGCCAGCAGCATCACCAGCGCGAGGCCGGCGGAGATGATGAAGGCCTGCCCGATATTGAGCCCGTTCAGCGTCACCTGGCTGCGCACGGCCGCGTGCTCGTAGCGGGCCTGCGCGTCGTCGAAGCGCCGTTCCTCGTGCGCCTCGTTGCCGAAATACTTCACCGTCTCGTAGTTCAGCAGGGAGTCCACCGCCTTGGTGGTCGCCTCGCTGTCCGTTTCGTTCATCGCGCGGCGGAACTTGATGCGCCAGTCGCTGAACACGATGGTGAAGCCGGCATACAGCGCGATGGTCAGGAATACAGCCAGCGCGAAGCCAGCGCCGAACATCCGCCACAGGATGACCGTGACGAGGCCGATCTCCAGCAGCGTCGGGATGATGTTGAAGATGGCGAAGCGCAGCACCGTCTCGATGCCGCGCGTGCCGCGCTCGATGGACCGCGACAGCCCGCCCGTCTGCCGGTCGAGGTGGAAGCGCAGCGACAGCGCGTGCAGGTGGCGGAAGGTGGCCACCGCGATGGCCCGCGTCGCACCCTGCTGGACGCGCGCGAACACCGCGTCGCGCAGCTCGGCGAACGCCGTCGACGCCACGCGCAGCAACCCGTAGCCGACGATCAGCGCGAGCGGAACCGTGGCCACCCCGGCCACCGGCCCCAGCGCATCCACGGCGCTCGCGTAGACCACCGGCACCCACACGTTCGCGACCTTGGCCGCGACCAGGAAACCGAGCGCCACCACGACGCGCACGCGGGCGGGCGTGTTCCCCTTCGGCCAGAGATACGGCAGCAGTGTGCGCAGGGTGCCAAACGACGACATCGCCCTGATGTGGCATCGGGGGGGCGGCTTGGCAAAGCGCGCCGGCACAGCGCAGGGTCGCGCGCATGTCCGCCTTCCGCCGTCACGTCCTCGCCTGCAACAACACCCATCTGCCCGGTCCCCGGCTGCGCTTCCGCATCGGCGATGCGCTGGTCGGCTTCGTCGGCCACGAACTGGCCCGCGCCCTCACCTTCTGGCCGCAGCACGTGCATTTCGACGCGGACGGGCTGTCCGTGCGCGGCGGGCGGCACGCGATGGCCCTGGAGGGACTCGCCCGCAGCCTGTCCGAGCGCGGGCATTTCCGCTGGCGGGACGAGACGTTCGACGTGCGCGCCCATCCGGGGGGGCCGGTGCTCGCCCGCATCGACCGCGGCGCGCTGCCCGCCTTCGGTCTGCTGGCGGAAGGTGTGCACCTCAACGGGCTGGTCCGCCGCGCGGACGGGACGCATCTGTGGATCGGCCGCCGCGCGGCGCACAAGGCGCTCGATCCCGGCAAGCTCGACCACATCGTCGCGGGCGGCGTGCCGGCCGGGCTGGGGCCGGAAGAGACGCTGGTGAAGGAGGCCGAGGAGGAAGCCGGCCTGCCGGCGGAGATCGCGGCCACCGCGCGCAAGGTGTCCGAGATCGGCTACGCGATGGAACGGCCCGAGGGCCTGCGCCGCGACCACCTGCACTGCTACGACATCGAGCTGCCGGAGAGCTTCGTCCCGCGCCCGAACGACCACGAGGTCGAACGGTTCGAACTGTGGCCGCTGCCCCGCGTCTACGAGGCTGTGCGCGACACGGATGGTTTCAAGTTCAACGTGAATCTGGTGCTGATCGACCTGTTCATCCGCGAGGGGATGATCGAGGGGGCCGAGGCGGCGTGGCTGCAACGCAACCTCGCCGCCTGAGGCCAGGCCCCTCCCTCGCCGAAGCGAGGGAGGGCAGCGCGGTCAGAACGTGCCGAACCCGCCCGGCCCGCGGCCATGCGGGCGAAGCGCCTTCGCCTCCTCGCGCGTGATCGCGCCGTCGCCGTTCGCATCCATGGCGCGGAAGAAGGCCGCGGCCACGGGCTGCAGTTCGGCAAGCGTCACCTGCCCGTTGCTGTCGGCATCCAGGGCGCGGAACCGGGCGGCCACGCGCTCCGCCTGCTGCGGCCCGTGGCGCCGGGGACCGCGCCGCGCCTCGCGCACAGCCTCCGCTTCTGCGAGTGTGATCGACCCGTCCTTGTTGGCGTCGATCTGGGCGAAGCGGGCGGCGAGGAAGACCTGCACCTCCTCCTGCGTGATCCGTCCATCCTTGTTCGTGTCGATGCGATCGAACATCGCGGCATGGCGCTGCGCCGGGGCCGGCGCCTGCGAGGGGGCCGGCTGTGCCACGGCCACGCCGATCCCGAGGGCGACGGCGGAGGCCAGCGTGACAGCGGCAATGCGCTTTGCGTTCATCTCTTCCCTTTCCTGGCCGGACGATCCGGCCGTGCACGGAGAGATGCGGCAGCCCCGCAACACGCGGCTTGCCGGGGGGTAACGAAGCGTCACCCGCGCAGCGGCGCGGTTACGGCGCGATCCCCAGCGCCCGAAGCGCCGGCAGCGCGTCCTGCCGGAACGTCGCCTGCCACACGCCCGCATCGGCATCGGCCGGCAACCGGGCAGATCCCGCATCGGCGGCGGCGGAGGGCGTGGCGGGCGATGCGTCGGTCAGGGCGAGGAATGCCGCGAGCAGCGCCGCGTCGGCACGAACAGCCGACCCGATCGCCGGGGCGACGAGCCACGCCCGCGCCTCCCCCGTGGCCAGCGCCTGTTGCGCGAGATGCCGGTTGAGCCGGCGCGCCGACGCGGGATCAGCCGACCTCGTCAGCAGTGGATGCGCGCAGTCCGACCACATCAGCATCTGGAACGCCTGATTGAGGACGGAAGGCGCATGCGTGAATGGCGGCCGCCGCGAGAAATCGCCGAAGCGCGCCGGCCCGGCCGCGAGTGCCGACAGCAGCGGCGAGAACACCTCCGCCGCGCCCTCCACCGGCCCGATCCTCGTATCGAAGGTCAGTCCGCCCGAACGCGGCGCCCCCGGCAGCCGCGCCAGCGCGAGCCGTTCCAGCACGCGCATATGCGCCGCCGGCGAAAGCGTTTCGCCGCCGCGGCGATAGATGTCGCGGCGGAGGGACTGGTTGCGCGCGATGTCTTTGGCCGTCTCCCGGACGGCAGGATCGGCGATCCCGGCAACCACCCCGGCGGTATCGCCGGGCAGGGAAAGGGCATCGATGTTCTCGGGCGGATCGGCGCTGCCGACATAGCGGCAGCCGATACCCGCGAACATCTCCATGACCTCCGCGACGTGCAGCGGTTCCCATGCGGCGCTGAGGAACTCGTGCACGAGGTAGCGCGCGTCATCGTTCCGGGCATTGTCCAGCCGCTGCCGCTCCTCGGGGTGGGCGATGAAGTATCCGCCCCCTGCATCGGCAAGCCGGTGGAGAAGGTCGAGCCCCGCACGCACCGCCGCCCCGGCCTCCCCCGCCCGCGTCTGGGCGAGGCGGCGCAGCAGCATCCGGCCGGCGGCGAAGGACGCCATCCCCGGATGCGTCATGTAATGGACGTAGACGAGCCCGCCCGGGACAAGCCACCGGTCGATCAGCACCATCACGTCGCGCCGGGTCGCGGGCGTGATCCAGGAGAACACGCCATGCAGCGCGATGATGTCGAACGGCCGGAAGCGATCCGCCGGGCCGGCGGCCAGCGCGCCGATGTCGTCCGGCTCGACGGCGATATTGCCGATGCCCCCCGCTTCCGCCAGCGCACGCGCCTGCGCGACATGCGTAGGATCGCAGTCGATCGCGGTGACATGGATGGCGGGATTGGCGGCAGCCGTCAGCACCGCGCCCAATCCCGGGCCGCAACCGAGATCGCAGTATCGCAGCGGCCCGGACGGATCGGGCGGCACGTGGCCGAGCGCGGTCAGCACCGCACCCAGCCACGCCGGCGTCATCTCGCGATGGAACAGGCCGACATAGGGCATCCCGGCCGGGGACTGGCCATCGCGAAGCGTCGCGGTCACAATCAGAACGTGGCCGTCAGCGAAACGAAGTAGGCCCGGCCCGGTTCGTTGTAGCTGTTGGCGCCCGCACCGCCGGAGTTCGCCTCCCGCTTGAGCTGCTCATCGAACACGTTCATCACGCCCGCGGTCAGCCGCGCATGCGGATTGATGTCGAAGCTGCCGCTGATATTGACGATCGCATAGGGATCGCGCGTTCGCAGTGCATCACCTGTCGCGTTCGCGCCGGTGGAGGTGACGCTGCGCGGCTCCTGCTCACCGTAATAGGTCACGCCCAGCATCACGGAGAACCGCTCGGTCGCCTGCCAGTCGAGCCAGGTGTTGATCGTGTACTCCGGGATCACGGACAGCGGCTGGTCGTTCTGGTCGTGGTTGCTGATCATGTAGGTGAAGTTCGTGGTCCACGACACGGTGGGCGCGAGCGGGACCAGCAGGCTGCCCTCGATGCCCTCGACCGTGGCGTTCTTGGCGTTCTGCCACTGGAAGATGCGCCCGTTGCCGCCCACCGTGGTACCGACGGGCACGTCGCCGGCGACGATCTTGTTGTCGTACTTGTTGTGGAAGTACGTGATGCTCGCGGTCCAGCCATCCATGCTGTAGAGCAGCCCGACCTCGGAATTCCAGCTCGTCTCCGGTTCGAGGTCGTCGTTGCCCATCACGTAGCAACCAGCGCCGAGCGACGGGAAGTCGACCGGGCAGCCGTTGCCCATCGTGTAGTACAGATAGTTGGGGTTGGACTGGTACAGGTTGGGCGCCTTGAAGGCGCGCGCGATCCCGCCCTTCAGCGTGAAGCCGCTCCCCAGTTCCAGCGAGGCGCTCAGCGCCGGGCTGACGTTCCAGCCGAACTCGCTGTGATGATCGAAGCGGATGCCCGGCGTCAGCGTGAGGCGATCCCCGATGCCGATATTGTCCTCGAGGAAGAAGGCGTACACATCCGCGCTGCTCCCGGAATCCCGCTGTCCGGCCGGTAAGCTGGGGATGCCGCCGCCGCTGGTGGCACCCTGCGTCATCGAGTACGGATCGTCGAGCGTCTGCCGCCAGTACTCGGCACCGACCGTGACCGTGTGGGGGAACACCAGGGTGAACGGCACGTTCACCTCCCCGTTCGCGGTGTAGTTCCGCAGCGTCGAGGTAGACCAGTTCTGCGGGTTGCTGATCGACCCCTCGACGGAGCCCGCGAGGCCTTCCCTGAGGCGTTCGTTATCGGTGTCCTCGTACTGGAAGCCCAGGCGCGATGTCCCGAAGCCCCACGTGCCGCGATGCGCGAGGAACGCGGTGCGGCGCGTCATGATGTTGGTGGTATTGCCCGCATTGGCGAGCTCCTCGATCACCACGCTCCCCGCCGAGGAAACCGCGCGGTCGCCGGCATAGATGTTACGCTGGCGGCTGTAGCCGAGCCCGGCCTCGAACACCTGCCCTTCCACCGGAACCCAGCGCACCGTGCCGCTGAAGTCGCGGTTGACCACGCCCTCGCGCCCGGCGGGCGGCACGTAGCCCGGGTCGAGGTTCGGCGCGCCGGCGTTCAGCGCAAGATCATCCGCATCGGTGCGGTTGAAGTTGCCGTAGAGGCTGTAGCTCCATCCCTGGGCGATCGGGCCGGCGAGCGTCGCGGTCGCGCGGCCGGTATTGCCCTCGTTGCCGTCCTGCGGCTGCTGCCCGTAGACCGAGAAGGAGCCCGACGTGCGATCGGCCGGCGCCTTGGTGATGATGTTGATCACCCCGCCCGCCGCGCCCGATCCGTAGCGCGCGGCGGCCGGGCCGCGGATCACCTCGATCCGTTCGATCGCGTCCGCGGGCACCCAGTTGGAATCGCCGCGCGTGTTGCGCTCCCCGCTGCGGCCCATGCGCACCGCATCGCGGGACCGCACCGGCCGGCCGTCGATCAGGATCAGCGTGTTCTCGGGCCCCATCCCGCGCAGGTCGATCTGGCGGTTGTTGCCGTACTGGCCGGACGCGCTGTTGCCGGTCAGGTTCACGCCGGGCATGCGGCGGACGATCTCGTTGATGTCGTTGGCCGGCGGCATGCGCTGGATCTGCTCGCGCGTGATGACCGACACGCCCGGCGCCTGCAGCAGCTCCTGCTCCGCGGTGACCTCGACGGGGGCGAGCCGGGTTGGCTCCGCGGGCTGGGCCCAGGCCGGCCCCGCCGCGAACAGCGGCAGGATCGAGGAGATGCCGGCCATCAGGGCGGCGCGGGCAACGGTTGCGTGCAAACGGGCGCGGGGTGTCATCAGAGATGTGCCTCAAATGCGAGTGATTATCAATCGAAGCTATATGATTGCCTACAATATTCATCAAGAGGCCGTGTGACCCCCCGCGGATGGGCCCGCGCGCGGCCAAACGCCTCTCTCGCCCTGCTTGTCGAATGAGGCCCGTGCCCTAGGCTGCGGACATGGCGATCGTAATCACGGTAGCGCAGCAGAAGGGCGGCGCCGGCAAGACCACGCTGGCCGCCAACCTCGCGGCGGGATTCGCGGCCGACCGTTCGGTCGCGCTGCTTGACATCGACCCGCAGCGCACGCTCAAGCGCTGGCATGAATTGCGACAGGCGCGGCTGGAACAGGCCGCTTCCCTCACCTTCTCCGACGTCTCCGGCTGGCGGCTCGACCGCGAGCTGGAACGGCTGCGCGCGGACCATGACGTCGTGATCGTGGATTCGCCGCCGCAGATCGACACCGACGCGAAGCTCGCCATCCGTGGCGCCGATCTGGTGCTGGTGCCGGTGCAGCCCTCGCCGCCCGATCTGTGGGCCGCCGAGGGCACGCTGGAACTCGCCGCCGGCGAGGGGCGCGCGGCGCGGCTGGTGCTCAACCGGGTGCCCGCGCAATCGCGGCTGCGCAGCGACATCGAAGCCGATATCGGCGCGCGCAAGCTGCCGCTGGTCGCACCGACGCTCGGCAACCGTGCCGCCTTCGCCACCGCGTTCGCGCGCGGGCTCGGCGTGACCGAAGCGGCCCCGCGCAGCGCGGCGGCCGAGGAGGTGCGCGCCCTGCTCGCCGCCATCCGGGACGCCGCCCGATGATCCCTGGCCTGCTGCTTGCGGCCCATGTGCTCGCGGCCGCCGCCTGGGTGGGTGGCATGGCGTTCGCCGTGTTCGTGCTGCGCCCCAGCCTGTCCACGCTGGAGCCGCCGCAGCGGCTGCTGCTGCACAGGCAGATCCTGCGCCGCTTCCTCGGGCTGATCTGGCACGCGATGCCGGTCGCGCTGCTCACCGGATGGGGACTGCTGTTCGGCTGGTACGGCGGCTTCGCCGGCACGGGCTGGCACGTGCACCTGATGCACCTCACCGCGCTGGTGATGTCGGCGGTGTTCCTGTCCGTGGCATTCGGCCCGTGGCCTGCGTTCCGCACCGCGTTCGATCGCGGCGACCGTGCGGCGGCGGCGGCGGCCGTGGAACGCATCCGCAACCGGATGCAGATGAACCTCGCCCTCGGCGTGCTCACGATCGCGGTGGCTGCGTTCGGGCGGTTCGTGTAACACGTTACGATAACTGCATAGGCAACCCGACCGAACCTGCAAGAGTTCGGCGCTGGAGGAACGCAATGCCGTTTGATCGCCGCCCCCTGGTCGGACTGTTGCTGCTGCTCGTCGCCGCCTGCGCCCAGCAGCCGGCCCCGCCGCCGGCCACCGGCACGCCACCGGCACCGGCACTGTCGCCCGATGCCGCGGCGGCCCTGCGGCGGATGACGAATGCCCTCCAGGCGGCCACCACGATCGCCTTCCGCGTGGACGTGCTGCGCGAGATCCGCACGGCGGACGGACGCATCGCGACGCTGTCGGCGCGCGATACGGTGGTCGCACGCAAGCCGGACCGCATGCGGGCGGATCTGCGCGGCGACGCCGCGGTGGCGAACGTCTTCTTCGACGGCCAGCGCGTCGTGCTGGAGGACAACCGGAGCGGCTTCTATGCCGTCGCGGCCTCGCCGCCGACCATCGACGGCGCGGTGGCGCTTCTTTCCGACAGGCTGGGTGTGCCCCTGCCCCTGGCCGTGCTGCTGCGCGACGACGCCTACGAGGAACTCACCCGTAACGCATCGGGCGAGGTGCTGTCGGAAAGCGCGGTGGGCGGCGTGCCGGCGCTGCATCTGCGCATGCGGACCGGCGACATCGACTGGGAAACCTGGGTGGAACGCGATGGCCGCGGCCTGCCGCTGCTGACGATCCTCAACCGCGACGGGCGGCGCACCATCTACCGCTTCACCGAATGGCGGTTCGATCCGCGTGTGAACGACAGCGTCTTCCGCTTCACCCCGGCGCCGGGATCACGCCAGATCCCGTTCGCGCCGCTCAGGGAGTCGGCCCGATGATCCGGACAGCACTTCTTGCCGCGACCGCCGTGCTGCTGGTCGCGGGGACGACGGCCGAGGCATTCGAGCGCGGCGGAGGCAGAGGCGGAGGCAGAGGCGGCGGCGGCGGACACGGGGAGTTCCAGCGACCGGCCGGTGGCGGAGGAGGTGCGCATCGCGCCCCGCCCGCCCGCCAGGAACGCCCCGCCGCGCAGCGCCCCGCCGCCGCGCACCGCCCGCCCGCCGCACAGCGCCCGCCCGCCGCCGCGCACCGACCGCCCGCAGCCGCGCACCGACCGCCCGCAGCCGCACAGCGCCAGCCTGCCGCCGCACAACGCCCTCAGGCGCGGCAGAACATCCAGGCCAACAACCCGAACGCGCGGGCCGATGCGCAGCAGCGCGTCGCCACCGCGCGCGGCAACAACGACGTGAACATCTCGGGCAACAACGTCGTGGTGAATCGCGGCGGTGCCGGCGGCTATGGCGGGGGTCCCGTCTACGTCCATGACGACGACGATTTCGATTTCGGCGAAGCGGTCGTCGGCGGGCTGATCGGCGGCGTCGTGGGCGGCGTTGTCGGCGGCGCGATCAGCAGTGCCGCCCAGCCGACCTACGCGGCACCTCCGCCGGCCTATGCGGCGCCGACTTATGCGGCGCCGACCTACGCTGCCCCGCCCCCTGCCTCCGCCGCGCCGACGACGACGGCCGACACGAGTGCGGCACAGGCCGCGGCCGGACAGTCCCAGGCTGCGGCCGGACAGGCGCAGCAATCCGCGAGCGACGCCCAGGCGGCGGCCGCCCGGGCCGAGGCCGCCGCGCGACAGGCACAACAGCCGGCCGCGCAGCCGGCGGCAGCGCCGCAGGCGACCCAACCAGCCGCTGCTCCACCACAGCAGCCGCCCGCACAGCCTGCCACCGGCGGGCAGCAGACGGCGGCCACGCAGCCGGCCACGCCACCCACCGCGCCGGGCGGGCGCTTCGCCTATGGCACGAAGTTCGCCGAGCCGCCCGATGGCTGCGCCGATGCGCAGATGGGGCCGATCACCTACTCGCGCTGCGGCGCGGACTGGCTGCAGCCCTACATGGCCGGCGGACAGGTCGTGTGGGTGGCGGTGCCGCCGCCGCAGGGATAGCGCCTACCGGCTGCGCACGAGGGTAACCTCGCGCCTCCAGATATACAGGCCGGAGAGGATCAGGACCGCGATGCCCGCGAAGTCCATCCACTCCGGCCACTCGCCCCAGATCAGGAGCCCCAGCGCGGTGGTGTAGAGGATGGCGCCGTACTCGAACGGTGCGATTAGCGTCGTCTCACCCGAGCGGTAGGCTTCCGTCATCAGCATCTGCGCAAGCGCGGAGACGACGCCCACCGCGGCGAGGAACAGCCAGTCCCAGCCCCGCGGCGTCACCCAGCCGGGCAGCATCGCGAAGCCCGTCACCATCATCGCGCCGATGCCGAACCACGCGACGATGGAGATGTTGCTCTCGCCGGCAGCACCCATCCGCCGGATGGTGATCATGGCGAGCGCCCAGCCGAGCACGCCCGCCAGCACGAAGGCCATCGCGCCCAGCGGCATGTCCCCTTCGCCCTCCCACGGGCGGACGATGACGAGCACGCCGACCAGCCCGATCAGCACCGCCGACCCTCGTCGCGGTCCCACGCGTTCGCCCAGCAGCGGGATCGACAGCACGGTCAGGAACATCGGCATCGCGAAGCCGAGCGCGGTGACGGTGGCGAGCGGCAGCACGGAATAGCCGTAGAAGGCGCTCACCATGCCGAGCAGGCCGAAGGCCGTGCGCGCGGCGTGCCCCAGCGGGCGGCGCGTGCGCAGCGCCCGCCAGCCGCCGGCACGCATGATCAGCGGCAGCAGCGCCGGCAGCATGAAGGCGTTGCGGAAGAACACGATCTCCAGCGTCGGGACGCGCGAGGCGACGACCTTCACGCAGGCGGCCGCCACGGCAAACGCGGCCGAGGCGCCGAGGATGCACAGGATGGCGTGGCGGCGATTGCGCCGCAGCGCCACCGTGTCGGGCGTATCCATGTCTTCCCGCACGCTAGCCGGGGGACCGGGTCGCGGATAGCGCACCGGCGGCATGCCCGCGCTGCGGCGGCGGTGCGTTGTGCGTGGCGGAGCCGTTCCCGCTCCGGACAGGATGTGGCTTCGGTCTTCGCGATCAGCCCCCGGAAGCCGCCATGTCCGACACGCGCACGCCGAAGCCGGCCAGGCCGGGCAAGTGGAAGGTCTCCACCAAGGCGCCCCGCGCCTCCCTTCTTCTCGCGCCTCGCCAGCTACGAGAACACCGCGCTGCTGAAGCTGTTCGCCGATGCGCTGTCATGGGCGACGATCGGCAGCACCGGCGGGGGGTTCGACTACATGCTGGAATGCACGGCGGCGGTTGCGGCGGGCGGCGAGACTCATGTCCGGATCCAGGGCGGCATGGGCAAGGCGAAGGGCAAGCCCTGCTTCAGCTTCCACGCCATTCCCACCGACGACACGACGATGATCACGAAGCTGAGGACCAGGGGCTTCTACCAGCACGTCGATATCTCGAACCTCGTGTAGAGCCCCCTCGCCCGGCCGGCCCTAGCCCTGCCGGGTCGCGGCTGGTAGCGTCCGCGCCCCATGTCGCCGCCGCGGCCGATCCCCTCCCATCCCGATCTCGACCTGCTGTCTGACGATACCGTCTGGGACGGCCGTTTCGCCCTTCAGCGCATTCGCTTCCGCCACCGCCGCTTCGACGGGGCGATGTCGGGCGTGCTGACCTGGGAGCTGTGGCGAAGGGGCGGGGCGGTCGCCGTGCTGCCCTACGACCCGCGCACCGACCGGGTCGTGCTGATCGAGCAGTTCCGCCTGCCCGCACTCGCCGCCGGCATCCCGCCGGTGATGACGGAGATCGTCGCCGGGTTGCGGGAGGAGGGCGAGGCGGCGGAAGTTGCCGCGCGCCGCGAGGTGCAGGAGGAAACCGGCCTCGCGCCCGGCCGGATGGAGCTGATCACGGAAACGTTGCTGATGCAGGGCGGCTGCGACGAGCGCATCGCCATCTATGTCGCCGAAATCGAGGCCCCCGCGCAGAACGGCACGTTCGGCCTCGCCGCCGAGGAGGAGAATATCCGCGTGAAGGTCATGTCCGCACCCGAGGCGATCGCCGCCGCACCCGGCCTCGGCAACGCCACCGCCACCCTGTCGCTGCTGTGGCTCGCCGGCCACCGCGACCGGCTGCGGAGCGCGTGGGCATGACGGAGAAGCTGTTCGTCGAGGATGCGTCGCTGTGCGAGACGGAGGCCACGGTGCTCTCCGCCGTGCCGGGCACCATCGTCCTCGATCGCACCGTCTTCTACGCCCAGTCCGGCGGCCAGCCCGGCGATGCCGGCGTGCTGCGCTGGGAGGGCGGGCAGACGCCGATCGTCACCGCCGTGAAGGGCGACGGCGAGGCAGTGGTGCATGTACCGGCCGACGGCGCCCCGCTGCCGCCGGCAGGCGCGCGCGTGGTCGCCGCGCTGGACTGGGACCGCCGCTACCGCCACATGCGCATGCACACCGCGCTGCATCTGCTGTGCAGCCTGATCCAGGGTGCGGGCGTGACGGGCGGGCAGATCGGCGCGGACAAGTCGCGGCTTGATTTCGACCTGCCCGACCCGCCGACGAAGGACTCGTTGACCGAGGCGCTGAACGCGCTGATCGCCCGGGATCATCCGGTGAGCACGGAGTGGATCACCGAGGCCGAACTCGATGCCAATCCCGGGCTGGTGCGCACCCTGTCGGTGAAACCGCCGCGCGGGGCGAGCGGACGCATCCGGCTGGTGCGCATCGGCACGGGCGAGGCGCCGGTGGACCTGCAACCCTGCGGCGGAACGCATGTGCGCAGGACCGGCGAGATCGGCCGCGTCGAGGTCGCGAAGATCGAGAACAAGGGCAAGGCGAACCGGCGCGTGTCGATCGTGCTGGCGGGGGAGGAATGACGATGGAGATGCTGGTCTCGACGGAATGGCTCGCGGGCGAACTGGGCAAGCCCGATCTCGTCGTCTTCGACTGCTCCACCTACCTGCCCGGCGAGCCGGGCAACAAGCATGACGGCTTCCGCGCCGCGCACATCCCCGGCGCACGCATGTTCGACATCGACGCCATCGCCGATGACGAGACCGACCTGCCGCACATGGTGCCCACGCCCGCGAAGTTCGCGCGCATGGTCGGCGCGCTCGGCGTCTCCAACGACAGCCGCGTGGTGTTCTACGACCAGCACGGGCTGCGCGCCTCGGCGCGCGGCTGGTGGATGATGCGGCTGTTCGGCCACGACAGGGTGGCGGTGCTCGATGGCGGGCTGCCGGCCTGGAAGAAGGAAGGCCGCCCGGTCGAGACCGGCGACGCGCCCGCCCCTGCTCCCGCGACCTTCGTGCCGGATTTCCGCGCCGCGATGCTGAAGGGCATCGGCGACATCAAGCGCATCGTCGCCGACGGTTCGGCGCTGATCCTCGACGCGCGCCCGCGCGGCCGCTTCACCGCCGAGGTGCCCGAGCCCCGCGCGGGCCTGCGGTCCGGCCACATGCCGGGGGCGGCGAACGTGCCGTCCTCCGAGATCGCGGGACCCGACGGGCGGACGAAGGACCCGGCCGCGCTGCGCGCCCTGTTCACTGCGGCGGGTGTGGCGGGCGACAGGCCCGTCGTCACCTCCTGCGGGTCGGGCGTGACGGCCTGCGTGCTTGCCTTCGGCATGGTCCGCGCGGGCCTGCCCGAACCCGCCGTCTATGACGGTTCCTGGACCGAATGGGGCGGCCGCCCCGAAACCCCGGTGGAGACTGCCTGACATCATGCCCGACGATCACAGCGCCAAGCACCGCAACGAGGGCTTCAGCACGCGGATGAGCCATGCCGGCCGTGCCGGCACGCGCGCCCACGGCTTCGTCAACCCGCCCGTGCATCGCGGCTCCACGGTGCTCTACGAGAACTGCGCCGCGCGGGTGGCTTCCGCCTCCAAGCGCTTCGACCAGGCGCTGACCTACGGCACGCAGGGCGGGCCGAACCACCACGCGCTGGAGAACGTGATCGCCGAGATCGAGGGCGGCACGCGCTGCCAGATCGTCGGCACCGGCCTCGCCGCCGTCACCGTGCCGCTGCTCGCCTACCTGTCCAGCGGCGACCACGCGCTGCTGCCCGACAGCGTCTATGGCCCGGCGCGCGGCTTCTCCGACACGCAGCTCAGCCGCATGGGCATCGAGGTCACGTACTACGACCCGTGCGTGGACGAGGCGGGCATGGCCGGCCTGATCCGGCCGAACACCAAGGTCGTCTACACGGAGAGCCCCGGCTCGCACACCTTCGAGGTGCAGGACGTTCCCGCCATCGCGCGGGCCGCGCATGCGCGCGGGGCCAAGGTGCTGATGGACAACACCTGGGGCATCCACCACTTCCAGCCCTTCCAGCACGGTGTGGACGTGTCCATCCAGGCGCTGACCAAGTACGTGGTCGGCCACAGCGACGTGCTGCTGGGCTCCATCACGGTGAACACGCCGGAGGACTGGCACGCGGTGCGGGCCACCACCCTCGCCCATGGCCATTACGCGAGCCCGGACGATTGCTGGCTCGCGCTGCGCGGCGTGCGGACGATGGCGGTGCGGCTGAAGGCGCAGGAGAAGGCCGGGCTTCAGGTCGCGAGCTGGCTGCAGAAGCGGCCGGAGGTGCTGCGAGTGCTGCACCCCGCCCTGCCCGGCGCGCCCGGCCATGAGCTGTGGAAGCGCGACTTCACAGGCGCGTGCAGCCTGTTCGGCGTGGTGTTCAAGCCCGAGTACAGCCGCGAGGCGTCGCACGCCTTCGTGGACGCGCTTACCCTGTTCGGCATCGGTGCGTCGTGGGGCGGCTACGAAAGCCTCGCCCTGCCCACCACCGGCTTCGTCACCCGCACCGCGACCAGCACCGATCTGGGCGGGCCGACGGTGCGGCTGCATATCGGGCTGGAAGACCCGGCCGACCTGATCGCGGATATCGAACAGGCACTGGGGGCGCTGAAGCAGGCGCCGGCGGCCGCCGCGTCGAAGTAAAGCCGTGGGGCTCTCCCCCACACCCCGGCAGGGCGCTGCCCTGCACCCGCACGGGGCCACCGGCCCCATGACCCGGGCTCCTCAGGAGGGCCTTCGGCCAAACCGTTCGGCAGACCCCACCCC
>JBBCJT010000054.1:0-30526 GCA_037190665.1 Rhodovastum atsumiense | reverse complement strand
ACCCCCCACAACAATCGTTGTGGGGGGTGGGGTCTCCCGGCCGGCTCGTTCAAAGCCTTCCTAAGGGAATCGCGGGTCCAGGGGGCCGTGCCCCCTGGTGGGGTGAAGGGGCAAAGCCCCTTCCGGGGTCCGGGGCGGAGCCCCGCACCGGCCTCTCCGCATGAGCGTTCTCGAAGCGCGCGGGCTGCAGAAGGCGTTCGGCGGGGTGCGCGCGGTGCGTGACGTGTCCTTCGCCGTCGGGGCCGGGGAGATGCTGGCGCTGATCGGCCCGAACGGTGCCGGCAAGTCCACCTGCTTCAACATGCTGAACGGCCAGCTCCGCCCGGATGCCGGCCGCGTGCATCTGGGCGGCGAGGACATCACCGGGCTCGCGCCGCGCGCGGTATGGCGGCTTGGCGTGGGGCGCACGTTCCAGATCACCGCCACCTTCGCCTCGATGACGGTGGCGGAGAACGTGCAGACCGCGCTGACCGCGCATGCGGGACGGAGCTGGGGCGTGTGGCGGGCGGCGCGGTCGCTGTTCCGTGCGGAGGCCGATGCGCTGCTGGCCGAGATCGGCATGACGGAGCAGGCGGACCGCGCGGCGGGCGTGCTGGCCTATGGCGACCTGAAGCGGCTGGAGCTTGCCATCGCGCTCGCCAACAGCCCGCGCCTGCTGCTGATGGACGAGCCCACCGCCGGCATGGCCCCGGCCGAGCGCACGGCGCTGATGGCGCTGGTGCGGCGGCTGGCGAAGGAGAGGAGCCTCGCCGTGCTGTTCACCGAGCACGACATGGATGTCGTGTTCGGCGCGGCCGACCGCATCCTCGTGCTGGCGCGCGGCGAGCTGATCGCCGAGGGACCGCCGGAGGCGATCCGCGCCGATGCGCGGGTGCGCGAGGTCTATCTCGGCAGGGGCGCGCATTGATGCTGACGGTCGAGGGACTCGATGCGTTCTACGGCCGTGCGCAGATCCTGCGCGGCGTGTCGCTCGCGGTGGATGCGGGGGAGGTGCTGGTGCTCGCCGGCCGCAACGGCGCGGGCAAGTCCACTACGCTGAAGGCGATCATGGGGCTCGTCGCCCCGGCCGCGGGAAGCATCCGCTTCGACGGCCGCGACATCGCCGGCCTGCCGCCCTACCGCATCGCGCGCGCCGGCATCGGATATGTGCCCGAGGACCGACGCATCTTCACGGAGCTGACGGTGGCGGAGAACCTGGAGGTCGGCCGCCAGTCCGCTGCCGGGCGCGAGGCCTGGACCGAGGCGCGGCTGTTCGAGGTGTTCCCCAATCTCGGCCTGATGCACGACCGGCCGGGCGGGCGGATGAGCGGCGGCGAGCAGCAGATGCTGGCCATCGCGCGCACGCTGATGGGCAATCCGCGGCTGATGCTGCTGGACGAGCCGAGCGAGGGCCTCGCGCCGGTGATCGTCGCGCAGATGGCGGATGCGATCCGCGCGCTGAAGGCGGCGGGCGTGGGCATCCTGCTGGCCGAGCAGAACCTGCACTTCGCCGCCGGCATCGCCGACCGCGCCGCGGTGATCGAGAAGGGCGCGATCGTCTGGACCGGCGCGATGGGCGCGCTGATGAACGACGCGGCGCTGCGCGCGGCGCATCTGTCGGTGTGATGGCGACGAGCCTTGTCGGTGGGGTTCATCGGCAGGACCGATGTCCCCCTCGCCTCAGCCCCTCTCCCGCCTGGCGGGAGAGGGAGGGGCCCGCGCTTGCGCGGGAGGGTGAGGGTACGCGCGCGAAGGCGAGACCTCGCTGTGGTGCTGGCCGACGCACCCTCACCCCGGCCCTCTCCCGCAGGCGGGAGAGGGGGAAGGCGTCACCGCGGCTTCGCCTCAAGAAGATGTGGCCGGAGCATGTGATGTGAAACGCGCCGTGCGGCGTCTATACCCGACCCCGATGAACGCCGCCGCGCGCGCTTTCGTGCTGATCCTGTTCTCGCTCGTGCTGGGCGTGGCGTTCGCCGCCCCGGGCATGGCGTCCTGCGGGGCCGCGCAGCTTCATCAGGCGAGCATCGCCGACCATTGCGATGCGTGCGACGAAGACACATTCCCCGACACCTCCGCCGATCCCTGCGGAAAGCTGTGCGCCGCATCGCCATCCCTGCCGGCCGCGCCGGCAGCGGCGATGCCGGGATACTGGGGCCGCTCCGGAACCCTCTGGGCCGTGAGCCCTTCGTTCATCCCCTTCAGCCCGGACACGCCAAGCCGGCCACCCGACCTTCGGACCTGTTGAACCAAAGCCCGGCCCGTTCACGGCCGATCTTCTGACGCGCGGGGCGCCGAGCCTCGCGCCTTCGACAGGACTCATCATGACTCACATGACACGTCGCAGGCTGTTCGCCGCCTGCATGGCGACCGGCGCTGCCGCTACCCTTCCCGCGTACGCGACGGGCGCCTCGCCGCGCCGGCTGACCGCCGGCACCCGCACCCTCGAGATCAACGGCCGCGCCGCGACCGTGTTCGGCCTGACCGATCCGGCGGGCCGGCAGGGGCTCGTGCTCGATCCCGGCGAGAGGTTCCGCGTCGATCTGCGCAACGACCTGCCGGTGGAGACGATCATCCACTGGCACGGGCAGATCCCGCCGCATGCGCAGGACGGCGTGCCCGGCATTCCCATGCCGGTGCTCGCCAGCGGGGAGGCGCGCGCCTACGACTTCGCCGCGCGCCCCGGCACGCACTGGATGCACAGCCACATCCCGGTGCAGGAGATGCAGCTTCTCGCCGCGCCGCTGATCGTCAGGACGGCCGGGGATGCGGCCGCGGACCGGCAGGATGTCGTGCTGCTCCTCCACGACTTCTCCTTCAGCACGCCGGAGGAGGTGATGGCCCGGATCAGCGGTGGCCATGCCGGCGGTGGCATGAACCACGGCGGCGGCATGAACCATGGCGCTGGCGGCATGACGGGCGGGCAGGCCCATGCCGGCATGGGCCACATGGCGATGGACCTGAACGATCACGACTGGGACGCCTATCTGGCGAACGATCGCACGCTCGCCGATCCCGAAATCGTCCGCGTCGAACGCGGCGGGCGCATCCGGTTGAGGGTGATCAACGCCGCCGCCGCGACGATCTTCTGGATCGACACCGGCGCCGTCCCCGCGCGGCTCGTCGCGACCGACGGCCATCCGGTCTCACCGGTCCCGGGCAGCCGGTTCGGCGTGGCCATGGGGCAGCGGCTGGATCTGGAGATCGATCTTCCCGCCGGCGCCGGAAGCTGGCCCATCCTCGCGCTTCGCGAGGGCGCGCGCGAGCGCACGGGCATCGTCCTCGCCACGCAGGGCGCACGCGTGGTCAGGATCGACGAGCGCGGGGCCGACAATGCCCCGGCCTTCGATGTCGATCTGGCGCAGGAAGCGGGTCTGGCCTCGCCACTGTCGCTGCCGGCGCGCCCGGTCGACCGCGCGCGATCCGTCATGCTCGGCGGAACGATGCAGCCCTATGTCTGGACCATCGACGGAGCCACATGGGGTTCGCACCGCCCGGTCGTCGCGCGATCGGGCGAGCGGGTGGAGCTGACCTTCCACAACATGTCCATGATGGGCCACCCGATGCACCTGCACGGCCACGCCTTCCAGGTCGTCAGCATCGGCCGGCACCGCGTGACAGGGGCCGTGCGCGACACGGTGTACGTGCCGCCGATGCGGATGGTCACCGTCGCGCTCGATGCCGGAGAGGCGGCGCGGTGGATGCTGCACTGCCATCACATGCCGCATCTGCAGACGGGCATGATGACCGAGTTCGCGGTCGCACCCGCGGCCTGACCGATGATGGAGGCGGCGGATCGCCGCCGCCTCCGTTCCGGCTACTCGGTCATCTTCGAGGTGAGCCCGCGCGTGTCGACATGGGTGAAGTTCTCGCTCGGGTAGGCGTGGATGTAGCCCTTGAAGGCGAACCAGATCCCGAACGGCCAGACCCGCCACTGGCGCGGCAGTTCGCCGAACGGGACGTTGCCGGCCGAGACCGTCTCCGCCTTCCGCTCGAACGCGACGGGCGAGTAGAACATCTTCCCGCTGTCGCGCCATTCCATCAGGATCTTCTCGGTCTTGGTGCAGGCCACGCCGGAGACGGTGAAGTCGATGGCGCTGTAGGCCATGTGCTGGCTGGTCTTGGCGCGGCCGGTATAGCCCTTGGTCTTGTCGCTGGACGCCTGGTTGTAGGCCTCGCTGCGATAGACGCTCTGCAGCTTGATGCTCTTGCCGAGGTGCTCGCGCAGCTCGTCGAGGATGATGATCGTGGGGATGATGTTGTCCCACAATCGCATCGGCGGCGGGCTGTTGCGCGTGCCGAACTTGTTCTTCCACGTCGTGCGGGTGAGCAGTTCCTTGTAGCCGAAATGCTTCAGCCCGAGCGCGTCGATCCGGGCCGCGAATGCGGTTTCGTCGAATGCCATGACACGCCTCCCTGCCGGGAAGGTATCATGGACGTTTCGTCAGGATGTGCGGGTGTTCACGCCTGCTTCGGGGCCTTGTCCGTGCGAGAGGAACAGCGCCGGTCATGCTTCGGGCAATGCCGCGCGTGCATTGTTCCCTTCCCATGTACGCAAGACTTGCCGAAGGTTGAGGCAAGATGCGCCACGCAACGTCCCCTCTCCCGCAAGCGGGAGAGGGGGAAGGCGAGGGAAGCCGTCTTCTATCCGCGGATCGCCGAAAGGCTGCGCTTCGCATTCCCTTCGGCATCGAAGTTCGCCGCGTCCAGCCACGCGAGCAGCGCGTCGCGCCGGTGCGGCCACTCGTCGGCGAGGATGGAATAGAACGCCGTGTCGCGCCGCCGGCCCTTCACCACCATGTGCGCGCGCAGCGTGCCCTCGTAGGTAAAGCCGAGCCGGTCGGCCGCACGGCGGGAGGGCGCGTTCAGCGAGTTGCACTTCCAGACGAGGCGACGGTAGCCCAGCTCGTCCATCGCATGGCGCATCAGGGTGAACATCGCCTCGGTCGCCGCCCGCGTGCGCTGCATGGGCGGGCCGAACCAGATATGGCCGATCTCGATCGCCGCGTTGGCGGGCTGGATCTCCATCAGCGTCAGCCAGCCGGTGACGACGCCGGTGGTCTTGGGCCGCACCGCCCAGGCCATGGGATCGTGCTGGGAGGCCATGGCGGCGACGTGGCGCGCCATCGCGGCCTCGTCCGCGAAGGGGCCGTAGCCGAGATAGGCCCATGAATCCTCCGCCCCGTGCGCGGCGCGGAACAGGTCCGGCGCGTGGCGGGGATGGAGAGGCTCCAGCCGGCAGTACGCCCCTTCATGGGCGATGCGGGCGGGCAGCATGCGCGGGGTCGGGTCCACCTCGGGACCGATGGGCAGGGCGGTCATGCCCCCATCTTGCGCGGGGACGGCCGCGCCGACAGGGCCAATCAGCGCCCGTCGAGCAGGTCCAGGATGCGCGCGGTGCGCAGCCGCGTCTCCTCCAGCGCGATCCGCTGCTCGGCGACCAGGCCGTCGGCGCCCTCCGGCACGTCCTGCCCGCGCATCGCCCGCATCACGGCGAATTCCAGCCGGCGGATGCGCTCGTCGAGGGAGGTCGCCTCGTCGCGCGACAGCCGCCACAGCGCGGCCAGCGTCTCGGCCGGGTCCTCGCTCATGCCGCGCTCCCGGGCCCGGATGGTGCGGGCGGGCCGGGCGGGGGCTGCCCGCCGGCGGCGCGGACGGCGGGACGATCGACCTGCGTTCGGGGACCTGTCGCGACCGTCATGCGCCCTGTCGTTTGCTGTTCCGCGCCATGGTGCGGCGGGGTGCCTTGTCGCGCAACCTCCGGCCGGGCATCAACCTGTCCCGCATGAGCGCCTTTTTCGAAGAACGCATCCTGTCCGTCCACCACTGGACCGACACGCTTTTCAGCTTCACCGCCACCCGGGACAAGACGATGCGCTTCCGGTCGGGCGAATTCGCGATGATCGGCATCGTCGTGAACGGAAAACCGCTGCTGCGCGCCTATTCGATGGTGAGCGCGACGTGGGAGGACGATCTGGAGTTCCTCTCCATCAAGGTCCCGAACGGGCCGCTGACGTCCCGGCTGCAGCACATCCAGGTCGGCGACACGCTGCTGGTCGGCCGCAAGGCGACCGGCACGCTGCTGCTCGACAACCTGCGCCCCGGCCGGACGCTGTTCATGCTCTCCACCGGCACCGGGCTCGCCCCGTTCCTGTCGCTGGTGAAGGACCCGGAGACCTACGCCCGGTTCGACCGCGTGGTGGTCACCCACACCTGCCGCTTCGTGGCCGAGCTCGCCTACCGCGACTGGTTCACGAAGACCCTGCCGGAGCACGAGCTGCTGGGCGAGGACGTGCGGGAGAAGCTGGTCTACTACCCCACCGTCACGCGCGAGCCGTTCGACAAGCAGGGCCGGATCACGGACCTGATCGCCGACGGCACGCTGTTCCGCGACCTCGGCCGCGAGGGCCCGTTCGACCGCGAGGCCGACCGCATCATGCTGTGCGGCAACCCGGAGCTGCTGCGCGACGGCCGGGCGATGCTGCTCGACCTCGGCTTCGAGGAGGGCAATTCCGGCGAGCCGGGGGATTTCGTGATCGAGAAGGCCTTCGTCGAGAAATAGCCCGCCCCGCGCGGGCGGGTGAATCGTTCCCCCATCGTTTCGCGCGAAAATGGTTGCGCTTGTTTTCGCGGGTGGCATTGTGCGTTCCCATCGGACCGACGAACGGATCGGTCGCATCGATGCCGGGGGGAACGACATGTCCGGGAACAGCACCGGCCGCGCGAATCGGCGCGGTTTCTTCAAGGCCGCAGCGGCGGGCGCCGCCGTCGGCACGCTCGCCACGCCCAGCGTGTCGCGGGCGCAGACCGTCACGCTGCGCTTCCAGTCGACCTGGCCGCAGCGCGACATCTTCCATGAGTACGCGCAGGACTACGTCAACCGCGCCAACGCGATGTCGGGCGGACGGCTGCGGCTGGAGCTGCTCGCGGCCGGCGCCGTGGTCGGCGCCTTCCAGCTTCTGGACGCCGTCTCGGCCGGCACGCTGGACGGCGGCCATGGCGTGTCCGCCTACTGGTTCGGTAAGAACAAGGCGTTCAGCCTGTTCGGCACGCCGCCGGCCTGGTTCGGCGATGCCAACCAGTATCTGGGCTGGTTCCACTACGGCGGCGGCAAGCAGCTCTACAACGAGCTGATCGGCGAGGTGCTGAAGGTCAACGTCGTCGGCTTCCAGACCGGCCCGATGCCCACCCAGCCGCTGGGCTGGTTCAAGCAGCCGATCGAGCGGGCCGAGCAGCTCCGCGGGCTGAAGTTCCGCACCGTGGGCCTCGCCACCGACCTGTTCAACGAGATGGGCGTGGCGGTGGTCGCGCTGCCGGGCGGCGAGATCGTGCCCGCGCTGGAGCGCGGCGTGGTCGACGGGGCCGAGTTCAACAACCCGTCCTCGGACCGGGTGCTCGGCTTCCCGGACGTGGCCAAGGTCTTCATGATCCAGTCCTTCCACCAGAGGACCGAGACCTTCGAGATCCTGTTCAACAAGGCGAAGTACGAGTCGCTTGCGGAAGAGCAGCGGGCGATCCTGGAGTATGCGTCCGAGGCCGCGTCCGCGGACATGTCCTGGAAGCAGCAGGACCGCTACTCGAAGGACCTGCTCGCGATGGCCCAGCAGCAGGGCGTGCGGGTGGTGACCACGCCGCGCCCGGTGCTGGAAGCCCAGCTCGCCGCCTGGGACAAGGTGGTGGACAACCTGTCGACGGATCCCTTCTTCAAGAAGGTCTGCGACAGCCAGCGCGACTGGTGCCGGCGCGTCGGCGCGTTCTACCTGCGCTACGAGGCGAGCCCGGTGCTCTCCTACAACCACTTCTTCGGGCAGCGCCGCCAGGGCTGACGCCCGCCCCGACCAACCCGCCGGTGGCACCCCGCCGGCGGGTTTTTACTGCGCGTAGGAAGCCGCATGCAGTCCCTTCTGCTGGGTATCGACAAGCTGTCCGCGGCGGTGGGCAAGCTGTTCGCATGGACGATCCTCGCACTGACCTTCGCGGTCAGCTACGAGGTGTTCGCCCGCTACCTGTTCCGCGCCCCGACCACCTGGGGCTACGACATGTCGTACATGCTGTACGGCACGCTGTTCATGATGGCGGGCGGCTACGCGCTGTCCCGCGGCGGGCACGTGCGGGGCGACTTCCTGTACCGCAACTTCCGCCCGCGCCTGCAGGCCTGGATCGACCTGATCCTGTACTTCCTGTTCTTCCTGCCGGCGATGGCCGCCTTCGTCTATTCGGGCTGGGACTTCTTCCGCCAGTCGTACTGGCAGAACGAGCGCAGCCCGTTCAGCCCGGTCGGGCCGGTGATCTGGCCGTTCAAGTTCCTCATCCCCGTCGTCGGCATCCTGCTGCTGATCCAGGGCTTCGCCGAGGTCGTGCGCTGCATCCAGTGCATCCGCACCGGCACCTGGCCGCAGCGGCTCTCCGACGTGGAGGAGATGGACCAGCTCATCCTGCGTGAGGCGGAGGAACAGCGCGCGCGCGAGGAGCGCCGCCGATGACCGACCCCCAGCTCGGCCTGACAATGCTGGGGATGTTCATCGTCCTGCTGTGCCTGGGCTTTCCCATCGCCTTCACGCTGATGGCGCTGGGCCTGTTCTTCGGCTACCTGGGCATGCAGGAACGCATCTTCGACCTGTTCGTCCAGCGCACCTACGCGGTGATGAGCAGCGACGTGCTGATCTCCGTCCCGCTGTTCGTGTTCATGGGCTACCTGATCGAGCGGGCGAACATCCTCGATCGATTGTTCCGAAGTCTGCAGCTCGCGGCGGGGCCGCTGCCGGGCTCGCTCGCGGTGGCCACGCTCGCGACCTGCGCGCTGTTCGCGACCGCCACCGGCATCGTGGGCGCCGTGGTCACGCTGATGGGGCTGCTCGCCTTCCCGGCCATGCTGCGCGCCGGCTACCACGTGCGCCTCGCCGGCGGCGTCATCTGCGCGGGCGGCTGCCTCGGCATCCTGATCCCGCCGAGCATCATGCTGATCCTGTACGGCGCGACCGCCGGCGTGTCGGTGGTGAAGCTGTACGCGGCCGCCTTCATCCCCGGGCTGATGCTGGCCGGCCTCTACATCGTCTATGCCATCGGCGTCGCGCTGGTGAAGCCGGACTGGGCGCCGCCGCTGCCGAAGGAGGAACGCAACGTTCCGTTCGGCAAGGTGATCTGGGCGGTGATCACCGGCTTCCTGCCGCTCGCCCTGCTGGTCGCCGCCGTGCTGGGCGCGATCATCGGGGGACTGGCCACGCCGTCCGAGGCGGCGGCGATGGGCAGCCTCGGGTCGATCATCCTGGCGATCGCCTATCGCGCCTTCACCATCGAGAAGCTGCGCGAGAGCGTGTACCTGACCGCGCGTACCTCGGCGATGGTCTGCTGGCTGTTCATCGGCAGCTACATCTTCTCCGCCGTGTTCGGCTATCTCGGCGGGCAGAGCGTGGTGGAGGAGTTCGTCCGCGGGCTCGGCCTCAACACCATCACCTTCATGCTGCTCGCGCAGGCGATCATCTTCGTGCTCGGCTGGCCGCTGGAATGGACGGAGATCATCGTGATCTTCGTGCCGATCTTCCTGCCGCTGCTGGACCATTTCGGCGTGGACCCGATCTTCTTCGGCATCCTCATCGCGCTGAACCTGCAGACCAGCTTCCTCTCGCCGCCCGTGGCGATGGCGCCGTTCTACCTGAAGGGCGTGGCGCCGAAATGGGTCCGGCTCGAGGACCTGTTCATGGGTGTGATGCCGTTCATCTTCATCGTCGTGCTGTGCATGGCCGTCGTCTACATCTTCCCCGAGGTCGCGACGTGGCTGCCCGACCAGCTCTACGGCACCTTCGATACCTCCGCCCCGCCGCTGCAGCTCGACGCCACGCCGGAGGGCGGCTTCCAGGAGGCGCCGTCGGTCGATCTGCCGGCGCTTGAGTGATGCGCTTCGTCGATCGTCTCGCCGAAGCCTTCGCCCAGGGCGAGGCGCTTTCGACACTGCGCCCGGAGGATCGGCCCGCCGACGAGGCTGAAGCATGGGCGTTGCAGGACGCGACGCTCGACGCGCTGGGCTTCGCCGCCTGCGGCCTGCGCCTCGTGCGGGCCGCAGATGGCACCTGGATCAGCGGACCGATCCTCGAAGGGCGACTGGTCGCATCGGGATCGGTGGTGCCGCTGTCGGCCTTCCGCCATCCGCGCGTGAGTGCCGGCGTACTGCTCCGCTTGCGCTCGGATGTCGAACATCCCGATGCGCTGATGCGCGCACTCGACACGGCGCATCCCGTGCTCGACGTCGCCGACAGCCGCTATGCGGACGGTCCGCCCGATGCGTTGTGGCAGGCGGCCGATCTCGCCGGATTGGGTATGATCGCCGTGGGTCCGCCCCGGCGCGCGACGAAGGCGGCGCTTCGCGCGGCCGGGTCGGGATTTGATCTCGAGGCTTTATTGCGCCGGGGCGTGGAAGACGCGGGCGGGTTGCCGGCGGGTTCCATCCTCCTGATTGCATCGTTATCCGATTATTTCGCGCCAGACGCTGGGGAGGTGCTCACCGGGGACGTTCCGGGTATTGGAATAACCAAGATCACAGTTGCGTGACGCCGGGTTCGCTGTTGTAGGGTCGCCGCCCGGTCGCGCCCGCGGGTGGGCTGGCCGCCGGCCTGAACACGATCGGCGTCAACCGATCTCATGAACATAGGGAGAATTTCGTAATGAGCGGAGCGTCCACCGCGATGGCGCCGGGTCGACAAGTCCGACCCATGACGGCGGAGGAGCGAAAGGTAATCATCGCTTCCTCCGCGGGTACGGTATTCGAGTGGTACGATTTTTATCTCTACGGTTCGCTTGCAGTCATCATCGGGGCCAAGTTCTTCAGCCAGTACCCTGAGGGTGTTCGCAACATCTTCGCGTTGATCGCCTTCGCAGCCGGCTTCCTCGTGCGGCCGTTCGGCGCTCTCGTCTTCGGCCGGCTCGGTGACCTCGTCGGACGCAAGTACACCTTCCTGATCACCATCCTGATCATGGGCGCTTCCACCTTCATCGTCGGCATCCTGCCGACCGCCGAACAGATCGGCTTCGCGGCACCGATCATCCTCATCATCCTGCGCCTGCTGCAGGGCCTCGCGCTCGGCGGCGAGTACGGCGGTGCCGCGACCTATGTCGCCGAGCACGCGCCGAACGGACGACGAGGCTACTACACGTCCTTCATCCAGATCACCGCGACCGCGGGCCTGTTCATGTCGCTGCTGGTGATCCTGTTCACCCGCGCGATCCTGGGCGAGGAGGCGTTCGCGAACTGGGGCTGGCGCGTGCCGTTCCTGCTCTCGATCTTCCTGCTCGGCATCTCGGTCTGGATCCGCCTCCAGCTCGAGGAGACGCCGGCCTTCCAGAAGATGAAGGCGGAAGGCAAGGGATCGAAGGCACCGCTGACCGAGGCGTTCGGCCAGTGGCGCAACGCGCGGGTCGCGCTGCTCGCCCTGCTCGGCCTCGTCGCCGGCCAGGCGGTGGTCTGGTACACGGGCCAGTTCTACGCGCTGTTCTTCCTCGGCTCCGTGCTGAAGGTGGACGGCTTCACGCAGAACATGCTCGTCGCGTGGTCGCTGCTGCTGGGTTCGGGCGGCTTCGTGTTCTTCGGCTGGCTGTCGGACAAGGTCGGCCGCAAGCCGATCATCCTCGGCGGCTGTCTGATCGCCGCACTCACCTACTTCCCGCTGTTCAAGCTGCTCAGCGCGGAAGCCAACCCCGCGCTGCACCAGGCCCACACCAACATCGAGGTGACGGTCACGGTGGACAGCTCCACCTGCTCGTTCCAGTTCAACCCGGTGGGCACCGCGCGCTTCACCCAGCCCTGCGATATCGCCAAGGCCGCCCTGGCGCGCGCGTCGGTGAACTACAGCGTCGTCTCCGCCCCGGCCGGATCGCCGGTGGTGGTGCGCATCGCGGGCAAGGAAGTGCCGTTCGAGGGCGGTGACTTCCAGAACCGGCTCACCGCCGCGCTGCACGACGCCGGCTATCCGAGTGCAGCCAATCCGACGGTGGTGAAGATGTCCTCGGCCTTCGACATCTTCCGAGAGCAGCCGGCGGTGCTGATCCTCGTGCTGACGATCATGGTGATCTACGTGACCGCGGTGTACGGGCCGATCGCGGCGGCGCTGGTCGAACTGTTCCCGACCAGGATCCGCTACACGTCGATGTCGCTGCCGTACCACATCGGCAACGGCTGGTTCGGCGGCCTGCTGCCCGCGACATCCTTCGCGATGATCGCGCAGACAGGCGACGTCTACTTCGGCCTCTGGTACCCGATCATCATCGCGATGATGACCTTCGTGATCGGCATCTTCTTCGTACCGGAGACGAAGGACCGCGACATCTTCTCGGACGAGCAGACCACCGCCCGCTAGATGCGCAACCGGCTGACGCCGCCGGGCCTTGCCGGTGATCCGTCATCGGCAAGGCGACCGGTACCAGAATGCGGAACGGCAACCCGCAGCGATCTCATACCGGGCCAGCCGTTCGGTTGGCCCGGCAGGTCTCACGCGGAGCCGACCCCTCGCCCCGGCCCTCTCCCGCGTACGGCAGCTTTGCGAAACGGCTGCACTGTCTCTCCCTCTCCCGCTTGCGGGAGAGGGCCGGGGTGAGGGTGGCCTCGCCAGCACCACCGCGAGGTCTCGCCTTCGCGCGCGTACCCTCACCCTCCCGCGCAAGCGCGGGCCCCTCCCTCTCCCGCCGGGCGGGAGAGGGGACTTCCTTCTCGCAAAGCTCCTGTACGCGGGAGAGGGGGCGGAACCGTCTCGCGCGTGGACGCGGACGAGAAGGTCGTCGGCAAGCCCCGGCGATATCAGGGAACCGACGCGAGCGCCGCCTGCGCCGCGATCATCGCGGTGGCCATGGCGGGTTCGTCCGCCGAATGGTTGCCCTCCGTCACCAGCTCCAGATGCGAGCCCGGCCAGGCGCGGTGCAGCTCCCACGCCGTGCGCGCCGGCGTGATCACGTCGTAGCGGCCCTGCACGAGGCGGCAGGGCAGGTGCGCGATCCGGCCCGCGTTCGCCAGCAGCGTGCCGTCCTCCATGAAGAAACGGTTGTGCACGTAGTGCAGGAACAGCCGCGCGATGGTCAGCGATTGCGGAACGTCGGCCAGCGCCGCGACGGCGCCTTCGTCGAGCCGGAACAGCGAGCTGCCGGCGTTGTAGACGCGGAACGCGACGGCGGCGGGCCCGTGCACGGCCGGGTCCGGGTCCATCAGCCGGCGCAGATAGGCGGCGCGCAGGTCGCCCCGCTCGTTCTCCGGCACCGCGGCGGCGAAAGCCTCGTAGCGGTCGGGGAACAGCCAACGCGTGCCGTTCCACCACCAGTCCAGCTCCGCCGTGCGGGCGAGGAACACGCCGCGCAGCAGCAGCCCGCGCACCCGGTCCGGATGCGCCTGTGCATAGGCGAGCGCGAGGCAGCTTCCCCAGGACCCGCCCGAGATCACCCAGCGCTCGATGCCCAGCGCCTCGCGGATGCGCTCGATGTCGGCGATCAGGTGCTGCGTGGTGTTCGCCTCGACCGAGGCGTGCGGCGTGGACTTGCCGCAGCCGCGCTGGTCGAACAGCACGATGCGCCAGTGCGCGGGGTCGTAAAAGCGGCGGTTGTGCGGACGGAAGCCGTTGCCCGGCCCGCCGTGCAGGTTCAGCAGCGCCGCGCCGTCCGGGTTGCCGCACTGCTCGATGTGGAGGCTGTGCCCGTCGCCGACCGGCAGCATGCGCCGGTCGAAGGGTTCGATGGGCGGGAACAGCACGTCGTCCAGCGTCTGGGTCATGCGCGCCAGCGTGCCGCGATGAGGACGCAGGTCAATGGATGCCGTCGCCGCCATCCGGATTGCCGGCGCGCTTCGCCTCAACCCGTCAGGTGCTGCACCTGATGCATCGCGCGGCTGCCCACGCTGCGAAGAACCGGGATCACGCGATCCCCAGAGTGGCCGATGGCCCCCGCCATCGCATGCACCATCAAGTGCGCCGGGTGTCTCGGCTCAATGCACGCTGACGGCCGCCATCTCCTGCTGCTGCACGGCCGCGATCGCGACGTCGCGGTCCGGGGCGACGGCAAGTGCCGCGCCATCGGCGCCGAAGATGCCCCAGGCGACCGCGCCCTGCGGCGTGCGCACGGGGCGGATATAGGCCAGTCCGCCAAGACCCAGCTTGGCGAAGGTTTCCGGATCCATCCGGGCCAGATCGATGGTGTTCATCGTGCTCTCCTTTCCCACGCCCCCACGGGCGCGCGGGTCACTCCCGGCGGCCGGTGATGGTCGGCCCGCCGCGTCCGATGTTGATCGCCCGCACCCGGCTTTCCGGCTGGGGGCGCTTCAGGTCCACGTGCAGCAGTCCGTTATCCGTCCACGCTCCGGTCACCTCGATGCCCTCGGCGAGGACGAACACGCGCTGGAACTGGCGCGCGGCGATCCCGCGATGCAGGAAGACCCGTCCCGGCGCGTCGTCCGCCTGCTTGCCGCGGATGACGAGCTGGTTGTCCTCCTGCGTGATCGACAGCTCATCCATGGCGAAACCCGCCACGGCCAGCGTGATGCGCAGTCCATCGGGGCCGGTCTGCTCGATGTTGTAGGGGGGATAGCCGTCGGCTGCGTTCTTCTGTGCCCGGTCGAGCATCTGTTCCAGATGGTCAAAGCCCAGGAACAAGGGCGAGGCGAAGACGCGGGCGTTCATCCGAAGGCTCCCTCCATCGAGCGAAGCTGCCGCGGGGCCCGAAGCACCCCGCTGATTGCAAGGATGGGAAGCGGGCGGGCGCGTTGCAAGGGGTGGGCCGCGCGTCTATCTCAGCCGCGTGAGCGCCGCCGCCGACCCTGAAACGCTGCCGATCCTGATCGCGCCGGATTCGCGGCTGAAGACGCGCGCGAAGCCGGTCGGCCCTGCCGATGGCGCGCGGCTGCGCGATCTCGTCCCGCGCATGTTCGCGACGATGTACAAGGCCCCGGGCATCGGCCTCGCCGCGCCGCAGGTCGGCGTGCTGCTGCGTGTCGCCGTGATCGACCTGATGAAGGACGACCAGCCCGCGCCGATCACGCTGATCAATCCCGAGATCGTCGCCGCCAGCGCGGAACTGGCCATGCGCGAGGAAGGCTGCCTGTCGCTGCCCGGCCAGTATGCGGACGTGGAACGGCCCGCGCGGGTCAAGGTGCGCTACCTCGACCAGAGCGGCGCGAAGCGGGAGATCGAGGCGGACGGGCTGCTCGCGGCCTGCATGCAGCACGAGATCGACCATCTCGACGGCGTGCTGTTCATCGATCACATCAGCGCGCTGAAGCGCAACATGCTGCTGCGCAAGCTGGCCAAGGAGCAGAAGGCGAAGGAACGGCCGTGAGGCTCGCCTTCATGGGCTCGCCCGGCTTCGCCGTGCCGGCGCTCCGCGCGCTGCATGGCGCGGGGCACGAGATCGTTGCCGTCTATTCCCAGCCGCCGCGTCCCGCGGGCCGCGGCCATCGCATCCAGCGCAGCCCGGTGCACGAGGCGGCCGACGCGCTCGGCCTGAACGTGCGCACGCCCGCACGCCTGCGCCGCGATGCGGAGGAGCACGCGGCCTTCGCCGCGCTCGATCTCGATGCCGCGGTGGTGGTCGCCTACGGGCTGATCCTGCCGCCGGAGATGCTGGGCGCGCCGCGCCTCGGCTGCCTCAACATCCATGCCTCGCTGCTGCCGCGCTGGCGCGGAGCCGCGCCGATCCAGGCGGCGATCCTTGCCGGCGACGCGCAGAGCGGCGTGACCATCATGCGCATGGATGAAGGGCTCGACACCGGGCCGATGCTGCTGTCCGAAGCGGTCACTCTCGGCCCCGACACCACCGCCGCGTCGCTGCACGATGCGCTGGCGGAGATGGGCGCGCGGCTGATCCTGCGCGCGCTCGACGAGCAGCCCGCCCCGGTGCCGCAGCCCGAGGACGGCGCGACCTATGCGCCGAAGCTGGGCAAGGACGATGCGCGGCTGGACTGGACGCAGGATGCCGCCGCGCTCGACCGCCGCGTGCGCGCGCTGAACCCGTGGCCGGGCACCTTCGCCATGCTGGATGGCGCCGCGCTCCGCGTGCTCGCCGCCGCGCCGGCTGCGGGCCATGGCGCGCCGGGCGAGGTGCTGGACGACCGGCTGACGGTCGCCTGCGGCGCGGGCGCGCTGCGGCTGACGCGTGTGCAGGCGCCGGGCCGCACGGCGATGGAGGCGGATGCCTTCCTGCGCGGCCATCCGGTTCCGTCCGGAACCGTCCTCGGCTGATGCCCCGCTACGCGCTGCGCGTGGAATATCACGGCGGCGGCTTCGTCGGTTGGCAGCGCCAGGATGAGGGCGTGTCGGTGCAGTCGGCGATGGAGGGTGCGGCCGCGCATCTCGCGCGCGGGGAACCGCCGGTGCTCGCCGCCGCCGGCCGCACCGATGCCGGCGTGCATGCCGAAGCGCAGGTGGTGCAGCTCGACCTCGATCGGGAGATGCCGCCGGACAAGCTGCGCGACGCGCTGAACTTCCACCTGCGCCCGCACGCCGTCAGCGTTCTCGCCGCCGCCGTCGCACCCGCCGGCTGGCGCGCGCGCTTCTCCGCCATCGGCCGCTTCTACCGCTATCGCATCCTCAACCGTCCCGCCCCGCCGGCGCTGGAGGCGGGGTTCGTGTGGCACGTGCCGCTGCCGCTCGATGCCGGCGCGATGCACCTCGCCGCGCAGGCGCTGTGCGGCCGGCACGACTTCACCAGCTTCCGCGCCGCGTCCTGCCAGGCGACGGGCCCGGTCAGGACGCTCGACCGGCTGGATGTGTCGCGCCAGGGCGAGGAGGTCGTGATCCTGGCCTCGGCGCGGTCCTTCCTGCATCACCAGGTCCGCAACATGGTCGGCACGCTGAAGCTGGTGGGCGAGGGGCGCTGGCCGCCCGGGCGCGTCGCCGCCGCGCTCGAGGCCCGTTCGCGCGCCGCGGCGGGGCCGACTGCGCCGCCGCAGGGGTTGTGCCTGACCATGGTGCGCTATCCGCCGGAACAGGATCCCTGGGCCTGACGCCACCGCGGCCTTCCGGGGCCGGTGTCGTGGCGGCGCGCGGGACGGAGACTCGGTACCGGATCAGCCGATAGGCTGGCCGGCATGAGCGCCGAACCCCTGCCGCCCTCCCTCTACGCGGCGACCACGCCGCCCGGCCCGATCCCGCCGCCGCTGCGCGCGGATGCGGTCACCGATGTCGCCATCGTCGGCGGCGGCTTCACCGGCCTTTCGGTGGCGCTGCATCTGGCCGAGGCCGGCATCGACACCGTGCTGCTGGAAGCGCACGAGCCCGGCTGGGGCGCCTCCGGCCGCAACGGCGGGCAGGTCAATCCGGGCCTGAAGCTCGATCCCGACGCGATCGTAGCGAAGTTCGGCGAGGCCGTCGGGCAGGAGCTGATCGACCTGTCCTACGGCGGGCCGCAGGCGCTGTTCGACACCATCGCGCGCCACCAGATCCGCTGCGACGCGCGCCAGCAGGGCACGCTGCGCGCCGCGCGCGGCGCCATCGCGGGGGAGGCGGTGCGCGCGTCCGCCGACCAGTGCATCCGCCGCGGCATGCCGGTGGAATGGCTGGACGCGGAGGCGATGCACCGCATCACCGGCAGCGACACCTATGCGGGCGGCATGCTGGACCGGCGCGGCGGGGACGTGAACCCGCTGGCGCTGGCGCGCGGGCTGGCGCAGGCGGCGGCCAATGCCGGGGTACGCCTGCATGGCGGCACGCGCGTGACCGCGCTGCGGCGGGAGGGCGAGCTGTGGCACCTCGCGACCGGTTCCGGCGGCACGCTGAGTGCGAAGCGCGTGGTGCTGGGTACCAACGGCTACAGCGACCGCCGGCTGATGCCGGGCCTCGCGCAGAGCGTGATCCCGGTGTTCAGCAGCATCGTCGCGACCGGGCCCCTGCCGTCCGGCCTCGCGGAGGCGATGCTGCCGGCGCGCTGCTCGGTCTACGAGGCGGGGACGATCACCGTGTACTACCGCATCGACCAGCAGGGCCGGCTGGTGCTGGGCGGCCGCGGCCCGCAGCGCCCGATCGGGTCCGTCGATCCGGTGCGCTACCTGATCCGCCATGCGGAGCGGCTGTGGCCCGGGCTGCGCGGGGCGGTGACGTGGACGCATGGCTGGAACGGCCAGCTCGCCATGACGCGCGACCACCTGCCGCATCTGCACACGCCCGCGCCGGGGCTGTACGCGCTGCTCGGCTACAACGGCCGCGGCGTGGCGCTGTCGCACGCCTTGGGCAAGGCGCTGGCGGCCGCCCTCGCCACCGGCGCGCGGATGCCGCTGCCGGGCACCCCGGTGGTGCCGGTGCCGCTGCACCGGTTCTGGCGTATCGGGGTTTCGGCGGGGATGCTGGCGGGGCGGGTGAGGGACGCGGTGGAGCGGCGGCGGGGCGCGTAGGCTGGGGCTGTCGGCGCGGGCGGGAACGGGGGGTTGCCGGGCCGATCGTGCCGAGGGTTTTGGCGGTGGGTTCTTTGACAGGTGAATAGCGTTTGTGGATCAACGGGTTGCTGGAAGAGTGTTCCCCGCACGCGCGGGGATGAACCGGAAACCGAAAAGGCGGCGATGGGATGCACGTCGTGTTCCCCGCACGCGCGGGGATGAACCGCCGGCCGACTGCGCCAGCAGATCGAGGTAGATGTGTTCCCCGCACGCGCGGGGATGAACCGGCTATGTTGACAATGACATTCGTGTCGCCGCCGTGTTCCCCGCACGCGCGGGGATGAACCGACCTTCGGCCTCAACGACGAGGTCGGGGCCGGGTGTTCCCCGCGTGTGCGGGGATGAACCGAACTCCAGATCGAGGCGCGACGCGCGGGTAAGGTGTTCCCCGCGTGTGCGGGGATGAACCGTTCGAGGCGTTCTTCGACCCGTCGCACAAGGAGTGTTCCCCGCGTGTGCGGGGATGAACCGGATACACCCTGCTACGGGTGAGCTAGTGCAATGTGTTCCCCGCGTGTGCGGGGATGAACCGTTCATATGAGGGCAATCTGCCGTGTGCGGAAAGTGTTCCCCGCGTGTGCGGGGATGAACCGACGGCTGCGACGAACAGGCCGACCAGCAGGAGGTGTTCCCCGCGTGTGCGGGGATGAACCGTCGAGCGGGATCCCCAGCCACACCGGCGCCCTGTGTTCCCCGCGTGTGCGGGGATGAACCGCAGGGCCGGTTGCTCGCGGAGGCGTTCGTCGGTGTGTTCCCCGCACACGCGGGGATGAACCGTGCGTGGCGACGTTGCGGTATCGGTCCGGCACGTGTTCCCCGCACATGCGGGGATGACCCGAGGCGGCAGCGTTGGGGTGGGATCTGCTCGCTGTGTTCCCCGCACACGCTGGGATGACCCGTGATTCAGCTCTCTATATTCTGCTGTGTAGCCGGGTCCGCGAGACGCTGTTGCGGGCGTGGCGCCCGAGTGATCGGGCCCTGCGGCGGGCCGTGTGCGCACCCCCCCGGCTACCACGCTCCATCCGGCAACTCGTAGTCAGTGCGTCGCAGCCCGCTGAGGTCGAGAAGGCGCGCGGTATTGATGCCGTTGACAGTGACTGTGTCCCCCGCACGCACGGAGATGAACCGACAGGCACGTGCCGGCGGCCCGACTTCCGGCGCGTGCTACCCGCTTACGCGGCCCCGCCTCACCCTTCCTTCGCCAGCTCCAGCGCCCGCGCGTAAACCTCCTTCCGCGGCCGCCCCGACGCCGCCGCGACCAATGCCGCCGCGTCGCGCAGGCTGTGCCCCGCCATCGCCTCGCGCAGCCGCGCGTCCAGATCGTCCGCGGCGCCGGCCTCCGGCGGGCCGACCACCACCGTGATCTCCCCCCGCGCCGCCTCCGCGGCGTAGTGCGCGGCGAGTTCCGCCAGCGTCCCGCGCCGCACCTCCTCGAACCGCTTGGTCAGCTCGCGCGCCACCGCCGCCGGGCGGGGGCCGAAGGCGTCGGTGAGGTCGGCGAGCGTCTCCGCCAGACGGTGCGGCGCCTCGTGCCAGATCAGCGTGGCCGACAGCCCCGCCGCCTCCGCCGCGCGGATCGCGCCGAACGCCGCCCGCCGGGCCGCCTGCCGCGGCGGCGGGAAGCCGAGCATCAGGAACGGCAGCGGCGGCAGGCCGGAGAGCGTCAGCCCCCACACCGCCGCCGCCGGCCCCGGCCCGGCGCTCACCGGGGCCCCGGCGGCGATCGCCGCCCGCACCAGCCGGTAGCCGGGATCGGACACCAGCGGCGTGCCGGCGTCGGAAACCAGCGCCAGCCTGCGGCCTTCTGACAGGGCGGTGAGGGCGCGCGCGGTCATCGCGTCTTCATTATGCTCGTGCAGCTTCCACAGCGGCCGGGCGATGCCGTTGGCCGACAGCAGGCGCAGCGTTACCCTGCTGTCCTCGCACAGCACCGCATCCGCCCCGGCAAGCGTGGCGCGAGCGCGGGGCGACAGGTCCCCCAGATTGCCGATGGGGGTGGCTACCAGTGTCAGACCGGCGTCAGGCGCGCCGGCTTCGGGGGGGATATCGCGTGGAACGTCGTCGTCTTCTGCTGGGCTCATCTGCCTCTCTCGCCGCCACGCTAGCACTTGCCGCCTGCGGCGGCGCGGGCGGGCCGGGCGGCCGGTCCGCGGGCGGCTGGCGCGGGCCGCAGGGCGCGGGCGGCACCGCGCTGGCCTCGCGGCCCGCCAACCGGGTCGCGCTGCTGGTACCGCTCTCCGGCCCCAATGCAAATGTCGGCCCCGCCCTGCAGCGGGCGGCGACGCGGGGCCTCGGCACCGGCGGGCCGGCGCTGGACGTGCGCGACACCGGCGGCACGCCCACGGGTGCGGCATCTGCCGCCCAGGCCGCGCTCGAGGGCGGGGCGGACCTGATCCTCGGGCCGCTGACCTCGGGCGAGACCGGGGCGGTGGCCCCCGTCGCGGCCGGGCGCGGCATCGGGGTGCTGGCCTTCACCAACGATCCCGCCCAGGCGCAGCCCGGCGTCTGGCCGCTCGGCATCACGCCGCTGCAGCAGGTGCGGCGGCTGATGGACGCCGCCCGCAACCAGGGCCGCACCCGCGTCGCTGCCCTGCTGCCGGCCAACGATTTCGGCCGCGCCATGGGCCGTGCGCTGGAGGTCGCCGCCCCCGCCTCCGGCGTGTCCGTGGTGCGGCAGGTGACCTACGAGGGCAATTTCAACGCGGTGAACGAGGCGGTGCGCTCCGTCTCCGGCTACGCCTCCCGCCGGGGGCCGCTGGATGCGCAGATCCGCGCGCTGCGCAACCGTGGCGACGCGGCCGGCCGGCGGGAGGCGCAGCAGCTTGCCCGCCGTTCCGTGCCGCCGCCCGATTTCGACATCCTGCTGCTGGCCGAGGGCGGCAACCGCCTGCGGGAGATCACCTCCCTGCTGCCCTACTACGACGTCGAGTCGCCGTCCGTGCGGGTGATGGGCCCCGCCCTCTGGCAGGCCGAGGCGGCGACGCTGGGCCGCGACGGGGCGCTGGTCGGCGGCTGGTTCGCCGCCCCCGATCCCGGCGCGCGGGCGGAATTCGCCTCCGCCTACCAGTCCGCGCATGGGGGCGATCCGCCGCGCATCGCCGACATCGCCTTCGACGCGGCGGCGATCGCCCGCGTCGCCGCGGGCCGCGGCGGCTACAACGTCAGCTCGCTGACCGCGCCGGAAGGCTTCGCCGGGGCGGGCGGCCTCGTCGCGCTGCTGCCGGACGGGGAGGTGCGGCGCGGCCTCGCCCTGTTCGAGATCGAGCGGCGGGGCGCCCAGATCGTCGAACCCGCGCCCGAGACCCTCGCCGCGCCGGGCCTGTGACACGCGCGACCCGTCCCATGCCGCCGCGCGCCCCCGGTGAAGAGGCGGCTCCCTCTCCCGCTAGCGGGAGAGGGCCGGGGTGAGGGTGCGTCCGCCAGCGCCACGGCGAGGTTCAGCCTCCGCGCGAACCCCTCGCCCTGTCGCTCCTCCCGGCGGGCGGGAGAGGAGACCCTGCGCGACGGCCCTTGCCCTTACCCTCTCCCGCGTGCGGGAGAGGGCCGGGGTGAGAATGCGTCCACCAGCGCCACGGCGAGGTTTAGTCTCCGCGCAGACCCCCTCACCCTGTCCCTCTCCCGCAGGGCGGGAGAGGGGACCCTGCGTGACGGCCTTAGCCTTGCCCCTCTCTCCCGCAACCGGCCGCCGCCTGACCCTCCCGCAAAGCTCCCGCCTGCGGGAAAGGCCCGCTGCGAGAGCCCATACCGCCCGCGGGGCGTGCCTTCTCCCGCCCGGGCCGCTCTGATGTCCCCCGCCGGGCCGCTGCCGGGCAGGACTCCCGGCCGGTTCGCGGCCGCCGTGGCGGCCATCGCCGGGGTGCCCCTGCTGAGCCTCGCCGTGCTCTGGGCGGCCGGGGCCGCGAGCGGGCAGGGCGCCGCGCTCGCGGCCCTCTGCGTGCTGGTCGGCGCGATGGCGCTCGCCGCGCTGTGGCTCGGCGATCTCGCGCGCGTGGCCGAGACGCTGCGCCGCGTCGCCGCGGACGCCCCGCCGACGCCCAACCCGCCACGCCTGCCGGCGGTGGAGCAGATCGCGCGCGGCATCGAACGCCTCTCCGCTGTGCTGCGGGAGCGCGAGGCGCTGGTGGGCCGGCTGGTGAAGGCCGACGCGGCGATCGTGCAGAGCCTGCCCGACCCGCTGATCGTGCTCGGCCCGCAGCGCGAGCCGCTCCGCGCCAACCCGGCCGCGCGCGCCGCGCTCGGCGAGGATTTCGCCGCCGTGCTGCGCCATCCGCTGCTGCGCGGGGCGACCGAGCGCGCCTACGAGACCGGGCAGCCGCAGACCGCCTCGCTGTCGATCCCGGTGCCGGTGGAACGCGCGCTCGTCGTCTCCGTCATCCCGATGGACCCGCCGCTTGCCGATGGCGGCCGCGCGGTGGCGGTGCTGTCGGACCGCACGCGTGAACGCGCGGCCGAGCGCACGCGCGCCGATTTCGTCACCAACGCCAGCCACGAGCTGCGCACGCCGCTCGCGAGCCTGATCGGCTTCATCGACACGCTGCGCGGCCCCGCCGCCGACGATGCCGAGGCGCAGGCGCGCTTCCTCGCCATCATGGCCGAGCAGGCGGCGCGCATGAACCGGCTGATCGACGACCTGCTCTCGCTGGCCCGCATCGAGATGACGGAGCACGAGACGCCGCGCGGACAGGCCGACCCGGCCGACCTGCTGCGCCGGGCCGCCGCCGGTTTCGAGCCGCGGCTCGCCGAGCGCCGCGTGACGCTCGATCTGAAGGTGGACCCCGTGCTCGCCCCCGTGCCGGGCGATGTCGACCAGATCATGCAGGTGCTGACCAACCTGATGGAGAACGCCATCAAGTACGGGCCCGAGGGCGGCACCGTGCGGGTGAGCGCGGCGCCCGCCTCGGGCGAACGCTGGCCCGCGCGGCCCGGCGTGCTGATCAGCATCGCCGACGAGGGTCCCGGCATCGCGCGCGAGCACATCCCGCGGCTGACGGAGCGGTTCTACCGCGTGGACAAGGCGCGCTCGCGCGGCGTCGGCGGCACCGGCCTTGGCCTCGCCATCGTCAAGCACATCGTCAACCGTCACCGCGGCCAGCTTGCGATCGACAGCACCGAGGGGCACGGCACCACCGTGCATGTCTGGCTGCCGGCCCACGAGCCGGATCAACGCCCAACAGCAGGAGGAAACGATGACTGACGATGCGCGCGAGCTGGAGACGACCTTCCGTCACGGGCTGGAAGTGCGCCGCGCGGTGCTGGGCGCGGACTACGTGGACGGGTCCATCGCCAGGGCCGACGATTTCATGATGGCGTTCCAGCGCATGACCACGGAGCTGTGCTGGGGCTACGCCTGGACGCGCAAGGGGCTGGACCGGCGCACGCGCAGCCTGCTGAACCTCGCGATGCTGACCGCGCTGCACATGCCCAATGAGCTGCGGCTGCACGTGAAGGGCGCGCTCAACAACGGCATCACGCCGGACGAGATCAAGGAAGTGCTGATCCACGCCACCGTCTATTGCGGCATCCCGGCCGGGCTGGAGGCGTTCAGGACCGCGCACGAGGTGCTGGTGAAGGAAGGCGCGCTGCCGGCCAAGGCGGCCGAATAGCGATGCGCGTCGGGTTTGTCGGCATCGGGCGCATGGGCTGGCCGATGGCCGCGCGGCTGGTCGCCGCCGGCCACGACCTCGCCGCCGCCGATGCCATGGAGGGCAGGGCGCTTTCCTTCGCGCTGGCCTCCGGCGCGCGGCCTGCCGCCTCGGCCGGCGATGCCGCGCACGGGGCGGAGGCGGTGATCACCATGCTGCCCGACAGCAAGGCGGTGGAGGTGGCGCTCGATGCGATGCTGCCCTCGCTCGCGCCCGGCACGCTGGTGCTGGAGATGAGTTCGGGCGCGCCATCGCACACGGTGCGGCTGGCGGAGCTGGTGGCGGGCGCGGGCGGCACGCTGGTCGATGCGCCGGTCTCGGGCGGGGTGAGCCGGGCGGAGACGGGCGAGCTGTCGATCATGGCCGGCGGCGCGGAGGCGGATGTCGCGCGCGCCGAACCGCTACTGCGCGCGATGGGCAGCACGATCACGCGCACCGGTGGCGTGGGCAGCGCGCATGCGATGAAGGCGCTGAACAACCTGGTCTCCGCCGGTGGCTTCCTGATCGGGATCGAGGCGCTGCTGATCGGCCAGCGCTTCGGCCTCGATCCGGCGCTGATGGTGGATGTGCTGAATGCGTCGACCGGGATGAACAATTCGACGCAGAAGAAGTTCAGGCAGTTCGTACTGTCGCGCAGCTTCGCCTCGGGCTTCGGGCTCGACCTGATGGTGAAGGACGTCTCCATCGCGCTGGAACTGGGCAAGGAGACGCGCACGCCCACACCGTTCGCGGCGCTGCTGCGCGACCTGTCGGCGGCTGCGGCGGCGATGCTGGGCGAGGGGCGGGATCACACCGAACTCGCGCGGCTGGCGGAGCGGCTGGCAGGGGAGGAACTGGCGGCGAAGGGCGACGGCTAGTCCGGCCGAAACGCCCCCTCCGCCCGGCGGTCGGGTTGTGGACGCTTGCGCCTCTTTCCCCCTCTCCCGCTTGCGGGAGAGGGCCGGGGTGAGGGTGTTTCCGCCGACGTCTCGTTGAGGTTCCGCCTCCGCGCAGACCCCCTCACCCTCCCACGCAAGCGCGGGCCCCTCCCTCTCCCGCCGGGCGGGAGAGGGGACGATGCGGACAGGACGTGCAGCGAACTTCCTCATCCGCTCGCAGCAGAGTATCGGCTGAGAGTGCTTCCGCCGGCGTCTCGTGGACGTTTCGCCTCCGCCGCCCCTCCCTCTCCCGCCGGGCGGGAGAGGGGACAATGCGCGATGCTCTTTCCGCAAAGCTCTCGCGAGCGGCCTGCTTAAGCCGCCTTCCGCTCGATCAGCTCCACCTGCGCCCCGTCCGGCGCCGCGACGAAGGCGATGCGCACGCCCGGGCGCGGCGAGGACGGACCGGACGCCAGCGCAATCTTCTTCGCCGCCAGATCGGCGAGCGCCGCATCGAGGTCGGCCACCGACAGCCCGATATGCTCCAGCCCGCGGAACGGCGGCGCGGGCGGGCTGCCCGTGCCCTCCGGCACCGCCTCGATGAATAGCCGCGTGCCGGCGAGGTCGATCACGACCCGCAGCCGTCCGCCCGGCTGCTGGCGGTCGACGATCGCCGCCCCGAAGGCGCGGACGTAGAAATCCGCCGCCGCCTCGGCATCGGTGCTGCGGAGGTGGAGGTGGTCGAGTGCGTAGGTGGCCATCGCGGCAGGCTACAAGTGGCGCGGCGTTTGCGCTACCGCTGCGCCTGCGCGGGCGTGGCGGAACGGTAGACGCATGCGACTTAAAATCGCCTGGCCGCAAGGCCGTGCCGGTTCAAGTCCGGCCGCCCGCACCATCCGCCAAGGCTGCCGCGCGGCCCCGGTCGTCCCGCGTGCGGGGCACGCCGGACCGGAAGGATACGGCCACGGGCGCCTTCGACCCGCTGCGCCGATCTTCGCCCCCGCGCCCGTATGAGACTCGACAAGCCCGGCCCGGAGAGGCGACCGTATCGCAGGGATAAGGAATGCCGGCGGCAACGACCGGCGGACAATGGGGAGACGGACCATGATGCGCACGACAACGCGGCGGACGATGCTGCTCGGGGCGGGGGCGGTGCTTGCCGCGCCCGCGGTGCTGCGGGCCCAGTCGGGGGAGGCGATCCGCATCGGCCATCTGACGCCGCGCACGGGCTTCCTCGGCCCGCTCGGCGAGTTCGCTGTGATGGCCGCCGACATGGCGGCCGACGAGATCAACGCCTCGGGCGGCATTCTCGGCCGGCGGCTGGAGCTGCTGAAGGAAGACTCGGTCAACCCGCAGACGGCGTCGACCAAGGCCGAGCGCATGATCGAGCGCGACAGGGTGGCCTGTATCGTCGGCGAGATCTCGTCGGCCTCGGCGCTGACCATCGCGCAGGTGACCGCGCGCACGCGCACGCTGTTCGTCAACACCGGTGCGAATTCCGATGCGCTGCGCGGGGCGAACTGCAACCGCTCGATGTTCCATGTCGAGAGCCAGAACTCGATGTACGTGAAGACCGCCGGCCGCTCGCTGATGCAGCAGGGGCTGGTGCGCGGCAAGAAGTGGTTCTCGCTGACCGCGGACTACGCCTTCGGCCATGACCTGCTGCGCGTCGCCAAGCGGTTCATGGAGCAGAACGGCGGCCAGTTCGCGGCCGACAAGCTGGTGCCGACCGACCTCGCCGACTTCTCCGCCATGCTGCTGGAGATCCGCTCGGCGCGGCCCGATCTGGTCATCTCCAACCTCGCCGGCAACCAGATCACCAACTTCCTCAAGCAGTACGGCGAGTTCGGCCTGACCTTCCCGGTCGCGGGCTTCGGCTTCGACACCGCGGTCGCCTGGGCGGCGGGCAAGGAGAACTTCTCCGGCACCTGGCCGGTGGTCTGGCACCACCTGATCGACACGCCGGCGAGCAAGAAGTTCGTGGCCGATTTCCGCACGCGCTACCGCAAGCCGCCGGAGAACCAGGCCTGGGGCGACTACATGGCGGTGAAGATCATCGCGCAGAGCATGAACGAGGTGAAATCCACCGAGGCGGCGAAGCTGATCGAGCATTGGGAGAAGGGCGCCAAGTTCGACCTGCTGAAGACGCGCGAGGGCTATTTCCGCGCCTCCGACCACCAGCTCATGCACGAGATGTACACGGTGGAGGGCCTCGGGGCGAAGTCGCCCAACGAATGGGACATCTTCACCTCCTCCGGCCCCGTGCCCGGCGCGAACGAGAGCCTGGAGGTGATCGCGAGCACCGCCGAGGAGAACGAGTGCCGCATGAGCTGAGAAGATGTCGACCCTGCTGCTCCAGCAGATCGCCAACGGTCTGCTGGACGGCGTCTACTACCTGCTGATCGCCCTCGGCCTGTCGCTGATCTTCTCGCTCGGCGGCATCGTCAACCTCGCGCACGGGGCGTTCTACGCGATCGGCGCCTACCTGACCGTGGTGCTGGGGCCGATGATCGGCTTCGGCGGCACGCTGGTGGTCGCACCGGTGCTGGTGGCGCTGATCGGCCTCGTGATCGAGCGATTGCTGCTGCGGCGCTTCTACCGCTCCGACCCGATCCTCTCGCTGCTGCTGACCTTCGGCCTCGCCATGGTGGCGGAGCAGTTGCTGCGCATCATCTTCGGCGCGCCGCCGCTGTCCTTCTCCATCCCGACCTGGCTGCGCGGGCAGTTGTTCCTCGGCGACTTCATCTACTCGCGCTACCGCGCCACGCTGATCCTGATCGCCGCGCTGTGCGTCGCCGCGCTGTGGCTGCTGCTGAACCGCACGGCCTTCGGCCGCGTGGTGAAGGCCGGCGTGCAGAATCCGGACATGGTCGGCGCGCTCGGCATCTCGCTGCAGCCGTACATGATGGCGATGGCGATGCTGGGGATCGGGCTCGCGGGCCTCGCCGGCGTGCTGCTCGCGCCGATCTACTCGATCCATCCCGCGATGGGGCAGGAGATCATCACGCCCGCCTTCGTGGTGGTGGTGATCGGCGGGCTGGGATCGTTCTGGGGCGTGGTGGTCGCGGCCCTGCTGGTCGGGCTGGTGAAGGGCCTGACCATCGGCCTCGGCTACCCGCAATTCTCGACCGCGGTGATCTACCTGATGATGCTCCTGGTGCTGCTGTTCCGCCCGCGCGGGCTGTTCGGCGAGCGCATCCTGCGGTTCGAGTGATGCACCGCACGTTCGCCCCGCTGCTGGTCGCCGGCGCATCGCTTGCGGTGCTGCCCTTCGTGGTCGACTTCCTCGGCCTCGGCACCACGTCCGCGACCGAGATCGTGATCTTCGCCATCGCCTGCATGGCGCTGAACGTGCTGGTGGGCTTCACCGGCCTCATCTCCTTCGGTCACGGCGCGTGGTTCGGCCTTGCCGCCTATGCGGCGGCGCTGCTGCAGCGGGAGGTGATGCCGGGCGCGTTCTGGCTGCCGCTGATCCTCTCGGTCGCGATCGTGGCGGCCATCGCGGCCGCGTTCGGCGCGCTGATCCTGCGCCGGCGCGGCGTGTACTTCGCGCTGCTGACGCTGGCGCTGTCGGCGATGCTCTACACCATCGCCTTCCGCTGGACGGAGGTGACCGGCGGCGAGGACGGGCTGGGGGGCATCGTGCGCCCCGCCTTCCTCGGCATCGATTTCGATCGTGCCGGCGCCTTCTACGTGCTGGTCGCGCTGATCGCGTTTGCCGTGGTGGTGGCGCTGTGGCGCTTCCACCGCTCGCCGGTGGGCACCACGCTGGTGGCGATCCGCGAGAACGAGCAGCGCGCGCGGTTCATCGGCTACGCGACCAACCGCTACAAGCTGCTGGCCTTCACCGTCTCCGCAGCGGTCACGGGTCTGGCCGGCGCGCTGCTGCTGTTCAACAACCGCCTGACCTCGGCCGAGGCGATCTCGGTGGTGATCTCCGGCGAGTTCCTGGCGATGGTGGTGATCGGGGGGATGCGATCCTTCCTCGGCCCCGCGCTCGGCGCCTTCTTCTACGTGCTGTTCCGCGACCACCTCTCGCGCGTGAGCGAGGACTGGCTGCTGTGGTTCGGGCTCCTCTTCGTCGGCTTCATCGTCTTCTCGCCGACCGGGCTCGTGGGCGTGGCGGAGCGGCTGCTGCGGCCGTTCCGCAAGAAGGTGACCGAGGATGCCGCGATGGCCGCCCGCGCGCCCGGCGCGGTGGAGCTGCCGGATTTCCTCAGGCCCGAGGCGGCGACGAACGGGCCGGTGCTGGCGGCCAGGGGGCTCGTCAAGCATTTCGGCGGCATCCGCGCCGTGCAGGGCATCGACCTGTCGATCGCGGATCGCACGCTGCATGCGCTGATCGGCCCCAACGGCGCGGGCAAGACCACCGCGTTCAACGTGCTGTCCGGCATGTTCAGGCCCGACGAGGGCAGCGTCGCGCTCAACGGCGCGCCGGTGACGGGCCTTCCGCCGGAGGCGCTGACGGCGCGGGGCATCGGCCGTTCCTTCCAGATCACCAACCTGTTCCCGACGCTGTCGGTGGAGGAGAACGTCCGCCTCGCCGTGCAGGCGCGATCCCCGCATGCGTTCGATCCGTGGCGGTCCGCGTCCGGCCTGCCGGATGTCCGCGCCCAGACCGAAGCGGTGCTGCGCGTCGCCGGGCTGGCGGGGGTGGAGCGCGCGGAGGCGGGCTCGCTCAGCTATGGCGGCCAGCGCCTGCTGGACATGGCGCTCGCGCTCGCCACGCGCCCGCGCGTGCTGCTGCTGGACGAACCGCTCGCCGGCCTCGCCGCCGCCGAGCGCACGCGTGTCGCCGGGCTGATCCGCGCCATCGCGAACGACATCCCCGTGCTGCTGGTCGAGCACGACGTCGATCGCGTCTTCCAGATGGCCGACCGCGTGACGGTGATGAACGAGGGGCGCGTGCTGATCGAAGGCGGCGTGGAGGAGGTGCGCGCCTCGCCGGCCGTGCAGGCGGTCTATATCGGCTCCGGCGCGCATGCGCTCGCCGAACGCCACCGTCCGAGCGCGGCGCGGCCGGAGGTGCTGCTCTCGCTCGCCGATCTCGACGTGTTCTACGGCAAGAGCCACATCCTGCGCGATGTCGGCTTCGAGGTGCACCGCAACGAGATCGTCGCGCTGCTGGGCCGCAACGGCGCGGGCAAGTCCACGCTGCTGAAGGCGATCACAGGGATCGCGCCGCCCGCGCGCGGGACGGTGGCGCTGGACGGCGAGGCGCTGGCCGGTCGCCCCCCGGCGGAGATCGCGCGGCGCGGCATCTCCTACGTGCCGCAGGGGCGCGGGCTGTTCGCCGGCATGTCGGTGAAGGAGAACATGGAGCTGGGCCGCCTGCGCCGCACCGGGCGGGAGGGTGTGCGCTGGGACGAGGAGAAGGTCTTCACCTTCTTCCCGCGCATCCGCGAACGCTGGTCATCGCCGGCGGACTATCTCTCGGGCGGCGAGCAGCAGATGGTCGCGGTCGCGCGCGCGCTGTCGGGCGACACGCGGGTGCTGCTGCTGGACGAACCGTTCGAGGGTCTGGCGCCGGCCGTGGTGGAGGAGCTGTTCGAGGCGTTTGACAGGCTGCGGCAGGAGATCGCCATCATCATCGTGGACCACCACCTCGATCTCGCGCTCGCGCTGTCCGACAGGACGGTGGCGCTGGAGCGCGGGTCGGT
>JBBCJT010000053.1:0-4804 GCA_037190665.1 Rhodovastum atsumiense | reverse complement strand
CCACAACGATTGTTGTGGGGTGGGGTGAGACGACCGATTTGGCCGAAGGACCTCTAAAGGAAATCCCGGGTCAAGGGGCCGGTGGCCCCTTGCGGGTGCAGGGCAGCGCCCTGCCGGGGCGTGGGGCAGCGCCCCACCACTTCACCGCAGGACCAGCACCGGGATGTCGGAGTGCGTCAGCACTTTCACGGTCTGGCTGCCCAGCACCAGCGCCGACAGGCCGCGCCGTCCGTGGGAGGCCATGACGATCAGATCGCAGCCCTTGCGGTGCGCCGTGTCGATGATCGCGGCATGCGGCTCGTCGTTCTCGACCGACATGGTCTCGCACTCCACGCCGACCTGCTGCGCGCGCCCTGCCGCTCCGGACAGGATCGCGTCGGCCTGCTTGCGCACCTCCTCGCGATAGGTCCGGGCGCTTTCCTCGAGCTGCGCGGGGGCGATCGTTATCACGCGGAACGGCTCGCGCACGGTGAGCACCGTCGCCTTGGCCTCGACGGACCGTGCCAGCCGCAGCCCCTGTTCCAGCGCCTTGGCGGCGAGCTCCGAGCCGTCCGTTGCGATCAGGATATTTCGGTACATTGTTTCCTCCGCGGCGAAGCCTAGCGAAGGAGAATTGCGGCGGGGTTGCGCCGGCGCAAGTGCTCAGGACAGGCCGACCAGCCCGCGCGCGAAGGCCTCGGCCTCGAACGGGCGCAGGTCGCCGGCCTGCTCGCCCACGCCCACCGCATGCACCGGCAGGCCGAACCGCTGGGCCAGCGCCACCACGATGCCGCCCTTGGCGGACCCGTCGAGCTTGGTGACCACGAGGCCGTCCACCGCGACCATCTCCTGGAACACCTTCACCTGCTGGATGGCGTTCTGGCCGGTGGTCGCGTCCAGCACCAGCAGGGTGGAATGCGGCGCGGTGGGGTCCTGCTTGCGGATCACGCGAATGACCTTGGACAGCTCGTCCATCAGCCCCTGCTTGTTGTGCAGCCGCCCGGCGGTGTCGATCAGCAGCACGTCCGCCCCTTCGGCCTTCGCGCGGGCCAGCGCGTCGAAGGCGAGGCCGGCGGCGTCCGCATTTGGCGCGCCCGCGATCACCGGCACGCCGGTGCGCTGGCCCCAGACCTGCAACTGCTCCACCGCGGCGGCGCGGAACGTGTCGCCCGCGACCAGCATCGGCCGCAGCCCCTGTTCGCCCCAGAGCTGGGAGAGCTTGCCGATCGTGGTGGTCTTGCCGGTGCCGTTCACGCCGCAGACCAGCACCACGTGCGGACGCAGGGCGCGGTTGGGCTCCAGCGGCCTGGCGACGGGCGCGAGGATGGCGGCGATCTGCTCGGCCAGCGCCGTCTTGATCTCCTCGTCGGTAACTTCCCTGCCGAAGCGGGTGCGGCGGAACTCGGCGACGATCTGGGCCGCGACCGGCGCGCCGAGATCGGCGGCGATCAGCAGCTCCTCCAGCTCCTCCAGCGCCGCGTCATCGAGCTTGCGCTTGCGGAACAGGTCGCCGATGCCCTGCGTCAGCTTCTGCGTGCTGCGCGAGAGCCCTTCCTTGAGCCGCGAGAAGAAGCCGCCGAGTGCCATCAGCCTGCCCTGAGTTCCGCGCCGTCGCTGTCCGCCATGCGCAGATGCGCGATGCTGCCCGCCGGGGCGGCCACGTCGCGGACGCGCAGGAAGTGTTCGGTATGGCCGGTGCCGTCGCGCTCGGCGAGCACGGGCAGGCGCCGGCCGACGAAGCCGCGCGCGAGCCGTGCCGCGCGCTGCGCCCCGATCTCCCGCAGCCGCGCGGCGCGGGCGCGCGCGACCGGCGGCGGCACTTGCAGCATGCGCGCGGCCGGCGTGCCGGGACGCGGCGAGAAGGGGAAGACGTGCAGGATATCGAGCCCGGCTTGTTCCGCGAGGTCGCAGGTGGCCTCGAACGCGGCGTCGGTCTCGGTGGGAAAGCCCGCGATCAGGTCGGCGCCGAGCACCACGTCCGCCCGCGCGGCGCGGGCCCGGTCGGCGGCGCGCAGCACGTCGGCGCGGGCGTGGCGGCGCTTCATCCGTTTCAGGATCAGGTCGTCGCCCGCCTGCACGGACAGGTGCAGATGCGGCATCAGCCGGGGATCGTCCGCCAGCACCTGCCACAGCGCCGCGTCGATCTCCGCCGGGTCGAGCGAGGACAGGCGCAGCCGGGCGAGGCCGGGCAGCGCATCGAGCAGCGCGCGGGCCAGCGTCCCGAGCGTCGGGCGGTCCGGCAGGTCGCAGCCCCAGGCGGTGAGGTCCACGCCCGTCAGCACGATCTCCGCATGGCCGCGGGCGAGCAGCGCACGCGCCTGCGCCACCGCCTCCGCCACCGGGACGGAGCGGCTGGGACCGCGGCCGAAGGGGATGACGCAGAAGGTGCAGCGGTGGTCGCAGCCCTGCTGCACCTGCAGGAAGGCGCGGGTGCGGGCGGCCGGCGCCGGGCCGGGCGCAGCGGCGCCCCAGCTTGCCGGGGCGAGCTTGGCGGCGTTCGGCACCACCCGGGCGACGCCGGGCAGGGTGGCCCAGGCGTCCGGCGCGATGGTGGCCGCGCAGCCGGTGACGACGATGGGCAGGTCCGGCCGGTCGCGATGGGCGCGGCGGATCGCCTGCCGAGCCTGCCGCTCCGCCTCGGCGGTCACCGCGCAGGTGTTGACCACGATTATCCGCCCGGCCGCCATCGCGGCGATGGCCTCGCTCTCGGCGGCGTTCAGCCGGCAGCCGAAGGTCAGGACCGGGGCTGTCACGCCGGATAGGCGTCCAGGTCGATGGTGCCGGAGAAGGCGGTGGCGACCGGGCCGGTCATGACGACATGCCCGTCCGCGCGCCATGCGATGGTGAGTTCCCCGCCATCCACGACCACGGCGGCGGTGCGCCCCGTCAGCCCGCGGCGGGCGGCATTCACCAGCGCGGCGCAGGCGCCGGACCCGCAGGCCCGCGTCAGCCCCGCGCCGCGTTCCCACACCCGCAGGCGGATGCGGTCGGCGGCTAGGATCTGCGCGAAGCCGATATTGGCGCGTTCGGGGAACAGCGGATCGTGTTCCAGCGCCGGGCCGCGCTCGGGGATGTCGAGGGCGGCGACGTCATCCACGAAGAAGGTCGCGTGCGGGTTGCCCATGGAGCAGGCGGCCGGGTCGCCGGGCAGCGGCAGGTGCAACGTGTCCACCTCCCGCGCCAGCGGGACGTCGCGCCAGCCGAGCCGGGCCGGGCCCATGTCCACCGAGATGCGGCCGTCGCCCAGCATCTCGCTGGGCAGGTTGCCGGCGACGGTGCGCACCACGATCCGGTCGCGGCCGGTCTCGCGGGCCAGCAGCTCCACGACGCAGCGCGTGGCGTTGCCGCAGGCCCCGGCCTCGCCGCCATCGGGGTTGCGGATGCGCATGAACACGTCCGCCCCGTCCGGCGGGGGTTCCAGCGTGATGAACTGGTCGCAGCCGATCCCGGTCCGCCGGTCGGCCAGGGCGGCGACGCGGGCGGGGGAAAGGCCGAGCGGACGGGCGCGTTCGTCGATGACGACGAAATCGTTCCCCAGCCCGTGCATCTTGAGGAAGGCAGCCTGCATTGCGGGCGGATATAGGGCGCGGGCGGCACAGGGTCCACGGCCGGGCCCTGCGGTTGTCTGGCGGCAGGGCTCGATTGCACGACAAGTGCGCGGGAAGCGCCGCGAGCGGCCTATTGGAGGGCATTGGCCGCGGTTCCATCGCGACGGCGACGCGCTGCTGCCCGCCGTGGGACAGGCAACGCCATCTTTTCGTCGGAGCCAATCCCGGTCAGACGATCATGGGAGCGGCTGGGCGAGGGGATGAAACCATGACGGCGCGAGGCATCTACCGGGCGGCCGACCGGGTCTTCCGCCCATGGAAGAACGGCGGCGGCGAGACGGCGGAGATCGTCGCTTCGCCGCCGGGTGCGGATTTCGACAGTTTCGACTGGCGCCTCAGCACGGCCATCGTCGCCGCCTCCGGCCCGTTCTCCGCCTTTCCCGGTGTGGATCGCGTGCTGTCCGTTCTGGAAGGCGGCCCGATGGTGCTGACGATCGGCGCGCACGAGCACAGGCTGGACGCGGCCAGCGATCCCGTCGCCTTCGCCGGCGACACCCCGACGGCCGCCCGGCTCGAGGGAGACCGGGTTCTCGACTTCAACGTCATGGTGCGGCGCCCGCTCCGGGCCAGGGTCATCCGGGAGGCGTTCGATCCCGCGAGCGGATGCCCGGGCGAACGGAGACGGTTCGTCCTGCTGCTCGCGGCTGCGGCGGGGCTTTCGGCGCTCGATCTCGTCGATCCGCTGGCGGCGGATCCCGCGCTCGTCAGGGCACTTGCGGGGGCGGGCGTGCTGGACGTGCGCATCCTCGGGTGAGGGCCCCCGGCGGCGTTCCCCGCCCGGTCTTCCTGCCCGGCCGGTATTGCCGGTAGGACCGCGACGCGGGTTGCCGCCGGGGCGGCCCGCCGCTATACGCCGCCACTTCCGTGCGCGACGGGCCTGTAGGGCATGCCCGGCCGCCGGCTTCCTGCGCCCTCCGGGGCGCGCCTTGGACCAGGAGATGCAAATGCCCAAGATGAAGACCAAGTCGGCGGTCAAGAAGCGATTCAAGATCACCGCCACCGGCAAGGTGAAGGCGGGCCATGTCGGCAAGCGCCATTGCCTCGGCCACCGTTCCATGAAGTCGAAGCGCCACAACCGCGGCACCATGGTCCTGACCGAGCAGGACGGGCTGACCGTGAAGCAGTGGGCGCCCTACGGGCTCTGAGCGGGAAGGTAGAAGCACATGGCACGCGTCAAGCGGGGCACCACCACCCACGCCCGCCACAAGAAGGTTCTC
>JBBCJT010000052.1:0-54019 GCA_037190665.1 Rhodovastum atsumiense | reverse complement strand
GGCACCGCGGCCGATGTCATCGACGACCGCGCCTGCGACCTGCCGCCGCTCAACCTCACGCTGGCGCATTCGCTGATCGGCCGGACGCGCATGTCCCGCCTGCTTGCCGGCTGGCGGGACAGGCCGGTGGCGCCGATCGGGGCGGTGGCGGAGGTGCTGGTCCGCGTCTCCCAGCTTGTCATCGACCACCCCGAGGTGGCCGAGCTCGACATCAACCCGCTCTTCGCCGATGCCGGCGGCGTGCTCGCCGTCGATGCGTGGGTCGGCCTGCGCCCGCCGCAGGAAACCAGCCGCTTCGCCATCGCGCCCTATCCGGCGGAGCTTGCGCGATACTTCGACGCGAGGGACGGGGAGAGGCTGCTGATCCGGCCGATCCGCCCTGAGGATGCGGCGGCCCACAAGGGGCTGTTCGCGAAGCTGACGCCGGAGGACATCCGCTTCCGTTTCTTTTCGATTTTCAAGGAATTACCGCCCGAACGGATCGCGCGCATGACCGCGATCGACTACGATCGCGAGATGGCGCTGATCGCAGTGCGCGAGGCGACCGGCGAGACGCTGGGCGTCGCACGTCTGGTCCGGCTGGCTGACGACGAAGCGGAGTTCGCGATCGTGGTGCCGAGCACGGTGAAGCGCCAGGGCGTCGGCTCGGCCCTGATGCGCCGACTGCTCGACTGGGCGCGGGACGAGGGCGTGCGGACGGTGGTGGGCGACGTGCTGGCCGACAACCGGCCGATGATCGATTTCGTGACCCGGCTGGGATTCACCGTCGTGCCGCAGCCGGACGACCCGGAGATCGTCCAGGCACGGCTGACGTTCCAGCCGACGAGAGCCTGATCTTCACTGGCGAAGGGCCATGGCGTAGATGCAGTGTGCATCGCCCTATGGTCCGGTCCCCTGACCATAGGGCGAGGCATTGGCGCCCTTAGCTCAGTTGGATAGAGCAACAGCCTTCTAAGCTGTGGGTCGGTGGTTCGAATCCACCAGGGCGCGCCACTGGCGAACAGAGCCAGACACCGGGTTTGAGTACGGGCAGCCGGCGCTACCCCCGAAGTCAGGGCGCCGCAGGCCATCCTCACGCGTGCGTCGAAGTATCCCGCACGCCACGTTCCGATGAACCGGCGATGACGGCCCGCACCGTGGTTCCGCCGGGACCGGAGGCTATGAGCAGTTCCCCGCCCAGTTGCCGCATCCGTGCGCGCATTCCGGCAACGCCGACACCTTCGACAGGCCGGTGCGATGCTTCGCCGGATCCCGCCATTCCCTTTCCGCCATCGGCGATCTCCACCGCGAACCCGCTTTCGACCTCCGACATGCGGATACGGACCTGCGAAGCGTCCGCGTGGGTGATCGCATTGGCGAGAGCTTCCTGAATGACACGGAACAGCGCCGTCTCCTGAGGTCTGGTGAGGGATGGCCTTCCATCCGCTCCTTCCACCACGACATCGACGCCGCTGCGGCGCGAGACGCCTTCGGCATAGATGCGAACCGCCATCGCAAGTCCGCATTCGTCCAGCAGCGGCGGCTGCAGGAGGAACGCGACCGTCCGAAGCTCCTCCTTCGCCTGCCGCAGCGCGTTGGCGGCCTCGGCCAGCGGCTCGGCGGCGCGGTCCGGCGCCGCCTGCGCGCGGGAGATGGAGAGCGAGGCCGCGACTAACTCCTGCACCGTACTGTCGTGCAGATCGCGCGCGATGCGCCGGCGTTCCTCGTCCTCCGCGTTAAGGAGGCGGCCGAGCGTCTCCTCCAGTTCGCGTGTCCTCTCCGCGACGCGCCCTTCCAGCAGCGCCGCAGCCTCGGACATCGCGGTGAGCCGTGCGTCCGCCTCCGCCCGGCTGCGCACTGCGACGCCCGCCGCCTCCAGCGCACGCCGGAGGATAGCCACCTCCGCCACGCGCGGCGGGGCGACGGTCGCAGGATCGCCGGCGAGACTCATCGCGACATCCGTCAGCGAGCGCGCCTGACGAAGCAGGAAGCCCGCCAGGATCGCCGCGAGCGCCATCGCCGCCAGCAGCCCGACCAGACCGGCCGCCCCGAGCCGGCGCAGCGCCTGCCATGCGGTGGCGGCGACCGCGTCCTCCGGCATGGCGATCACCACCTGCCAGTCGGTCTCCGCGATCGGCTGCCGGACTGCGACCAGGTGCCGATCGCCTGCGGTCATCGTCACGATGCTGCCGGCGGGTGCGGCGGATATCTCCGCGGCGGGGAAGGTGGCGGGCGCGTTCGCTGTCCGCGCCGCGACGACTCCCGCGCCGTCCAGTGCCAGCGAGAAACCGCCCGGCCCCATCACCGGCGTCGGCAGCAGCCGTTCCAGGCGCGAAAGGTCGACCCGCACGCCGATGCCGGCCGCGACCTCGGGGGGCGCGCCGGTGACCGGAACGAGGACAGCCACGATGGCCTCATCCATCAGCGGCGCCGGAAAGACCTCGGACACGATCGGCTGCCCCCGTTCCTTCAGGCGCCGGACGAAATCGGGAGCGGGTACGGCCGGGATCGGCTGCCCCAACGGGAAGCGACTGTTGAAGGTCTGGCGGCCGGCCTCGTCACCGACCGCGAAGGATGTGCCGTTCGCCCGGGCAGCTTCGTAGCCCTGCTGGGCGAAGCGCCCGATATCGCCGGCGCGCAGGTCGGGAGAGACCGCAAGCGTCTGCCCGAGCACGATGGCGCGCCCGAATTCCGTCTCCAGCGCACCCGCAGCCGTCGCTGCGAGTCGTGCCAGCTCCTGCGCGGCGAGATCGCGTTCCGCATCGACCGCGCGCCAGCCCGTCCAGGCGGCAAAGGCAAGGATCGGCAGGATCGCGGCCGATACCAGCGCGATCAGATAGGTGCGTAACCGCATGCTCTCTCCCCGTGAGCCTGTGTCGGCACCCTGCCGTCGAGCGATCCCATGCGGCCGGGATTGAAGGGCCATCATCCGTGTCTGTCATCCCGGAAAGATGACGATCGGGTGCGTGGGTCTCAGGTGCCCTCGGGTCTTCACCGGATGCGCCGCCGGAGCGGAGAGCGTATATCGTGCCGACCTCTCCGAGATGATCGGGGCAGCGGCGGAGCGCGAGGCGTTTGGTGAGGATCCTGCTCGCAGACGATCATGCCGTGGTGCGTCGCGGGCTGCGCGGCGTGCTGGAGGGGCACGCCGACTGGACCGTGGTGGGCGAGGCGGCCGACGGCAGGGAGGCGGTCCGCCTCGCGGGCGAACTGTCGCCCGATGTCGCGATCATGGATATCGCCATGCCGAACCTGAACGGCATCGAGGCGACGCGGCAGATCCGCGCCGTATCTCCGGCAACGGAGATCCTCGTGTTCACCATGGTCGAATCCGAGGAACTGATCCGAAAGCTGCTGGAAGCCGGCGCGCGTGGCTATCTGCTGAAGTCGGATCTGGAGCAGCAGATCATCGCCGCGGTCGGGATGCTCGCGGCGCACAAGCCGTACTTCAACCCGCTGGTCACGGACAGGATACTGCAGGGCTACCTCCGCGGTGCCGACACGCCGCTCGAACCCGCGGTCCTGACGCCGCGCGAGCGGGAGGTGGCGCAGGCGATCGCGGAGGGGTTCTCCAACAAGGAGATCGCCCGCCGTCTCGGCATCTCGGTGAAGACGGTCGAGACGCACCGTGGCGCGCTGATGCGGAAGATCGGCGCGCACACCACGGCCGATGTCGTCCGCTATGCGGCGCGCAACAACATTGCATTGATCTGACGGCCACCTGAGGCCGGAGGCAGGCGATCCCGGGTGTAGACCCGATATAGGCGCCCGATATCGCGACTTATTGTTACGCCGCAGACCCATTCGCGAACCAAGACGACGCGGAGGAAGCGGCGATGCTGATGACCAGTCAGCGCGGACAGGTGAGCGCACGATCGGGTGCGCCGGCCGGCATGGTGCGCATCCCGGCCGGCGGCTTCCTGATGGGGTCGGACACCCACTACGCCGAAGAAGCACCGCGGCATCGCGCGCAGGTGGATGCGTTCTGGATGGACGCCACCACCGTCACCAACGCTTCGTTCGCCACCTTCGTGGCCGAGACCGGCTACGTCACCGTCGCGGAACGCCCGCTCGATCCCGCGCAGTATCCCGGCGCCAAGCCGGCGATGCTGGAGCCGGGTGCGCTGGTGTTCCGCATGACCGAGGGGCCGGTCGATACGCGCGACATCTCCAACTGGTGGCACTGGACGCGCGGCGCGTATTGGCGGGCGCCGGAAGGCCCGGGCAGCACGATCGCGGGGCGCGAGGATCATCCCGTCGTGCAGGTCGCCTACGAGGACGCGCAGGCCTACGCGCGATGGGCCGGCAAGGAACTGCCGACCGAGACGGAATGGGAATTCGCCGCGCGCGGCGGCCTTGAAGGCGCGGAGTTCGCCTGGGGCGACGAACTGACGCCGGACGGCCAGCACATGGCCAACACCTGGCAGGGGCCTTTCCCCTGGCGGAACTTCGAAGCGGACGGCTTCGCCGGCACCAGCCCGGTGCGGTCCTTTCCCGCCAACGGCTACGGCCTGTTCGAGGTCTGCGGCAATGTCTGGGAGTGGACCACCGACTGGTGGGGAACCCGGCACGAGGCCGACCCCGCCAGCCCTTGCTGTACGCCGAAGAATCCCCGCGGGCCGGCGATGGAGGGGTCCTATGACGCCTCCCAGCCGGCGATCCGCATCCCGCGCAAGGTGGTGAAGGGGGGATCCTTCCTCTGCGCCCCTTCCTACTGCCGGCGCTACCGCCCGGCGGCGCGCCACGCGCAGATGGTGGACAGCGGCATGAGCCATATCGGCTTCCGCTGCATCCGCCGCGACGCATCCTGAACCGGTGGAGAGACGTCATATGAGCAACACGAACGGACGCTCGCGGCGCGGCATGCTGCTGGGCGGCGCGGCGGGCCTCGCGGCCGGCGCGCTCGCACAGGTGCGCATGGCGCAGGCGCAGCCCGCCCAGACACAGGCGCCATCCGCCGGAGGCGGGCGGCGGCCGCATATCATCGTCATCTGGGGCGACGACGTCGGCTACTGGAACATCAGCTACAACAACCGCGGCATGATGGGTTACCGCACACCCAACATCGACCGCATCTTCCAGGAAGGCACCACCTTCACGGACTACTACGCGGAGCAGTCCTGCACCGCCGGCCGGTCCGCCTTCATCACCGGACAGGCAACGGTGCGCACGGGGCTGTCGAAGGTCGGCCTGCCGGGCGCGCAGGCCGGGATGAAGCCCGAGGACCCGACCATCGCGCGCATGCTCCGGGGCATGGGCTACGCCACCGGGCAGTTCGGCAAGAACCACCTCGGCGACCGTGACGAACACTTGCCCACCATGCACGGCTTCGACGAGTTCTTCGGCAACCTCTACCACCTGAACGCGGAGGAGGAGCCGGAGAACGAGGACTATCCGCGTAACCCCGAATTCCGTCGGCGCTTCGGCCCGCGCGGCGTGATCAAGTCCTGGGCCAACGCGGACGGCACGCAGCGGATCGAGAACACCGGACCGCTGACGCGCAAGCGCATGGAGACGGTGGACGGCGAGTTCCTGACTGCCGCGCTCGACTTCGTGGACCGCAAGCACCGTGAGCAGCCGATCTTCCTGTGGTTCAACGCGACGCGTATGCATCTGCGCACGCATGTGCCGCCGGAGTACCGGGGCCGCTCCGGCCTGAACGAATATGCCGACGGCATGATCCAGCATGACGATCAGGTCGGGCAGATCCTGAAGAAGATCGACGATCTCGGCATCGCGAACGACACCATCGTCATCTACGGCACCGACAACGGCCCGCACTTCAACTCCTGGCCCGATGCCGCGAACACGCCGTTCCGCAGCGAGAAGAACAGCAACTGGGAGGGCGCGTTCCGCGTGCCCTGCGCCATCCGCTGGCCGGGCCGGATCGCGCCGGGTGCCATCTCCAACGCGATCTTCTCCAACCTCGACTGGTTCCCCACGCTGGTCGCCGCAGCGGGGGAGGCGGACATCAAGGAGAAGCTGAAGCAGGGCTTTGAGACGCAAGGCCGCACCTACAAGGTGCATCTGGACGGCTACAACCAGCTACCGCTGCTGACTGCCCAGACGCAGGAGGCGCCGCGCAAGGAATTCTACTACTTCAATGATGACGGCCAGATGGTGGCCATGCGATATGAACGGTGGAAGGTCGTCTTCCTCGAACAGCGCGGGGTCGGGTTCGGTGTCTGGCGCGAGCCGTTCGTGCAGCTTCGCGTGCCGAAGCTCTTCGATCTGCGGATGGACCCGTTCGAGCGCGCGGACGAGAGCAGCAACACCTACAACGACTGGTTCATGGACCGCGTCTATCTGCTGGTCCCCGCACAGGCGATGGCGCGGCAGTTCTACGAGACCTTCCGCGACTTCCCCCCGCGTCAGCGGCCGGATGCCTTCAACCTCGAGTCGATCCTGCGCCAGATGGAGGACGTCGCCGGCGGCGCGGGCAACTAGACCTCTCGGTCGACGGGCGGGCCGGGAAGGCCCGCCCGTTCCCCCATACGGAAGGTCCGATCCATGAACTCTGGCATCACCTTGCCTGGCATCCGTCGTCGGGGCCTGTACGGCCTGCTGGCCGGTGTCGCATTCGCATCGGCGGCGCGTGGCCAGACAGCGGCGCCGCTGCCGTCCTGGCGCGACACGCCCCGCCGGCGCGCCGTGCTCGACTTCATCGCCGCGGTCACGACCGAGGGCGGTCCGGACTATGTGCCGATCCCGGAGCGTATCGCCGTCTTCGACAATGATGGCACGCTCTGGGTCGAACAGCCGGCCTATACGCAGCTCATCTTCATCCTCGACCGCATCCGCGCGCTCGCGCCGCAGCATCTGGACTGGGCGCAGGATCCGGTCCTGCGCGCCGCCATCGCGGGCGACCTCCACGGCGCGACGGCCGGCGGGACGGAGGGCCTGCTGCGCCTCGCCGGCGCGGCACAGGCGGGCAACACGCCCGAACAGTTCCAGCGCGTCGCCGCGGAATGGCTCGCCACCGCTCGCGACGCGAAGTGGCAACGCCCGTACACCGCGCTGGTCTACCAGCCGATGCTCGAGCTGCTGGCCCTGCTGCGGGCGAACGGCTTCACCACCTTCATCGTCTCCGGGGGCGGTGTGGAGTTCGTGCGGGCTTTCTCCGCGGAGATCTACGGCATCCCGCCGCACCAGGTCGTCGGCTCCACCTTCGCGCTCAAGCCGGAGGAACGGGACGGACGCATCGCGCTGATCCGCGAACCGCGCGTCGACTTCGTGGATGACGGCCCGGGCAAGCCGGTTGGCATCGCACGCCATATCGGACGCCGCCCCATCGCGGCCTTCGGCAATTCGGACGGCGACGCGCAGATGCTGCGCTACACGACGGAAGGGGAGGGGCGGCGCCTCGGCATGATCGTCCGCCACGACGACCGGGAACGCGAATACGCCTACGACCGGGAAAGCCATGTCGGCCGTCTCGACCGGGCGCTCGACGAGGCGCCGGCGCGGGGCTGGCACATCATCTCGATGCGTGACGACTGGGAACGGATCTTCCCGTCATGAGGACGCTGCGACGCGCGCTGCTCGACGGCGCGATGGTGGTGATGCCGCTAGGGGCGGTCGTCCTGCTTATCCTCGGCATCGTCCGCAGGCTGCAGGACGCCGCCGACCCGCTGGCGGGGAACTATGTCCATCCGCTGATCGTCGCGGCTGCCCTGTTCGTGCTGCTGATCGTGGTGGTGGGCCTCGCCGTGCGCTCCGCCATGGGCCGATGGGCGAGGGAGGCCCTGGAAACCACACTGCTCCAGCGCATCCCCGGCTATCGTCTGGTCAAGGCCTTCACCAGCGAAGGGCTGCTGACGGCGAGCGAGAGGCGCCAGATCCGGCCCGCGCTCGCGGCGAGCGAGGAGGGGCAGTGCCCGGCGCTGGTGATGGATGAACTGCGGGATGGCCGGCTGCTGGTCTTCGTGCCCGGCTCACCCGCGCCCATGTCGGGCGCGATCTACATCTTCTCGCCCGACAAGATCACGCTGCTCGACGTTCCTCTGCTGCCGTTCATGAAGGCGATCGCCTCCTGGGGCCTCGGCCTGCCGGAACTGGTCGAGGCCGGCCTCGCCCGGCAACAGGCCGCACCCCACGCCGGGGGGTGAGGAGCGATGCGCCGGTGGTCCGCGGCGGTGAGGCGGGGGCTGGCGGGTGCCGTGTGTGCGGGCGGGATCATCGCCGCCGCCGGGGTCGCCCACGCGCAGCAGACGCCGGGACTCAGCGGTGTCCGCCTTTCGTCGAAGCCGGACGGGGTGCTCGGCATCATGGGCTACAACATGATCCCCGATGGCACCGCGAACGCGCTGCGCATCGACCAGGGCGTGGGCACGGATGACAACAGCGACTCCCGTCTGGTGCTCGGCCAGATCGGAGCCGGCTTCACCTGGAGCGACAGCTTTCCCCTCTATCTCGAAGGCTATATCGGCTACGCGCGATACGATCCGCGCTTCGTCTTCTCCGGCGGGGAGGACATGCGCCTGACGCCGGCGCGCTGGAACAACGTCACGGCGACGGTCGGCGTCGGCTACGATATCAGGCTCATGGAGGGCCTGTATCTGCGCCCGATCATCAACGGTGCGCTCGGATACGCCGCATCAGACGCGTCGCTGTTCGGCGCGTGGCTGTCACACAGAACGGATCAGGACATCGCGGTCTTCAACGGCGGCCAGCTCAATGTGTGGGGGTTGGGCGGATCCCTGACGCTTGCCTATTACGATCGCAAGCCGGCGCGCGATATCGACGTGGAGCTTCGCTACACCGAGATGCGTCTGGAGACGTTCGGGGACACGACGGCGGCTGCGCGCGGCACTGCGGAAGCACGGGCGCTGAGCCTGTGGGCGCGGCTGCGATGGCCGACCGGTGTCGAGGTATTCGGCGGGCCGCTGCGATGGGTGATCGAGGGAACGAACTCGTACTTCTTCGGCGACCAGCGCGAAGCGCTCGGCTTCGGGTGGCTCGCCAAGGTCGGCGGAGGGCTGGAGATCGACGTCGCGAGCCACGAGATCGGCGCGTTCGGCCTCTACCTCAGCCGCGTCAGGCTTCTCGGCCGATACGTCTTCGGCGAGCACGACGTGCGAGGTTTCTCGATCGGCATCGGCATGAGCTTCTGACGGCGTGCCGCGATCCGGCGGTGCCGAAGGTGGCGTTCGGACGCAACCGGGCCGGCTGCGTCCGAACGTCCGAGGGTCAGGCGATGTCGAACCTGTCCAGATTCATCACCTTGGTCCATGCCGCCACGAAGTCGCGCACGAACTTCGCCTTCGCGTCATCCTGTGCGTAGACCTCCGCCAGCGCGCGGAGCTGGGAGTTCGATCCGAAGACCAGGTCCACCCGCGTGGCCGTCCACTTGGCCTCACCCGTGGCGCGGTCGCGCAGCTCGAACACCTCACCGGCTTCGGAAGTCGGAACCCATGTCATGCCCATGTCGAGCAGGTTGACGAAGAAGTCGTTGGTGAGCGTTTCCGGCTGCTTGGTGAAGACGCCATGCGACGACTGCCCGACATTGGTGTTCAGTGCGCGCATGCCGCCGACGAGCACGGTCATCTCGGGCGCGGTCAGCGTGAGAAGCTGTGCCCGATCGACCAGCAGTTCCTCCGCGGACACGCTGTAGAGGCCCTTGAGGTAGTTGCGGAACCCATCCGCGATCGGCTCCAGCACGGCGAAGGAGTCGACATCGGTCTGCTCCTGCGACGCGTCGGTGCGGCCGGGGGTGAAGGGTACCGTCACGTTGTGCCCGCCCTTCTTCGCCGCCTGCTCCACGGCGGCGCACCCGCCGAGGACGATCAGGTCGGCGAGCGACACGTTCTTCCCGCCGGTCTGCGCCGCGTTGAACGCCGCCTGGATCTCCTCGAGCTTCGCGAGCACGGAGGCGAGCTGGGCCGGCTGGTTGACCTCCCAGTCCTTCTGCGGTGCGAGGCGGATACGCGCCCCATTCGCCCCGCCGCGCTTGTCGGAGCCGCGGAAGGTCGCCGCCGAAGCCCAGGCGGTCGCCACCAGCTCCGCGATGGACAGGCCGGAGGCGAGGATCTTCGCCTTCAGCGCCGCGATGTCCTGCTCGTCGATCAGTTCGTGCGTGACGGGCGGGACGGGGTCCTGCCAGATCAGTTCCTCGGAGGGGACGAGCGAGCCGAGGTAACGCGCGCGCGGTCCCATGTCGCGATGCGTCAGCTTGAACCAGGCCCGCGCGAAGGCGTCGGCGAACTCGTCCGGGTTCTCGTAGAAGCGCCGCGAGATCTTCTCGTAGTCCGGGTCCGTCCGCAGCGCGATGTCCGTGGTCAGCATCGCGGGCGCGCGGCGCTTCGTCTTGTCGAACGGATCGGGCACCGAGTTGGCGCCGGCCCCGTTCACCGGCCGCCACTGATGCGCGCCGGCGGGGCTCTTGGTCAGCTCCCACTCATAGCCGAACAGGTTCCAGAAGAAGTTGTTCGTCCACCGGGTCGGCGTGGAGGTCCAGATCACCTCCAGCCCGCTCGTGATCGCGTCCGCGCCCTTGCCGCTGGCGTGGCTGCTCTTCCAGCCGAGACCCTGCTCCTCGATCCCGGCGCCCTCGGGCTCCCGCCCGACGAGGGCGGCATCGCCCGCGCCGTGGGTCTTGCCGAAGGTGTGGCCGCCGGCGATCAGCGCGACGGTCTCCTCATCGTTCATCGCCATGCGGGCGAAGGTCTCGCGGATGTCCTTCGCCGCGGCGAGCGGGTCCGGGTTGCCGTTCGGCCCTTCCGGGTTGACGTAGATCAGACCCATCTGCACGGCGGCGAGCGGGTTCTCGAGGTCGCGGTCGCCGCTGTAGCGCTTGTCGCCCAGCCAGGTGTCCTCGGCGCCCCAGTAGATGTCCTCCTCCGGCTCCCAGACATCGGCGCGGCCGCCCGCGAAGCCGAAGGTCTTGAACCCCATCGACTCCAGCGCGCAGTTGCCGGCGAAGACCATCAGGTCGGCCCAGGAGATCCTGTTGCCGTACTTCTGCTTGATCGGCCAAAGCAGCCGGCGCGCCTTGTCGAGGTTCGCGTTGTCCGGCCAGCTGTTGAGCGGCGCGAAGCGCTGCGTGCCTGACCCTGCGCCGCCGCGGCCGTCACCGATGCGGTAGGTGCCCGCGCTGTGCCACGCCATGCGGATGAAGAGCGGCCCGTAGTGGCCGAAATCGGCCGGCCACCAGTCCTGCGACGTCGTCATCAGCGCGAAGAGGTCCTTCTTCAGCGCCTCCAGGTCGAGCTTCTTGAACTCCTCGGCGTAGTCGAACCCCTGGCCCATGGGGTCGGGCAGGGACGAGTTCTGATGCAGGATCTTCAGATTGAGCTGGTTCGGCCACCAGTCGCGGTTCGACCGGTTCCCGAAGCTCGCCTGGTGCATGACCGGGCATTTGCCGGGGCTCGGGCCAACATTTCCGTCCATAGTCTTCTCCGGTCCTTATTGCGTTGATCGGTCTGGCCCGTGCGCGAAGCGCGCGACGGAGCCGAAGGCGATCCGGCCTGCCGGGTCGGCGCGCGAAACGAGCGCCCGGCCCATGGGGGCTTCAGGCCAGTGGCAAAGCTTCTCGTTGTCGCCGACAGAGCGTGCCGGTGCTTCTGACAAGGCGTTCTGGTCCTCCCGCAGCTTCCCCAAGGGGGAGGGACTTCCGGGATGCTAGCTGCACCTTGAGGATAGAAGGAAGCCCCCCACCGTCACCGGAGCGATAGACATTATCTATTGATACAGCCACACTGACCTGATGAACCTGCGCGACCTCCGCTACCTGCTCGCCGTCGTCGAGCACGGGCATTTCGGCCGCGCCGCCGAGGTGTGCGGCGTGAGCCAGCCGACGCTGTCCGTGCAGATCCGCAAGCTTGAGGCGCTTCTCGGCGTCACGCTCTTCGAGCGCACCAGCAAGACGGTGGCGCCGACCATCGCCTGCGAGCGGCTGCTCGACCATGTCCGCGGCGCGGTGGCGGCGGCGGATTCCATCCTTGCCGTGGCGCGCGGCCTGCGGGATCCGCTGGCCGGGCAGTTCCGGCTCGGCATCATCCCGACGCTCGCGCCCTACCTGCTGCCGCTGATCTTCGCCCCGCTGCGGGAGGCGCTGCCCGCCCTCGACGTGGAGCCCTGGGAGGACCAGACCGCGTCCCTGTTCGAGCGGCTGCGCTCGCACGAGCTGGACGCCGCCCTGCTGGCGACGGGCGGGAGCAACGACGAGCCGGACCTCACGAGCCAGCCGCTCTTCGCCGAGCCGTTCATCGCCGCGCTGCCGCCGGAGCACCCGCTCGCCGCGCGCGAGGTGGTGGCGGAGGAGGACCTCGCCGAGGACATCCTGGTGCTGTCGGAGGGGCATTGCCTGCGCGACCAGGCGCTGGCCGCGTGCGGCCGCAGCGGGGCGATGGGCGGGCCGCTGCGCGCGGCGAGCCTGTCGACGCTGCTCAACATGGTCGCAGCAGGCTACGGGACGACGCTGATCCCCGGGCTCGCAGCCGGGGCTGCACAGGATGCGGGGATCGTGCTCCGCCCGCTGGCGGCGCGGGCGGGGCGGACGATACGCATCGTCTGGCGCGCGCGCTTTCCGCGGCGCGTGGCCGTGGAGGCGGTGGGGAAGGTCATCGCTACGCGCCTCCGCGGCTTCGCGGAGGGGGCGGCCGCGGGGACGATCTGAGGTTTGGGCCGCACCAGCCAGTGGCGGAGTGCGGCGTCAGCCCTTCAGTGCGTCCAGTTCTCCCGCCGGCCGAAGCGGAAATTGTCCGCGTAGACCTTCGGCTGGAGGGCCGGCCGGGCCTTGGGTTCTTCCACGTCGTAGGCGAAGCCGTTCGCCTGCGCGTAGGCCTCGGCCTCCTCGCGCGTGTCGAAGCACAGCCGGACCTGCGACTGCGTGTCGCCGGCGCCGATCCAGCCCATCAGCGGGTCCGCCCGGCGCGGGGTGGCGGATTCCCATTCCAGCACCCAGCGCTTGGTGCGGGCCCAGCCCGACTGCATGGCGTTCTTCGGCGGCTGGTAGATGCGGGCGCGCATGGTCTCTCCGTTCCTTCGCTGGTCGGGGCGCCGAGATTCGAACTCGGGACCTCCTGTACCCAAAACAGGCGCGCTACCAGGCTGCGCCACGCCCCGGACCAATAGAAGGCGCTGGTTACAGGGCAATCTGCCGCCCGGCAATCAGGATGGCGGACGGGCAGGGCGCCGCTCCGCCGGCGACCCCGGAGGGCTGACCGGCAGGCCCTCCATGCCTCTCCCGAACGGGCCTATGGGCGACCTGCATCGGCTGCGGCGAAGTGCGCCAACTGATCGGCACGAGCCTTCCTGAACGAGGGGCGATCGGTGACACGTGCCACATAGGACTCCGTCGCGGGTCGGTCTCCGCAAGCGCGGACCTTCGAGACGCGGAGGACATCGGCCATCAGCAGGTCCGCGACGGTGAAACGATCAGCCGCCAGCCATTCCCGCTCGCTCAGAACTTTCTCGAGCTGGGCGAGGCGGCTTCCCATCCAGACGGCAAGACGGTTGTCCTCCACGCCGGATATCTCCAGGAACCACCAGGGAACGGTGACCATCTCGATCGAGTTGAGCGCGGAGATCGTCCATTGCAGCGTTTCCGCTTCTCCGACCGGATCGCGCGGCATCAGTTTTTCGCTCTTCCGGGCGAGATGCAGCAGACCCGCGCCGCTTTCGAAAATCTCCAGCTCGCCATCGGTCAGGAATGGGATCTGGCCGAAAGGTTGGCGGGACAGGTGATTGGTCTCCCGGCCGTCGAAGGGGACTGTTCGCACGGAGTAAGCAAGTCCAGCTTCCTCGCAAGCCCATCTCAGCCGCAGGTCGCGGACAAAACCACGGGGACCTTTGGGCACCCAGTCGTAGGTCCAGACGATCAGTTCGCTCATAGTATCCGGCCCATTTCCAAACCCTCGATCCGATGGATCGCTGCCCCTGAAGTCCCGGGTCCGATTACAAGATCGGACTTTGCGATCTGCCAAGGAAGGCGCATCTAAGACCTCCTCGGACTGTGGTTCAGGCTGTGCGGCAAGTTTCGGTGAAGCTGCATTGCGATGTTGCCGCAATCCGGCCGGCAGCAGCTAACTTCACCCTCTGCACCTGTGCGACCCATACTATCATGAAGATCTAGGGTGAAGATTGAGTGGCATGGCGAAGCTTGTCTTCGGAATGAACCTGTCCCTGGACGGCTATGTCGACCACGAGGGATTTGCGCCGGGTCCTGAACTCTTTCGTCACTGGATAGAGCACGTACGTGGCCTGAGGGGCAGTGTGTATGGCCGCCGCATGTACGAGGTCATGCGCTATTGGGACGAGGACCATCCCGAATGGACCCCGGAGCGCCGCGAATTCGCGGCAGCGTGGCGGAACCAGCCGAAGTGGGTCGTGTCGCGCTCGTTGAAGTCGGTCGGCCCCAACGCCACGCTTGTCGAGGGTGACATCGGGGCGGTGATACGCGAGCTGAAGGCCCGGCTCGGCGGGGAGATTTCGGCTTCCGGGCCAGAGCTGGCCCGAAGCCTGACCGACCTTGGTCTTATCGATGAGTACCGACTCTACTTCCATCCCGTCGTGCTTGGTCAGGGCACGCCGTTCTTCGCCGGACCGCGGCCGCCGCTCCGTCTTGTGGCCAGCGACCTGATCGGCGCGGACGTGATCAGGCTGACCTATGTTCCTGCTTGATCATGCAACTTGGCCATTGGATCGAGCCGAAGCAGCAAAGCCACTTTGGATCGAAAGCGGCCGTATCGCGCCATGGACGACAACCGGTGGCAAATGGCGGGCCGAAGCCGAAGAAACGGAGAACTATGTCTACGGTATAGCCCTCCAGACCCTCCAGACCAACGGGCCTTGGTCCGAAGGCCGTGATAGCTGCGGCCGGCAGGGAGATACGCGACACACTCATGCCCGGGGATCATGGGCAAAGCGTGCGGCGCACCTAGCGCAAAACCATGACCACAGGCCCTGAGGCCGGATCGGTGGCGCCAAGACCAGCGCCGAGATCCTCCAGCGCGTCGCGGAAGCCGTTGAGCGTGGCGATCATCTGCGGACGCGCCGCGGCGAGCGCGTCCGGGTCGGTCCATTCAGCCACAAGGCAGTATGCGCGTTCGCCGATCTTGACGATGTTGGCGGCGCGAAGCCCCGGCCATTCGGTCGCCACGTTCCGGTGCGCGTCGAGGAAATCCTGTTCGCGCCCCGACTTCACTTTGAACCGCACGATATTGAAAGCGGTCATGGCCATGCCTCCTTACCGCCACAGGCGCACTACCAGAGCAGGTTTGCCCACGTCACGGTCAGCGGATCTCGGCGAGGATGCATCCTCGCGATGCCTTCCAGGATAGGCACGAACAATGCGAATATTGTCTCTATTCTACCTGCTTGCCTGCCAGTTGACAAGCAACTGCGACGAGTTCGCTGACTGCGAGAACCGCATCATCGCTCCAAGAACGACCTGTTCCGAACGCGTGGCCTCCGCTACAGCGAGCATATTGCCGGCAACGGCCCTCGGTTCCGCGCTCAGGCCTGCAAGCTCGGGCTCGAAGGCGCCATCTCCAAGCGCGCGGATCAACCGTATGCGCCCGGTGACCGCGGGATTGGGGTCAAGTCCAAGTGCCTTAACCGCGAGGAGTTCGTCGTCGTAGGCTGGACCGATCCGGAGGGCAGCCGATCGCACATCGGCGCCCTGCTGCTGGGCTACTACACCGCGGATGGGCGGCTGCTCTACGCGGGGCGCGCTGGGACAGGCATCGACGACAAGGAACTGCGCCGTCTGGCTGGCGTGCTGAAGCCGCTGGCCGTGGCCAAGATGCCGCTCGCCCAACCGCCGCCGCGTGACAGCGCGAGGACAAGCCGGCGAGGGAAGTTCGTGCGGCTGGTGCCGTATCCGCCTCGCTAGAAGCCGCTAGTCGTGACCCTGCGGCACTGCGAGGATAGGCAAAACTCACTATGGCGTTGATCGGCAAGCAGCGCTTTCGAGCACAGCCCATGGAACTCGAAGGTCGGCACTCCCAAGCGTCCATTCGGACTGTATCGTATAGCGCACCATGAGGTGGCCGCTTCCGCAGCGCTTCCACGCCAACAGTTCGTTCATCTCTCCGCCTGAGCCACCTTCGCTTCGGAGCAATTTGAAATATGCAGGCTGTCCGTCGATGTCACGTCGCTCAGGCCATGGACCTGTCGGCGAGGCCTCCGGCCCCAGCACGATTTCCATTCTTGGCGGACTTCGCAGGCGGGTGTTGTCGGACGGCTGGACGAGGATGCCGCCCGACATCGCCTGCGAGATCCATCCTTTAGGAACCCGAACGACCGCGGTCACTCCCCTAAGGCTCAACTGCGCGCTCGTCGTCTCGTCCGATGCCCTGGCGGAACCAGTAGGCAGCGTGGGTCCACCAAGATAGACCCCCACGGCCAGCAGCAAAGCAGCGGCAAGACACAGTCGCGCGATGTCCCTCAAGGTCTGAAGACTCCGCTGGCGCGAACATCACTGAATGCCTCGTAAACGAAATCACCCCACCCGGGTGACAGCCGATCATCCCACGCCGTCGAAGTGTATTCCGAGCCGAGCGCGCGGATATTGTCCGCCGGCCAATTCTTAGATGCCTTGGCATAGTCGGCGAACACCAGGCCGGGGAACTTCGCCACCGTCTGAGGCAAGGCCGCGGCCGCCAGCCCCTTCGCCTGGTCGGCGACGATGCGAAGGTAGCGCGCCACGCAAAAGATGTTGAAATCGTCGGACACCAGCAGCACGGCGATCTGCTGGTGGCTCAGCGCCTTGCGCGTTGCCGGCTCCAGCAGGTCGGCGAACAGGTCGTGCTTGCGCGCGGTGGAAACCACCACCTGGCCGAGCCCGATCGAGGTGTTCGCCATAGTCAGCCCGGCCACCGCCGCAGTATAGTCCTTGGCATCCTCGAGCGCCGACTGGTCGCGCTGCTCGGCAAGGATGAAGGCGGCGATGAGCGCCGGCTCCAGCCGATGCGCGGTGGCCGCCCGCTCTATCAGCGCGGCGCGGCTCGGCGGCGTGCCGAGATAGGAATGCCGTAGCACGCTGAAGATCGGCTGCGTCAGCAGCAGCGTCGCCTGGTCGCGCCGCTGCGCCGCGGTGAGCGAGGCGAGATAGCCCGCCAGGCTGCCGGGGATTGGGTTGGAGTACTGCGCCACCGTCGCTTTGTCCTTGCGCAGCAGCTGGATCGAATCGACCGGGCCGATACTTCGCTTGCGCGGGTCCGAGCCAGTCGCGCCGAGGCCGCTGAACGGCCGGTCCGGGTTGCCGGCAAGGCTCGCCGCGAGCAGCAGCAGCTTGGCGGAGAAGCCGGCGCCGGGCGGCTTCCCGCCGGCCGAGGCGCGCAGGCTGGCCTGCAACTCGGCCGACAGCCGCAGCATGTAGGGCAGGCCGCCCTGCACCGCGGAGACGCTCCTCCAGGTCTGCGTGTCGTGCGGGTGCTTGCTGCCCGTCGCGATGCGCATCGCGCGCGCCTGCAACTCCTTGTCGGCGGCCATGATCGCGCTTGGCGTGTTGATGCTGCCGCCCAGCACCTGCACGAGTTCCAGCAGGTTGTCGTCGTCATCGACGCGGTCGAACAGGTCGCGCAGCGTCCCGTTTTTCTGCATGTCGAGCACAGTTTGCGAGGCATTCGGGTCGGCCACCAGCAGCGCGATGATCTCGCGCTCCTCCTTCGCGGTCACCGCCCAGTCGTCGAGCGCGTAGGACAGCCGCCATTCGATCCGGTCGCTGGTGTTTGTCATTGCGCGGCCCCTGATAGAGCTTTTGCCCGACATTCCCCGGATGAACCTGGGGAATGACGCGAACGGTATCATTCTGGCGGGAGATCGTTGCCGGCAAGACAGGTGTAGGCCTGCGTAAGCCGGGTCGATGTGACTTTGCGCACATCCAATGCCCGCCAGATTCAAAATCTGACTCACTGGAGCGTTCTGCCGGGCTGTTGAGTCCCACTATCTATGCGCACACACGGCGCGAGATACACCCTTGCTCAGGACGCTATGGCCAAGATCGAAGTGGCAACGGAAATTGGAAACCCTATGGACAGGGTTTCCAAAAAGAGCGCTTAAAGCCTGAAAATTAAGGGTCAGAAAGAGAGGATGGCGGAAGGGGAGGCCGACGCAACATCCCGATAGCGGGTTGATATTGCTGATCGCCGTATCTGCCTCCGATGGCGCTGTCCCTAATCCTGTCCATAATCCCAGCCGGGAACAGCTTGCCCGACGATGCGAATAGCGCCGCCGGTCCTGATCATACACGTCACCGCACGCGGCGCGTCCTGTTGCGCGTGGAGCCGGCCAGCAGATGGGGAGGTGTGTCGCATGGCCGGGAGACGGAGGCGGCGTCCACGGGCTGGAAAATGCCTACCCTGCGGATAGTCCCGCACCCCGGCTCGTTCATGCAGGTTTCGTAAGCCGGCGGCCTCAGATGTCAGGTTCAACCTGCGGCGCGGTCATCTGCGCAAGGGCGTCCTCGAAACGCGCCTGTTCGTGCTTCACGCTGCGCAGGTCCGCCAGCAAGGCAAGCTCCCTCGCCCTGTCGGTCGGCTCGCTGGCGTAGTGCAGCAACGCCGCCTCGGCCGCCCGTCGCCGCCTGTCGATATCGAATGCGCGCGACCTGAACCATGCGCGCGACCGGCGCAACTGCACCGCCACGCCCGGCAGGCCGAGTGCGAGGTAATCCATCAGCCATACCCGCACCCATGCGCCGCGCATCGGTTCGCCGGCTTCGTTCGTGAAATAGTAGCGCACGCCGCGCCGGAACAGTTCGGCTTGCACAGCGGCCAGCGCATCCGTGCCGATATGGGCACACCCGACCAAAGCGAGAAAATCAACCGACCGCATCCGTAGCGGCTCATACTCCGTCGCGGCCGGCTGTCCGTCTTCCGGGTGCCGCGCAGCCCAAGACAGCATCGCGAACGCCAATTCGTCTTTCGCGTCGTGCAGCGACAAATGGTTCTGCGCGGTGAATGTCCGCCAGATATCCGACGCACCTTGCCCTGCACCGGGCGGCTGGTCCTGCATGGTCATGCTCCCTCGGCACGATGAAGCTGTGGCAGCGGGCGGGACGGCGTCATCTGAATGCCGTGGCGTTCACCGCCGGGCCGCGCCATCGGCAGCAGCCCGGCGAACGAAGGTCATCACTGCGTGGCCGGCTCCCAGCGCGGAGCGACAGCCGCGAGGCCACGCGCAAACGCGCCATCCAGTTCACGCACCGTTGCGCGGGTGGCGGCCCCCGCACCGGAGCGCGCAGCGGCGGCGATGGATGCGGGATCGTTACCCGTCGCGTTGATGTTCTGGACGATGTTGACCAGCGCCTCTTGGTTGATGTTGCCCCAGCCCGGGCCCGGCAGGCGGTCTATCAGTCCCGCAGACGGTTCCACGCCCCCGATGCCACCATCCCGCAAGGCGGAGAGCGGATCGCCCCCTAGCGCTGCCCCGCGTCCGCCGAGTGCGCCACGCCGAGGTGCGCCGGGGACTGGAGCGGACGGAGCCGGTGCCCCCTGTGCCGGCGCTTCCGGTCCACGCGATCCCCACGGGTCGTTGAGCCAACGAGCAGCATCGCGCAACCAGTCGATGACGGGTTGAAGCCGTGCAATCGCACCATCGAACGCGCCGACGACATCTTCCCAAAGCTGCACGAAGAACGCACGCACGGGTTCCCATGCCGCCATGATCGCCGCCGCCCCGGCCGTGAGCGCGGCGGTCAGAAGCCCGACCTGATCCGAAGCCCAGAAGCGTTCCCATTCAGCGATGATGGTGGCGATAGCGTTCACCACACCGTCACGGATTGCGTTCCATGCAGCGATGAAGGGCTGTGCAACGGCAGTATCGAAATCGCCGAACAGCGATCCGAACAGCGTATCGAGGTCCGCACCCGTGACCCAGAGATAGAAGTCCTCGGCCACGGCCCACATGGCGAACAGGGCCGCCCCCAAGGCAACGACATGGGCGGCGGCGATCCCCAGCGACACAATCAGCGGCGTCAAGATCGCGGCAAGCCCCGCAAGGCCGAACATCACCGTTCGGCTCACAGCCTCCGCGCCGCCTAGCTGGTCAACGACAGCCTTCAATGCACGGCCGACAGGGGCCAGCTTGCGCCGCAGCCAATCCACTCCCTCCGCAGCACGGCGGAACATGTGCGCCAATATCTGCGAAAGCTGTAGCGCCTTATCGATATCGGCGAGGAACCGCGTTGTCGCATTCCCCAGAATGGCCCACGAACGAGCCATCGTAAGCGGCGCACGGGCAAGTTCTGTACGCGCGGCCCGCGAGGCCGCCAGCATGGCCGGAACGAGACGCGCCGAGGTCAGCAGGCCCTTCTCCGCCTGCTCCATCAGCTCCGCCATGGTAATGTTCAGTTCGCGCGCAACGTCATGGAGGAACGCCGGCATGTTCTCCCGCAGCGTGCGGAATTCGTCGCCCTGTAGCCTGCCGGATGCGAGCGCCTGTCCAAGCTGGACCATCGCGCCGGTCAATTCCTGCGTACCGACGCCGGCATTGATCGCTGCCGCCTGCAAGCCTGCGATCAGGTCCACCGTATCGCTGGCCGGCCGCCCGATGTTGCGCAGTGCGAGATTGAAGCGCGCGAACGCCGACGCGCTTTCGTCGGCACTCACGCCTGTCTGCAAGCTCAACGCATAAAGGTCTTCGTAAACGCCCGCTGCTTCCGCCGCGCTGGTCGCGCTGCGGCCAATCGCCCCTTCAATCAGTGCGAGCGAACGCGTCATCGCGTCGCCGGCCTGTGCCACCACCGAGGCGACCTTGACCACTACGGCAGCGGCGGCAGCGAGCGCAGCGACGACAACAGCAGCCTTCGCTTTCAGGCTGCCTAGCTGTTTGTCGTACTGCTCGGCTCCCTTATCATCGACATCATAGCCAAGCCGGGTGATTAGCTCGCGAACGATCACGATGAAGGTTCCTTGCCTAGAATGCTCTCGGCCTGATCGCGAATGGCGTTCGCGCGCACGATCATCTGTTGTTTCTCGGCGCGCACGGCGGCGAGGTCGAATTTGTTGCGGATGACACTTTCCATGAGCATCCCGAGCACCGCGCCGGGGCCGGGGAGGTACGGGTTGGGGCGGCCATCGCGCGCGCCGCTCGGCCTGTCTGTGCCGCCGGTCATGTTGCGATGACCCTGCGGAGGCGGTGCGCGCACCAGAAGGCGCACGCGACCGTATAGACCATCACAAGGTAGCCGCCGGCCCTGACGATGGCGGCGAGGCTGTTGAACGGGTGGGGCACGATCATGCCCCCTTAACCGTCGTGATGATCAGCGGCGCGCGCAGGTCATGCGGATTGATGCCGCCGGCGATATCATCCGCGAGATCGGCTGCGACACTTTCTTCCCGCCGGCGCTCGATCCCGGATCGCTGTTTCGCGCGCATCGGGTCCTTCCATGCCTCGGCCACGACGCCACCGGGCAACAGCAGCCGCGCAAGTGTGGCGAGAGGTTCCGGGTCGAAGCGAGGGATCAGCGCGAACGCATCATCGAGCATGGCTGGCGGGAGGGTTTCGCCATCCACGATCACCGGCACATCGGGGAACGTGAGACGCCGGCACCGCAGCAGGGTGGCGACGGCAGCGCGAGTACGGGCCTCCGCCTCGGCCTTTTCCTCGGCGCTGCGAAGCGGGCTGGTCCATCGCTTCATTACGGCCGCCTGCCCCTTCGGTGGGGCGACAGGCTTGAACTCGGCCGGAGCCCACACCTTGGCACTGGTGTTAGGGCGGATAGGCGGCTGCTTCTGCGCGTCGAAGACAGGGGACATACGGTCAGACATTGCGGCTCTCCACATGCATGGCGTTGATCATCTTGCGTCGCGCGTCGGCGGCAGCGCCGGCATCCAGCCTCACGCGAGCATTGCCGGCGCGACCTTTTTCAACGACGGCGAGGTGATTGACGCGGATGTTGCGCTGGACAGCATCGTAATCCTGCCCGTCAGGCGTGCGGCCGGGCGTAAGATCGAGGTCCACCCGATAACCCAGCGACAGGTCGCGCAGCGCGCCCATGCGCTTTGGTGTGTGGATCACGATATCCGCGACCACGTTGTCACCGTCGCGCCGGCCTTCCGTCAGCACAGTGCCGATGATCGCATGTGCGTTCGCATCGGCGGTGACACGACCGGCATGGCCGATGGTGACAGGTACGCCCCTCAGTGAGGCGAGCGCATCAACGTGGAACACTTCATCCGCCGGTCGGTATTCGCGCCGCGTTGTGCCGTCCGGCTGCGGGTAGTTGAAAACGCCAGTCCTGCCGACAATGGGACTGTCACGAACGAAACCATCTGCATCGGTGATCGCCTTCGCGATATCGAAGAAGTCGTATCGCTGCTCGCGTGTGGTGGCGCGATCCTCGCGCATGATGTGGGCTGGCACTGCCGCCCCCATGCCTTCGATCATCGCAATGCGTGCATCACGCGCGGTAAGCTGACTGGTCACTTAAGTTTCTCCTTTGTGCTGATGTCGGGAAACAACCGCCGAATGGCTTCATCGCCTTCGGGCGTGTTCGGTGGCATGGGCGTGTCGTGCGGAAGGCCGCTGCCTTCGAGCAGGCGCGACCACAAAATTTCATCGGGCCATAGCTCCATCGGCGCATGCTGATAGTTCCGCCAGTTGACGGCGTTCGTCCTTTCCTCCAGTCGCGCCACGCGGGAAGCGCGGCTTACGAGCGGCGATGTCATGGCGTCACACCTTCCCTACGGCTGCGCGCGCCTCAAGGGCCGCAATGCGTGCTTCAAGCTGCATGGTGTCGATTGCCTTGCGCTGCGCTTCGACAACAGCGGTAAGCGCGGCGGCTTCCTCGGCGGTAAGCTCGCCGTTCAAAACCTTATCGGTGATGGCGGCGAGCGCCTGAACGATACCGGCCGCGTCTTTCGGCGCAGGGATGTCCAGCACAAGAGGTTCGCCTTTCCGCACCGGCCAGACACGCCCAAAGATCAGGGCGGCGGCCTGCACGTCGCCCTTGTCTGCCTTCCTGATCATCGCGCGGAGTATCTTGTTCGCGGCCTCGGTTCCGATTGCTTCAAGCGCCATGATGGCGGCGCTGCGCGTGCCGGGTTTCTTGCCAGCGGGATTGCCGCTCAGGCCCTTTTTCCACAGCCGGCCGGCATGGGGTGTCTGACCCTTCTTGAACGGCCGGCCGATGACACGCGGCTTCGTCATGCGGGCCCTCGCGGCGGCCATGCGCGGTCCAGCAGGATTTCACAGGCATGCAGGTTGCCCGCTCGCGCCAGCGCCAGAACGACAGCCAACGCATCCCTCGCGCCGGCTTCGACCATCGCGTCAAGCGCACGAAGCGGGTCATTGCGCGAACCCTTCGGGCGGCCTTTGGGATTGCCCGACTGACCGGGCCGCCAAAGGTGATCGCGCTTCTTATCGCGGTGTGCGGCAACGGCTAGCGTCATGTCACGCCCCCGGCTCGCATGCGGCGACGAGATCAGCACGCAGCTTCGCGATGCACGCCAGCGCGTGAGGCTCGACAAGCTCGCTAATGAGGTCACGTTGGCCCGGTCGCGAGTATTGCCCCTTAGCGCGGGACAGCCGGTTCCTGACATCGTGGATCAGCGCGACATGCTTGCTGATCGCCAGCGCCGCACCCCTGCCGCGACGAACATCACGCAACAGCTTCTCGGCTTTCGCTTCGACGGTATCGAGCAGCGCAAGCACTTCGATGACTTCACGCCACGCGAACCCTGCGTTGATTGCGCTGCGGTCGCGGGGGTCGCGGGGGTCGCGCTGCGTGGCGAAAAACTCGCTGTGGTTCCGGTGTGCGGCCTTCGCGGCTTCGGTCCGCGAGAGGCAAGACACACCCGGCGGCGGGAGCGGACGCGGCGGGAAGGGGATGATCGGTGCGGGCGAGGTCACGTTGTGTCTCCATCTCGGGCGGAACCACAACATACGGGATAACAGGCAGAATGGCCTAATGTGCTGATCACTTTTGAAGTGTATCAATAATACCAAACACTTAGGCAACTGTTAAACCATCTGATCCGCCCTTGTTCCCGTTTTGTACCCGTGCTGCGATCCCCGGCGGAGGGCATGGGATGGACTGGCAGGACATCGGGACGGCACCCCGGAACGGGACGCGCATCCTCGTATGCGTTGAGGGGAAGACAGGATCAGTCGCGGAGGTGCGTTGGGTACGTGATCATGCACGGCCGGCCGGCGACGGGTGGCGACTGGTCGCGCCTGAATGGGGATGGGCGAGACGCTTCACCACCGATGCCGGCGGTTATGTCTTCGTGCGCGACGTGACGCACTGGATGCCGCTCCCGGTCCCTGCGGGTTGCGAGGATGACGATGGGCAGCAGCAACAAGCTTGACGGTCGCCCCGGTCCCGCAAGCCCTGTGTGGTACGCGCAAGGCTGGTGGATGGTGCTGCGCTGCGGATGCGGACACAGAAGGGCGGTGCCGGTCGGGCCGTTCGCGATAGAACATCGGGTGCCGCGCGATGCGAGCCTGTCATCCATCCACATGCGGCTGCGCTGTCAGTTCTGCGGCAAGGCGAACCCCGATTGCGATCTTGTCGAGCCGCATGAGGTACGCGGCGCTATGGCCGGGCTGCGACCAGCACCGAGGCCGAGGGTTTAGGGTGCAGAAGGCGCGGCTGTGGCGGGGAGCGGAGGCGAGGTTGCAGCGGGCACCGTCTGCGGACTTGTTGCGGGTTCCGGCGGCTCTGACGGAGTGCTTGCCGCCGGTTCCGGCGACGGTGCGGCAGGCGGTGAGCCTGTAGGTGGTGCGGATGCCGCCGGGGGTGGCGGGAGTGACGGAGCGTGCATGATCGGCCCCGACCCTGACCGCACGCCTACGGCAAACATCACGATGCTGACCGCTGAAAACAAGAAAGCAAAAACTTCGAGCGCCCGAGCCGCTTTTTCGCGGCGTCGGCGGATGCCCATCTGCTCGAATATCGGGTCAGCCGATACGGCTGAAACTTGGAGCCGGTGGGCAACGAAGCCGGCCTCGATATCCCGGGAGAGGCTGGCAACGGTCCAGAACATGCAAGCCGTCATGTACGCAAGAGCCGTGGCGACCCACGCGGCCCCCAGCCCGTAAAGGAACCACAACGCCGTCTCGATGATCTCCATTCGGAGCGGCTTGGCGTCTATGCCGAAAAGTGCAACCGCTGCGGGGATCGCCACCAGCGCGCCGCCGTTCAGCAGCATGCATGTCCGAAAGAGGCTTTGCGCGAAGGATGCCGCTGTTCCGTGAAACGCCAGCATCGCAGCTTCATGTGGGGCGACCTTGGTTGCCCAATCCTTCAAATACAGGTCCGCTGCCTCCATCGGCACGACCCGGATAGGCGTAGATGACGGACGATGCATCCCTTCACCATTACCGATGCGCGCGGGGAACGAAAGCAGCCTTGCGCATCCCCCGGGGCATGTACCGAAAAACCCTGCGGAAACGCGGCCCGCAAACCGGCGGAATTGCTGGGGCGGATCGGCCGATTTGAGTGTGCCGGTTAACGGATGATTTTCGTACAGCGCAGGGCATAATGCCGGCCGGTCATCGAGGGCATGCGTATGGCGAAGACGGCGAGGCGGGCGGCGCTCTATCTGCGCGTCAGCACGGACGGTCAGACCACCGAGAACCAGCGCATGGCGCTTGCCGAGGTGGCGGAGCGGCGGGGCTGGCAGGTCGTGGCCGGGTACGAGGATGCCGGGATCAGCGGGGCCAAGGGACGCGACAAGCGGCCGGGCTTCGACATGATGCTGAAAGATGCCACCCGGCGGCGCTTCGATGTGCTCATGGTCGCCGCCATTGATCGGCTGGGGCGCAGTACGGCAGGCGTCACGGCTGCATTAGCGGAACTGGCAACCGCCCATGTCGAACCCTATTCGCACCGCGAGGCTATCGACGGCACCACACCGCACGGCCGGGCCATGCTTCAAATGGCGGCCGTGTTCGCGGAGCTTGAGCGCGAATTGATCCGTGATCGCGTGAAGGCCGGCCTCGCACGGGCGAAGGCGCAAGGTCGCAAGCTGGGGCGGCCGGTGCTGCCGCATGACGTGAAGGCGCGTGTTCGCAAGCTGCGCGCGGAAGGCATGCCGTTCCGCAAGATCGCGGCGGAGGTAGGCGTCGCCGTGTCATCCGTGCAAGCCATACTGGCGACGGCGTAGAGGCCGCTAAAGCTCGGCCTCAAAGCGCGCCGCTACGCCATCGAACCATGCGATGGCCTCTTGCACCAACTCAAGGGGAGGTCGGTTGTCGAACGGAGGCACCACATACTTGAGGGATGGATTGAATGTAGCAACCGCGTTCCCGACTATCACTATCCCTGTGCCTACAGTGAACACGCCACCCGGCGTGTATGAGAAGCCGACTTTATATTCGTGAACGATGTTGTTCCTCTCCGCATTGACGAAGCGAAGATAGATCGACGGTTCCCCTTTCAAGACTTCCTGTTACCATACCGCACGCGCTCTCGCCTTGCCGTTGGGATCATCCGGGATCGACGCGAACAGAACATCCTTGCACGTTTGCAGAAGCGTCAGGCAGGCAACCCAGCGAACACGGAACTGCGGACTGCCCCATGGCGCGGTGCTCAACTCTGCATGCGCGAGCCTGCAATCATCGAGAACCAGCCGGACGGCGCTCATGTCTGCCATGGCTGTACAGCCTATGAGGCGCGCATGACGATGAATAGTGCCCGCTGCGAAAGACGCGGCAGGTCATCCGAAGCATGCCGCTGCTTCCATCCTGCATATGCAGAGGCGATATCCGCGCAGTCATCGCAATTACCCGGATGCGGCCTCTCAGGCTGCGCGTGGGCCTTGTCTGCCGCCGGGGTGGTGGATCGCTCGCCCGGAAGCGACAAACGGTGCTGGCGAGCCTGTAGCGGGTATCCGGGCGGTTACTGCGCATGTCCTGATCGCGCGAGCGAATTTTGTGCTGATCAGCCGGTTAGTGCCGCCTCCTGATCCGCTTACGCGCTTTGCGTATGAAAGCCGTTCCGGGAAAACGAGGAAATTTTCCGGAAAGTTTCTTCGGATGGGGCGAGCACGTTTTGTGCTGCCGGGGGTGTAAAGGCAAAGGCTAACCACAGCGTAAGCGTTCGCGTGGTTGATGAAATCTGCGCTGGTTTCAGAGGATCAACAGGGACCGAGGGACCGTCAGGGACCCATTTTCCTATAGAGCACTAAAAACACTCCTTTAGATACCGTAACGATTTTTTAGTCGTCATAAGGAAAATGGGTCCCTGACGGTCCCTCGGTCCCTCTCCGCATTCGCAAGCGAATTTTGTAAAGCTCAAGGCTGCGGCCCCCGGCAGCGGGTGGCGGGCAGGAAGCGCCCGGCTCCGCCGAGCGCTGCTCGGCTCCTACTGCGCCGCCTCCGCCCCCGGCATCGGCGGCACGTTCACGGGGAGTGCGTGGACGCGAGGCTTCGCCCCCGGCCCGCGCCGCCACAACCACGCGCCATCCGACTTCTTCTTTTCCCATCCGAGCTCGCGCAACGTATCTGCGATGCGCTTGCTTGTCCGCTGGTCCAGCTTGTCGGGTGTCAAGCCGAGCCTTTCCGCGACGGCCGCGATGCGCACCACGTTCTGATTATCGACATACTGCATGATCGCATCTTCCCACGGGTCCGCGTCGCGCCGGGTCTCTTGCTGCGGCCGGATATGCTCGCGCTCGAAACCACGGTCGGGCCAGCGCCGCGCGCCGAGGCGGTAGAGATACATCGCCTCGGCGAATAGCTGCGCCCTGTCGCTGGCAAGCGCGTCAAGGTCGATATCGCCGACGCGCACGGGCCAGAAGCGCCGCGCCCCCGTCGGATCGCGGAGATATGTCGCTTCGTTCGTCGTGCCGATGAATACGCATTGACGCGGCTCAGTGACTTCAAGCCGGCCATAGGGGGGACGATACCGTTCCTCGCACCGCGTCAGGAACGCCTTCGTCGTCTCCACGTCAGCCTTGCGCGTCGCCGACAGTTCCGCGAATTCGACCAGCCATTTCCCGCGAAGGTGCTGCGGCACATCCTTGCCCGTGTGGATATCCGGCAAGCTGTCGGAAAACCACGGGCCGCCGAGGATGCTGCCTGCGGTCGATTTTCCTTCGCCCTGCCGTGGACCTTCCAGAACGAGCGTGTAGTCCGCCTTGCACCCCGGCTGCATGACACGCGCCACCATTTGCAGGAAGAACCAGCGCCCAACGGCGGCGGTATAGAGCGACGCCTCGGCCCCCATGTATCGTGCAAGCCATGTGTCCAGCCGGGGCGTGGCATCCCATACGAGGCTTTCGAGCCAGTCGCGTACCGGGTGGAAGGCGTTTTCCTCGGCGCGCAGGTTTATCGCATCGTGGACGGCGGCCTTGCCTATGCGATGCAAGCCAAGCCGCTGCATGCGTTCCTGCACGGCGGTCACGTCATTGTCCGTGAGGGGCCGCGCCGTGATCTCCGGGCACGCGCCCCGGGACATGATCCGCCGCCGCAGCATGACGATATGCGACATTTTATCGAAGGCGAAGGCGTCTTCCATGAACGGATCGAATTGACGCAGCATGCGCAGCGCGTTGGCGAGGTTCGCAATCCGCTCCTTTTCTTCGGGGGGTATGATGTCGCCTTCGACCGAACCCGCTACAGGTATCAGCGACATCACCGGCTCGCCCAGCTTTTCACCTGCATCACCCCACACAACGGTCGGATGCTTGCAGCCGAACGGGTTCTGCGCGCTCCGGTAGGCGCTCTCGATGACGCTTTCGAGCTCACCTTCATCAAGCGGCGGCTCGTTTTTATCGTTCCACGACCTCATGAGGTCGAACGCCGTGATGGTGCTGACACCGAAGTCAGACATGAACGCGGCATGAACCTGTGCCGTGCTGTTCCGCCCGCCATAGCGGCCGCCACCCTCAGGCACGCCTTCCGCCTTCTTAAGATATTCCGTCGCCTTGGCGATTGCCTCCGGTGTGTCGGGTTCTACAAGCGGAACGCCTTTGATCGCGTCGCCACGGGGGTTATCGACACCACCGCCCGTGATGGTGCCATTCCCGCCGATGATGAAGCTCGCCTCTCTCGCGAACTCTCTTACTTGTTCCTCGGTCACTACGGTGACGAAACCGACATGCATGGTTGCCGGGGATATGTCGTTTTCCCATTTCAGTTTCGCGCCAGTGTAGTGCGTGCCGAATGCGACAAGCTGTCGCCCGTACCCGAGAATTTCGACCTTCTTCTGCTTCTTGGGGTCGTCGGGGTTTGGAGCACCGGGGGCGACAATCCTGTCAGGTTCACCTACGGCAGCGCGATAGATAAGGGCGATGCGCGCGCTGTTGTCGCGGACGCGCACCATGGTCGCCGGGCCAAGGATGCGCTCCGCAACAACGCGCGCGGCTGCGGCGATTGCGTGGTCTTTGTCGTCAATGTCGATATCGACCACCCGCAACCCGTCGCACAGGATGGCGGTGTTAAGCGCGCTGGCATGAGGCTTTTCGACCGTTGCCGGAGGCGGCTTGAGCCTTGCCAGTTTATCCCATTCCTTGCGGGGAGACGGCTTCTTGCCTGTGTCCCTGTCATCCTTGACCGGGTTCTCGATGGGAACAGGACGGAAGCCGTTCGCCCACATCGCCTTGCGCAAGACGAACACGTCTTCTGGACTGTCAGGCGCGGCCATGCCTGTCGCGGCGGTGCCGTCCGCTGGTGCGGGATCAGCCGGCAGCGCGAGCATCGCCGCGAGGTCGTGACCGCCGCTCGCGCCCGGCGTGGGGGGTGGCATGACCATGCTTGCGCCGGGCGGCGTGGGCAGGGGGGCAGCCGAGGCAATGTCAGTCACAGGCACTCTCCTTCGCGGAGGTGCCGGCGTGCTGGACCGGGGCGGCAGAGGTGCGGTAGAACCCGCCTGCTCACGACGGCTGAATATCCACCAAACACCCTGTCCGCCGCCGGTCTGCCCGTCCAGCAGGCCGGCGGTTTCTATTTCAGGCGGCGGTGCGCTTGGCGCTGCGGCTAACGCGGCCGGTCGGCGTGACGCGCTTGCCGGCTTGTTCCCGCAGCAACCGTGCGACGTAACCGTGAACGCTCGCCACGACGACACGGCGCGAACGGCCGATGCGAACCCATTCAAGCTCGCCAGCGTCCATCAGCATCCAGACCTTGGACCGGCCGCAGCGCAGCATCTTCGCGGCTCCTAGATCGGTCGTCAGAACGTCGGGCGCGGCGGCGAGCGCGGCTTCGCGGGTGGCGACTTCCCGACTGGTCGGCACGACCGGCAGCGTCGCGGCGAGCGCGGCTTCGCGGGTGGTGTTGGCAGGCATGATCTCCCCTTCACTGACTGCGGTGCAGTCAGACCAGTTGCCCAAATTGCGGTGTTCCTCCGTTCGACCCGCAGCATGTGCGGCCGGTGGAAGGTGACGGACAATCGTGTACGGGGCTGTGCCGTGTCAAACTTCCCGAACACGGTTTTCCGGTAACGAGATCGTGAGCACGCTCCTGGCGGCCTTCCGGGCCGGTTTCAGGCGGGTGCGGCCGGATGCCGTGGGGGAGAGCGGAGCGGCCGGAGGCCGCCCCACGGCCTCCGCAGGGGTCGCAGCGCGGGTGTTACCCTTCCGCCCCGGCGGCGGCACCGGCTCCGGTCGTGCCGGCTCCGGTGACGAACGAAGCCCACTCGGCCATGAGCGGCCGACGAAGATCGAACAGGTCAGAACGGTGATACGCCGCTTTGGTCTTACCCTTCACGGCATGGGCCAAGGCGGCGTCGGCTGCGTCGGCGGGGCCGCCTGTATCTGCAACCCAATCGCGGAATGAACTGCGGAACCCATGCGGCGTGGCAAGCTGCCCTTCGTCATCACGCCAGCCCCTACCGTGCGGTCCCTTCATCTTTCGCATGAGGGTCAGCAGGGCCATGTCGGATATCGGCTTGTCGGCGGGCGCGCGACCAGTACGGCGTTGACCCGGGAACAGGTAGCCCGTGCGCTTCGGTTCCATCCCGCGCAAGAGCGCGACAGCTTCATCCGGCAACGGAACGCGATGCGCGCGACCCATCTTCATTGCCGCCGCAGGGATGGTCCACAACGCGCGCTCAAGGTCGAAGTGTTCCCGTCGCGCAGCGCGCACGGGTGCGGTGCGCAGCGCCGTCAGGATCAGCAGCCGCAGCGCATCGGCTGAATGACCGCGATGCGAAGCGAGGGCGGCCCAGAACGCAGGAAGGTGCCGCCACGGCAGGGCAGGGTGGTGTCCGTAGCCCGCCGCCCGGCGGTGCTCCTTCTGATCGCCTAGGATCGTCACCACGCCTTCCCTCAACGCGGCGACGCTGAATTGTTCGGGCAGGACATCCTCGGCCTTGGCGAACGCCATCGTTTCCATGATGCGACCGAGCAGCCGCCGGGCCGTCTCCGGTATTTCGCGCCACGGGGCCGCGAGCGCATCGGCGATGTCCCGCTTCGTGATGGCGTTCACGGGCGACTGGCGCAGCGCAGCGGGCAACCCTTCAAGCGTGGATCGCCATTGCGCCGCATGCTTGGCGTTCTTCCATGTGCCCTCACGGGCCTTGAGCATGCGCTGCGCGGCCTCGGCGAACGTGGTTCCTGCGGCGCGTGACGCTTCCGCCTCGGCCGCCTGTGCCGCTGCCGCCTCGGCTTCGTGGTCCAGCGGATCGACGCCGCCAAGGATCAGCTTGCGAAGATCGGCGGCACGCTCCCGCGCCTTCGCGAGCGTCAGGCCCGGCTGATCGGTTTCGAGCGCCACCGGCCCCACGGCCATGTCCCGAAGCCGGCCGCTGTTCGATCCGGGCTTCTTCTGCGTCGGGCTGGTGAAGCGGTAAATCCAGCTTCGCTTGCCGTTCCTGACCGTCAGGTAGAGGCCCGGTGCAAGGCCGTCCGCATGACGCCCCGGGCCTGCCGTGCGCACCTTCGCCGCCGTCAACGGCTTCGCCATCCGGGGCATTCCGCCCTCCATCGAATAGGGACGGGACCCTTTAACCCTAATCCCGTCCCTAATCCAGAAGCCGAACGGCGGCGAACGCCAGCGAACGGGAGCGGAGGCCAATCAGCGAATTTTGCGCTAACTCACTGATAGAACTAGCGCAAAGTGTGCGGAAACGGATGCGGGCGGATGTGTGCGGATGCTGTATTGGCGGAAGGGGAGGGATTCGAACCCCCGGAGCCTCGCGGCTCGCCCGTTTTCAAGACGGGTGCAATCGACCACTCTGCCACCCTTCCGGGATCGCGCGCCGCCTCTAGCATGCTGCAGCGCCCTTGCCGACCGGTCCGCGGCCGCTAGGGTGCGCGCCGTATGGCCGGACGGTTCATCACTCTCGAAGGCGGCGAAGGGGCCGGCAAGACCACGCAGGCCCGCCGCCTCGCCGAGGTGCTGGCCGCGCGCGGCCGGCCCGTGCTGCTCACCCGCGAGCCCGGCGGCGCACCGGGCGCGGAGGCGATTCGCGGCCTGCTGGTCAGTGGCGAGACCGGCCGGTGGGTGCCGCTCGCCGAGACGATGCTTGTCTTCGCGGCTCGCGCCGAGCATGTCGCGCGCACTATCCGCCCCGCGCTCGCCGCCGGCATGTGGGTCGTCTGCGACCGCTACGTGGACAGCACCACCGCCTATCAGGGCAGCGGCCAAGGCGTCGGCGACGCCTCCGTGCGCGCGCTTCGCGACCTTGTCGGGCTCGATCCGGACCTCACGCTGATCCTGGACGTGGACGAAGGCGCCGGCCTCGCCCGCGCCGCGACCCGTGGCGGCGCGGATCGCTACGAGCGGATGGGCGCCTCCTTCCATGCCCGTGTGCGCGCCGCCTTCCGGCGCATCGCCGCCGAGGAACCGGGACGCTGCGCGCTGGTCGATGCCACGGGCACCGAGGATGCGGTGCACGCCCGTATCCTCAACGCGCTCGTCAACCGCCTGCCGGCATGAGCGCGCCCGATCCGCAGGCCAACCCCGACCTGCTCGGCCACCGCGCGGCGGAGGACGATTTCGCCACCGCCGCCCGCGGGCAGCGGCTGCATCATGCCTGGCTGATCACCGGGGCTGCGGGGATCGGCAAATCCACCTTCGCCTTCCGCGCTGCGCGCTGGCTGTTCGCCGGCATGCCGTCGGGGGAGGGGCTGTATCTGGACCCCGCCCACCGGATGGCCCGCCTCGTCGCCGCCGGCAGCCACCCGGACCTGATCCGGCTCGACCGCACGGTCAACGAGCGCACCGGGCGGATGATGGGCGAGATCTCGGCCGAGACGGCACGCCAGGTCCCCGGCTTCCTGCGCCTCACCCCGGCCGAGGGGGCGTGGCGCGTGGTGGTGGTGCCGGAGGCGGAGCGGCTGAACGTGCAATCCTCCAACGCGCTGCTCAAGGCGATCGAGGAGCCGCCGCCGCGCGCGGTCATCCTGCTGTGCGCCACCAGCCGCGGCGCGGTGCTGCCGACCATCCGCTCGCGCTGCCGTCATCTGCCGCTCGCGCCGCTGGCGGAGGCGGACCTGGCCACGCTGCTCACCCGCTATGCGCCGGACCTGCCGGAAGGCGAGCGCGGACCGATCATCGCCGCGGCGCGCGGCAGCATCGGCCGCGCGCTCGACCTCGCCGCGGAGGGGGGCGCGCGGCTCGCCGCCCTCGCCGCCGGGCTGCTCGCGGATGCGCCACGCCTCGACCGCGCCCGCGCCTATGCTGCCGCCGACCGGCTGGGCCGGGAGGAGGATGCCTTCGCCACGCTCATGACGCTGCTGCAGGACGGATTGGGCGCCTCCATCGCCACCGCCGCCCGCGGCCGTCCGGATGCGACCGCGCAGCGGCTGCTCGCGCGCGCGGAACTGGACGCGTGGGCCCGCGTGTGGCACCGGCTTGGCGCGCTTCGCGATGAGACCGAGGCGCTGAACCTGGACAAGCGCGCCGCGGTGGTGGCGGGGGTCACCCTGCTCGCCGCGCCGCCGGACGAAGCATGAGCAAGCGCTACTACGTCACGACGCCGATCTACTACGTGAACGACAAGCCGCATGTCGGGCATGCCTACACCTCGCTCGCGGCCGACGTGCTGGCCCGCTTCAAGCGGCTGGACGGCTACGAGGTGTTCTTCCTCACAGGCACCGACGAGCATGGCCAGAAGGTCGAGAAGGCCGCCCGGGACGCCGGGATGGAGCCCGGGCCGTTCACCGACAGGGTGTCGCAGAACTTCCGCGACCTCGCCGCCGCGATGGGGCTGAGCAACGACGCGTTCATCCGCACCACGGAGCCGCGGCACGCCGTGGCCTCTCAGGCGCTGTGGCAGCGCATGGTCGATGCCGGTGACATCTACCTCGGTCACTACGAAGGCTGGTACGCGGTGCGCGACGAGGCGTTCTACGGCGAGGAGGAGCTGACCCTGCGACCGGACGGCAGCCGCGTCGCCCCGTCCGGCGCGCCGGTCGAGTGGGTGCGGGAGCCGTCCTACTTCTTCCGCCTGTCCGCCTGGCAGGACCGGCTGCTCGCCTTCTACGAGGCGAACCTGGATTTCATCGCGCCGCAAAGCCGCCGCAACGAGGTGATGTCCTTCGTGCGCGGCGGGCTGACGGACCTCTCCGTCTCCCGCACCTCGTTCAACTGGGGCGTGCCGGTCCCCGGCGACCCGGCGCACGTGATGTATGTGTGGGTGGATGCGCTGACCAACTACCTCACCGCGACGGGATGGCCGGAGGCGGGCGGATCGCTGGAGGCGTACTGGCCGGCCGACCTGCATCTGGTCGGCAAGGACATCGTTCGCTTCCACGCGGTCTACTGGCCGGCCTTCCTGATGTCCGCCGGGCTGCCCACGCCGAAGCGCGTCTTCGCCCATGGCTGGTGGACGGTCGAAGGGCAGAAGATGAGCAAGTCGCTCGGCAACGTCATCGACCCCATCGCGACCATCGCGCAGTACGGGCTTGATCCTGTGCGATATTTCCTACTGCGTGAGGTGCCGTTCGGCAACGACGGCGATTTCAGCCGCCGGGCGCTGGTCACGCGGATGAATGTCGAGCTGGCGAACGATCTCGGCAACCTGGCCCAGCGCAGCCTCAGCCTGATCGCGCGCAACTGCGGCGGCGCCCTGCCGGCCACGGGTGTGCGCACGGCGGAGGATCTGGAGATGCTGGCCGCCGCCGAGGCGCTGCCGGCCCGGCTGCGGGACCTGCTCGACCGGCAGGTCTTCCACGACGCGCTGGAGGAGGCGTGGAAGGTGATCCGCGCCGCCAACGCCTATATCGACCGGCAGGCGCCCTGGGCGCTGCGCAAGACCGATGTGGTGCGCATGGGCGTGGTGCTGCGCGTTCTGGCCGATGTGCTGCGGTACGTCGCGACCGTCCTGCAACCCTTCATGCCGGGCAGCATGGGCAAGCTGCTCGACCAGCTCGGCGTGCCGGACGATGCGCGCGACCTGGCCGGGCTCGCCCGGCCGGTGGCGGACGGCATCGCGCTGCCGGCGCCGAGCGGGGTGTTCCCGCGCTTCGTCGAGGACGCGGCCTGAGGCGATGCGCACCCCTCGCATCCTCGTCGCGCCGATGGTGCTCGCGGGCCTCGTGTTCGCGGACACGGCGGTGGCGCAGCAGGGCAGGGGGCGCGAGCCTTTCCTCACCGACCGGCTGACCGGCGGGTCGGCGCGCAGCCTCAACCTGCTCGACGATCCCCGTGTGGCGCGGCCCTTCCTGCCCCCCGACGAGTGGACGCGGGTGCTGATGGATCTCCGCGGCCTGCGCCCCTATCGCGCCGGCCGGCGACGCTATCTGGTGGACACCACGCCGGTGCGGCCCGATCCGGTCGTCGAGGCCGCGATCCGTACCACGGCCCCCGAGGCCGCCGCGCGCGAACGCATCCGGCAGGAGGTGCTGATCGCATTGGCCCGCGCCGAAACCGGCTTCCGCAACGTGCCGACCGCTGTGAAGCGGCTGGACGGGCAGCCGGCGTCGTCCGCGTTCGGCCCGTTCCAATTCCTGCGCGGCACCTGGGCGGATGTTGCCTCCGACCGGCCCGATCTCGGCCTGACCGAGGCCGATCGGCGCGTTCCCGCCCGGCAGACCGTGGCGGCCGCTGCCTATGCTTCGGGGCTGGAGGCGACTTTGGCGGCCGGGCTGCGCCGGGCCCCGACCGTGCTCGATCTCTACGGCGCATGGGTTTTCGGTCCCGATCCCGGCCTGCGCATTGCCAAGGCGCGGCCCGAAACGCCGATGGCGCGTCTCGTGGACGACGAGGCCCTGGCCAATAATCGCGCCTGGGGTCTGAGCGTGAAGCAGTGGCGCGATGGCTCCGCCGCGCGGCTTGGCGTCGCCTCGGCCCTGGCCGTTCGCACGTCGCCGCCGCAGGAACTTGCCGCCGCTGAAGGACCGCCCTAACCCCGCGGCGTGATGCTCGTCGATTCTCACTGCCACCTCGACTACTACACCGACGCCGAGATCGACGCCGTCGTGGCCCGCGCCGAGGCCGCCGGCGTCGGCATGATGGTGACGATCGGCACCCGCTTGTCGCAATCCGCCCAGGTCAAGGCACTGGCCGATCGCTTTGCCTCCGTCTGGGGCGCGGTGGGCGTGCATCCGCACAATGCGGGCGAGGGGGCGATGCCAGAGGTTGCCGATATCGTCGCCGCTGCCGACCATCCGCGCGTGGTCGCGATCGGCGAATCCGGCCTCGACTATTTCTACGACAAGGCGCCGCGCCCCGTGCAGCAGGAAGGCTTCCGCCGGCACATCCGCGCGGCGCGCGAGACCGGGCTGCCGCTGGTGGTCCATGCCCGCGATGCGGATGAGGACATCGCGCGTATCCTGCAGGAAGAACGGGATACGGGTGGAGATTTCACCTTCGTCCTGCACTGCTTCTCCTCCGGCCGCGCGCTGGCCGAGACGGCGGTGGAGACGGGAGGCTACGTGTCCTTCTCCGGCATCCTGACCTTTCCGAAATCCATCGAGCTCAAAGAGATCGCGCGCGATCTTCCGGCGGACCGGCTGCTGGTCGAGACGGATTCGCCCTATCTCGCGCCGGTGCCGTATCGCGGCAAGCGCAACGAGCCGGCTTGGACGGCGGAGACGGCGAAGGCGCTGGCGCAACTACGCGGGTTGGACATGGAGCAGGTCGCGGCACTGACGACCGGCAATTTCCGGCGTCTGTTCACCCGGGCCGCCTGACGCCGGCATGATCGTCACGATCCTCGGCTGCGGCGGATCGGCTGGCGTGCCCATGACCGGCGGCGCCGATGGAACGGGCGACTGGGGCGCGTGCGATCCGGGCGAGCCGCGCAACCGGCGCAGCCGGGCCAGCATCGTGATCGAAAGCGGCGGGCGGCGGCTGCTCGTGGACTGCGCTCCGGAAATGCGGCTGCAACTGATCGCCTGCGGCGTACCGGGTGCGGATGCGATCCTGTTCACCCATGCTCATGCCGACCACATCCTCGGCCTAGACGACGTCCGCATCCTCAACCGCATCGCCGGGCGGCCGCTGGACGCTTTCGCCACCGAGGCGACGCATGCTGAGCTGGCGCGCCGGTTCGATTATGCCGTCGCGCCCTGGACCGGTCCGGGCTTCTTCCGCCCGGTGCTGGTGCCGCGCACGATCGCCGCGGGCGAGCGGTTCGATGCGGGCGGGATCGAGGTGTCCGTCTTCCTCCAAGATCACGGCTTCGGTCCCAGCCTGGGCGTCCGCGTCGGCGGCTTCGCGTATTCGACCGATGTCGTCGGTCTGGACGAGGACGCCTTCGCGGCGTTGGCGGGTGTGGACACCTGGGTGGTCGGCGCCTTTCAGCGCACGCCGCACCGGACGCATGCCCATGTCGCGCTGGCGATCGAGTGGGCGCAACGCGTCGGCGCGCGCCGTACCGTGCTGACGCATCTGGGCGTCGATCTGGACTGGGCATGGCTGGCTGCGAACCTGCCGCCAAGGATCGAGGCGGCATATGACGGGCTGGTCCTTGAAGTCACGTAGCCTTTAATTTCCATAATATATATTATGCGACCTTAAGATGCGTGAAAGCTGCGGACCAGTGTTCGCCGAGCAACTTTGTCGCCCGGGTCCTCCGGAAGCGCCGGCCCCCGGCTCCGCCCTCCCGGCTGGCCGGAAAGCAGAATCCGGCACTCGCCGCAGAGCCCGTGCGTCCCGTCGCCTTCCTGAGAGGCGTTCACGCATCCTGCGCAGCGTCACCGATCAGGGAAGATTCGATGCGCGCCGCCAGCGACACCGCGCGCCGTCCCACCCGTGCGGTGAACAGTGGCCGCCCCCCGCAGCGCAGATCGGCCGCCGCCGTTGAGGCGCCGGCGAGCATGATCGTCTGCCCCGGCCGGAGATCGAGCAGTTCCGACAGCCGCATCGTCTGCTCGTGCAGCACTGCCTCCAGCTCGATTTCGGTTTGCATCAGCTCGCTGGCGAGATGGTTCTCCCAGATGCTGTCCCTGCCGAAACGTTCGCCCATGAAGTGCTGCAGCAGCACCTCACGCACCGGCTCCAGCATGGCGTAGGTAAACAGCAGCTCGATCATGCCGCCGCGGCCGTTGATGTCGATCCGCATGCGGGCAGCCACGCAGGCATTGGCCTTGCGCGAGATGCCGGCGAAGTTCGGATTGGTCTCCAGCCGTTCCAGCGCGAAGGTCACCTGTGCCACAGGATCGAAGGCGGTCGAGACGTCGGCCAGGACGATCCGGGCGACGCGCTCGACCAGCATGCGCTCGATGCTGGTGTACCCCCTGCCCTCGATCCGCGCCGGCTCGGCTGCGCGACCGCCGAGGAGCACGTCGACCAGCGTACAGATCGTGGCCCCGTCCATGGTCAGCAGGCCGGGGTTGTCCCATTCCTCCGCCTTGAACACCGCCAGCATGGCAGGCAGCGGCAGCGCGTTCATGTATTCGCCGAAGCGCAGCGAGCGCATCTGCTCGAAGCTGACCTCCACATTCTCCCCGGTCAGCCGGCGCAGGCTGGTGGACAGGATGCGGACCAGCCGATCCAGCACCACCTCCAGCATCGGCAGCCGTTCATAGGAGACGAGGCCCGAATGGATGAGCCGCTCCACGCCAGCGAAGCGGTCACCACCGCCTTGCCTGCCGGCGTCGTTCAGCGCCGAATCTACTTCATCACGACTCAGCGCGGTGCGACTGCCACCTACCGTGCCGTGAGCAGCGCCCCAAGTTGTCGAAAGGTCGTCGTCAGGCATCTCGGGCATGCATAGATCCGAACCGTGTGATGTCCGGAGTCTGCACGCTGCTGGTTAAGCATTCGCTGCGGCCGAGTGCGTCCGGCCCGTCAGGTCTTCCGCACGATGAGCCCGATCGACGTGCAGGCGTAGTCGGCAATCTGCAGCCGCAGGTGCACGGGTGTGGAGAAGTAGGGCGGAAGGTCCACGTAGCCGTCGGCGAACCCGGCGCCCTCATCCCAGTTGATCGGCTCAGGCTGATGGCCGGCTCGCGTCAGCCGCTCCAGCACAGCTTCGATATCGCGGCGGCGGTACAGCGAGAGTCCCGGGCTTTCGAAGGTCCGATCATTCGACGTCATGTTGAACTCGGTGGTGTGAACCGCGACACCGCCGGGCTTCAGCACGTCCATCGAGCGTTCGACGAAGCGCAGGCCATGTTCGAGCGAGCCAATGTGCTCCAGCGAACAGGACGACCAGCAGAAATCGAAGCCGTCGTTGAAGTCCGCCGGAATGTGATTCATGTCGACAACGCGGAAACTCACACGTTCCTTGAACAACTCCGGATCGCAGATGCCGCGCGCGTTAAGCGCCGTGAGACTCGCTGCATGCTGGCCGGTATCGCTCCAGCCGGCTGCAATAGCGCCCTCCTCGCCCATGTCGGTGGCTACGATGTGGGCGCCAAGTGCGGCGAACAGAGATGACAGCGGCTCCTGGCCGACCCCGAAGCCAAGGCCGCGACGGCCGGGCTGCAACTGGCCGCGCTGGAACAGCGCGTCGGTGATAAAGTACCATTCCCAGATTTTGCGGTTCAAGCTCGGTGCCTGCCGCATGCGCGACATCCAGTAGCGGAAGCCGTCAGTGGCCAGATCGCCCTGCCGACACAAGCGCGAGCCCAGACGGATAGCGGTCGGCGGTTCTGCGGCCAGCGGGGGATTGCCGAACAAGGTCGCGTAATCCGCGTTCGCGATGGATGGCGTGCTGCCGGTGTTCTCGGCCGGGCTCATCTTGCTGACCGCGGTGGAGCGAAGACCCTGAATACTGCGGTCGATGCTGGCGAGCCGCTCGCTCAACCCGTTCACCCCAAGCGCGGATCGCGCTGCATAGGCGATAGGCCGCAGTATGCCCTTCATGCGATGTCTCCAGAGGACAAGTCCTTAATGGCGCAAACGATGGTCGGCGCGTAGTCCGAGAATCATCCCACCCAAGCGGTAGCCCAGATCCTCCCAGGAATGATCGCGGAGCCATTCAGCCGCACGTTCCTGGTAGCGCTTGCGGAGTTCTTGATCGTGGAACAGCGTATCGATTCCTTCGGCAACCGCCGCGGCATCGATTCTGTCGAAGTGGTACGCAGCGTCTCCGGCTTCGTCGAAAATCCGGGCGGGTGTGACAGCTACCGGCGCACCGCCCGCCAATGCGATCCGGACTGCTCCGCTGGCAGACTCCTTGCTCTCATCGTAGGCGAGCACGACCAGATCGCATGTGGCCAGCCGGCGAAGCGCGTCATCAATCGGCAGGAACGCTGTTTCCCATTCGATGCGATCGGCGATACCCAGCCGCTCCGCCAGCGCCTTGCACTCCGCCAGGACACCCGGTGGGGCATAGGGATGCAATGCGTTCAGCAGCCGCAGGCGCAGACCGGGCCAGCGCGTGCTCAACGCCGCGGCAGCTTCGATCAGGCGGTCCACTCCCTTGCCTGGCGCGAGGAAACCGAAGCAACCGACAATCGGTGCGTCTCCCTTACGAAGCGGCCGCGCGGCAGGTGCGTCCCAGCGGGGGCGGGCGCCGTGTGGGAAGAGTACCACATTCGACACCAGGCCAAGTTGCTTCAACAGGTTCAGATCGGACAGACGGTGCACGACCAGGCGCGTTGCGCCTTGCAGTGCGGTCACGATGCGTGCGCGTTCTTCTTCAGACAGATCCATAAGCCGCGCGGCGGCATGCAGTGTGACGAGGGTGGTTCGCACTCTCACGCGACGATCGTCGAGAAGCTCGGCAAGCTGCGGCCATTCGAGCAACCCCGGTTGATGCTGGATCACCACCACATCTGAATCGTGAGCGGCGATCCCCCGTGCGAGTGTGCCTGCGGCCATGGGATCGCCAAGCGTCCAGCCATGATGGACCCGGCGTCCATCCGACGCAGGCAGTAGGCTTCGGCTGTCAGCGAAGATCGTGGTTTCGATCTCAGCCTTGAAACAGCCGATCCCGTCGAGCAGAAACTTTGAGTACTCAGCTATTCCGCACGCCACGTCCCAAGTGGATACCCATGCCATTCTCAGCGGCTGTGGTGGATCGGCGAAGATGCTTCCGACCATGGCGTCGCGAATCCGGTCGGCAAACCGTGCCGGGTCGAGCCGCTGCCTGACGGCCTCCCGCGCGCGCATAACTCTTTCTGCCAAGTCCTCCTTGCCTTCACGCAGATCCGTGAAGACCGTGCGGAGTGCATAGGCGAGATCGTCGCGATCAGGTTCTGTCCAGACTGAACCAGCCCGTGCGAAGTGACTGTGGGACTTCGCGAAGCTGTAATCCACGAAGACAGCCTCACGGTCGGTGCAGAAATCCAGATGCCCGCCGTGACCGGTCACGATCAAGGGGATTCCCGCTGCCATGGCTTCCGCGGCCGGCATGTTGAACCCCTCGCCGCGAGCCGGCAGCACCATGGCGTCGGCTGTGCGGTAGAGAGCCAACAGGTCCTCTCCCGTCAGATCCTCGTTGATGAAGGTGATTTCCGGCGCATCTGGATCAACCGCCCGAAGCGCGGTGATCTGCTCTTCCACATCATTGTGCGGGTTCGGAAAGCCCTTGATGACGAGCCGCACCGGATCGGAACTACGGAAGGCCCGCACATAGGCGGCCAGCAGCACGTCGACGCCCTTGCGTGGGAAGCAGGAGGAAACGTGCAGAAAGGTGATACTCTCCTCCGCGCGCCGCTCTCCGATCATCGCTCGTTCGGCGCCAAGGCGTGTGTAGGCATCCAGGCGAGGCACATAGCCGGTCATCGCCACCGGCACCGCGACCCCAGAATTGATCAGCGCTGCTGCGACGAAGGATGAGGGGGCAAGGATTGTCCTGAAGCCGCTGTTGATGGTTTTGACCACGGAGAGCGGCAGCAGCGACTCCTCCCAGAACACCATCGCCAGTGAGCGCTCCCTGCCCTCCGGCGGAACCAGGAGCGGGTAGTGCTGGATCAGGACGAGTTCAGGGCCGGTAGAGGGCGCAGCCCGGGCCACCAGCGCCGCGATCGCCTCTCGTTCGTCAGCCGGGACACCGTTCAGCGTTCCAGGCGGCCCATTCTCCCAAGGGAGGACTCGCACCGTGCCTGGGTGCCGCCGCTCCAGCGCGATCGCCATGGTGCGGTTCACCGCGGCGAGGCTGTAAGTGCCGTTGATATGACCCATGACGGTTACCTGCAAATTGGCAGCCACGGCCGTTTTTGCTGTCACGTCATTCCGGGGTGCCGGCGCTCCAGCCATCGCCAGGGTACGCAGCAGTACCGGCACGTGCCGCTCCAGCCGAAAGCCCTCCAGCACCTCGCGCTGCCGGGTAACGATGTGTGCACGCTGGTCGGGGTTGTCGGCCAAGTCGCGCATTGCCCGCCCCACGGCCTCCGGCGAGCGGTCCGTGAGCAGCACGCCCCCGCCGGCGAGCGTGTAGGGCACAGCCCCGGCTGGCCAGGCCAGCACCGGCACGCCGTAGGCCATGGCTTCCACCAGCGGGACGCCGAAACCCTCATGGCAACTGAGCGAAACATAGAGGTCGGCCGCTCGGTACCAGTCGTCGAGCTCTTCGTCGGAAACCGCCCCGGTCAGTACAACGTCCTGCGCAAGTCCGTGCAAATCGATGCGCCGTTGAATCTCCTGCGGATATGAAGCGTCCGCTCCGTCAGCGCGTCCAACCAGTACAAGCCGGGATGGCGTCTGCCGAAGGCGGCGGAATGCCGCAAACGCGTCCACCAACTCCGCCTGCGCCTTGGAGGCCACGATCCGGCCAACGAAGAGGACCGTGAAACGCGCATCGCGCGGTCCGTCTTGCTGCCCCTTCCCTGCCGCACGCGCCTGCAGTGCGCTTACATCGAACAATAGCGGACAAGCGAGTGGAGCGTGATAGCCCGCTTCGCGTAGTTCCAGAGCGTTGTATTCACTGTCGGAAAGAGCCGCCACCATGTGGGGGCGCATGATGTGCAACTGCTCTCTCCCCAGTTGCGCATAGGCGGCATAGTGCGGAGAGCCCTCAAGAAGATTCGGCGGGGTGATGTTGTGGTAAACTAGAACCTTGCGTGCTGGCAGCGCGAGAATTCGATCAAGCGTATCGTAGCCCATGGAGTGATGGACAATCAGCACGTAGTCGCCGTGTTCCGGCAGATCGCCGATTTCCAGCAGCTCCTTTGCGAGGCCAAGATGGCGATGCTCGACGAATATCTCGCTCTCGTATCCCAGACTCCGCAGGCGATCCCGGATCAGCAGCAGGCTGTTGGTGATGGCGTCGCCGGGCGATGATCCGGAGTGAAACTGATGAACCTTGCTGGTCGTCCAGTCCCCCCCTGCGGCAGCATATCGGACGGGCGTGAGGGCAGCGGATCCTGAGTTGCCGGACGCTGCGGCAGTGGACGTTGGCAGTGCACGATACGAGGCGACTGGAGGCACGTGCGCGCCGTCTTCTCGCTGTGCGGCGGCGAGATAGGCGGCATTGCGGAGCCGCATCCACTCCCATGGACCGGGGATCAGTCGTCGCAGGATAAGATCAAGGCGTTCTGTCCCGGGCAGACGCGCCGCGCCGCGGCCGGCAAGATAGATGGAGGCGCGCATCGCTTTCTTGGCAGGACCTCCCCGCTCGCCTGCTACTCGCTTGAGTCGCTCCGCCCGCGATCGCTGTATGCCGACCTCCATCAGCGCAGCACCGAAGCGGGCCTGACCGAGTAGCCGGATCGCGCGCAACGGAGCGGTGATGCGCCAGGAAGTGCTGGCACGAATGCCCGCGAGATCCGCCGCAGCCTTCACTTCCGCCTGCTGCAGGCGGGAAACGATGAGCCGGGCGTCCGCGAACGTCCGTTCAAGTGTATTGGCGCGGGCAGCTTCGATTGCTGTCTGCTGCTGCGAATGCACGAGCTTGCTCTCGGTCTCGCGCAAACGGACGTCGGCGCTATCGGCCCGCGCGGCGGCGGCTGCCGCGCTTTCTCGCCATCTGGCGGTCTCTGCCGCTGCCTCCGTCCCCACGGTCACCGCTCGGGATTCGGCCTGTGCTGTACGCTCGTCCGCTTCGACGACACGGCGCAAGGTGAAGTCATCGAAGACATTGGGCGGCGCGGCAAAGGCAGGTGAGAGTTCCTCCCAGCGCTCGTCAGCGATGTAGAATCGGTTCAGCCCGTCGAACCACGCAAAGCGGTAGTCCGATTGGAGCAGGATCGATTCCCAGTCCCTATAAGTCGGCTCCTGCGACAGCGGCAGCGTCGCCTCGACCAGCACAATCCAGGGTCGGCAGGCCCGGAAGTCCGCGCCCGCGAGCACCTCCGCCTCTGCTCCTTCCACATCGATCTTGAGGAAGTGGACTTCGCGTGGGGCATGCTCCGCGCAGATGGAGGCGAGGGTCCGCAAGGGGACTTCGTGCTCCCGGACCTGAAATCCTGCGGCACGATGCCGGTCCGCGATCGCGGCGTCGACGGTGGAAAGGCCGGTATCGACCACCTCGAAGAAATGGACTGAACCATCGCTCCGGCCGGCGGCGAGGCCCAAATTCACATCGCGTGGCCGTGCTGCGACGAGTGTGTTGAGAAGTGTCGGGTTGGCTTCGATGTTGATCCCGCGCCAGCTTCTGTCGCTGAACGCGCGCGTCACCGAATCCTGGGTCGGGTCGGCGGCTCCCACATCAATCCAGAAGCCGTGATCAACGTGCTTCAGCGCTCTCCAGAGCATCACGTCTTCGAAGTTCTGGGAGTAGGATATGAATGTCATTGGCGGTCGTGATCGTCTGCGCGCTATTGAGGACGGAATCGTGGCGCGCCGCCAGCGCTCGTGTGTCCCGCGCCCGCGATAGCCATCTCTTCGTCGTTTCGCTTTGTCGAGAGCCGCTCTTGCCGGGTTCCGGTCTCGTCAGCCAAGCTTTGATGGGCTTCCCGCAAGGATGGTGGGCGCGAGAGGGATCGAACCTCTGACCCCCACCGTGTCAAGGTGGTGCTCTCCCGCTGAGCTACGCGCCCGTGCCTCCCGTGAGGCGCGGGCTTCCTAGCATTTTCCGTGCGGTTCGCAAGCCCACCCTTCCCCGCTTCTCTCCACTTCGCCCAGCAGCATTCCAGAACATTTAGAGAACATTCTTCTCTAAGAGTGCCAAATTGGTACCGAGAGTTCCCTAGGGATTAAGCAAGCACGCCGATGCTTGGCAGAGGCTGGTCGCCCAACTCGCGCGTGATGATCGCCCTTACCCACGGGATGCAAACTCTCGAACCGGTTAGGTCAAGCACACCGCGTGGGCGCTTGATCAGGATGATCCTTCAGCGGCTACAGGGTAGCCGCGTCCGCCTCGAAAAGGCGAAAGCGGATCGCAGCTAACCTTATCGCGGCAGCCCCGACGCAACAGAACCTAAGCAGCAACGCGCCTCTGGTCTGCCAACTCCCGTCCCAAGAACGCCGCCACACCGCCCGGTCCCGACCGCTCGGTTCCAGCAACGCCCGCGGCCGCTTCAGCCTCCGGATTGTAGTTGGTGTTCGTGTTCACGTCGTAAACAAAGGCGCCCCCGGCCGCGTCACGGATGAACTCCACCCCCGCGATCTCGATGCCATTCGCCGCGAGAAACGCCTCGATGCGGCGGATCAGCGACGGATCGCCGGGATCGATGATGCGGAACTTCGGTGCGGGCGCCTCGGCCGGGCATGCCGCATCGCCGATCGCGCAGACATCGGCCGGGCACAGCTCGAATCCGCCCGACGTGTCCACCTCCACGGCGTAGAGGAACCGCCCACCAACGAACTCGGCGCGCGTGATGACGGGACGCGGCGCGCGGATATGCGCCTGCAACAGCCACAAACCGTCGACAGGCGCTTCGTCCGGCGGAAGCTCCGCAAGGAACGCCGCCAGTGCGGCGCTGTCAGAGAACAGGCGCACCCCCAGCCCCTTCCCGCCCCGGTTGGGCTTGAGGATCACGGGCCCGTCCCCGAAGTGGCGCCCGGCTGCGGCAACGATCGCCGTCGCGTCACCGGATACGGCGACGGTGCGCGGCACCGTGATGCCCGCGGCCTCCAGCGCCGCGTACTGGCGCGCCTTGCTGACCTCCAGATCCAGTGCCCGGCTGCCATTGACCACCCGGCGTCCGTATCGCTCCAGCCACGCCAGCACCGCCGCGGTCAGCGTCGGCGCGGCGGCATGGCCGCGCGTGTGGGAGGACGCGCTCATGCGGCTGTAGAACACGCCTTCGGGAGGGGGCACGGAAAGATCGATCGTTCCCTCAGACAGATCCCAGTCGCGCCACGGCAGGCCGCGCTCATCCAGTGCTGCCGCGAAGGGCGGAAGCCACGACGGATTCTCGTGAATGACGTGGATCGCAGACATGCCCGTTTTCCGAAAGTGAAATCGGGAAATGACGTAATCTTACTACTGCCATATGGCAAGAGGTATTTACCGATATTATATCGTGTAATACCCCTCTGCCGCAAAGCCCGCGGCCATCATCGCCGTCCGCCGCTGCGCCGGACGGCAGACGTGGCGCGACACCGCCCTTCACTGCCGATGGCGAACCGGTGGGCGGTCGGGCTACCGGGATATCGGCGCGAGCCGCCGAAATGTGGCAAGCCCGTACCGCCCGACCATACCCGGCAACCCGTCAGTTGTTCTCGCGGCCGAGGACTGCGAAGGCGTCGGTGAAGCCGCGCAGCGCGAAGGGCAGCTTCACCTCCCCCTGGTTGGCGTCGCGATACTCGATCGCCGCAACGGTGGTCGCCGGCGCCCCGGTGAGGCGGCGAAGCGTCGCCTCATCCAGATCCAGCCCCGCGAAACAACCGCTCGGCGCACAGGTCCGGAACGCCAGCGTCAGCGGCGGATCGAGGGTCAGCCGCACCGGCGTCGCGACGGAGACGTTGAGCGGAAGCTGGATGAGAAGCTGCCAGGGCGCATCGGGCGCCGTCCGGCCGAACACATACTGCGCCACAGGCTGCTGCCGCGGGCCCTGCACGGTCTGCGCCATCTCGCAGGCGCGACCTTCGCCGGAAGGGCGCGGTCCGCACCGCACCATCCATTCGCCGTAGACAGCCAGGGTGCGCTCAGGCGCCGGGGCGCTCTGGCCCGCCGCTGGCGGCGCGGCCGGCCGGGGCGTGGGGCGCTGCGCGGGCGCCTGGGCCAGCGCTGTGCCGGCGACCAGCACGAAGGCAAGGCCGGCAAGACGATAGGGGGACAGCATCGTGATGATTATCCTTCGAAGCCAGAGCAGAAATCCGGGACGGCGGGCGAAACCGGGGCCGCCCGCTCATCCTTCAGGAGGCAGCGCCGCGATCTGGTGCTGCAGCATCATCACGCAGCGTTCCGCCTCCGTGCGGTCGAGATCGGTGACGATCAAGCCAAGGCCGGGATGAAACAACCCCAGCCCCAGCTTACCCGGCTGGTCGGGGCGCGGTCCCGCCCAGACCGTCGTCCCCGGATGAACATGGCCGACGCCGGCCGGAACGGTCGGGTTGGCCGGGCGCATCGGCCCCATCATGGCCCGGCAACCTGCCAGCAGGGCAATCAGCCCCTGCGCGTCGGCCGCGGTCAGCCGCGGTCAGCCGCAACGGTGCCTCGGGGGAAGCCTCCGGCACAACCATCTCAAGCCACTTGTGCCGATGCAGGTGGTGGGACGCCCTCCCCTGCCCCACCGGAGATCCGCTCCGCCACCGGCGGCACAGCGCTATCCATCGTCATATCGTCAGTGCCACCTATCTCGACTCGCGCTTTCGTACCCATCACCAGTTGATCCTGATGCCCGCCATGCCGCCGAATCCCTGGCGGTCGCCCTTGAAGTCGGTCTCATACGTGGCATTGGCATAGAGCGACGTGTTGCGGGTGATCTGGGCGCTGACGCCGGCGTTGAAGCCAACCCAGGTTCCGCCCATGTCGGACTGCAGCATCACCGGCCCGTCGTCCGAGGATATCTGCATCCGGTTATCGCCCCGGAAGTCGTGATACACGCTGGCCCTGGCCCACGCCGTCGTGCGCTTCACCGGATCGTTCGGATCGGTCCGCCAGGTCCCTGCCAGCCTCGTGCCCAGGCGACCGATGAGGTTGTCCGCGTCGCGGTAGTCGACGCGCGCGGCAACATCGTTGCCGCCATCGAGCGATACGCGCTGCCAGATGAGCTGCGCCTGCGGCTCCAGCACCCAGCCGCTGGCGCCGAGTGCGATCGGGTAACCGCCTTCAAGGGAGGCCGCGAAGCCCCACCCGTTGTCGGAGAGCCCGATACCGGTGCGAGAGGATTTCGCGCTGCTCTCGTAAAGGCTGACCTGCGCGACGGCATCGACATACCAGCCGCCGGGACCGAAATGCGTCCAGTACGCGCCGAGCGCATAGGCGTCGATGCGCACGCGGCCCGCATCGCCGGCATTGAGGTGATCGACGCGCCCGTTGCTCTGGCCGATGCCGAAATAGAGCCCTGCATGATCGCGGTGACCGTCGGGACTCTCGTGCCGGAAGATGTCGAGGCCGGCCTGGAAGGCGGTGATGTCCTGCTCGAAATCCGGTCCGTCGGACATCAGCCCCCCACCATCGATGTTGTTCCGATGAGCGATCATCCGCATCCAGGCCCCGTTGGGATTGGCCCCGTCGTTGATATCCATGCGCCCGCGCAGGTGTTCCTGCTCGCCGACCCGGTGATGGAGCGTGTCCAGCATGGCGAGGCCGATCCCCTGCACCATCGACGGAACAGCCGCATAGAGCGACATCTCCTGCCGGTAGTTCGGCTGCGGCTCGGGCTCCGGCGCCGTCGAGCGCAGGTACCACGCCTCGACATTGGTGGTATCCTGGCTGCCGCGGTGCAGCGTGTATTCGTAGGGCCCGGCGATCACGGGTTGCGCGAGCGTGAAGGCGTTGGCGGTCGTGGTGCCTCCCTGCGTCGTGTCGACGACAAGGATGCCGTTTCCTGTCGTCAGCGCACCGCCGCCACCCGCGTTGTTGATGCGCAGGAGCGAGGACCCGGTTGCCGTGCCGCCCTGGATGACGAGGCGATCCGACGGTGAGTTGTCGGTGTCGAGGAAGGTGGTCAGGCCGATGGTTCCGCCCGCGCCGACATAATTGCCGGTGATCGTCAGCACGGTATCCGGCACGTGGCCTAGGCTGACGAAGCCGGCATTGGTCAGGCCAGGGATGGTCTGGCTGAAATCCGCGAGGTCAAGGACGGCTCCCGCTGCGACGTTGATGGCGGATCCCGGACTGAAGACGCCTGTCGCACCGGCACGCAGAATGCCGGCAAGCACGCTTGTTGCGCCGGTGTAGGTGTTGGCCCCGGTCAGGATGGTGATGCCGTTGCCGATCTGCTTCACCGCGCCGGTGCCGGAGATGACGCCACCGAAGGTCGCAATGTTGGCGCGGTTGAACGCCAACGTGCCGTCATTGGCGACGTTGCCGGTGATAGAACCGGTCGTGCCGCCATCACCGATCTGCAGCGTGCCGCCGGTGATCGTCGTGCCGCCGGTGTAGGTACTGGTCCCCGTTAGGATCAGCGCTCCGCTGCCGGTCTTGGTCAATGCGCCCGCCCCCGAGATCATGCCGGCGAACGTCGTGGAACCGCTCGCGTTGTTCGCCGTCAGCGTCGCCGATCCCAGCGTCACCGCCCCGGCGCCCGACAGGTTGTTCGCCACCTGCGAGAAACCGTCGAGGTCCAACGTCGCCCCGGCAGCCACGGTGACCGCCGCGCTGGAGGCGATCGCATTGGCCACGCCGGTGCGCAGCGTGCCGCCATTGATCAACGTCGCTCCGGTGTAGGTATTCACCGCCGACAGGATCAGCGTACCCGCCCCGGCCTTGGTCAGGGTAGTTCCGTCCCAACCAGTCGCGGATGCCGCCTGGTCTGACAGCGCCAGGTCCATGTCGAACATATCGCCCGCACCCAGCGTGAACGTCCCGTGCCCGACAGAGCCTCCGGCCAGCCAGCTCAGGCCGAAGCCGACCGTGTAGTCCAGCCCGCCATTGCTGATCCCACCCGCCAGTTGCAGGTAATCCACCGGACTGGCTGCGCCCCCAAGGTTCACCGAGGCGAAGTTGCCGCTGATCCCGCCCGTCGTCGTGATCACCGTGAACTGGGTGCTGGTCAGTGCGCTCGCCGAGCCCGCCGCACCAGCCGAGAAGCCGGCGATGGTCAGGCTGCCGTCCAAAGCGGCCGCTGCGGCTGTGATCACCGGCGCGTTGCTGCCCAGCGTCACTTCCAGCGCCGAGCCCGCAGCCTGTGTCAGTGCCCCGCTCACCACAAGCTGCGAAGCCCCGCCGATCGCGGTCACCGCTCCGGCGTGCGTCGTGTGGCTGCCGGTCGTCAGCGCGCCTGCTTGCACCAGCGACAGCGTGCCGGATGAGACCAACGTGCTGCCCACCGACGAACCCGCGCCCGTCAGGATAGTGGTGCCGGTTCCGATCTGCTCCACCATGCCGGGACCGGAGATGACACCGCCGAAGGTGATCGTGTCGGAGCGATTGAACGCCAACGTGCCGTTGTTGATGATATCGCTGATGATCGAACCCGTGGTGCCACCGTCGCCGATCTGCAGCGTGCCGCCGGTGATCGTGGTGTTGCCGCTATGGGTATTGGCTCCGGTCAGGATCAGCGTTCCGCTGCCGTTCTTTTCCAGCGCGCCACTACCGGAGATCACGCCACCAAACGTCGTAGAGCCGCTGGTGTTGTTCGCCGTCAGCGTCGCCGTTCCCAGCGTGATCGAACCTGCGCCGGACAGGTTATTCGCCACCTGCGAAAAGCCGTCGAGGTCGAACGTCGCCCCGGCAGCTACGGTGATTGCCGAGCTGGATGCAATCGCATTGGCCGCACCCATGCGCAGCGTGCCGCCATTGATCAACGTCGCGCCGGTGTAGCTGTTCACCGCCGACAGGATCAGCGTGCCCGCCCCGGCCTTGGTCAGGGTTGTCCCGTCCCAACCGGTCGCGGATGCCGCCTGATCCGACAGCGCCATGTCGACGTCGAACGTCTCGCCTGCTCCCAGCGTGAACGTCCCGTGCCCGGCGGTCCCTCCAGCCAGCCAGCTCAAGCCGAAGCCCACCGTGTAGTCCAGTCCGCCGTTGCTCACTCCGCCGGCAAGCTGCAAGTAGTCCACCGGGCTGGCCGCGCCACCCAGGTTCACCGTTGCGAAGTCGCCGCTGATCCCCCCCGTTGTGGTGATCACCGTGAACAGGGTGGTTGTCAGTGCGCTGGCCGAACCCGGAGCGCCGGCCGAGAAGCCCGTGATGGTCAGGTTGCCGTCGAGGGCTGCGGTCGAGGCTGTGATCACCGGTGCGTTGCTGCCCAGCGTCACCTCCAGCACCGCACCCGCCGCCTGCGTCAGCGCCCCGCTTACCACAAGTTGTGACGACCCGCCGATCGTGGTCACCGCGCCCGCCTGCGTCGTGTGACTGCCCGTCGTCAGCGTCCCGGTCTGCGCCAGCGACAGCGTCCCCGACGAGACCAGCGTGCTGCCCACCGACGAACCCACGCCCGTCAGGATGGTGGTGCCGGTTCCGATCTGCTCCACCGAGCCGGAGCCGGAGATCGTGCCACCGAACGTCATCGCGTCGGAGCGGTTGAACGCCAGCGTGCCGCTGTTCGCCACGTTGCCGGTGATCGAGCCGGTCGTGCCGCCGCCACCGATCTGCAGCGTGCCGCCGGTGATCGTCGTCCCGCCCGTGTAGGTATTGAGTCCGGCCAGTACCAGCGTCCCGCTACCGGTCTTGTCCAGCGCACCCGTGCCGGAGATGGCACCGCCGAACGTCGTGGAGCCGCTTGCGTTGTTCGCCGTCAGCGTCGCCGATCCCAGCGTCACCGCGCCCGCGCCCGACAGGTTGTTCGCCACCTGCGAGAAGCCGTCGAGGTCGAACGTCGCGCCGGCCGCGATAGTAACCGACGAGCTGCTCGCGAGCGCGTTGACCGCCCCGGTGCGCAGCGTGCCGGCATCGATCAATGTCGCGCCGCTGTAGCCATTCACCGCCGACAGGATCAGCGTGCCCGCCCCGGCCTTGGTCAGCGTGGTCCCGTCCCAGCCGGTCGCGGATGCCGCCTGGTCCGACAGCGCCACGTCCACGTCGAACGTATCGCCAGCACCCAGCGTGAACGTCCCGTGCCCGGCCACAGGTCCGGCAAGCCAGCTCAGCCCGAAGCCGACCGTGTAATCCAGCCCGTTGCTCACTCCGCCAGCCAGTTGCAGGTAGTCCACCGGGCTGGTCGCGCCGCCCAGGCTCACCGTCGCGAAGTCGCCGGCGATCCCCCCGGTTGTGCTGATCACCGTGAACTGGGTACTGGTCAGCGCGCTGGCCGAGCCCGGCGCAGTGGCCGAGAAGCCGTTGACCGTCAGGCTTCCATCCAGCGCTGCGCTCGCCGCCGTGATGGCCGGGTCGTTGCCGCCCAGCGTCACCTCCAGTGCCGAGCCCGCCGCCTGCGTCAGCCCTCCGACCACCACCAGCTGTGAGGACCCGCCGATCGCGGTCGTCGCACCCGCCTGCGTCGTGTGACTGCCCGTCGTCAGCACGCCAGCCTGCGCCAGCGACAGCGTGCCGGATGAGACCTGCGTAATGCTCGCCGACGAGCCGGCTCCGGTCAGGATCGTGGTGCCAGTGCCGATCTGCTCCATCATGCCGGTGCCGGTGATGACACCGCCGAAGGTCATCGTGTCGAAACGATTGAACGCCAGCGTGCCGTTATTCGCCACGTTGCCGGTGATCGAACCGGTGGTACCGCCATCGCCGATCTGCAGCGTCCCCGCGGTGATGATCGTGCCGCCGCTATAGGTATTGGCTCCGGTCAGGACGGTGGTGCCGCTACCGATTTGCTCCACTGTCCCCGTGCCGGAGACGACGCCCCCGAAGGTCACCGTGTCCGAACGGTTGAACGCCAGCGTGCCGTCATTGGCGACGTCGCCGACGATCGAGCCGGTCGCACCGCCATCGCCGATCTGCAACGTCCCGGCGGTGATCGTCGTACCGCCTGCGTAGGTGTTGGCTCCGGTCAGGACCGTAGTGCCGGTGCCGATCTGCTCCAGCACGCCAGCGCCGGAGATCACGCCCCCGAACGTCACCGAGTCGGAGCGGTTGGACGCCAGAGTGCCGTGATTGGCGATATCGCCGACGATCGACCCCGTCGTCCCACCGTCGCCGATCTGCAGCGTGCCGGCCCCGATCCACGTTCCGCCGCTGTAGGTATTGGTCCCGGTCAGGGTCAGCGTGTTCGTGCCGGTCGTGATGTTGTGGAACAGCATCCCCGTGCCGGAGATCGTGCCGGCGAACGTCGTGTCGGCCGTGCTGTTCACCGTCAGTATTTCAGACCCCAGCGTGACCGCGCCTGCGCCCGACAGGTTGTTCACCGTCTGCGAGAAGCCGCCCAGATCGAGCGTCGCGCCTGAATTGACGGCAACCGCCGAGCTGGGCACGATCGCATTGGCCACACCCATGCGCAGCGTGCCGTCCGTGATCAATGTCGCGCCGGTGTAGCTGTTCACCGCCGACAGGATCAGCGTGCCCGCGCCGGCCTTGGTCAGGGTTGCCCCATCCCAGCCGGTCGCGGACGCCGGCTGGTCCGACAGCAGCACGTCAACGTCGAACGTCTCGCCCGCCCCGAGCGTGAACGTCCCGTGCCCAGCCACAGGTCCGGCCAGCCAGCTCAGGCCGAAGCCGACCGTGTAATCCAGCCCCCCGTTGGTCACTCCGCCAGCCAGTTGCAGGTAGTCCACCGGGCTGGTCGCGCCGCCTAGGTTCACCGTCGTGAAGTCGCCGGTGATCCCGGCCATCGTCGCGATCACCGTGTAGTGCGTGCCCGCCAGCGCGCTGGCCGAGCCCGGCGCACTGGCCGAGAAGCCGGTGATGGTCAGGCTGCCATCCAGCACTGCGCTCGCGGCCGCGATGGCCGGGTCGTTGCCGCCCAGCGTCACCTCCAGCGCCGAG
>JBBCJT010000051.1:0-12867 GCA_037190665.1 Rhodovastum atsumiense | reverse complement strand
CTGATGACGCGGGAGAACCTCGTCACCGTGAACGGCGAGGTCACGCCGGACGAAGCGCGCAAGCTGCTGCATCGCCACCGGATCGAGAAGCTGCTGGTGGTGGACGAGGCGCATCGCTGCGTCGGGCTGATCACCGTCAAGGACATGGACAAGGCGCAGGCCAACCCGATCGCCATCAAGGACGAGCTGGGGCGGCTGCGCGTGGCGGCGGCGACCGGCGTGGGCGAGGACGGCTTCCACCGCGCCGAGGCGCTGATCGCGGCCGAGACCGACGTGATCGTGGTGGACACCGCGCATGGCCATTCCGCCGGCGTGCTGGCGGCGGTGGAACGCATCAAGCGGCTGTCGAACTCCGTGCAGGTCATCGCCGGTAACGTCGCCACGCCCGAAGGTGCCGCTGCCCTGATCGAAGCAGGGGCTGATGCGGTGAAGATCGGCATCGGCCCGGGTTCCATCTGCACCACGCGCGTGGTCGCGGGCGTCGGCGTGCCGCAGTTCACCGCCGTGCTGGAAACCGCCGCCGCCTGCCGCGAACGCGGCGTGCCGGCCATCGCCGATGGCGGCATCCGCAATTCGGGCGACCTCGCTAAGGCGATCGCCGCCGGCGCGGACGCGGTGATGATCGGCAGCCTGTTCGCCGGCACCGACGAAGCGCCGGGCGAGGTGTTCCTCTACCAGGGCCGCTCCTACAAATCCTATCGCGGCATGGGCAGCATCGGCGCGATGGCGCGCGGATCGGCCGACCGCTACTTCCAGCAGGAGATCAAGGACTCGCTGAAGCTCGTACCGGAAGGCATCGAGGGGCGCGTCGCCTACAAGGGCGCGGTCGGCGTGGTCGTCCACCAGCTCGTCGGCGGGCTGCGCGCCTCGATGGGCTACACCGGCAACGCTTCGGTCGCGGACATGCAGACCGGCTGCCGCTTCCGCCGCATCACCGGCGCCGGGTTGCGGGAGAGCCACGTGCATGACGTGGCGATCACGCGCGAGGCGCCGAACTACCGGCAGGACTAGGCGTTGCCCGCCGTCAAGGCAGCGCTGTTCGACGCATACGGCACGCTGCTGAACGTGCATGCCGCCATGCAGCGCCATGCCGATGCCATCGGCCCGCACTGGCAGCGCATCAGTCACGAATGGCGCGCCAAGCAGCTCGAATACAGCTGGGTGCGATCCATCGCGGGCGAGCGACACCACAAGGATTTCTGGACGCTCACCGAGAACGCGCTGGACGTGGTGATGGCGCGCCACCAGCTCGACCCGGCGCTGCGCACCGGCCTGCTGGAAGCCTATCGCAACCTGCCGGCCTTTCCCGAAGTCCCCGCGATGCTCGCGCGGCTGAAGGAGCTGGGCATCGGCACCGGCATCCTGTCGAACGGCGGGCCGGAGATGGTCACGGAAGCCGCCACCGCGGCGGGCCTCGCCCCGCTGCTCGATGCGATCCTGTCGGCCGAGAGCGCGGGCATCTTCAAGCCCGACCGGCGCGTCTACGGGCTCGGCACCGCGCATTTCAGCGGGCCGGCGAACAACATCGCCTTCGTGTCCGCCAATGCGTGGGATGCGTTCGGCGCGCGGTCCTTCGGCTATCGCGTCTACTGGCTGCAGCGCCCGGGCGAGCCGGACGATTACGACGTGGCTGCCTCGTCCACCGTCATCACCGATCTCGACTCGCTCCCCGACCGGCTCGCGTGACCCCCGCCGCACGCATCGCTGCGACGATCGAGCTCCTGGCGGAGGTCGAGGGTGCCCCGCGCCGCCCGGCGGATGCGGTCGCGAACGACTATTTCCGCGCCCGCCGCTTCATCGGCTCCGGCGACCGCCGCGCGGTCAGCGAGCGCGCCTGGGCGGTGCTGCGCCGCCGCCGCCGGCTCGACTGGTGGCTGCGCCATGCCGGCGCGGAGCCGACGCCGCGGCTGCTGACCGCTGCCGAACTGCTGGTGGGCGAAGGCTGGCGCGCCGACGGCGTCGCGCAGGCCTTCTCCGGCGGCCGCTTCGGCCCTGCCCCGCTCGACCGCGGCGAGGCGCAGGCAGTGCGCACGCTGGAAGGCCGCGACGCCGAGCATCCGGACATGCCAGACCCGGTGCGCCTCGAAGTGCCGGACTGGATGCTGCCGCTGCTGCGCGCCACGTTCGGCGCCGGGCTGGAGGCGGAACTCGTGGCGATGGCCGTGCCCGCGCCGCTCGACCTGCGCATCAACCTGCTCAAGGCCACGCGCGCGGAGGTCCGCGCCGCACTGGCCGAGGCAGGGATCGAAAGCGTACCGACGACGCTTTCGCCCTGGGGGCTGCGCGTGGCGGGCCGCAGGCCGGTAACCGCGACGGCGCCCTTCACCGATGGCCGCGTCGAGATCCAGGACGAGGGCAGCCAGCTCGTCGTGCTGGCCGCCGATGCGCGGCCCGGCATGCGCGTCGCCGATATCTGCGCCGGCGCGGGCGGCAAGACGCTGGCGCTGGCCATGACGATGGCCAACCGCGGCCACATCGCCGCCTGCGACGTCTCCGCCCCGCGACTGGAAGCGGCGGTGCGGCGGTTGCGCCGCGCGGGCGTGCAGAACGTGGAGCGGCACCTGTTCGAGGCCGGCGACAAATGGGCCAAGCGGCGCGCGGGCAGCTTCGACCGCGTGCTGGCCGATGCGCCCTGCACCGGCACCGGCACGTGGCGGCGCAACCCGGATGCGCGGCTGCGCACCACGGAAACCGACCTCGCCGAACTCACCGCCAAGCAGGCATCGATCCTCGATACCGGCGCGCGGCTGGTGAAGCCGGGAGGGCGCCTGATCTATGCCACATGCTCGCTGCTGGCGGCCGAGAACGACGACCAGATCGCCGCCTTCCTGACGCGCACGCCCGGCTTCGCGCCGGTGCCGCATGGCGTGGACGGCGTGGCGGAGGGACCGCTGCTGCGGCTGACGCCGGCGCGCCACGGTACGGACGGGTTCTTCGCCGCGGTGCTGGAGCGCGCCGCATGATCGGCGTGCGACCGGCGCGGGTATCCGATGCGCCGGCGATCGCCGCGGTGCATGTCGCCGCCTGGCGCAGTACCTATCCCGCGATCCTGCCGGCCGGCTTCCTCGCCAATCTCTCGGTCGTGCGGCAGGCGGCGAATTACGACGCCACGATCCGCACGGGCCAGGGCGTGTTCGTCGCGCTCGCCGCCGGCACGGACCTGCCGGAACCGGGCCAGGCGCGCGTGGTCGGCTTCGCGACCGGCGGGCGGGCGCGCCGGGCCGAGCTCGGCGACGGCGAGATCGAGACGCTCTACGTGCTCGACGATTTCCGCGACCGCGGCGTGGGCCGGCGGCTGCTGCGCGCGCTTGCCGAGGAGCTGCGCAAGGCGGGCTGCGGCAGCGCCTTCGTCTGGGTGCTGCGCGACAACCCCTCGCGCTATTTCTACGCCCGGCTGGGCGGCGTGCTGGCGGCGGAGGAGCGGATCAGCTTCGCCGGCGCGCAGATCATGCAATCCGCCTATCGCTGGGACCCGATCGCGCGGCTGCTGGAAGCCACCGCGCCGGCCTGAAGGAAGTTCGATGACCGATCGCGTTCTCATCCTCGATTTCGGCAGCCAGGTGACGCAGCTCATCGCGCGGCGCCTGCGCGAGAGCGGCGTGTACTGCGAGATCTGGCCGTTCAGCGCCGACCCGCAGCGCATCGCCGATTTCGGCGCGAAGGCCTTCATCCTCTCGGGCGGGCCGGCAAGCGTGAACGAGGCGGCGAGCCCCCGCGCGCCGAAGATCGTTTTCGAGAGCGGCCTGCCGGTTCTCGGCATCTGCTACGGCCAGCAGGCGATGGCCGCGCAGCTCGGCGGGCTGGTGGAGAGCGGCCATCACCGCGAGTTCGGCCGTGCCTTCGTGGACGTGACCGAAGACTGCGCGCTGACCCAGGGCGTATGGGCCAAGGGCGCGCGCGAACAGGTGTGGATGAGCCACGGCGACCGCATGACCGCGCTGCCGCCCGGCTTCCGTGCGGTGGCGGCGAGCGAGGGCGCGCCGTTCGCCGTGATCGCGGACGATCACCGCCGTTACTACGGCACGCAATTCCACCCCGAGGTGATGCACACGCCGCACGGCGCCGCCCTGCTGCGCAACTTCACCCACGGCATCGCGGGCTGCACCGGCGACTGGACGATGGCCGCCTTCCGCGAGACGGAGATCGCGCGCATCCGCCGCCAGGTCGGCAGCGGCCGGGTGATCTGCGGACTGTCGGGCGGGGTGGATTCCTCGGTCGCGGCGGTGCTGATCCACGAGGCGATCGGCGACCAGCTCACCTGCATCTACGTCGATCACGGACTGATGCGGCAGGGCGAGAGCGAGGAGGTGGTGAAGACCTTCCGCGACCGCTTCAACATCAAGCTGGTGCACCGCGATGCGTCCGACATGTTCCTCGACGCGCTCGACGGCGCGACCGATCCGGAGGTGAAGCGCAAGACCATCGGCCGGCTGTTCATCGAGGTGTTCGAGGAGGAGCAGGCGAAGCTGGGCGGGGCGGACTTCCTCGCACAGGGCACGCTGTACCCGGACGTGATCGAGAGCGTGTCCTTCACCGGCGGGCCGAGCGTAACGATCAAGTCCCACCACAACGTCGGTGGCCTGCCCGAACACATGCGCATGAAGCTGGTGGAGCCGCTGCGCGAGCTGTTCAAGGACGAGGTGCGCGTGCTGGGCCGCGAACTGGGTCTGCCGGAGAGCATCGTCGGCCGCCATCCCTTCCCCGGCCCGGGCCTCGCGATCCGCGTGCCCGGCGCGATCACGCGCGAGAAGCTGGACATCCTGCGCAAGGCGGATGCGATCTACCTGGAGGAGATCCGGGCGGCCGGCCTGTACGACGCGATCTGGCAGGCCTTCGCGGTGCTGCTGCCGGTGCGCACGGTGGGCGTGATGGGGGACGGGCGCACCTACGACCACGCCTGCGCGCTGCGGGCGGTGACGAGCACGGACGGCATGACGGCGGATGTCTATCCGTTCGACATGGGGTTCCTGACGCGGGTGGCGGGGCGCATCGTGAACGAGGTCCGCGGCATCAACCGCGTGACCTACGACATCACCAGCAAGCCGCCGGGGACGATCGAGTGGGAGTGAGGACGTCGACTACTTCCGAGTAGCCTGACGACCCGGGCGCGGGTTCCGGGTCATCGGCCCGCAAGGAGGCATACCGGCGATGGTGGAAAGATATCGCGGGGACGACCACCTCCATATGCCTGTCCGGCAGGAAGCCTGAGCGATGACGATGCCGTCCCTCCTGTTCGCGCGCGTGCACCAGACCGCCCCGCTTGTGCAGTGCATCACCAACTACGTGGCGATGAACATCGCGGCCAATGTGCTTCTGGCCGCGGGCGCCTCGCCGGCCATGGTGCACGCGGAAGAGGAAGCCGGGGAGTTCGCCGCTCTGGCCGGCGCGCTGACCATCAACATCGGCACCCTGTCGCCGGCATGGATCGCCGGGATGAAGGCGGCGGCGAAGGGCGCGGCCGGGGCCGGCAAGCCGTGGGTGCTCGATCCGGTCGCCCATTTCGCCACGGACTTCCGCCGGCGGGCGGTGGCCGAGCTTCTTGGGCTGAAGCCCACGATCATCCGCGGCAACGCCTCCGAGATCATCGCGCTCGGCGGCGGGCAGAGCGCGGGGCAGGGCGTGGACAGCGGCGATCCGGTCGAAAGGGCCGAGGAAGCGGCGCGGCGGCTGGCCGAGGCGCAGGGCGCGGTCGTCGCCGTCACCGGGCCGGTGGATTTCGTCACCGATGGCAGCAGGGCGGTGCGCATCTTCGGTGGCTCGGCGCTGATGCCGAAGGTGACGGCGCTGGGGTGTTCGCTGACCGCGCTGGTCGGCGCCTTCGCGGCGGTTGCGCCGGAGGAGCCGTTCGATGCGACGGTCACGGCCCTCGCCGTTTTCGCGGCCGCGGGGGCCGCGGCGGAGCCCGGCGCGAACGGGCCGGGCTCCTTCGCGGTTCGCTTTCTCGATGCGCTGCATGCTCTCCGTGGCGACGCGCTCGATGCGGGGGGAAGAATCACGCCCGCATGAGCTGATGCGGCCGAGCCTTGCCAATGACCTTCGCATCGGCGACGGCGAGCCAGTCGAAAAGCTGGTCGGTATGAGAGAGGGCGTCCCGCAGGTGGCGCCGACCCTCACCCCGGCCCTCTCCCGCAGGCGGGAGAGGGAGAAGACGCTTTTCGACGAAGAGTACGGGAGCTGAGGTTCACGCCTATCGCCCGGCAGGAATCACACCCGCTCCACCGCTTTCGGGAGAGAGGGTCAGCGCTGCCCGTGGCTCCTGCCGGGTCAGCTAAGGGGCCGACCCGCATGAGGCGCCCTTAACGCGCCGCCATCCGCAACGCGCCATCCAGGCGGATGGCGCAGCCGTTCAGCGTGCTGTTCTCCACCGCATGCGCCACCAGCGCCGCGAAGTCGGCCGGATCGCCCAGCCGGGGCGGGAAAGGAACGGTCGCGGCCACCGCCGCGCGCACGCTTTCATCCAGCCCCGCCATCATCGGCGTGTCGAACACGCCGGGCATGATGCACACCACGCGGATGCCATGCGCCGCCAGTTCCCGCGCCGCCGGCAGGGTCAGCCCCGCGACGCCCGCCTTCGACGCGGCATAGGCGGTCTGGCCGATCTGCCCGTCCTCGGCCGCGATCGAGGCGGTGGTGACGATCACACCGCGCGCACCGTCCGCATCCGGATCGAGCGCGGCCATCGCGCCGGCCGCCTGCGACAGCACGCGCATCGTGCCCAGCAGGTTCACCGCGACCACGCGCGCGAACTCCTCCATCGGATGCGGCGCACGGCCGCGTCCCACCACGCGGCGGCCGGCGACGATGCCGGCGCACGTCACCGCGATGCGGGCGGGTCCGTGCGCCGCGGCGGCGGCCGCGAGCGCTGCGGCGACGGAGGCGTCATCGGTGACGTCGCAGCGCGCGAACACCCCACCGATCTCCGCAGCGACCTCCTGCCCGCGCGCCTCCTGCACATCCAGCACCGCCACCTTCGCACCGCGCGCGGCGAGCGCTCGCGCAGCCGCCTCGCCGAGGCCCGAGGCGCCGCCGGTGACGATCGCGGCGGCGCCGGCGATGTTCACGCGACCGGCGGGACAGCGACGCCGAGCGGTTCGGCCGCCGCGCGGATCGCGGCCCAAGTGTCAGCCTGCACCGGAATGCCGTGCACGCTGCGATGCGCGCGGTTGCGTGCTTCCGGCTCGCCCGGAACCAGCACCTCGCCGCCCGCCACCGCGGGGCGGGAGGACTTCACGTGGTCGGCGTACTCGGCCGCCATCTCCGCGAAACGGTCCGCGCCGCCGAAGGCTTCCGGCTGCAGGTAGAAGGACAGCATGCCGTTGGTGATGCGCCGCCTGCCGTCGGGGATCGGGCTGGAGGTCGCAGCGCCGATCAGCACGCCGGCGAGGATCTCGCACATGAAGGCGATGGCGGATCCCTTGTGCTCGCCGAAGGCGCGCAGCGCGCCGGTGCCGGACTTGGCGTCGCGCACCATCGTGCCCGCGATCGGCCCGTACAGCACCGAGGGATCGCCGCTGATCGCGCCGTCCGCGTCGATCAGGCTGTCCTTCGGCACCGGCTTGCCGCCGTTGGAGGCGACCAGCACCTTGCCCTCGGCCACCAGCGAGGTCGCCATGTCCATCAGCAGCGGCGGGCGGCCCTTCAGCGGCACGCCGATGCAGAACGGGTTGGTCGAGAAGCGCCGCTCCACCCCGCCATAGGGGGCGACCAGCGCGCCGCCGGCGACGTTGACGAAGTGGATGGAGACCATGCCGGCGTCGATCGCCTGCTCGGCCCAGTCGCCGATGCGGCCGATATGGGCGGCGTTGCGCAGCCCGACGACCGCCATGCCGGTCTTGCGCGCCTTGTCGATGCCGAAGGCCACGGCCTGCGGCGTGACGGTCTGGCCGAAGCCGTTGTTGCCGTCCACCACCGCATGCGTCGGCCCGTCGATCACCACGCTGATCGTCTGCCCTGCCTTCGTGTCGCCATCGCGCAGGTTCTGCACGTAGCGCGGCACGCGGATCACGCCGTGGCTGTCATGGCCGGCGAGGTTGGCGGCGACGAGGTAGCGGCCGATCCGCTCGCCCTCCGCCCGGTCGGTCCCGGCGGCGACGAAGATACGGGCGACGTAGTCGCGCAGCGCATCGGCCGCGATCGTCACGGTGGGCAGCGCATCCATCTTTCGATCTTCTCTCCGGGGTCAGGGCCGCGCGGCGATCGCCTGCGCTCCGCCACGGTAGGTGTTGTTGTCCGTGGGGACCAATACGATCTCCATGGGACAGGCACGCGGATGCATGCGGGCTGCGAAGATGGCGCAGTCGGCCACGTCCTCCGGCTTCAGCACCTTGGCGAGGTCCTCGGGCGACAGCTTGACCGGCCGCTTCGCGAGGATCGGCGTGTCCACCTCGCCGGGGCTGATGCAGACGCTGCGGATGCCGTGGATGCCTTCCTCGGCGTTGATCGTCGCCGACATCGCCACCGCCCCGTGCTTGGACGCGGTGTAGATCGGTCCGGACACGAGGCCGATCTGCTGGCCGGCGAAGGACGCGACATGGATCAGCAACCCCTGCCCGCGCTTGCGCATCGCCGGGAGCACGGCGAGCGAGCAGATCACCGGGCCGCGCAAATTGGCGTCGATGATCTGGCCGGCGCCGTCGGGCGTGATCTCGCGCCAGTGCCGGTTGGGCAGGTTGAAGCCGGCGTTGTTCACCAGCACGTCCACCTCGCCGAACGCGGCGACGATGGTGCGGTGCGCGGCCGCGATGGCCTTGGCGTCCGTCACGTCGGCGGGCGCGACCAGCGCATGCCCGGCCGGCAGCATCGCCGCCGTCTCCTCAAGCGCCGCGACGGTGCGGCCGGTCAGCGCGACCTTTGCACCCTCCCTGGCGAAGGCGACGGCCATGGCGCGGCCGATCCCCGACCCCGCGCCGGTGACCCAGACGATCTTGTCCTTCACGGCCTACAGCACCCGTCCCGTTTCCGCATCGAGCAGATGCATGTTGTTCATGTCGGCGGAGAAGGGCATCCGCTCGCCGGGGGCGGCGCGCACGGTCGGGTCGATCCGCGCGCAGACCGGCACGCCGGCGAGTTGGAAGTGCACCAGCGTCTCCATGCCCATCGGCTCGGTCACGTCGGCCACCGCTTCCAGCGGCGCCATCCCCGCCTTGCCCTCGTTCTTGCGTTCGGTGAGGTGCTCCGGACGGAGACCGAACACGAGCTCGCGTCCCTTGTGCGGCCCGTAGCGGTCGACCCGCTGCGCCGGCACCGGCAGGGAGATGTCGTTGCCGATCTGCACGGCAAGCCCGGCCCCGCCGTTGGTCAGCCGCGCGGGGATGAAGTTCATCGCCGGGCTGCCGATGAACCCGGCCACGAAGCGGGTGGTCGGGTTGTGGTACAGTTCCTGCGGCGGGCCCACCTGCTCGATCACACCGTGGTTCATCACCACCACGCGGTCGGCGAGCGTCATCGCCTCGACCTGATCGTGCGTCACGTAGACGGTGGTCGTCTTCACCGTCTGGTGCACCTTCTTGATCTCGGTGCGCATCTGCACGCGCAGCTTGGCATCGAGGTTCGACAGCGGCTCGTCGAACAGGAACACCTTGGGATCGCGCACGATGGCGCGGCCCATCGCCACGCGCTGCCGCTGGCCGCCCGACAGCGCCTTCGGCTTGCGCGCCAGCAGCGTGCCGATGTCCAGGATGCGCGCGGCGTGTTCGACGCGGCGGCGGATCTCGTCCTTCGGGAACTTCCGCAGCGTCAGGCCGAAGGCCATGTTGTCGAACACGGTCATATGCGGATAGAGCGCGTAGTTCTGGAACACCATGGCGATGTCCCGGTCGCGCGGCGGGATGTCGTTGACGACCTGCCCGCCGATCGCGATCTCGCCCCCGCTGATCTCCTCCAGCCCTGCGATCATGCGCAGCGTGGTGGACTTGCCGCAGCCGGACGGCCCGACCAGGACGACGAACTCGTGGTCGCTGATCTCGAGATCGATCCCCTTCACGGCCTGGACGCCGCCCTCGTATTCCTTGACCACCTTGCGGATCGATACCTGAGCCATCCTTCGCTCACCCTTTCGTTGCGCCGGCCGTCAGCCCGGCGATGTAGTAATCCATCAGGAAGGCATAGACGAGCAACGGCGGAGCGGCCGCCATCAGCGCGCCGGCCATGATCTTGCCCCAGGCGAACGTATCGCCGCGGATCAGATCGGATACGATGCCGACCGTCAGCACCATCTTCTCGGAGCTGACGAGAAAGGCCATCGGGTACAGGAACTGCGCCCAGGACACGGTGAAGGCGAAGATCATCGCCGCCAGGATCCCCGGCAGCGCGACCGGGATGAAGATCCGCCACAGCATCTGGAAGTGGTTCGCCCCATCGATCAGCGCCGCCTCGTCCAGCTCCTTCGGGATGGAGCTGAAATACCCGATCATGATCCAGGTGCAGAAGGGCACCGTCAGCGTCGGGTAGATCAGGATCATCGCCAGCAGGTTGTTGTACAGCCCGATGCCGCCGAGGATCTGGAACAGCGGGATGAACAGCAGCGTCTCCGGCACCAGGTAGGTGAGGAAGACGCCGGTGGCGAGCGCGGTGCTGCCCCAGAACCGCATGCGCGACAGCGCGAAGGCCGCGACCGTGCTGACCACCATCGTGATCGCCACCACCGACAGGGTGACGATCAGCGAATTGCGGAAGTGGACGATGTAGTTGCCCTGAGTCAGCAGCTCCCAGTAGTTCGACAGTGTCGGCCTGCTGACGATCCAGGGATTGCCCTTCAGGTCGGCGATCTCGGCACTGCTCTTCAAGCTGGTCATCAGCATGTGGAAGGGCGGCGTGATGAAGAACACCACGAACACCGCCAGCGCGATGTAGGCCCCGATCAGCGCCCAGCGGCGTTCGCGCTTCAGGCTGCCGGCGCCGTGGTAGGCGGACCGGGCAGTGCCGGCCGTGACCGTCGCGCCGCTCATCCGGCCATCTCCTTGTTCCGCTTCGTCACGTCCCGCAGCACGAAGATCGCGAAGATCGCGAGGAAGGGGAACATGAACAGGCTGACCGCGGAGCCGAGCGGGATGTCGCCGGACTGGATGCCCACCTGGAAGGCGTAGGTGCCGAAGATGTGCGTCTTGTCCTGCGGGCCGCCGTTGGTGAGGATCCGCACGATGTCGAAATTCGCGAAGGTGACGATCAGGCTGAACAGCACCGTGATCATGATGATGTTCTTCATCATCGGGATCGTCACGTAGCGCAGCTTCTGCCAGCCCGAGGCGCCGTCGATCGCGGCCGCCTCATAGAGCTGGTCGGGCACCGATTTCAGCGCCGCGAGATACATGATCATGAAGAACGGCGCGCCGTACCAGACATTGACCAGGATCACCGAGAACCGCGCCCATCCCGGCTCGCCCAGCCAGGCCACCGGCGGCACGCCGACCGTGTTCAGCAGCCAGTTGAAGGCCGAGTAGGACGGGTCGAACAGCCACCACCAGGCGAGCGTGGAGATCGCCGGCGGGATCACCCACGGGACCAGCAGCAGCCCGCGCCACTTGCGCTGCCCCTTGGCCGGCAGCGCGTGCAGCACATGCGCGAGGATGAAACCGATCAGCGCCTTGGCGATCACAGCACCGACCGCGAAGATCACCGATTGCCAGATGACCCCCAAGAACGTCTCGCGGGTCAGCAGGAAGGAGAAGTTCTCCAGGCCGATGAAGCGCGTCATGCGCTTGTTCAGCATGGACAGGTAGATCGCGTAGAAGAACGGATAGGCGACGAGGCCGAGGACGATCGCCAGCAGCGGCAGCGTCATGAAAAAGGCGAGCGTGGAACGTCGCCGCGCCAGGCGTTGCAACGCCCCCGCACGCCGCTGCCCCGCGGCGACAGGAATGGCGTCCGCGGTCATGGCATTCCCGTCGGCCATCGGCAGCCTCCCTTGACGTTTCGTCGCGGCCGGGCGGCGGTGCAGGCCGCCGCCCGGCGCACGGGCAGCCGCGCTTGAAGCCTTCGACGTCCTGCTCGGCCCAGGCGAGCACCCTGTCGACGGGCTCGTTGTTCTGGACCATGCGCGCGATCATCTTCGCCTGGATGCCCTGGTTGTACATCTGCACCGCGATCTCCGCCGGTGCCGGTGCATAAGCGACGTAGGCGACCGCGTTGTGATGCGGCCGGACGGGGTAGTTGTAGACCGTGCCCTTCGGCGGTTCGACAGTCGCCCAGGTGTCGATATCGCTGGTCATGCTCGCGAAGGCCGGGATGTCGTAGCCCACCGATGCGTCGACCATCTTCTTGATCTGCTCGACCTGCGAGAGGTGTTCCAGCAGGTCCTTGCCGGCGGATTTGTTGCGGCTGAAGCTCCACAGGCCGAAGAAGTACGGCAGGTGCGGCACGAAGCGCCCGGCCGAACCGGCGGGCGACGGGAAGTGCCAGGTCTGCCGCGCGACATCCGGCGCGTCGCGTTTGGCGACCGCCCAGGCCGATGGCGGGTTGAAGATCAGGGCGGTGCGCCCGGCGATCAGCGCGCGGTTGTTGGTGGCGTCGTCGGCGGCGAACATCTCGTTCGGGATATGCTGGAACAACCGCTTCGAGTAGTCCATCACCGCCTTGATCTTATCGTTGTTGCGGATGGTGATGTTGCCCTTCTCGTCGACGAGATGGGCATCGAAGGCGCGGAACATGGACCCGATCCAGTCGGTCGCGTCGCTCATCGTGCCGGCCGGCAGCGCGAAGGGGAAACCCGCCTTGTTGCACTTGTCGGCAGCGGCGAGGAACGCGTCGTAGTTCCAGGCGTCCGCCCCGGGGCCGAGCTTGTTCTCCGCCGGGTACATCGCCACCACGTCGATGCCGGCATGCTGCTTCATCAGGTCGATGCGCGCGGCCGGCCCCTTGAACTGGCTGCCC
>JBBCJT010000050.1:0-7246 GCA_037190665.1 Rhodovastum atsumiense | reverse complement strand
CGCGGCACCATGGTCCTGACCGAGCAGGACGGGCTGACCGTGAAGCAGTGGGCGCCCTACGGGCTCTGAGCGGGAAGGTAGAAGCACATGGCACGCGTCAAGCGGGGCACCACCACCCACGCCCGCCACAAGAAGGTTCTCGAGCAGTCGAAGGGCTATGTCGGCCGCTCCTCCACCAACTACCGCATCGCGCTGGAGCGCCTGGAGAAGGCGCTGCGCTATGCGTACCGCGACCGGCGCAACAAGAAGCGCGAGTTCCGCGGCCTGTGGATCCAGCGCATCAACGCCGCGGTCCGCGAGCACGGGCTGACCTACAGCAAGTTCATCGCGGGGCTGAAGGCCGCCGGCATCGAGATGGACCGCAAGGTCCTCGCCGCCGTCGCCTATGACGACCCCGCGTCGTTTAGCGAGATCGTGAAGAAGGCGCAGGCCGCCCTGGCCTGACCGGCTTCCGGTCTTCCGGGAACCAGTCTGAAGACAAGGGCCGCCCGCGCCAACGGGCGGCCTTTTCTGTTGCGTGGAGCTGAGATGAGCGACGACCTGACCACCCTGCGCGCCGAGACCGAGGCGGCACTCGCATCCGCCGGCGACCTGCGCGCCTGGGACGCGGTGCGCGTGGCGGTGATGGGCAAGAGCGGCAAGCTGACCGCGCTGCTGAAGGATCTCGGCAAGGTCGCGCCCGAAGCCCGCAAGGAACGCGGCGTGGCGCTGAACGCCCTCAAGACGGCACTCGCCGACGCCATCGAGGCGCGCCGTGCGACACTTGAAGACGCGGCGCTGGACGCGCGGCTCGCCACCGAACGCCGCGACCCCACCCTGCCGGTGCGCCCCGAGCCCGCCGGCAGCGTGCACCCGATCTCGCGCACCATGGAGGAGATGGCGGCGATCTTCGGCGCGATGGGCTTCTCCATCGCCGAAGGGCCGGAGATCGAGGACGAGTGGCGCAATTTCGGCGCGCTCAACATTCCCGCGCACCATCCCGCGCGGCAGGACATGGACACGTTCTACATGCCCGGCACGCGGGACGGGCGGCGGCTGGTGCTGCGCACCCACACCTCCCCGGTGCAGATCCGCACGATGCTGTCGCAGGAACCGCCGATCCGCATCATCGCCCCCGGCCGCACCTACCGCGCCGACCACGACGCGACGCACGCGCCGATGTTCCATCAGGTCGAGGGGCTGGTGATCGACCGGGACATCCATCTCGGCCACCTGAAGGGCTGCCTGATCGACTTCCTGCGCGCTTTCTTCGGCATCGCCGATCTGCCGGTGCGCTTCCGCGCCAGCTACTTCCCGTTCACCGAACCGTCGATGGAGGTGGATATCGGCTGGAACCGGCGTACCGGCGAACTCGGTGGCGGCGGTGACTGGCTGGAGATCCTGGGCAGCGGCATGGTGCACCCGCGCGTGCTCGCCAATTGCGGGCTCGATCCGCGCGAGTGGCAGGGCTTCGCCTTCGGCATGGGGATCGAGCGGGTGACGATGCTGAAGCACGGCATCGCGGATCTGCGCAATTTCACCGAGAGCGATATCCGCTGGCTGCGCCACTACGGGTTCAGCGCGCTCGCGCCCGCCCTGCTGCACGAGGCCGTCTGAGATGAAGTTCACCCTGTCCTGGCTGAAGACGCATCTCGACACCGAGGCCGACCTCGCCACCATCGAGCGCATGCTGTCCGCGATCGGGCTCGAGGTCGAAGGCATCGAGGATCGCGGCGCGGCCCTCGCCGCCTTCCGCATCGCCCGCGTGGTCGAGGCGGTGCAGCATCCGAACGCGGACCGGCTGCGCGCGCTGAAGGTCGATCCGGGCGACGGCAACCTGCTGTCCGTCGTCTGCGGCGCGCCGAACGCGCGCACCGGCATGCTGGGCGTGCTTGCACTGCCCGGCGCCTTCATCCCCGGCACCGGCATCACGCTGAAGAAGGGCGAGATCCGCGGCGTCGCCAGCGAGGCGATGATGCTGTCCGCGCGCGAGATGGGTCTCGGCGAAGACCATTCCGGTATCGTCGACCTGCCCGAGGATGCGCCGCTGGGCGAGACTTATGTGAGCTGGGCCGGCCTCGACGATCCGGTGATCGAGATCGCGGTCACGCCCAACCGCGGCGATGCGCTGTCCGTGCGCGGCGTCGCGCGCGACCTCGCCGCCGCCGGGCTGGGCACGCTGCGCCCGTGGTCGGCGGAGCCGGTGCCCGCGAGCTTCGCCTCGCCCGTGCGCTGGGCGATCGACGATCCCGAAGCCTGCCCCTACGTGCTCGGCCGCACCATCCGCGGGCTGCGCAACGGCCCCTCGCCGCGCTGGCTGCAGGACCGGCTGACCGCCATCGGCCAGCGGCCGATCAACGCGCTGGTGGACGTGACCAACCTGTTCGCCTTCGACCTCGGCCGCTCCTCGCACGTGTTCGACGTGCGCAAGGTCGCCGGCGGCACGCTGACCATGCGGCGCGGCGACGGCACCGGCTTCCTCGCGCTCAACGGCAAGGAATACACGCCGGGGGCGGAGGATCTGGTGATCGCGGACGCTTCCGGGCCGCAATCGCTCGCCGGCGTGATCGGCGGCGAGGCGACGGGCTGCGACGAGGCCACGACCGAAGCCTTCATCGAGATCGCCATCTTCGATCCCGTCCGCGTCGCGCTGACCGGCCGCCGCCACGGCATCCACACCGACGCCCGCGCGCGGTTCGAGCGCGGTATCGACCCCGCGCTGATGGCGCCGGGGCTGGAGGCGATCACGCGCATGATGCTGGAACTGTGCGGCGGCGAGGCGAGCGAGGTGGTCGCCGCCGGCACGCCGCCCGCGTGGCAGCGCAGCGCGTCCATGCGCTTCGACCGGCTGTGCAGCTATGGCGGCGCCGAGGTGCCGGCGGACGAGGCGGCATCGATCCTCGAGCGTCTCGGCTTCGCGACCGAGGCGCGCGATGCGGCGCGGATCACCGTCGCGGTGCCGCCCTGGCGCAACGACATCGCCGCGAGGATCGTGCTGGAGCAGGCGCCGGACCTGCCGGCGGAACGCGCGCGAAAGGCCGCCGAAGGCTGCGCGGCGATCGAGGCCGAGTGCGAGCTGATCGAGGAAGTGCTGCGCATCCGCGGCCTCGACAACGTCGCCCCGGTATCGCTGCCGCGCGCCGGCGCGGTGCCGGCATCGACGCTGACGCCGCGGCAGACGCGCACGGCGCTGGCCAAGCGCATGCTCGCATCGCGCGGCTTCGCGGAGTGCGTGACCTTCTCCTTCCTCGACCGCGCGCGCGCCTCGCTGTTCGGCGACGCGCCGGCCTCGCTGACGCTGGAGAACCCGATCGCCTCGGATCTCGACCAGTTGCGGCCGACGCCGCTCGCGAGCCTTGCGCTGGCGACGGCCCGCAACGCGGCGCGCGGCTATCCGGACATCGCGCTGGCCGAGGTCGGGCCGGGCTGGGTGTCGGAGGCGCCGGACGGGCAGCGGACCATCGCCGCGGGACTGCGCGCGGGCGTGTCCCCGCGCACCTGGATCGCGCCGTCGCGTGCGGCGGACATGATGGACGCGAAGGGCGATGCATGGGCGCTGATGGCGGCCCTCGGCGTGCCGCTCGACGCGCTGGTGGTGACCGCGGACGCGCCCGGCTACTACCACCCCGGCCGCAGCGGCGTGGTGCGGCAGGGACCGAAGACCGTGATCGCGATCTTCGGCGAGCTGCATCCGCGCGTGACCGCCGCCCTCGACCTGCCGCCCTGCGCGGCGTTCGAGGTGATGCTGGACGCGATCGCCGATCCCAAGCGGCGCAAGCGCGCGGCCCCGGAACTGCCGCCGTTCCAGCCGGTGCGCCGCGACTTCGCCTTCGTCGTGGATCGCGACGTGACCGCGGATGCGGTCCTGCGCGCCGCGCGCGGGGCTGAGCGCGGGCTGATCACGGGCGTTTCGCTGTTCGACCTCTATGAGGGCGAGCGTATCGAGGCGGGGCGCAAGTCGCTCGCCATCGAGGTCACGCTGCAGCCGAAGGACCGCACGCTGACCGATGCGGAGATCGAGGCCGTGGCGGCGAAGGTGGTTGCCGCCGTGGTGAAGGCGACGGGCGCGACGCTGCGGGGATAAGCCCCGCCCCGCTCGCGAAGGGCGGGCCTGCGGCGATCCTGCGCGCCGCCGGACCGGACGCGCCGGTCAACGGCCGCCGGGCGGCGGGAAACCGTGTCCGGGACGATCCCCGTGGCTCCTTCCCGCTCGTGTTCTTCCGCACGTCCGCGCAGGCCGCACTTCCTCGCGGCCGTCACCATCGCCGCTGCCATCCCGTGGCGCGGGTGGATGTCCGTATCGCCTAGCGCACGGTGGATGAATCGAGCGCCGCGCGGATGGCGTCGTGGGGGATCACCACCGTGTTGGTCCGCCACTCGCCCAGCAAGGTCGCGCCGCGGGCGAAGACGCAGAGATCGTCCGTGTCGCGGCGCAGGTCGTAGGCGATGTCGTGGAAGTTAATGCGCCGACCGCCCCCGATCGATCGGTGTTCCCCGTAGGTCTGTAAATAGATCGGCAGCCTGAAGAAGAAGCGGCCGTTCCGTGCCTCGCCCTCGGCCGGGGCGATCCGCTTCGGGTCGGCGAAGGTGCCGCTGCCCGCGTCCACGAGCACACCCAGGTCGTCCGAGAAATCCCCCGCGCCGATCCGCGCATCGGACTCCCGCCTGTAGTCGATGTGCGTGCGTCCCGCGCAGCGTTCGGCAACGGTGAAGAAGGTGTCGCCGAACCTCGCCACCTCGCGCCGCAGATCCCATCTCGACGAGAACTCCGCGACGATACCGCCGGAGCTCAAGGGGTCATGGTCCTGGAAACTGCTGGGAATCTGCATGCCGGCCACCGGCCGGACGCTTTCCAGCCGGACATCGTACATGCCGGTGGCGCAGGCCGCGACCAGCAAGAACGCCCCCGGGGAGCAGCGTGCGCGGAAGGCGCCTCATCGGCCCAGGATCCGGTCGAACCCGCTGACGCCCGCAGGGTCCGCGAACCGCAGCAGGTCGTTGAAGTTCCCGTGGTTCCTCGGCGCCTCGATGTGGCGCGTCGCATGGCCGCGCGGCCCGTCGCCATACGCGCCGCCCAGCCAGGCAACGTCATCGGAGGGGTTGCGACTGTCCGCGCCATGCGCACGGATGTTGACCCATTCGCGGCTTCCGGTCCGGACGCGTCGATAAAAACTTTCCGACAGGCCACGGCCGACGGGATCGACCGTGATGAGGGTGTCGACAGGACGGCCTTGCCGGCCGAGCGCTGCCGCCACCTGCGCGGCGGTGTCGCCACCCCAGCTATGGCCGACAAGCACGATCCGGGTCTCCGGCGGTTCCGCGGCGATCAGCGCCATGACTCGGTCGCTCTCGTCATACGCGACGTACTCTCGGGTGCGATGCTTCCCGAGTTCCTGCTCGACACGGAGCGATTTCTGAAAGTCATGAACGGCCCCAGATATTCCATCACCCCCGCCGCCCACGAATGAGATTGGTCATCAGGCAGCACCTCTGGGTCAGCCTTTATTCCTATGTATACGAAACAGTCAAGAACAAAATCGGAACGCACGGCGATCCGGTCCGACGCGCCAGGCGATGTGGGCATCGGGGATCTCCGGGAGAGGAGAGGCGCGATCCAGGTCTCCGCTCGGGAGGCGGCTGACGGGGTGTGCCGAATCGGCCGATCCCGGATGATGCCGGTCGGGCGCGCATGGCGCCGCACATCATGGGCGACGGCAGGACGCCGGGCGGTTCGGGCCGGGACGACAGGATGTTCGTGGAAGGCGTGCCATGGATCGTGCGCGCCGGACCGGGTGGTGGCGACGCGGTTCGCCGGCGACGATCCGGCGAAGCCCGCCCCGCGCGGCCGCCTCCCGTGCCCCTGTCCGCAGGCCCCGCGCTTCCGGTAGGGGGCGATCCGGACGACGCGGCGGGCTATAGCTGCGCACCAGCCAACCGAGTCCGGGGAACGACGCCATGGTGACTGCGATCAGCCTGCCGCGCCTGCTGCGCATCGGCGGCGGCGCGCTGGAGGAAACGGGCGAGGTGCTCGCCCTGCTCGGCCTCAAGCGCGCGCTGATCGTCACCGATCCCACGCTGGTGCGGCTGGGCACTGCCGAGCGGCTGCAGGACCTGCTCCGCAAGCGCAAGATCGCCGCGGCCATCTTCTCCGACACCGTGCCCGAGCCCGACACCATCGCCGTGGACCGCGCGCGCGAGGCGGTGACGGCGGGCAACTACGACTGCCTGATCGGCCTCGGCGGCGGCAGCCCGATCGATACCGCCAAGGCCGTCGCGGTGCTGGCGAGGCAGGGCGGACGAATGCGCGACTACAAGGCGCCGGCGCAGAATGCCGGCCCGGCGCTGCCGGTGATCGGCATCCCCACCACCGCCGGCACGGGGTCGGAGGTCACGCGCTTCACCGTCGTCACCGACGCGGAGACGTCGGAGAAGATGCTGTGCATCGGCCAGTCCTTCCTGCCGGTCGCGGCCATCGTCGATTACGAGCTGACCCTGTCGAAACCCGCGCGGCTGACGGCCGATACCGGCGTCGATGCGCTGACGCACGCGATCGAGGCCTATGTCTCCCGCCGCGCCAACCCGTTCTCCGACGGGTTCGCGCTGTCGGCGATGCGCGCCATCGCCCGCAACCTGCGCCGCGCCTACACCACGCCGGACGACCGCGCGGCGCGGGAGGCGATGATGCTGGGCGCCACGCAGGCGGGCATCGCATTCTCCAACAGCTCCGTCGCGCTGGTGCACGGGATGAGCCGCCCCATCGGCGCGCATTTCCACGTGCCGCACGGCCTGTCGAACGCGATGCTGCTGCCGGCGGTCACGGCCTTCTCCGCTTCCGCCGCGCAGGCGCGCTACGCCGATTGCGCGCGCGCGATGGGCGCGGCGAAGCACGACGCGGACGATGCCTCCGCCGTCGCCGCGCTGCTCGACGAACTGCGCGCGCTCAACGCCGATCTGTCCGTGCCCGGCCCGAAGGCATGGGGCATCGACGAGGCGCGCTGGACCGAACTGCTGCCCACCATGGCCACGCAGGCCCTGGCCTCAGGCTCGCCCGCCAACAACCCGCGCGAGCCTGACGCCGAGCAGATCATCGGCCTGTATCGCGAGGTGTGGGCGGGGTAGCGATGGGGCGCTGCCCCATGCCCCGGCAAGGGCGCTGCCCTTGCATCCCGCAAGGGGCCACCGGCCCCTTGACCCGGGATTCCCTCAAGAGGGCCTTCGGCCAAACCGTTCGGCAGACCCCACCCCCACAACAATCGTTGTGGGGGTG
>JBBCJT010000049.1:0-62585 GCA_037190665.1 Rhodovastum atsumiense | reverse complement strand
CGATGGCGACGGGATCTCCGTCCGCAGCCGGTGCGCCGCGCCGGCCCGCCAGCGCGTCCGCGTAGAGGGACAGCCCGTCGGCGACGGCCATCCGTTCGGGCGGCGGCATCTTGGCCAATGCCTCGGCCACCTGGCCGCGCGCGAACCCGTCGATGGCGGCGAGCGTGGCGCGGCCCTTGCGCGTGAGCGCCAGCGGCCGTTCGCGCCCGTCCCGCGCGGGGCCGGGGCGCAGCAGCCCGCCGTCGCACAGCCGGGCGAGCAGGCGGCTGACGCTCGACTTCTCCAGCGCCAGCGCGGCGGACAGCTCCGCACCGGTGCGCGTGCCGTGCCGGCCGATCTCGATCAGCGCATGCACGGCCGAGGGCGAGAGCCCCGACCCGGCCAGGGTGGGCTGCATGAAGCCCAGCTCGCGGACCAGCCGCCGCGCCGCGTCGCGGACGGGTTCGACGAGCGGTGCGATATCGGCGGTGTATGGTTGCATGATACAACCATACACGCTGCCGGCCGGCCGGAGAAGGGGTCTGGACAGGCACGCGCGGGTGGGCCGAGATCGCGGGATGTCTCCGACCCCGGCGAGTCCGACATGACCATCGACCCCGGCGCCGCACGCGCCATCCTCGACGCCGTCGCCGCGCGGGAGGCGGATGCGGAGCGCATGCTCGCCCGCCTCGTCGCGCACCCCTCCACGCTCGGCAACGAGGCGTCCTGCCTCGACGAGATGGCGGCGATCTACGGCGAGATCGGGCTCGCGCCGCGCCGCGTGCCGACCGATCCGGCGGCGCTCGCATCGCATCCCGGCTTCTCGCCGCCGCTGATCTCCTACGAGGGCCGCGACAATGTGGTGGCCGTCCACACGCCGAAGGAGAAGCGCGGCCGATCGCTGATGCTGCAGGGGCATATCGACGTGGTGCCGGAAGGGGCCGCCGACCTGTGGGCCTCGCCGCCCTACCAGGCGCGCATCGCGAACGGGCGGATGTACGGGCGCGGCGCGGGCGACATGAAGGCGGGCGTGGTCAGCTATCTGATGGCGTATCAGGCGATCCGCGACGCCGGCCTGTCGCCGGCGGCCGAGGTGCAGATGGCCGCGGTGATCGAGGAGGAGTGCACCGGCAACGGCGCGCTTGCGGTCATGCAGGCGCTGCCCAAGCCCGACGCGGCGATCATCCCGGAGCCGGGGCCGGAGCACATCGCGCTCTACACCGCCGAGGTCGGCGTGGTCTGGGCCTGGGTGACGGTGACCGGCCGGCCGACCCATGTGCGCGAGATGCATGCGGGCGTGAACGCGATCGAGGCCGCCAACATCATCGCCGCCCGCTTCAAGGAGTACGAGGCGAAGGCGAACGCGGCCGAGCTCATCCATCCCGCCTTCCACGGCAACAACCATCCGGTGAACGTGAATTTCGGCACCGTGGAGGGCGGCGAGTGGAACTCGTCCGTGCCGACGCGCGCGCGCATCGGCATGCGTGTCGGCCTGATGATCGGCAACCCGGCGCGCAAGGTCGCGGCCGAGATCGAGGCGCTGGTGGCCGATGCCGCCACCGACCCGAAGCTGCGCGGCGCGAAGGTGAAGGTGGAGTTCAAGGGCTTCATGGCCGATGGCTGCACCTTCCCGGTCGACTCGCCTTTGCATCAGGCGGTGATCCGCCATCACGACGGCATCGTCGGCGGCGCGCCGCGCACCTATGCGGCGTCGGGCCTGACCGACGGGCGGTTCTACGAGCTGTACCAGTCCACGCCCTGCTGCGTGTACGGGCCCGACGCGGCCGACATCCACGGCATCGACGAAAGCGTCGGCCTCGCCTCCATGCACCAGGTCACACGCGTGCTGGCGCTGACCATCGCCGAGTGGTGCGGACTGGAGCGGGCCTGACCGCCCGCGCATGGAGCCCGTCACGCTGCAGTCCCGGCGGCTGATCCTGCGCCCGTGGCGCGCGGCGGACCTCGATCCGCTGTTCGCGCTCAACGGCGACGCGGAGAGCATGCGCTACTTCGCCGCCGTCCACACGCGCGCGGAGAGCGACGCCTGGGCCGGGCGGATGCAGGCGCATATCGAGGCGCATGGCTGGGGCTTCTGGGTGGTGGAGGAGAAGGGCGGCGCGCCGTTCCTGGGCGTGGTCGGGTTGATGGCCATCTCGTGGCAGGCGCGCTTCACCCCGGCGGTGGAGATCGGCTGGCGCGTCGCGCCCGCGCATCGGCGCAAGGGCATCGCGGAGGAGGCATCGCGCGCGGCGCTTGATTTCGGCTTCGACGGGCTCGGCCTCGATGAGATCGTCGCCTTCACCGTGCCCGCGAACGAACCGTCCCGGCGCATGATGGAGAAGCTCGGTATGCGCGCCGACGGGACGTTCGACCATCCGCGCCTGCCCGAAGGCCACCCCTACAAGCCGCACCTGCTTTACCGCCTGTCCCGCGCCAATCGGCAGGCACAGGGTATCGGAGCATCCGTGCCATGACCCTTTCCGACCTGTCCCTCTCCGGCGAACGCCTCTGGGACAGCCTGCACGCGATGGCGCGGATCGGCGCGCGTCCCGATGGCGGCGTCAACCGCCTTGCGCTGACGCCGGAGGACGCCGCCGCGCGCGCCCTGCTGCGGGACTGGGCGCAGGCGGCCGGGTGCACGCTGCGGGTGGACACGCTTGGCAGCATGTATCTCACCTATCCCGGCGCCGATCCCGCGCTCGCGCCCGTCGCGGTGGGCAGCCATCTCGACAGCGTGCCGACGGGCGGAAAGTACGACGGCGTCTATGGCGTGCTGGCGGGACTGGAGATCGTCCGCGCCCTGCACGCGACGGGCAGGCGCACGCGCGCGCCGATCACCGTCGTCAACTGGGCGAACGAGGAGGGCTCCCGCTTCTCCCCGGTCATGGCGGCGAGCGGGGCGGCGATGGGTTTCAGCACCGCGGAGTCGGTGCTCGCCGCGCCCGACCGCTTCGGCACCACCACCTATGGCGCCGCACTCGCCGAAAGCGGCTGGGCAGGCGAGGCCGACCCACGGGACGCGCAGCGCTTCGCCGCCTATTTCGAGGCGCATATCGAGCAGGGACCGATCCTCGAACGCGAGGGCGTTCCCATCGGCATCGTCACGCATGGGCTTGGCGTCTCGCATTTCGACGTGGTGGTGACGGGCGAGGATGGGCATGTCGGCTCGCCCATGGAGGGCCGCCGCGATGCGCTCGCCGCGGCGGCGGAGGTGATCCTGGCGCTGGAACGCATCGCGCTGGACAGGGGCGGCCTCGCCACCGCGACGCGGCTGGCGCTGCAACCTGACGCGCGGGGCAACATCCCCTCCGAGGTCCGGCTGGCCGCGAGCCTGCGCCACGGCGAGCAGGCCGGATTGGAGGCGATGCGTACCGCCTTCGGTGCGGCGCTGGACGATCTCGCCGCGCGCCGCTTCGTGCAGCGCACGGTGGAGGACCTCGGTGGCTACCCCTCGGTGCGCTTCGCCCCGAAGCTGCTGGACGCTCTGCGCCGCGCGGCGGCGACGGCGGGCCTGGCGCATCGCGACCTGCCGACGCCGATCGGGCACGACGCCCTGCATGTGGGGCGGGTGGTGCCTTCCGCCATGCTGTTCATTCCCTGCCATGGCGGGCGCAGCCACAACCCGGCGGAGAGCATCACCCCTGACTGGTCCGCGGCCGGCCTGGCCGTGCTCGGTCCCGCCGTCATCGAAGCGGCCGGAGGTATCGCATGAACACCATCTCCAACCTTCCGCTCTCCGGCGAGCGCCTCTGGGCCTCGCTGATGGAGATGGCGCAGATCGGCGCCACCGCGAAAGGCGGCTGCAACCGGCAGACGCTGACGGAGACGGACGGGCGCGGCCGCGCGCTGCTCGCGCAATGGGCCGATGAACTCGGCCTCGCACCCACCGTGGACCGCGTCGGCAACATGGTCCTGCGCCGCGAGGGCACGGACCCGTCCGCCCCGCCGGTCGCCTTCGGCAGCCATCTCGACACCCAGCCCACGGGCGGCAAGTTCGATGGCGTGCTGGGCGTGCTCGCGGGGCTCGAGATCATGCGTGCGCTGCACGAATCCGGTGCGCGCACGAAGGCGCCGCTGCTGCTGATCAACTGGACCAACGAGGAGGGCGCGCGCTTCTCGCCGCCGATGATGGGCAGCGGCGTGGCGATGGGCCTGTTCACCGAGGCCGAGGTGCTGGCCAAGACCGATCCGGAGGGCGCGGTCTTCGGCACGGAGCTCGCCCGCATCGGCTATGCCGGCACCGCCGACCCCGAACTGCTGCAGCGCATCGGCGCGTATTTCGAGCTGCATATCGAGCAGGGCAAGCTGCTGGAGGATGCCGGCGAGGAGATCGGCGTCGTCACCGGCGCGCTCGCCCAGAACTGGCTGGAGGTGACGGTCACGGGCGAGGACGCGCATGGCGGCTCCCCCATGGCCGGGCGGCGCGACGCGCTCGTCGCCGCTTCCGAGATCATCGTCGCGCTGGAGATGATCGCGCGATCCTTCGGCGGCGCCGCGCGCGCCACGGTGGGTCAGCTCACCGTCACGCCGTCGAGCCGCAACGTCGTGCCCTCGCGCGTGTGGTTCTCGGTGGACAGCCGCCACGGCGATCCGACCGCGCTCGCCCACATGGAGACCGATCTGCGCTCGGTCGGCGCCACCGTCGCGGCGCGGCGGGGCGTCGGCGTGCAGGTCGATGCGTTCTGGCAATCCCCGCTCACGCCGTTCGACCCGGTGCTGGTCGGCCGTGTGCGTGCCGCCGCCGCGCGGCGCGGCTACCGCCACCGCGACATGCCCACGGGGATCGGCCACGATGCCGTCTACGTCGCGCGCCGCGTGCCGACGGCGATGATCTTCTGCCCCTGCCACGGGGGCGTCAGCCACAACGAGACCGAGAGCATCACGCCCGAATGGGCGACCGCCGGCCTGCATGTGCTGGCCGATGCAGTTCTTGAGACAGCCGGAGTGACCCAGTGAGCAAACCCCGCATCGCCATCGGTGGCTTCCTGCACGAGACGCATTCCTTCGCGCCGCTGCCGACGCGCTGGGAGGATTTCCTCCGCCCCGGCGGCTGGCCGCCGGTGGTGCGCGGCGCGGCGCTGATCGAGGCGGTGCGCGACACCTCCGTCCCGTCCGCGGGCGCGATCCGCGTCGCCGAAGAGCAGGGCGTGATGCTGGAGCCGCTGACCTGGTGCATGGCGAGCCCGGCCGGGCCGATCGAGGACGCCGCCTTCGAGACCATCGCCGGCATGATCGTCGAGGACCTGCACAACGCGCTGCGGCAGGGCAAGCTGGACGGGCTGTACCTCGACCTGCACGGCGCGGCGCTCGCCGTGTCCTCACCCGATGCGGAGGGCGAGCTGCTGCGGCGCGTGCGCGAGGTCGTCGGCGCCGACCTGCCGATCACGATCAGCCTCGATCCGCATGCGAACATGACCGCGGAGATGGTGGAGCGGTCGGATGCGGCAGCACCGTTCCGCACCTATCCGCACGTGGACATGCGCGATGCCGGCGGGCGGGCGATGACGCTGCTGCTGGAGCGCATCCGCCGCGGCGCGCCCTTCGCCAAGGCGTTCCGGGTGCTCGACTACTTCATGCCGCTCAACAGCCAGTGCACCATGTTCGGGCCGATGGCGGAGACGATGGCGCTGCGCGAACGCATCGCGCGCGAGACCGGCGTGACGGAACTCGCCTTCTGCTTCGCCTTCCCCTACGCGGATTTCCCGGGCTGCCAGCCTGCCATCGCCGCTTACGCCGCCGATCAGGCGAGCGCGGACCGTGCCGCCGACATGTTGGCGGCGTATCTGACGCAGCACGAGAGCGACTTCCGCCTCGACGCCGTGCCGGCGGCCGAGGGCGTGGCGGAGGCGCTGCGCATCGCCCAGAGCGCGAAGAAGCCGGTCGTGCTTGCCGATACGCAGGACAATCCTGGCGGCGGCGGGCATGGCGACACGACGGGGATGCTTACCGAACTGGTCGCGCAGAAGGCGCGCGGCGCGGTGCTCGGCCTGATCAACGATGCGGAGAGCGCGGCCGCGCTGCATGCGGCGGGGGAGGGGGCGACGATCCCGCTCGATCTGGGCGGTAAGTCCTTCGGATCGCCGCTGAAGGTGCAGGCGAAGGTGATTCGCCTCAGCGACGGCCGCTTCACCTGCACCGGCCCGATGGCGAAGGGCAATCGTGCGGACCTTGGCCCGTCGGCGCTGATCGAGATCGACAATGGCGTGCGAGTGATCGTGGTCAGCCGCAAGATGCAGGCGCTGGATCAGGCGCTGTTCCGCCATCTCGGCGTCGAGCCGTCGGAATGCCCGATTGTCGCGCTGAAGAGCAGCGTGCATTTCCGCGCCGACTTCCAGCCGATCGCGGAGAAGGTGATCGTGATCATCGCCCCCGGGCCGGTGATCGCCGATCCGTCCACGCTGCCGTTCAAGCATCTGCGGTCCGGGCTGCGGCTGAAGCCGCGCGCCGCATGATGATCAGCCACGTCACCGTGGGCGTCACCGATCTGGCGCGCGCGATGGCGTTCTACGATGCGATCTTCGCGCCGCTCGGCATCGTGCGCTTCGGCACCGACATCGCCGGCGGCTGGGTGGGATGGCAGGGGAAGGGGGAGCGCTTTCCCACCTTTTGGATCTGCCATCCCTATGACGGCAACACGCCGCATCCCGGCAACGGACCGATGACCGGCTTCCTCGCGCCCAGCGGGGAAGCGGTACGGCAGGCGCATGCGGCCGCGCTGGCGACGGGCGGGCGCGACGAGGGCGCGCCGGGTCCGCGCGACTACACGCCGGACTGGTACGGCGCCTATGTGCGCGATCCGGACGGCAACAAGCTCTGCTTCGTGCATCGCGCGCAGACGCCGGGCTGAAGCGACCATCGGGCGTGCGGCAGGGACGAACGCGACGCCGGCCGCGCGAGCCGTGCCGCCCTCCGCGTGGCGGCTTGCGGGTGGGCGGGTTGTAGCTGTCGCTCCCCGGGTTCGCAGCACTCGGGGGCGTGTCGTGCCTGCCGCTCCGCCGGCCGACATCGCGGCCCGGTGCGTCCGGATAGCCCGGCGGCACCGGGGCGGCTTTCCCGCGGCGCGGCCCCGGCCTACGGTCGCGCCATGACGAACGATCCCTTCTTCGCCCAGCGCCTGATGTCCTGGCGACGACATCTGCACCAGAACCCCGAACTCGGGCTGGAGGAGCATCAGACGGCCGCCTTCGTCACCGCGCGGCTGAAGGAACTCGGCGTCGAGGTGACCGAAGGCGTGGGCGGGACCGGCGTGGTCGGCACCATCCGCCGGGGCGGCAATCGCGCGGTGGGGCTGCGCGCGGACATGGACGCGCTGCCGATCCAGGAGATCAGCGGCCTGCCGCATGCATCCCGCACGGCGGGCGTGATGCATGCCTGCGGCCATGACGGGCACACGACCTCCCTGCTCGGCGCGGCGGAGCTGCTGGTGCGCGACCAGTCCTGGGCCGGCACCGTGCATCTGGTGTTCCAGCCGGCGGAAGAGGGGCGGGGCGGCGCGAAGGCGATGCTCGCGGACGGGCTGTTCGAGCGGTTCCCGATGGAGCGGATCTTCGGCTACCACAACTGGCCCGGCCTGCCCGCCGGCACGATCGCGGTGCATGACGGGCCGGTGATGGCGATGGGCGGGCGGCTGCTGGTCGAGATCGAGGGCCATGCCGGCCACGCCGCGCTGCCGCATCTGACGCGCGATCCGATCGTCGCCGCCGGTCACCTGCTCGTCGCGCTGCAGACCGTGGTCGCGCGCAACATCGACCCGATGAACCCGTCGGTCGTGTCCTTCGGGATGATCCAGGGCGGCGAGGCCGCCAACCAGATCGCGCGGCAGGTGACGCTGCGGGGCACCGCCCGGGCCCTGAACTCCGCCGTGTTCGACGAGATCGAAGCCGCGATGCAGCGCATCTGCGACGGCGTGGGGCAGACGCATGGTGTGCGGTGCAAGCTGACCTCAACCCGTGGTGCGGCGCTGACGCGCAACACCTCCGCCGAGGCCGATATGGCCGCCGATGCGGTCGAGTCCTCGGGTGCGACGCTGCGGCGCGACCTGCCGGCGGCGATGACGGGCGAGGATTTCGGCTGGATGCTGAACGAGCGTCCCGGCGCCTATGTCTGGATCGGCAATGGGCCCGCCGAGAACGGCGTGGAGCTGCACAATCCGCGTTACGACTACAACGACGCCATCCTGCCGGTCGCGGCGGGGTGGTACGCGGACGTGGCGAAGCGCGCGCTGCGGGGCTGAACGGCAGGGGGGCACTCCGCCGGGTATCAGGTGGTGCCGGTGTTCGCGACCCTCACCCCGGCCCTCTCCCGCAAGCGGGAGAGGGGGAACAAGCTCTCGCTCCAGCGGTTCGGGGGAAAGGCCCTGTCTTGTGGGGCCGCGAATGACGCCATCGGCATGACGCGAGCCGCCAGAAGATCTGGCCACCCGCACGATCGGCCTTCCGCTGACCCGGCATGATGTCGCCGAGCCTTGCCGATGACCTTCTCATCGGCATCCAAGCGCAAGGTTGGTGACGCCGACGTTCCCCCGAAAGCGAGGGATCTCCCTCTCCCGCTTGCGGGAGAGGGCCGGGGTGAGGGTCGGTACCACCTGCGAGACGCCCTCGCACGGCCAGCCCCGCTCGCATCATACCGGCCAGCCTTTCGGCTGACCCGGTGTGAGTCTTTGTTTCGCACGCAGTCGCCACATCAGCCCTGCATGCGGATACCGTTCGCCTTGCCGATGAAAGGATCACCGGCAAGGCTCGACGGCATCAGTCCGCGCGAACGCCCGTCGTCTCGATCACGGCCTTCCAGCGTGTGGACTCGCGCGCCATCAACGCGGCGAGCGCGGCGCCGGTGATGTCCGGGGCGATCTGCATGCCCTGGCTTTCCAGGAAGCCACGCATCTGTGCATTTGTCAGCGCCGCCTCCAGCGCCCCCCGCAGCCTCTCCTTTACCGGCTCCGGGACCGCCACCGGGACAACGAGGCCGAAGAAGACCGAGGCGTCGTAGCCGGGGAGCCCCTGCTCGGCGATCGTCGGCACATCGGGCAGAACGTCCGACCGCGTCTCCGTCGTCACGCCGAGCGCGCGCAGCCGCTTGTCCTGCACATGCGGCAGCGCAGTCAGCACGTCCGTGAACACCATCGCGATATGGCCCGCGAGCACATCGTTCAGCGCGGGACCCGTGCCGCGATACGGGATGTGCTCGAACTGCGTCCCGGCCATCGAGTTGAACAGCGCACCCGCGAGGTGGGAGGATGCGCCGTTGCCGGAAGACCCGAAGGTCATCGGCTCCTTCTTGCCGAGCGCGATCAGCTCCTGGACGTTCTGCGCCGGCACGGACGGATGGACCGTCAGCAGGTTCGGGATGCGGCCGAGCGGGCCGATCGGCGCGAAATCCTTGACCGGATCATAGCGCTGGTCCGCGTACAGCATCCTGTTGATCGCGAGCGGCCCCGAGGTTCCGAACAGGATGGTCTGACCGTCCGGCGCGGCCCGGGCCACGATGTCCGCGCCGACGTTGCCGCCGGCGCCGGGACGGTTGTCCACGATCACGGTCTGGCCGAGCCGTTCCTGCAGGAACGTCGCGAGCCGGCGCGCGATGAGGTCGGTGGGGCCGCCGGGGGCGAAGGGAACCAGCAGCACCACCGGCCGCGTGCTCGTCTGGGCGACGGCGGGGGCGGCGAGAATGGCGGCGGCGAGGCCGCACAGGGTGCGACGCGCGATCATGCCAGTGCTCCCACGCCGGGATCGGGCATGAGCTGAAGCAGGTCGTCGGCATCGGGGTCCGCGATGTCAAGCGGGTCCCGCGGCAGGACGCGATGGCGCATCACCATCTCGGCCAGCCTGCGCCGCTCGGGCATCTCCAGCCTGTCCCCTTCCCACGCCATGGCGACGGCGGACGTCACGTTGTACAGCGCCGTGGCCGCCTGCCGGGCGACGGCCGGGTTGTTCAGGGCATCCTCAACGAGCCCCATCGCGCGCTCCAGCGATTGTCCGGCATCCGCCAGCGGCGCTTCCTCCAGCAGCCCGGTCACGTGCCGGTGCAGGACCGGCAGCGAGCCCTCGCGCTTCGCCGCGCGCAGCACGTCCAGCGCGACGATGTTGCTGGTGCCTTCCCAGATGCTGCCCAGATGCGCGTCCCGCACCAGCCGCGCGTCCGACCATTCCTCGATGTAACCGCAGCCGCCGCGCACCTCCATCGCGTCGCCCGTGACCTTGCGGGCGTCGCGGCAGGCGCGGAACTTGATCAGCGGCGTCAGCACGCGCAGCAGGGGATAGGCGTCGTTCTGCCGCTCGTCGGCCCGGCGCAGCGCCTGCGCGGTCTGGAAGACCATGGTGCGCGCCTGCTCGGTCGGCAGCATCATCTTCGCGATCTGCCGGCGCATCAGCGGCATGTCGATCAGCTTCCTGCCGAAGGCGATGCGGCGGTGGGCGATGAACAGCGATTCGGTCAGTGCCCTGCGCATCAGCCCGGCGGCCCGCACGCCGTTGGACAGTCGCGAGTTGTTCACCATGTCGGCCATCTGCTTGAAGCCGGCATCGGGGTCGCCGACCAGCCAGGCCGTCGCGCCCTCCATCCGGATCTCGCCGCTGGCCATGGACCGGGTGCCGAGCTTGTCCTTCAGCCGCATGATCCGGTAGCGGTTCACGGTCCCGTCCGGCAGCGTCCGCGGCAGCAGGAACAGCGACACGCCCTTCAGCCCCGGGGCACCACCCTCCCGCCGCGCCAGCACCATGGCCAGCTCCGCATCGGGGTTGGAGCAGAACCACTTGTCGCCATGCAGCGCCCAGGTGCCGTCCGCGTTCGGCGCGGCGCGCACCACGGTGTTGGAGATGTCGGAGCCCGCGCCCTGTTCGGTCATGAACATCGCGCCCTGGTGCAGCGCGTCCATGTCCTGGCTGGTCAGCGCCGGCAGGTAGCGGGCGACGAGGTCCGGGCTGCCGAACTTGCGCAGCGTGCGCGTCAGGCTGTCGGTCATGCTGACCGGGCAGCACAGGCCGAATTCTGCCTGCACGAACAGGTAGGTCAGCAGGTACTTGGCGGCCGGTGGCATCGGATGCGCCCAGCCCAGCACGCCCGGACGGTGCGACAGCGCCGCGAGGCCGTATTCGCCGAAGGCGATCCGCTCCATCTCCCGGTAGGCGGGGTGGCACTCGATGACATCCCCGTCCTCGCCGCGCCGCGTGCGGGTGCGCAGCACCGGCGGATTGCGGTCGGCGGTGCCGGCGAGCGCGTCCAGCTCCCCGCCCGCGAGCGCACCGAGTCGGTCCAGATGCGGCACGAGATGGGCGAGCAGGTCGGGCGGCAGGTACAGCGCGGCGACGTGCATCAGCGTCGGGTCGGCGCGGAACAGGTTCAGCCCGGCGCTGTCCGGCACGGCATCCGCGCCGGCGGGCGGCAGGGAACGGATGTGCATTCTTGCGTCTCCCACGTTGTTCTTCTGGACCGTCGATCTGACGCGGGCGGAGCGGCCGTCCAACCGATTTCTCCGGTGGGGGTATTGAGCTAGAATCAATACCCTCATGACCTACCGCCGGCTTCCCTCCCTGAATGCGCTGCGTGCCTTCGAGGCGGCGGCGAGGCACCGCAGCATGAACCGCGCCGCGGGGGAGCTGTACGTGACCCCCGGCGCGATCAGCCGGCAGGTGCGGACGCTGGAGTACGACCTGCGGCTGGAACTGTTCGTGCGCAGCCCGTCCGGCCTCGCGCTGACCCCGGCGGGGGAGGTGCTGTTCGCGGCCGCGCGGGAGGCGCTGGACCGGCTGGCGGACGGCGTGCTGCGGGCGGCAAGCCCCGGGGTGGGCGTGACCGTCTCGCTCGGCGTCCACACGCTCTTCGCCAGCCGCTGGCTGATCCCGCGCCTGGGGCGGCTGCGCGCGCGGCACGCGACGCTCGACCTCGCGCTGACGACCACCGGCAATGCGCTCGACCTCGTGCCCGGCCGGTTCGACGCCGTGATCGCGGTCACCAATCCCGCCCAGCGGCCGGGGCTGGTGCTGCAGGAACTGGTGCCGATCGAGACCGTCCCCGTCTGCGCCCCGCATATGGCGGGGTTCGACTGGTCCGGCGCGCGGCTTCTGCATTCCCGCCAGCGGCCCGACGACTGGGCCCGCTGGCTCGCCGCCGCCGGTATCGCCGGACCCGATCCCCACGCCGGCAGCATGTTCGAGAGCATCGCGCTCGCTCTCGACGCCGCTGCCGAGGGGCTGGGCGTGGCGATGGCGATCCGTGCGCTGGTGGACGCCGACCTCGCAGCCGGGCGCGTCGTGCTGGCGCATCCGTTCTGCCGCCGCTCCTCCCGCAGTTTTGTCCTGATGTACGAGGCCGCGCGGGCCGGGGAGGGTGCGCTGATGGCGCTGGAGGCGTGGCTCGCGTCCGAGGCTTCGGCACTGGCGGGACACGCCGCGCGAGACTAGGGTCCGCGCCTCCTAAAGCCCGCGAGAGACCATGCGACTGTCCCGTGCCTTCATCCCGACGCTCAAGGAAAACCCCTCCGGTGCGGAGATCGCCTCGCACCGGCTGATGCTGCGCGCGGGGATGGTCCGCCAGACGGCGGCCGGTATCTACGCCTGGCTGCCAACCGGCTGGCGCGTGCTGAACAACATCGCCCGTATCGTGCGTGAGGAGCAGGACGCGGCCGGCGCGCAGGAAATGCTGATGCCGACCATCCAGCCCGCCGACCTGTGGCGTCGGTCCGGCCGTTACGACGCCTACGGGCCGGAGATGCTGCGCATCCGCGATCGCCACGACCGCGAGATGCTGTACGGGCCGACGAACGAGGAAATGCTGACCGAGCTGTTCAACGAACAGGCCCGCAGCTACCGTGACCTGCCGCAGATGCTCTACCACATCCAGTGGAAGTTCCGCGACGAGGTGCGCCCGCGCTTCGGCGTGATGCGCGGCCGCGAGTTCCTGATGAAGGACGCCTATTCCTTCGATCTCGACTACGCCGGCGCGGTGCGGTCCTACCGCATCATGATGCTGGCCTACATGCGCACCTTCCGCCGGCTCGGCATCAAGGCGATCCCGATGCGCGCGGATACCGGCCCCATCGGCGGCGACCTGAGCCACGAGTTCATCGTGCTAGCGCCGACCGGCGAGAGCGGCGTGTTCTACGATGCGGCGTTCGAGGCGCTGGACGTCTCCGACGCCGCCTACGGCTACGACGACGAGAGCCTGAACCGCTTCTGGGAGCGGATGACGGCGATCTACGCCGCGACCGACGAGAAGCACGACACGAAGCTGTGGGACACGATCCCCGCCGAGCGCCGCCGCGAGGGCCGCGGCATCGAGGTGGGGCAGATCTTCTACTTCGGCACCAAGTATTCCGCCCCCCTCGGCCTGACGGTCGCAGGCCAGGACGGCAAGGCGGTGGCGGTGGAGATGGGGTCCTACGGCATCGGCGTCTCGCGGCTGGCGGGCGCCATCATCGAGGCGAGCCACGACGAGGCGGGGATCATCTGGCCCGATCCGGTGGCGCCGTTCCGTGCCGCGATCCTCAACCTCAAGCGCGGCGACGGGCTGTGCGACCGGATGTGCGAGGACCTCTACGCGCGGCTGTCCGCGGTGGCGCTGTACGACGACCGCGAGGAACGGGCGGGGGTGAAGTTCGCCGATGCCGACCTGATGGGCCACCCGTGGCAGATCGTCGTCGGCCCGCGCGGCGCGGCGGCCGGCAAGGTGGAGCTGAAGCGGCGGGCGACCGGCGAGCGGCAGGAGTTGCCGGCCGAGGACGCGCTGGCGCTGATCGGCGTCTAGCGGTGCGCATGCTGTCGGCCTTCGGCACGGCGGTCGCCCCGCGCACCGCTCACGGTTCCCGGGGCGGGCCGGTTCACGCCGCTGCGCACGGCGCGCAGCCACGGGCGGACCGCTAGCATGTTCGGCGCGTTCGAACGCGCGGTCGCCGGGCGCTACCTGCGCGCGCGGCGGTCGGAACGGTTCGTCTCCGTCATCGCCGGCTTCTCGCTGGTGGGCATCGCGCTCGGCGTCGCCACGCTGATCATCGTGATGAGCGTGATGAACGGGTTCCGCCAGGAACTGCTCGGCCGCATCCTGGGGCTCAACGGGCATCTGGGCGTGTACGGCATCGGCGAGCCGCTGCGCGACTTCGACGACATCGCCGGGCGCATCCGCGCGCTGCCGGGCGTGGTGAGTGCGACGCCCATCGTGGAAGGCCAGGTGCTGCTGTCGGGCGAGCGCGGCGGCGCGATCGGCGGGCTGGTGCGCGGCATCCGCCCGGACGACCTGCGCGCGCGGACGCTGATCGCGGACAACATCCGCGCCGGCACGCTCGCCGACTTCCACGGCGACGACGCCATCGTCGTCGGCATCCGCCTCGCCCAGAGGTGGGGGCTGCGGCCGGGCGATCCGGTCACGCTGATCTCGCCCCAGGGGGCGGCGACCGCCTTCGGCACCGTGCCGCGCATCCGCGCCTACCGCATCGCCGCGGTGTTCGAGGCGGGGATGAACGAATACGACAGCAGCTACGTCTACCTGCCGTTCGAGGCCGCGCAGGTGTTCTTCCAGCAGCCGGACGGCGCGAGCCAGATCGAGGTGATGGTCAACAACCCCGACCGGGTCGGCGCGGTGAGCCAGGAGATCCGCCGGATCCTGCAGGGTCGCGCGGTGCGGGTGCTGGACTGGCAGCAGGCCAACAACTCCTTCTTCGCGGCGGTGCAGGTGGAACGCAACGTGATGTTCCTGATCCTGACGCTGATCATCCTGGTGGCCGCGTTCAACATCGTGTCCTCGCTGATCATGCTGGTGAAGGACAAGACGCGGGACATCGCGGTGATGCGCACCTTCGGCGCCTCCGGCGGGGCGATCACGCGCATCTTCCTGATGGTCGGCGCATCGGTCGGCGTGGTCGGCACCGTGGTCGGCACGCTGCTGGGCGTGGTGTTCTGCTGGAACATCGAGACCATCCGCGGCTGGGTGGAGAAGCTGTCCGGCGCGAACGTGTTCAACCCGGAGATCTACTTCCTGACCAGGCTGCCGGCGGTGATGGACCCGAACGAGGTGATGCAGGTGGTGGGCATGGCGCTCGCCCTGTCGCTGCTCGCCACGCTGTATCCCTCATGGCGGGCGGCGCGCACCGATCCGGTGGAGGCGCTGCGCAATGAGTGACGCGGCCCCGCTGCGGCTGCAGGCGATCGAGCGCACCTACCGCACCGATGCCGGGGGGCTGACGGTGCTGAAGGGCGCGGAGCTGACACTGGAAGCCGGGGAGATCGTGGCTCTGGTCGCGCCATCCGGCGCGGGCAAGTCCACGCTGCTGCATCTGGCGGGGCTGCTGGAGCGGCCGGACGGCGGCGAGGTGTACGTGGCCGGCCGCGCGGCCGGACGATTGGGAGACCGCGAGCGCACCGCGATCCGCCGCGACACGATCGGCTTCGTCTACCAGTTCCACCATTTGCTGCGGGAGTTCAGCGCGCTGGAGAACGTCGCGCTGCCGATGCTGGCGGCGGGCGTGGGGCGCACGGCGGCGCGGGCGCGGGCGGGCGAACTGCTGGGCGCGTTCGGCCTGTCGCACCGGGTGGATCACTATCCGGGCAAGCTGTCGGGCGGCGAGCAGCAGAGGGTGGCGATCGCGCGGGCGCTGGCGAACCGGCCGCGGGTGCTGCTGGCGGATGAGCCGACGGGGAACCTGGACGTGAGCACGGCGGATGTCGTGTTCAACGAACTGCTGGCGGTGGTGCGGGGGCAGGGGGTGGCGGCGCTGATCGCGACGCATAACCCGGAGCTGGCGGCGCGGATGGATCGGGTGGTGGCGTTGCGGGAGGGGAGGGTGATTTAGGGGCTGCCTGCTCGAGTGGGCGAAGCCCTGTCTGGCTGAAGCGGCCGTGCTGCCTCGATCGCCTCACTCCCCTTCTAGCCTTCACACCTCTCAAGCACTCCCGCGTCCAACGCATTCTTAAGGATGGCGCTCGGCCCTCTCGCCTGTACGCCGAGGATGGAGACTTGATACCTCGCGCGCGTAACGGCAACGTACAGCTTATTGTGAGCCGCGAAAGTCAGATAGGCTCTACTTTGAGAGTGCTGGCTGTTGGGTAATGGAGGCACCCTCCCGTCGTCCACGCCGACGAGAACCACGCCGTCGAATTCCAAGCCTCCTACGTAGTCCGGGAGCGACAGGACGAAGCGACCGGCGCTTTTTGCTCGCCTTGCCACCTCTGGATCGCCGCGGTGCTTCAAGATTTCAACCGGGCGGTTTTCCTCGATCGATCTCTTCTCGAGGTCGTGAAACAGGCTTTCGTCGAAGACGACAATGGCAATGTCTCCTTTGCTCGCACCTACTGAAGCGCGCATCTCTTCGGCCACCGACAGCGCCGAGTTCACCATAGCAGCGTCAGTCGCGTAATCGATGTAGTAGGGCCGCCTCGCCTTCTTCTCCTCATCGAACGTCATGTTGCTGTAGGCGAGCGTCATGGGATCCTGAAAGTTCGTAAATAGGGTCGCCCCAGACGACGTTATACTGAAGGCGAGGTTCACGATGTCGGGAGAGCAGCGGAAGATACCCTTTACGTTGACCGTAGTACTCGACGAACGGTCTTTCTGCGATGGCATCAAAGAGGCTATGTCGATGTCATCTGTCCAACCCCTGTCGCCGATTGCTTGGGAGCGATCCACCGCGAAAGCGATCGGAAATGAATTCTCTGATCGGGTTAAGTGATGGAAGATCGACAGCTCGTTCATGTTGAAGAGGTGAGTCTCGTCAACGAAGATTGCATCAAAGCCGTCGCGCGCACGCCTACGGCGCCAGATCGGCGTAGAGAGCTGGCTTAGTGCCGAGAGGACGACGTCGTCCGTGTCGAACTGCCCACCAGCCACGAGTTGCTCCCGATAGCGCTCGTAGACCCGCCAGATAAATGCCTTATCCCCTTCGCTGCTCACAGGCAGTGCAGAAGGTATAGGCGAGATCCTCTTGTAAGTGTCCAAGTTCTCCTTTGCCCGCCCCTTGATTACGACGGCGATCTCGTGCTGTATCAATAAGATCTTAATGTCGTTTTCCTCGCTTTCCATGTATGCCTTAAACGTTGGCGACATAAAATTTGCATATGTTTCAAATTCACCTTGCACTTGCCGGAGTGCGTCGTCGACATACATCAGCTGCAGCTGTTTTGCGTCATAAGCGTCCGTGTCGACAAACTCCGTCTCCGAAACTTCCTGCCTCAGTAGGTCGCTACAGTAACTTTGCAGTGTCTCGACGCGCAGACGCCGAATCGAGGCTTGTTGCTGCATGAACTCTTCGCTCTCCATCGCCTCGAGAGCGGTCGAAATGCTGCGTCGACTCGCTTCACTATGCGTGATGAAGATGGCCTGATATTCTCGATCCTCTCTCGCCGCCAGTCGCATCGAATGGATCGCTGCAAGCGATAATGACACGGTCTTGCCCGTGCCCGCGGGACCATCGATCCGGACCGGGTGGCGCAGGGGGGCGTATATGAACTGCTTTTGATCTTCGGTAAGTAACTGTAGCCAAGTCTCATACGTCTGATGAATATCGACCTTAGTGGCGAGCGGTTCCAAAGATGTACTTGAAAAAGTTGCCTCCCATGCAGGTGTCGGCTTTCCCGGCGACGCCTCAAGCCCAGAGCCTAACCCCGAGAGGTCCTCTAGAAACTTGCGAAATGTCGTGACGTTCGCCGTCGCCTGCGGTCCTTCCCCCTCATCGGTCCCGATTCTGTAGGCCAACAGGTAACGCCCGGACATGCCCCGCCGCGCCAGCCTTTCCACGTCCGGGTTTAGATCGAGCGAGATCCGCACACCTGTCTTCCGACTCAACGGAAACGGGAACACTGCTGCCGTTGTCGCACTCAGCACTTTCTCCGCGGGGGTCAAGACGCCCTTATCCCAGAACTTGATGGCGAACCGTAGAACGCGCTGCAGGTAGAGGATGGCTTGCTCACTCGAAGCGTGGGCGAAGATATGGCTTTGTGCGAGGTCGAAGACTACATAGCGTTGCTCCGAGGCGTCTCTACTGTAGGCAACTACTCCATGTTTTGTCTTCGAGGTCGATATCCTCGGCCCAACGCTGTCGATGGTTCCCGACCTGAGTTGATGTGCGAGGCTGCGGCCTTGGGGAAAATCGTTTGACTGAAGAACACGTTCGGCGATGATGTCTGCGGCTGCGTCTCGTCTGATTGCGATGAACGTCATGAGGCGTCTCCGACATTGAATGGCACGATGCTGCGCAGCGACTTCATTATCTCGGGCGAAAAATCGGTTACACCGATCCTAGCGTACAGACTTGTGAAGCGCTGCATGAACAGTTCGATGAACGGTGATTGTACTACGCCCACGGGCATCGCGTACTGCTCCTCGTCGGCTATAGTCAGCTTGTCAGCATGCTTGGGCTGATCAAGGCAGAGCTTCGTGAAGCGCTGAAAATCGATGCCATCATTCAGTTCGCGCGCTAGACCGGCAGGAAGATAGCGAATCTCGCGTAGTAGTGCCACATAGCCCTCGCAAACCTCACTAGGCTCGGAGCGTTCGACGAAGTGGTAGTCCGAGATACCGTTAGAAAGCAGTTCCTGTAGCAGCCGCTGATACTCCTTTGACTGGTCGTTGAAAAAATCCGTTGCGAGCTTTGCTCCAGGCGCTGCCCCGAGCGCTGCCTCAGCCGCCTGCTTCTTTGTCTCGGCGGCAGCGTATTGCTTGGCTGCATTCCGCTCCGCCTTCCCGGTCATTTTTCCTAGGTGCGCGCGCACACTTTCCGCGGAAAGCGTGTCAAGTATAGACTCAGCGAGTCCGGCGTCGCGCAGTGCGGCTCTCATACTTCCCTTGCTCGCGGCGAGGCTACGCGAAGCTAGAAGTCTTAGCCCATCGCGAAGCAGCCACGCCCGGAAGCTGACCAGCGGCACGTAACTGATTACCGGAGCCTTGCCATATGCGACATCGCAGCGGGCAGTTATCACCAGGCCGCGTAGATTTGCGTCGAGATAGTCCTCGGAAGTCGCACAGGTGAAGATGGTCCCTTGAGTGAGGCCGTTTCTTGGTGGATAGCTAATCATGTCCACGTCGTCGTCGCCCCTCTGCGTCAACCGTCTCGTTTGCTTCCGCCGCGCGAGCATCTCGTATCGCACAAGAGCCGAACCATGCACTGGATGATGTTCTCGTGGAAAGCATCTGCTGTGTCGCCTCGGACGAATGAATCGTCCCGAAGCAGCTCACCTTGGCGCGGGCCGCAACCGTACCTTCTATCGACACTGGGTGGGCATGATGCTCTTGGACAAACGAATGCCTTCGGAGAACGAGAGCGAGGACTTGAACAACTACAATGGGTGCACGGCCAACATACGGTTATAGATCGCGCTAGATGGGGGAACACCGCTTGATCGAAATCACACACTCTCAGCAATACGTCCCCCCCGGCGCCGACTTCCTCCTCCTAACCCCCACCCAGCAACCCCACGCCTACGCCAACGTGGACCGGATGTTCGCCACCCGCGTCATCCCCCGCGGCCCCGCCACGCGCGATTTCTCCCGCGCCCCCGAAGCCCGCTTCGCCTACATCGCCGCCAACGCCACCCGCTCTATCGAGGACTACCTCTCCCGCGCCTGCGTCTCCGGCCTGCTCGTGCTGCACCACGGCCGCATCGTGCTCGAACGCTACGCCCTCGGCCTCACGGCGGAACGCCGCTGGTCGTCCATGTCGATGGTCAAGTCGCTCACCTCCACCCTCGTCGGCACCGCGCTGATGGATGGCGCCATCGCCAGCCTCGATGACCGCGTCTCCACCCACGTCGCCGCCGTGCGCGGCACCGCGTACGATGCCGTGCGCATCCGCGACCTGCTGACGATGTCCTCCGGCGTGGACTGGAACGAGGACTACACGGACCGCAATTCCCACGTGAACCGCTACAGCCGCGCGCTCGGCGAACGCGATGCCGGCGGCGTGCTGAGGCTGCTCGCCACGCTCGCCAGCGCGCACGAACCCGGCACGCATTTCCACTACAACACCGGCGACACGTTCCTGCTCGGCTGCCTGCTCACGGCCGCCACGGGCGAGACGCTCGCCAGCTACATGTCCCGCCGCCTCTGGCAGCCGCTGGGGATGGAGCAGGACGGGTTCTACACGCTCGAATCCGAGGGCGGGCAGGAGATCGGGGGCAGCCGCGCCGGCTTCACGCTCCGCGACCTTGGCCGCTTCGGCCAGTTCCTGCTTGATGGCGGCCGCGTCGACGGCCGCGCGCTGCTGCCCGAGACTTGGGTGGAGGAGGCATCGCGCCGCGCCTTCCGCCTCGACCCCGCCGACAATTCTTTCGGCGCCACCGGCTACGGCTACAGTTGGTGGCTGGAGGAAGATGGCGCGATGGCGGCCGTCGGCTTCGCCGGGCAGAGCCTCCTGATCGACCGCGCGCGCGGCATCGTCACCGTCACGCTGTCGGCGCGCCCGCAGCCGCCCTACGACGCCCCGTACGGCGTGGATTTCCGCGCCGAGCGGCAGGCGTTCCAGCGCGCGCTCAACGCGCATCTCGCCGGCTGAATCGCAGAGCCCCGCGCGGGGGCGGCGGGCTTACAGTTCCTGCACGTCGTCCACGCCCGGCAGCACCTTCATCGCCTGGGCGAGTTTCGGCGTCACGTTGAAGCCGCCGGGCAGGGCGAGGGCGACCTCCTGCCCGGGCGCGAGTTTCGGCACCAGCACCACCCGCCCGCGGCCCGCGCCCTCGCGTTCCAGCAGCGCGCGGATATGCGTCACCGCCGCCGTGTTCTCCAGCCACACGCGGATGCCGGCCGCGGCCCGCGCGGCCGCGCGGTCCAGCGGTTCGATCTCCTGCGCGGTGATGCGCAGCACCTCGCCGTCCTGCCGCAGGTCGGCCTGCACCAGCACCGCGCTGCCCGCGGTCAGCAGATCACGCGCGCGGTGCAGCACCTCGCTGAACACGGTGATCTCGTAGGACCCGCCGCTGTCCGACAGCCGCACCCAGGCCATGCGGCTGCCCTTGCTGGTGGTGCGCTCCTTCGACCCGATGACGCAGCCGGCGAGCTTCACGCGCCCCGCCTGCGCGGCGTGGCCCAGCCGGTTGGAGGGGATCACGCCCAGCCGCGCGAGCGACTTCGCATAGGCATCGAGCGGATGGGCGGTGAGGTGGAAGCCGACCGCCTCGGCCTCGAACCCCAGCCGGTCCATCTGCGGCCAGTCGACGACCTCCGGCAGGCGCAAGGGTTCCGGCGTGCCGGCGCCGCCGAACAGCCCGATCTGGCCGGAGCCCTTTTCCTCCGCCTGCGCCTGCGCGCGGCGCAGGATCGTCTCGGCACCCTGGAACAGCCGCGCGCGGTTGGCGTCGATCGTGTCGAAGGCGCCGGCGCGGATCAGGTTCTCGAGTTGCATCTTGTTCAGCAGCTTCGGGTCCACCCGCGCGGCGAAATCGGCGACGTCGGCGAACGCCCGGCCGCCGCGCGCGGCCACGACCGCCTGCATCGCCGCGAAGCCGACCTTCTTGATGGCCGCCAGCGCGTAGCGGATCGCGACCTCGCCGTCGGCGATGTCCTCCACCGCGAAATCGGCGTCGGAGCGGTTGATGTCCGGCGGCAGCACGGGAATGCCGAGCCGCGCTGCCTCCTGCCGGTAGGCGGCGAGCTTGTCGGTGTTGTTGATCGCGAGGCTCATGCAGGCGGCGATGAAGGCGACCGGCTGGTTCGCCTTCATCCAGGCCGTCTGGTAGGCGACGAGCGCGTAGGCGGCGGCGTGGGACTTGTTGAAGCCGTAGTCGGCGAACTTCTCCATCAGGTCGAACACCTCGACCGCCTTCGCCGGCTCGATGCCGTGCTTCACCGCGCCGTCGGTGAAGATCTTGCGCTGCGCCTCCATCTCGGAGCGGATCTTCTTGCCCATCGCGCGGCGCAGCAGGTCCGCGCCGCCGAGCGAGTAGCCGGCCATCTCCTGCGCGATCTGCATGACCTGTTCCTGGTAGACCATGATCCCGTAGGTCTCACCGAGGATGCCTTGCAGCATCGGGTGCGGCGGCTCCCACGCCTCGCCGTGCTTGCGCTGGCAGTAGGCGGGGATGTTGGCCATCGGGCCCGGCCGGTACAGCGCCACGGCGGCGATCAGGTCCTCGAAGCGGTCGGGGCGCATCTGGCGCAGCACGTCCCGCATGCCCTGGCTTTCGAACTGGAACACGCCCCCCGCGTCGCCCTTCTGGAGCATCTCGTAGGTGGGCGGGTCGTCCAGCGGCAGCCGGTCCAGGTCGAGCTCGATGCCGCGCGCGCGCAGGATCGCGACCGCGCGTTGCAGGATGGTCAGCGTCGTCAGGCCGAGGAAGTCGAACTTCACCAGCCCGGCCTGCTCCACCCACTTCATGTTGTACTGGGTGATGAGCGTGTCGGTCTTCGCGTCGCGGGCGAGAGGGATCAGCTCGCCGAGCGGCCGGTCGCCGATCACCACGCCCGCCGCGTGGGTCGATGCGTGGCGATACAGACCTTCGAGCTGGAGCGCGATCTCCATCAGCCGCGCGATCTGCTCGTCGTCGTCGCGCATCTGCTGCAACCGCGGCTCACCGTCGATGGCCTGCGCGAGCGTGACCGGCTTGGCCGGGTTGTTCGGGATCAGCTCCGCCACGCGGTTGACCTGGCCGAAGGGCATGCCCAGCACCCGCCCCACGTCGCGCACGGCGGCGCGGGCCTGGAGCTTTCCGAAGGTGATGATCTGCGCGACGCGGTCGTTGCCGTACTCGCCGCGCACATAGGCGATCACCTCGTCGCGCCGGTCCTGGCAGAAGTCGATGTCGAAGTCCGGCATCGACACGCGCTCGGGATTCAGGAACCGCTCGAAGAGCAGGCCGAAGCGCATCGGGTCGAGATCGGTGATCGCGAGCGCCCAGGCCGCGACCGATCCCGCACCGGACCCGCGCCCCGGCCCCACCGGAATGCCCTGCCGCTTCGCCCACTGGATGAAGTCGGCCACGATCAGGAAGTAGCCGGCGAAGCCCATCTGCTCGATCACGCCGAGCTCGTAGGCGAGGCGTTCCTCGTAGGGCTTGCGCGCCTCGGCAGCGACGCCCATCGCGTCCATGCGGATGCCCAGGCCGGCCACCGCCATGTCGCGCACCGTTTCCGCCTCGGTGCGGCCGGGGGCGACCTTGGGGGAGACGGGCAGCAGCGGCTTGCGCGTTTCCGACATCACCGCGCAGCGGCGCGCCACGGCGAGCGTGTTGTCGCAGGCTTCCGGCAGGTCGGCGAACGCCTTGCGCATCTCGGCCGGCGGCTTGAACCAGTGCTCCGGCGTCACGCGCCGGCGGGTCTGCTCGGCCAGCATCCGCCCCTCGGCGATGCACAGCAGCGCGTCATGCGCCTCGTGCAGCTTGCGCTCGGGGAAGTAGCAGTCGTTCGTCGCGACCAGCGGCACGGCATGGCGGTCGGCCAGCGCGATCAGCCCGGGCTCGACGGCGCGTTCGATGGGCAGGCCGTGGCGGTGCAGCTCCATCAGCAGCCGGTCGCCGAAGGCTTCCTTCAGCGCGCCGATCAGATGCTCCGCCGCGTCGCGCTGGCCTTCCGAGAGCATGCGCGCGACAGCACCGGTCGTCCCGCCCGTGAGCAGCATCAGCCCCTCGGCATGCGCGGCGAGCACATCCAGCTCCGCCGGGCCGACGAGCTGCGAATGGGTGGAGAGCTTTTGCAGGTTGGCGAGGCCGGCCTCGTCCTTCGCCAGCGCCACCAGCGGCTCGGCCGGCATGCGCGGGTTGTCGGCGCGCGCGAGCGCGAGCTGGCAGCCGATGATCGGCTGCACGCCCGCCTTCACGCAGTACTGGCCGAACTCCAGCGCGCCGAACATGTTGCCGGTGTCGGTGAGCGCCACCGCCGGCATCCCCGCCGCACGGGTCAGCGCGCCGAGCTTGTCCACCTTGATCGCGCCTTCCGAGAGCGAATAGGCGGAATGGACGTGCAGGTGGACGAATGACTCGGACATCGCCCCAGTCTACCCCGCCGCGCCGGTCATCGCACGGGGCGGCAGGCGGGTTTCAGCCGACCTCGACCTTGGCGTCGCGAACGGCCGGCACGCTCCGGCCCAGGATTTCCCCGTTGTGCTGGCCGGGGGTGGGCAGGTCGGACCGCACACCGTAGCGGCGGCCGTCCGCGCTGATCGGCAGCGCAGGCACCTGCGTCCTGCGCCCGTCCGGCAGGGTGATGTCGAGCAGCCCGCCGCTCGCGTTCAGATGCGGGTCCGCATACAGGTCGCCCGGCCGGTTGATCGGCGCGAAGGGCAGGCCGGCGCGCTCGCACAGCGCCTGAAGTTCGGCGGACGTCCGCTTGCCGAGGATCTGCTGCACCAGCGGGATCAGCACGGGCCGGGCTCGCGAGCGGTCGTTGTTGGTGGCGAATTCCGGCACCAGCAGCTCGGCCGCGCCCAGCTCGCGGGTGAATATCTCCCACTGCCGCTCCGTCACCACGCCAATGAACAGGCTCATATCGTCCGCGGTGCGGAACACGTCGTACACACCCCAGGCGCGGCTGCCCTCGGCCATGGGCTTCGGCACGGTGCCGGTCATCGCGTTTTGAAGCATGTGGGTGGAGACGAGGAAGGCCGCGTTCTCGAACAGGCCGGATTGCAGGTGCTGGCCGCGCCCGGTGGTCTCGCGCAGGCGCAGCGCGCCCAGCACGGCGATGGCGCCGAACATCCCGCCCATCATGTCGTTCACCGGCGCGCCCGCGCGCAGCGGCCGGCCGGCCGGGCCGGTCATGTAGGCGAGGCCGCTCAGCATCTGCACCACCTCGTCGAGCGCGGTGCGCTGCTCGTAGGGGCCGGGCAGGAACCCCTTCAGCGAGCAGTAGATCAGCCGCGGATTGCGCGCCGACAGGGCCGCGTAGCCGAGGCCCTTCGCCTCCAGCCCGCCCGGGCGGAAATTCTCGATCACCACGTCGGCGGTGTCGATCAGCCGCAGCAGCGCGGCGTGATCCTCGGGCGCATCCACGTCGAGCTGCACGCTCTTCTTGTTGCGCGACATCGCGGCGAAGAAGCCGGTGCCGGTATTGGTGAGGTAGCGGGTGCGGTCGCCGCGTCCGGGCGGCTCGACCTTGATCACCTCCGCGCCGAGATCGGCGAGGACGAGCCCGCAGGTCGGTCCCATGACCATGTGCGAGAACTCGACGACGCGGACGCCGTCGAGGGGCAGGGGCGGGGAGGTGTCGCTCATGCGGCGCTCTCCCCCGCATCGCGCCGGTGCGCATCCGGGATGTCCCAGGGCGCCTGCAGCACCGTGCCGGTGGTGGAGTCGGTGATCACCACCCGCTTGCCGTCCGGGTGGAAGGCGAGGTTGGTGAGCGTCTGGCCGCGGCAGGACTTCATCGCCGCGACCATCTGGCCCTGATGGCCGAGCACGATGATGTGCCCGAGGCCCGCATGCGCGACGAAGGTGTGGCCCTCCGCGTCCATCGCCATGCCGTCCGTGCCGGTCGCGCCGTGAAAGGTGGCGAAGCGCTGCACCTTCGCCGTGCCGCCCTGTTCCAGCAGCGGGACGCGCCAGACGGAGTTGTCCCGCGTCATCGCCACGCACAGCACGCTCTCGTCTGGCGTCAGCACTAGCCCGTTGGGGCTGGGACCGTTGCTCAGCAGGCAGTCGAGCCTTCCGCCGGCGGTCAGCCGGTAGACGCGCCCGGTCGGGTCGTGCAGGCCGGTCTGGCCCTGGTCGGTGAAGTACAGATCGCCGTTGCCGGCGAAGGTCAGGTCGTTGACGCCCTTGAACCCCTCGCTGTTCACCTGCGTCAGTACGGGCTCGATGTGCCCGCTGTCGGGGTTAAGCGCGAGGATGCCCTGCTTGTAGCAGGTGATGAACAGCCGCCCGTCCGGCGCCAGCGCCAGCCCGTTCGGCCAGCCGTCGTATTCGGCGACCGCCGTCCAGGTGCCGTCCGCGTCGATGCGGAAGATGCGCCCGTTCGGGATGTCGGTGACGTAGAAGCGCCCCTGCCGGTCGAAGCAGGGGCCTTCCAGGAAGCTGTCCACGATCTGGCCGCGTTTGTTGGCGCGCGACCAGCCGGAGACCGTGGGTCGACGCAGTGCGGCCGGCATCTCCGCGAACACCGTCGTCTCGATGATGCGCGGCGGGGGGAACAGGCTCATTGCGGCTGGATCCCCGCGTTCTTCAGTACCGCTTCCCAACGCGCGATCTCGGCGGTGACGTATTCCTGCGCCTGGGCGGGGGTGTTGCCGACGATCCGGTCCACGCCGAGCGTCAGAAGCTGCTTGCGGGTCGCCTCCTCGGCGAGGGTCTCGGCTGCCGCGGCCTGGATGCGTGCCACGACCGCGTCGGGCATCGCGCTGGGCGCCATCAGCACCTGCCAGACGGAGAAGGTCGCGGCGGGGAAGCCTGCCTCGCCGATGGTCGGCACGTCCGGCATCACCGGGCTGCGCTGAGCGGCGGAGACGGCGAGCGCACGGGCCTGCCCGCCATTGGCGGCGGCGAAGCCGGTGATGCCCGCGTCGTAGAGCATGTCGATCCGCCCGGCGGCGAGGTCGAGCACGGCGGGCGCGCTGCCGCGATAGGAGACCTCCTCCATCTTCAGCCCGGCGGCGTTGATGAACAGCAGGCTGACGAGCTGGAGTGCGCCGCCGCTGCCGGCGGTGGCATAGCGCAGCCCGCCGGAATTGGCGCGCGCGCGGGAGACAAGGTCGGCCACGGAGCGGTCTGCCGCGTTCGGCGGCACCAGCAGCACCATCGGGCTTTCCGCGACGATGGTGACCGGCTTAAGGTCGCGCACCGGATCATAGTCGAGCGAAGAGTACAGGGCACGGTTCACCGAATGGCTGGTGTTGGTGAACAGCAGTGTGTGCCCGTCATTGGACTTCGCGACGGCGGATGCGGCGATGTTGCCGCCCGCGCCGGTGCGGTTCTCCACCACGAAGCGCTGCGGCATCCGCTTCGACAGCCCATCGGCCACCAGCCGCGCCACCAGATCGGTGGGGCCGCCGGCCGAGGCGATCACCAGCACGCGGACCGGGCGCGTCGGCCACTCCTCCTGCGCCTGCGCGGGCATCCCCAGTGCGGCGAGGCCGGCGAGCGTGGCAAGCCCGCGCCGAAGCATGTGCGTTGTCATCGGATGTTGTCCCCCTTGGTTCTGATTGTTCAGGCGGCGCAGGCGGGTGCCCCCGCATCCAGCCGCCCGGCCGCCTCGCGCGGCTCGGTGCCGTTCGCGTAGCGGAAGCCCTTCTCGGCGCCGACATCGGGCACGTAGCCGTACAGCGCCTCGCCCGGCAGTCCCTCCATCAGCACGCGGCGCGCGGCGGCGAGGCGGTCGAGGTCGATGCCGGTGTCGAGGCCCATCGCCTCCAGCATCCAGACCAGATCCTCGGTGACGATGTTGCCCGTCGCGCCGGGCGAGTAGGGGCAGCCGCCGATGCCGCCCTGCGAGGCGTCGAACGTGGTCACGCCCACATCCAGCGCCGCGACCACGTTGGCGAGGCCCTGGCCGCGCGTGTTGTGCAGATGCGCCCCGCCGGCCTTGTCGCCCACCGCGGCATGAAGCCGCTTGAACAGGCGCCTGATCTGCGCCGGGTTCGCGTAGCCGACGCCGTCCGACAGGCCGATGCTGTCGGCACCCTGCCGCGCGAGCTGTTCGGCCATGTCGATCACCCAGTCTTCAGAGACCAGACCTTCGATCGTGCAGCCGAAGGCGGTGGAGATGCCGATCTCGATCGCGGGGCGGGTTTCCGCCGGGAGCGCGTCGCGCCATGCGCAGACCGTGCCGACCTGCGCGATGGCCTGCTCCACCGTCATGTTGATGTTGGCGAGGCTGTGCTTGCGCGATGCCGAGACCGGCATGGTGATCTTGTGCGCGCCTGCTTCCGCCGCGCGCTGCACGCCCTTCATGTTCGGCGCGAGCGCGAGCACGGTGAGGCCCTCGATCCTGCGCGCGGCCTGCACCAGCTCGGCGGCATCGGCCATCTGCGGCAGCAGCTTCGGGTTCACGAAGGAACCGACCTCGATCTCCTTCAGCCCGGCGGCGGCGAGCGCCTCGATCCAGCGGATCTTTGCCGCGGTCGGCATGGTGCGCTTGATGCTCTGCAGGCCGTCACGGGGACCGACCTCGCTGACCAGGATGGACATGCAACGATCCTTCAGGCGTGCCGCGCGAGGCGGAGGATGTGGGAAGGCAAGGCGTTTCCGGTGAGTTTATTCTATTCGACAGAATTATTTTCTGTTAGAAAGAATAAATGACTCCCGAGCGCCCTCCCGGTCAAGCCGAAACCCCGCCACGCCGCCGGGGCCGGCCGCCACTCGCTCGCGGGGCAGGCGCCCCGGCTGACAGCGGCCAGCGGGTGGAGGCGGTGGAGCGCGCCCTGACCCTGCTGGAAGCTTTCGCGGACGGCGCGCCGCGCCTGTCGCTGGCCGAACTCGCCGTGCGCAGCGGGTTGTATCCGTCCACCGTGCTGCGGCTGGCAGCCTCGCTCGACCGCTTCGGCTACCTGCATCGCGGCACGGACGGGCAGTTCCGCCTGGGGGCGAGCCTGCTCCGGCTCGGCACGCGCTATCGCAACAGCTTCAACCTCGCCGACTACGTCCGCCCCGCGCTCGCGGAACTGGCCGAGGCCACCGCCGAGACGGCGGCGTTCTATATCCGCGAGGGCGAGCAGCGGATCTGCCTGTACCGCCACAGCACCTGGCGGCCGCTGCGCCACCATGTGGAAGAGGGGAGTGTGCTGCCGCTGCAGCGGGGCGCGAGCGGGCGCGTGCTTGTCGCCTTCACCGACGGGCAGGACGCGACGAGCGACACCATCCGCCGCGACCGCATCTGCACGTCGCTGGGCGAACGCGAGCCGGACGCCTTCGCCGTGGCCGCGCCGGTTTTCGGCGCGGGCGGCGGCTTCCTCGGCGCGCTCGGCGTGGTCGGGCCGCGCACGCGCTACGACCCGCAGGTGGCGGTGACGCTCGGCGGGCAGGTGCGGCAGGCGGCCGAGCGGCTGTCGCGGCGCATCGGCGGGTAGCGTTCGTCATCGCCGTTTGACACCGCGCCGACGCTCTTTCAGGCTCCCCGGCAATGGCCGCGAAGACAGCGGCGAACGAACAGTCCGGGGGGAAGATCCATGAAACGACGCACGATCGCTGCCGGCATCGGCCTTGGCGCGCTGGGGCTGGCGGCAGGGCCGGCACGCGCGCAGACGGTGCTGCGCTACGCCCATGTCGGCTTCGAGGGCGACATCCAGTACTGGTACGCCGAGGAGTTCGCCAAGCAGGCGAACGCGAAGCTGGCCGGCCGCCGCCAGGTGAACGTCTTCCCCGCGGCCCAGCTCGGCGGCACGCAGGAGACGATCGACGGCGTGCGCAGCGGCGCGATCGCCATCGCGCATCACGAATACTCCTCGCTCGCGCCGCTGCTGCCCGAGATCGCCGTGTTCAACGCGCCGTTCATCTACAAGGACGGCCCGCACGCGATGCGCGCGACGGACCCCGAGAAGTCGCCGCTGATGAAGGAGCTGAACGACAAGCTCGTCAGCACCCGCGGGGTGCGCATCATCGGCCGGCTGTATCGCGGCGCGCGGCAGATGACGGCGAAGATGGCGGTCTATTCGCCGGCCGATCTCGCGAACAAGCCGTTCCGCGGCGTGCCGATCCGGCTCTGGACCTCGATGATCAGGGGCTTCGGCGCGAACCCGACGCCGGTCGAGGTGCAGGAGCTGACCACCGCGCTGCTGACCGGCCTCGTCATCGGGCAGGAGAACCCGTTGACGATGATCAACGCCAACAAGCTCTACGAGGTGCAGTCGCATGTGATGCTGACCAGCCACATGCAGAACGTGCTGCCGGTGTTCGTGAACGAGCGAACCTGGCAGGGGCTGACGCCGGCGGACCGCGAGACGCTGTCGGCGATCGCCGAGGATGTCGGTCAGCAGACCCTGCAGCAGGCCATGCGCGCCGAGCGCGAGCTGATCCAGGAACTCACCGGCCGCGGCATGACCTTCATCACCGAGGAGAACGGGCTGAAGCTCGCCGAATTCCGCGATGGCGTGAACCGGCAGGTCCGCGCGGATTTCCCCACATGGGGGCCGTTGATCGAACGCATCAGCGCGGTGCCCTGAGCCTTCGTGCGCGGCCTCGCCCGCCTGGAACGCGCGTTGATGCCGGTGCGGCAGGCGTTCCGCTGGTTCAGCTTCGCGCTGATAGGGCTGCTGATCGTGCTGCCGTCGGTGCAGATCGTGCTCCGCTCCTCGGGCCTGCCGCTGATCGGCGCCGAGGAGCTGGCGCGCGTGCTGCTGATCATGACCGTGTACGTGTCGCTGCCGCAGCTCGTCTATGCCGGGGCCTCGATCCGGCTGGAGGAACTGATCGGCATGCTGCCGCGGCATGCGCTGCGCGTCGCGCAAGCGGTCATCGCGATCGTCTCCGCCGTGGTGTTCGCCGTGATCGCCATGTGCGTCCGGGCGGCGCTGGAGACGAACCTCGAGACCGCGACGCCGACGCTGGAGCTGCCCTACTGGGCGTTCCTGTCCGCGGCGCTTGCCGGCTGCGTGTTCGCCGCCATCGAGTTCGCCGTGGTGTTCCTCAAGATCGGCTTCGGACTGCCGCCGTACTTCGTGTTCGCGGACGAACAGCCGCCCGAGGACGCGCTGGCGCTGTGACGCATTCCCTCCGTTAGAGGCATCCCACCGCCATGGCAGCCGCCGCCGTCGTCCTGGGTTTCTGTGCGCTGTTCATGCTGGGCGTGCCGGTCGCGGTCGCGGTGGCCGTGCCGGCGATGATCTACCTGTTCCTCAACGGATTTCCGCTGGAGATGGTCGGCCAGCGCGTGACCTACGCGCTCGACAGCTTTCCGCTGGTCGCGATCCCGGTTTTCATCTTCGTCGGCAACATCATGAACCAGAGCGGCATCACCGCCGCCATCTACCGCTTCACCGACACGCTCGTGGGCCGCGTGCCCGGCGGCGTGGCGCAGGTGAACGTGGTGGGCTCGCTCGTCTTCTCCGGGATGTCGGGCGCCGCGCTCGCCGATGTCGGCGGCATCGGCCGGATCGAGGTCAAGGCGATGACGGAGCGGGGCCACACCCCCGCCTATTCCGGCGCGCTGACCTGCGTCTCCGCGATCGTGGGGCCGATCTTTCCGCCATCCATTCCGCTGATCGTCTATGGCGCGGTCACCGGCGTGTCCGTCGTGCAGCTCTTCCTTGCCGGCATCATGCCGGCCTTGCTGTTCGTGGCCCTGCTGATGATCGCCGTCGGCGTGATCGCCATCCGGGAGAACCATCCGCGCGCGGCGCACTGGCCGAGCTTCGGCCAGCTCGTGCGCGACTCCATCCCGGCGCTGCCGGCGCTGGTCACGCCGTTCCTGATGGTGCTGGGCATGACGCTCGGCTACTTCACCCCCACCGAGGCGGCGTCGGTGACCGCGGTCTATGCGCTGGTCATCAGCTACCTGTTCTACGGGGGGCTGCAGTGGCGCCAGCTCGTCTATGCCGGCTTCGAGACCATCAAGAGCACGGCCGCGATCCTGATCATCATCGCGACGGCGTCGATGTTCGGCTGGATCCTCGCGATCGAGCAGGTGCCGCAGCATTTCGCGCGGTGGATGCTCAGCATCAGCACCGATCCGCTGGCGCTGCTGCTGATCGTCAACCTGATGCTGCTGGTCGTGGGCATGTTCCTCGACAGCACCACCGCCACGCTGCTGGTGGTGCCGATCATCGCCCCGCCGCTGCATGCCGCCGGGGTCGATCCGGTCCATCTCGGCCTCGTGGTGGTGTTCAACCTGATGATCGGTCTCGTCACGCCGCCGATGGGCCTCGCGTTGTTCCTGATGTCGGACATCGCCAAGGTGTCGATGCACGCCATCCTGAAGGCGATGCTGCCGCTCTACGTGCCGCTGCTGATCACGCTGCTGGTGCTGACCTTCGTGCCGGAGGTCTCGCTGTGGATCCCGAAGATGATCCGCTGAGCCTGCCGGCATGAACGCGCGCGCGGCCTACGCGACCGGGCTGCTCGCGATGCTGCTGTTCTCGGTGAACTTTCCGGCCGGGCGGCACGGGCTGCTGGCGGGGCTGAGCCCGCAGGACCTTGTCGCGATCCGCTACGGCGTGGCGGGGGTGATGTTCGCGCCGGTGCTGGCGCGGCTCGGCCTCGGCGGGATCGGGTGGTGGCGGGCGGCGACGCTGACGCTGCTGGGCGGCGTGCCGTACTTCCTGCTGATCGTGGCCGGCCTCAGCTTCGCCCCGTCCGCCCATGCAGCGGTGCTCAATCCGGGCGGGACCACCGTCTTCGCGCTGCTGATCGCGCATGCGGTGATGGGCACGCGCCCGGCCCCGCGCGTGGTCGCCGCGTTGGGGGCGGTGCTGGCCGGGCTGGTGCTGGTCGCCGCTCCCTTCGCCGCGCCGACGCCGCCCGGCGCCTGGATCGGCGACCTGCTGCTGCTGGCGAGCGGCCTGAGCTGGGCCGGATTCGGCGTGCTGCTCCAAGTCTGGCGGATGGACGGGCTGCGCGGGGCGGCCATCGTCTCGACCCTGTCGCTTGCCTGGCTGCCGGCCCATGCCCTGCTATGGGGCTTCGACGGCCTCGTGGCCCATCCGGGGGAGGCGGCGCTGCAGGCGCTGTTGCAGGGCGTGTGCGCAGGCGGGGTGGCCGTGGCGCTCTACGCGCGCGCGGTGGCCGCGCTCGGCGCCGCGCGCGCGGCTTTCCTGCCGCCGGCGGTGCCGGCGCTGGTGACCCTGTGGTCGGCGATCTTCCTGGGCGAGGAGGTATCCGCGATCCAGGTGGCAGGCATGGCGCTGGTCGTCGGCGGCATGGTGGCCGCCGCGACGCGCCCGCGCGCTACTTGATCTTCGCTTCCTTGAAGGCGACGTGCTTGCGCGCGACGGGGTCGTACTTGCGCATCTCCATCTTGCCCGTGGTGTTACGGGCATTCTTCTTGGTCACGTAGAAATAGCCAGTGTCCGCCGAGGACACGAGCTTGATCTGGATGGTGTTGCTCTTGGCCATGGTCGTCTCGTCTACTCCGGAAGGCGCGGGACCATAGCGGCGCGGCGGCGGGAATCAAGCGGCGGCTGCGCGGCCGGGGGCAGCGCGGGGCGCGGGTCTGCATCCGCGAGCAGGGCGGCACCGTAGGCGGCCGGGTTGCCGATCAGGTACCGGGCGGCGGACAGGTCGCCCTCCTGCGGCTCCGCGGACGGGCAGGGGGCGCGGAGATCCGCGATCACGGCGGCTGCCAGCGGGGCCCGGGCGGCCCGGTGGCGCGCCACGGCGCCGGCGGTGCGCGACTGGCTCGCGGCCAGCGCGCTGAGTTGCCCGGCGAGATCCTCAGGCCCGCGGCTGGTGCAGACCTGCGGCAGGATGCCGAGGCCCTGGATCGGCCAGCCGGCGGGCGCGATCACGCGACTCCAGCTCACCAGCAGCTCGCCGTCATTCGGCAGCGGGGCGATGCTCTGCACCAGCCCCTTGCCCATGGTGGCGCTGCCGACCACCACGGCCCGGCCGCGATCGGCCAGCGAGGCCGCCAGCACCTCCGCCGAGCTGGCTGAGGCGCCATCCACCAGGATCACCAGCGGCATGCCGCCGAGCAGGTCCGGCCCCTCGGCGCGCCACTCACGGATGCTCGCCGGATGCCGGCCCTCGGTCCGCGCGATCACCCCGTCCGAGAGGAACAGGTCGGCGGCGACCACGGCCTGCCGGAGCAGCCCGCCGCGATTGCCGCGCAGGTCGAGCACCACGCCGCGGGGCGGATTGCGGCCGTGCAGCACCTCCTCGAGCACGTGCGCGAGGCGGCGGTCGGTGTAGCGGGAGAAGCCGGTCACCCGCAGGATCAGCATCTCCTCGGTGCGCTCGATGAAGACGGTCTCCGGCGGCACGCGGCTGCGCGACAGCGCGATATCGCGCGACCCGCGGCCGGGGGAGGCGATGGTGAGCACCACCCGCGTATCCTCCGGCCCCTCGATCCACGCCTCGATCTGGGCGGCCGTCTTCCGCGCGGCGCGCTTGCCGTCCACCGCCACGATGCGGTCGCCCCGGCGCAGCCCGGCGGCGGCGGCGGGGCCTTCGGCGATCACCTCGCTGATGACGATGGTGTTGCCGCGGCGGGCGGCGCGGATGCCGATCCCGGCCGTACCCGTCCGCCGCTCCCGCGCCGCTTCCGCTTCCGCCGGGGATGCGTAGCGGCTGTACGAATCGAGATGGCTGAACAGTTCGGCGAAGACCGCGCGGATCACGCCTTCCGGCCCGGCGCGGCGCACGGCGGGGGAAAGCTGCCAGGCGCTTTCGGCCATCCAGGCCGTGCTCGCGCCCCAGCCGGCGGGATCGTCTGTGGGCGGAATCACCCGCGCGGCGACGGTGCGGCTGCCATTCTTGAGCCGGATGCTGCCATCGGAGAGTTCCGGTTTCAGCGCAGGATCGAGCGCGGACAGGCCGCGCAGCCCCCACAGAGACATGTCCGACAGCGCCACGGGCTCGATGTAGCGCTCGGAGAGAACCGTGAAGCCCGTCTCCAGCACCGCGGCGACGGTGTCCCGAGGAAACCCGGCCGCCATGGGTTCGGCCCTGAGGGGGGCCGAGGCGCACAGCAGGATCAGGACAAGCAGCTTCACCGTCTTGGCCGCACTCCTTTCGGCCGCTCCAATTCGATCCGGAACACCAAGCCCCCGGTCGCCGGGCTCGCCTCGGCCAACCGCACCCGCACCGTGTCTGCAAGCCGGAAGCTCATGCGACTCCGCCGCCCGACGAGGGCCTGTGCGGCTTCGTCATGCACGTAGAAGTCATCCGGGAGTGTGGACACCGGCACCAGCCCGCTGGCCCCGCTGGGTACAACCGTGACGAAAAGCCCGAAGCGAGTCACGCCAGAAATGCGTGCATCGAACTGCGCGCCGACCTTGTCTGCCATGAAAAGCGCGAGATAGCGGTCGGTCGCGTCGCGTTCGGCGAGTGCGGCGCGGCGCTCGGTCACGGTGATGTGCTCGCCGATGTCGCCGAAGCGCGCGGCGGCGGTGTCATCGAGCCCGTCGCGGCCGAGGCGCAGGCCGCGAATCAGCGCCCGGTGGACCAGCAGATCGGCGTAGCGGCGAATCGGGCTGGTGAAGTGCGCGTAGCGCGGCAGGGCGAGGCCGAAGTGTCCGATATTTTCGGGCGCATAGCGCGCCTGCGCCTGGGAGCGCAGCACCACTTCGTTGACCAGCGGCGCCTCCGGGCTGCCGGCCACCTTGCGCAGCACCTGATCGAGGTCGCGCGGATGGAGCTGGTCGCCCGGCGGCAGCGAGATCGACACCGTGCGGAGGAAATCCCGCAGCCCGGCGAGCTTCTCCGGCGTCGGACGGTCGTGGATGCGGTACATGCAGGGCTGGGACAGGCGCTCCAGCTCCTCCGCCGCCGCGACGTTGGCGAGCACCATGAACTCCTCGATCAGCCGGTGGCTGCCGAGGCGCGGGCGCGGGACGATTGCCGCCACGCCTCCCTTGTCGTCCAGCAGGACCTTCCGCTCGGGCAGATCGAGATCGAGCGTACCGCGCTTGATGCGCGCCGAGAGCAGCGCGCGGAAGGCGCCATAGAGCGCGGCGAGGCGTTCGGTCGGGAGCGGGAAGGGGCCGTCGTTGTTCTCTGCCGCCTGCACCTGCTCATAGGTGAGCCGCGCGGCGGAACGCATGATGCCGCGGCCGAAGCGGTGCTCGGTCTTCCGCCCGGCGCGGTTGATGCGCATCTCGGCGAACAGGCAGCCGCGATCCTCGTTCGGACGCAGGCTGCACCAGCCGTTGGACAGCGCCTCCGGCAGCATCGGCACGACGCGGTCGGGGAAGTAGACCGAGTTGCCGCGCTCGAACGCCAGGCGGTCCAGCGGGGAACCGGGCGGGACGTAGTGGGCGACGTCCGCGATGGCGACCACCAGCCGCCAACCGGTGCCGTCCGGCTCGGCGAAGACGGCATCGTCGAAATCGCGCGCGTCCTCGCCGTCGATGGTCACGAGCGGCAGGTCGCGCAGATCCTCCCGCCCGCGCGGCCCGACGCCGCGCGCCTTGTCCGCCTGCGCCAGCGCCTCCGCGGTGAACGCCTCGGGGATGCCGTGGGTGTGGATGCAGATCAGCGAGACGGAGCGGGGCGCGCCCATCCGTCCGAGCCGCTCGATCACCCGCGCCGGGCGCAGGCCCAGGCCGGCATGCGGCAGCGGCTCGGCGAGGACGAAGTCGCCATCCTCAGCCCCGCCGGTTTCGCCCGCGGGCACGCGCCATTCCGCCTTCTGCCGGCGGTCGGTCGGTACGATGCGGCCGGCACGCAGGATGCCGAGCACCCGGCCGGCCGCGCCTTCGATCCGGCGCAGCGTGCGGCCTTCCCATTTGTCGTGGCCGATGCGGCGGAGCCGGGCCAGCACCCGTTCGCCCGGCGCCAGCGCGGGATGGCCACGGCGTTCGGGAGCCATGAAGACGGTCGGCGCCGGGCCGGGTCCTTCCCAGCCGACGGGCCGCGCGATGGGGTCGCCATGCGGGTCGGTGCCGGTGACCTCGACGATGATCGCCTCCGGCATCCGCCCCGGCGCGGCGAGGCGCTTGCGGCCGGCGGGAGCGGCGTCGCCCTTGGTCGTCAGGGCACGCATCAGCTCCTTCAGCGCGCCGCGGTGTTCCGGGCCGAGGCCGAAATGCCGCGCGATCTCCTTCCGCCCCACCCGGCCCGGCGCATCGCGGATGAAGGCGCGCAGCTCCTCCAGCGAGGGCAGCACGGGCGTGGCGGTGGTGGCGGTGCGCGGTCGGGATTTGCGGGCGGTTTCGGCGCGGGGACGGGCGGGGCGGCGTGCCACGCTCAGTCGACCGCCTCGAACCTGCCGTCGACGAAGCGTTCCAGCGTGCCGGTAGCGACCGCGAAGCGGAAGCCGACCAGCTCCAGCGAGCCGGTGGCGACCGCATCCGCGATCCAGGGGAACGTGAGCAGGTTGCGCAGTGTCAGGTCCACGACCGCTGCCTCACAGCGGCGCATCCGCTCGGAGTCGCAAAGCTCGCTGGCCACGCAGCTCAACGCGGGCCGTGCCAGCGCGATCCAGGGGGCGAGGAAATCGCGGGCCGCATGCGGCGTACCGTAGAGCGTGGCGGCGATTCCGCCGCAATCGACATGCCCCAGCACGGCGATCCGGCGCACGTTCAGCACGCGCACCGCGAACTCGAGCGCGGCGCTGGTTCCGTGCGGGTTCTCGTCGGGCCCGTAGGGCGGGATCAGGCCGGCGACATTGCGGATCACGAACAGCTCGCCGGGACCCGCGCCGAAGACCGTCTGCGGATCGACGCGCGAATCGGAACAGGCGATCACCAGCGTTTCCGGCCTCTGGCCGCTGCGGGCGAGCGCTTCATAGCGCGCGCGCTCCGACGGCCAGCTTTCGGCGCGGAAACGGCGGTAGCCCTCGATCAGTTTTTCCATGGGCACACCCCGAATACGATCGGCGGATGCAGCCATAGCGGGCGATGCTGCAATGCGAAAGGGCGACGGTGCGGCGGGCTCAGCCGGCCCGCTTCGCCGCCTTCTTCGCCCCGGTCTTGCGAGCGGCCTTCTTCGCGGTCTTTTTCCCGGCAGCCTTCTTCGCCGCCTTGCGGGCGGGCGCTGGGGCGCCGCCGGCCGGCGTGGCCGCCTTCTTCGCCGCGCGCTTGAAGCCCCTCGGCTTCAGCGCCTTGCCCTTCTCGGCGAGCAGCGGCACCGCCTCGTCCAGCGTGAACGTGTCGAACTCGGCGTCGCGCGGGATGTTGGCGACCGTCTGGCCGTGCTGCACGTAGGGACCGAAGCGGCCCTTGCGCAGCAGCACCGGCTGCTTGTCCTTCGGGTGGTCCCCGAGCTGACGGACGGAGGCGAGCTTCTTCGCCAGCACGTCCACCGCGCGGTTCAGCCCGACCGCCATCACATCGTCGTCACGATCCAGCGAGCCGTAGACCGCACCCATCTTCACGAACGGCCCGAAGCGGCCGATGCCGGCGTAGATCGGCTCCTGTGTCTCCGGATGGACGCCCACCAGCCGCGGCAGGGACAGCAGGCCGACCGCCTGATCCAGCGTGATCGTGTCGCCGTCCATCCCCTTGATGAGGCTGGCGCGCTTGGGCTTCATCTTGCCCTCGACCTCGCCCTGCTGGACGTAGACGCCATACGGGCCGCGGCGGACGGTGATCTCCTCGCCCGATTCCGGATGCGGGCCGAGCACGCGCATCCCTTCCTTGAGCTGCCCGCCCGGTTCGGCATCGGGATCGACCGCGAGCCGGCGGGTGAACTGGCAGTCGGGATAGTTGGAGCAGCCGACGAAGGCGCCGTGCCGGCCGAGCTTCAATCCCAGCCGTCCGTTGCCGCAGGCCGGGCAGGCGCGGGGATCGGTGCCGTCGCCCTTGTCGGGGAAGAAATGCGGGCCGAGGTCACGGTCCAGCGCGTCGATGACGTCGGAGATCTTCAGATCCTTCGTCTGATCGACCGCGCGCGAGAACTCCTCCCAGAAGGCGCGCATCACCTCGCGCCAGTCGGCCTTGCCGTCGCTGATGAGGTCGAGCTTCTCCTCAAGATCAGCGGTGAAGCCGGTGTCCACGTAGCGTTCGAAGAAGCCGGTCAGGAACGCGGTCACGAGCCGCCCGCGATCCTCCGGGATGAAGCGCCGCGCCTCCAGCCGCACGTAGTTGCGGTCCTGCAGCACCGAGATGATGGAGGCGTAGGTGGAAGGGCGGCCGATGCCCAGCTCCTCCAGCTTCCGCACCAGCGTCGCTTCCGAGTAGCGCGGCGGGGGCGGGGTGAAGTGCTGGTCCGCCGCGACGTCGCCGGTCTCCAGCGGGTCGCGCTCGTTCATCGGCGGCAGGATGCGCCCGTCCTCGCCTTCGCCCGCGGCCTCGTCGTCGTCGCGGTACAGCGACAGGAAGCCGTCGAAGGCGATCACGGAGCCGGTGGCGCGCAGCACCGTGCCGCCGTCGGGGATCTCGACCGTGGTCTGGTCGAGTTCGGCGGAGGCCATCTGGCTGGCGACCGCACGCTTCCAGACCAGCTCGTAGAGCCGGCGCTGATCCTCGGACAGCGCGCGGGCGACCTTGTCCGGCGTGCGGGACACGTCGGTGGGGCGGATCGCCTCATGCGCTTCCTGCGCGTTCTTGGCTTTCGACGAATACTCGCGCGGCGCGGGCGGGATGTAGCGCTCGCCCTTCGACTCGCGGACATGGTCGCGGATCGCGAGCATCGCCTCGCGCGCCATCTGCACGCCGTCGGTCCGCATGTAGGTGATGAGGCCGACCGTCTCGCCGCCGATGTCCACGCCCTCGTAGAGCTGCTGGGCGACCTGCATCGTGCGCTTGGCGCCGAAGCCCAGCCGGTTCGACGCGGCCTGCTGCAGCGAGGAGGTGGTGAACGGCGGCGGCGGGTTGCGGCGGACCCGCTTCTTCTCGACCGAGCCGACCGTGAACCGGCCACGCTCCACTGCCGCCTTGGCGCGCATCGCCGCGTCTTCGTTCGGCAGGTCGAACTGGTCGAGCTTGCGGCCGTCCAGATGCGTCAGCCGCGCGGTGAAGGGCGCGCCGGCGGGCGTGGTGAAGCCGGCGGAGATGGTCCAGTACTCGCGGGCGCGGAACGCCTCTATCTCCGCCTCGCGCTCGCAGATCAGCCGCAACGCGACCGACTGCACCCGCCCGGCCGAGCGGCTGCCCGGCAGCTTGCGCCACAGCACGGGGGAGAGCGTGTAGCCGACGAGATAGTCGAGCGCCCGGCGGGCCAGGTAGGCGTTGATCAGCGGCTGATCGAGGTCGCGCGGATGGGCGATGGCGTGGCGGACCGCCTGGCGCGTGATCTCGTTGAAGGTGATGCGCTGGACGTCCACGCCCTTCAGCGCGCGCTTCTCCTCCAGCATCGCCCGGACGTGCCAGGAGATCGCCTCGCCCTCGCGATCCGGGTCGGTGGCGAGATACAGCGTCTTCGCCCCCTTCAGGGCGCGCGCGATCTCCGCCATCGCTTTCTGGCCGCGCCCGTCCGAATCCCAGGACATGGCGAAGTCCTGCTCCGGCTGCACCGAGCCGTCCTTTTCGACGAGGTCGCGGACATGGCCGTAGGAGGCGAGCACGCGATAGCCGCCACCGAGATACTTCTCGATGGTCTTGGCCTTGGCGGGGGATTCGACGACGACGACGTCCGACATTTGCCCTTATGGCGCGATCAGCGCGACACGGTTCCCGGGCAACGTCTCGATCCGCCCGGCGAGCTCCAGATCGAGGAGCGCGGCCGCAACGGCGGCGGGCGACAGGTGGCAGCGACGCACCAGATCGTCAACCGCGACGGGCGACGCTCCAAGCATTTCAATAAGTTGTGAACCGATCATGCCATGAATGACGGGCGGCGGCGGCGCCGGAGCGGGTTCCGGCGCCCGTTTCACGGGGGTGAAGAGGGGCGCCGGACGGGGCGTGTCGGGCAGGTCCTCCAGCACGTCCTGGGCGGTCTGGACGAGATGCGCGCCGTCCCGGATCAGCTCGTTCGCGCCACGGCAGCGCGGGTCGAGCGGCGAGCCCGGCACGGCGAACAGCTCCCGGTTCAGCTCCAGCGCCATCCGCGCGGTGATCAGGCTGCCCGATCGCGGCGCGGCCTCCACCACGACCACGCCGAGCGAGAGGCCGGCGATGACGCGGTTGCGGCGGGGGAAGTGGCGGTCCTGCGGCGCGGTGCCGAGAGGCGCCTCGCTGACCACGGCCCCGGTTTCGGCGATGCGGCGCTGCAGGTCGGCGTTCTGCGGCGGGTAGGGCACATCGAGCCCGCCCGCGACCACCGCCACGGTGCGCCCGCCGCGCAGCGCGCCCTCATGCGCGGCGGTGTCCACCCCGCGCGCGAGGCCGGAGATGACGGCGATCCCGGCTTCGGCCAGCGCCTCGGCCATCTGCTCGGCGATGCGCCGGCCGTTGAGGCTCGCGTTGCGTGCGCCGACCAGCGCCACCGAACGCGCCGCGAACACCGACGGATCGCCCAGCACGGCGATGGCGGGCGGCGGAGGATCGGCGAGCGCGAGCAGGGGCGGGTAGTCCGGCGCGTCGGCGAACAGGAAGCGGCCGCCCATCTTCGCCAGCGCGTCGATCTCGCGCGTCATGGCGGCGGCGGAGGGGATGGCGGGCGGGGCCTTGCCGGCCTGCCGCGCGAGGTCCGGCCAGGCGCGCAGGGCTTCGCTAGCGGAGCCGAAGCGGCGGATCAGCCGCCGCCATGTGACCGGTCCGACGCCTTCGGTGCGGGCGAGGCGGAGCCGGTCGTGCTCCGCGCTCACTTCCCCTCGCCGATGCGCGGCTCCGTGCCCGCGATCAGCCGCGAGATGTTGCTGCGATGGGCGAAGAGGACGAGGGCCGTGATGGCGAGCGCCAGCATCGCCAGGTAGCTGTCATAGAGCAGCCAGAACAGCAGCGGCGCGGCGCCGATCGCGATCAGCGAGCTGGCCGACGAGATGCGCGTCAGCTTCGCCACCACCAGCCAGATGGCGCAGCACAGCAGGCCGATCAGCGGGCTCGCGGCCAGGTAGACGCCGAGCGAAGTCGCCATCCCCTTGCCGCCCTTGAAGCCGAGCCAGACCGGGTAGAGATGCCCCAGCACCGCGCCGAACCCGGCCCAGAGGGCGAGGCGCGGCGAGAACAGCATCCCGGCCAGCAGCACCGCGGCCGCGCCCTTCGCCGCATCGAGGACAAGCGTCGCCGCCGCGATCTTGCGGTTGCCGGTGCGCAGCACGTTGGTCGCGCCGATATTGCCCGAGCCGATGCTGCGGATATCGCCCATCCCGGCCGCGCGCGTGAGCAGCAGGCCGAAAGGGATGGAGCCGCAGAGGTAGCCGAGCCCGATCAGCCCGGCCACGACTGTCAACGCAGCCACCGGCATCATCCGAACACGCGCCGCCCGGCCTTCCACGTGCCGAGCACGCGGCCTTCCAGCGCCCGGCCGTCGAAGGGCGTGTTCTGCGCCTTGCCCGGCAGCTCCCCAGCCTCGACCTTCCAGGCGCGCTCGGGGTGGAACAGGCACAGATCGGCGGCCGCACCCTTCTCGATCCGCCCGGCTGCCACCCCGAGCAGGCGCGCGGGGGCGGCGGTCAGCAGGTCGATGGCGCGGGGTAGGGTGACGGTGCCGTTGTGGACCTGGGCCAGCGTGACCGCGAGCAGCGTGGCGAGCCCGGCCCCGCCGGCGGAGGCCTGGGCGAAGGGCAGGCGCTTGTCGTCCGGGTCGCGCGGCTGGTGGTCGGAGGCGATGGCATCGACCGTGCCGTCGATGAGGGCGGCGGCGACGGCGCGGCGGTCCTCCTCCGTGCGCAGCGGCGGCGACAGTTTGGCGTAGCTGCGGAAATCGCCGATCGCCGTTTCGTTCAGGTCGAAATAGGGCGGTGCCGTGTCGCAGGTGACGCGCACGCCATCGGCCTTCGCCGCGCGGATCAGCGCCAGCGCCTCGGCGGTGCTGACATGGGCGAAGTGGACATGGCCCCCGGTAAGCTGCGCGAGCCGGATGTCGCGGGCGACGATCATCGCCTCGGCAGCGGACGGGATCGCGGGCAGCCCGAGCCGTGTCGCGAGTTCGCCCTCCGTCGCGGCCCCGCCGGCGGCGAGGCTCGGCTCCTCCGGATGCTGCACGATCATCGCATCGAAGCTGCGCGCATAGGACAGCGCGAGGCGCATGGTGCGCGCGTTGCCGATCGCGCGGGCGCCGTCGGTGAAGGCGGCCGCGCCGGCCTCGTGCAGCAGGCCGAGTTCGGCCAGTTCCTCGCCCCGGCAGCCACGCGTGACGGCGCCGTAGGGCACGATGGCGAGGCTGCCCGTCTCCTCGCCGCGGGCGCGCAGCAGCCGCACCAGCGCGGGATCGTCCGTGGCCGGTTGGTTGTCCGGCAGGGCGGCGACGGTGGTGATCCCTGATGAGGCGGCGGCTTCGGCGGCGGAGGCGATGGTCTCGCGGTACTCCGCGCCCGGCTCGCCGAGGCTCGCGCGCATGTCCACCAGCCCCGGGCACAGCACGGCGCCACCGCCATCGACGGTCTCCGCCCCGTCCGGCCGGCCGAGATTCGCGCCGAAATCGGCGATCCGACCGTCGCGGACCAGCAACGCGCCGGCGGCGTCGAGTCCGCCTGCCGGATCCAGCAGGCGGACATTGGCGATCAGCAGGTCAGACATCGTTGTGCAGCCAGTTCCGGTTCAGCGTGTCCAGCACCGCCATGCGGACCGCGACACCCATCTCCACCTGCTCGGCGATCACCGAGCGCGCCGGATCGTCGGCCACGGCAGAGTCGATCTCCACGCCGCGGTTCATCGGCCCCGGATGCATCACCATCGCGTCCGGCTTCGCGCGGGCGAGCTTTTCCCGGTCCAGCCCGTAGAAGCGGAAGAACTCGCGCGGGGAGGGGACGAGGCCGCGGGCCATCCGTTCCTTCTGGAGGCGCAGCATCATCACCACGTCGACGCCGGCGAGGCCGGTGGCCATGTCGTGGTGCACTTCCACCCCCAGCCGCGCGGCATCGGCCGGGATCAGCGTCGGCGGACCGACCACGCGCACGGTCGATCCCATCGTCGTCAGCAGGTGGATGTTCGACCGCGCGACCCGCGAATGGGCGATGTCGCCGCAGATCGCGACCGTCAGCCCCTCCAGCCGGCCCTTGCGGCGGCGGATGGTCAGCGCGTCCAGCAGCGCCTGGGTGGGGTGCTCGTGCGTGCCGTCGCCGGCGTTGATCACCGCGGCGTCCACCTTCTGCGCGAGCAGGTTTGGCGCGCCGGACTGGTCGTGGCGGACCACGAGCAGGTCGGTGTTCATCGCGTTCAGCGTCCAGGCAGTGTCCAGCAGCGTCTCGCCCTTGTTCACCGAGGAGGTGGAGACGGACATGTTGATCACGTCCGCGCCCAGCCGCTTGCCCGCGATCTCGAAGGAGGTGCGGGTGCGGGTGGAGTCCTCGAAGAACAGGTTGATCAGCGTGCGGCCGCGCAGCACGTCCCGCTGGGTCTTTCCCTGGCGGTTGAGCAGCACATAGCTCTCCGCGAGGTCGAGCAGATGCCCGATCTCGTGCGGGTGAAGGCCTTCGATGGCGAGCAGGTGTTTATGAGGATAGCGCACGAGGCCGGGACCATAGGGGCACGCGCGGCATCGCGAAAGCCGGCTGGGCGCATGACCGGCGGGAATGGGCGGGGTGTGGTCCGGGCGCGATGACAGGGCGGCGGAACGGCTCTAGACGGGCCAGATTCGATCAGCTCCGCCATTTGCCGACATCCGGGATATCGCATGCGCCCGACATTGCTGCTGACCGCTGGCCTGATGCTTGCCGGCCAGGCGGTCCCGCCTCCGGCGCTGGCCGGTCTGACGCGGCTGCCGTCCAGCGAGGTGGTCGCGGAAACCGTGAAGTGGCGGATCGGCGAATCGCCTGAGGGCGTCGTCGTCGCCTACGAGGCGGCCGATCCCGCTGCCCAGTCGCTGTTGCTGAATTGCGACGCCGACAGCGGGCGGATTTACATGCGGATCCGGCAGCTCGGCGCGCGGGTGCCGGCGGGTGTGGGCGCGTCCGTCACCTTCGCCTCCGAAGGCGGAAGCGTCGTGGTGCCGATGGTCGCGGAACGGCTGGAGGGCGAGGACCGGACCGTGCTGGGCGGAACGGCGACTCTGACCATGAACGAGATACGCATGCTACGTGGGATCACGCTGCGGGTGAGCGTTGGCGGCGAGGATAGTTTCGTGTCCCTGCTCGGCGCCGAGCTGACGGCCGCGGCCCTCCAGAGGCGGTGCGCGCCCGCGTCCGGTTGAATGCCGGCCGGCCCGCTCGGGTACCGGCCATCGCCTGAGCCTGTCATTCCATATCCGAGAGATCAGATGCGCCTGAGACCCTTGCTGACCGCTGCCGGCCTCGCCATGGCCACCCTGATGCCGCCGCCGGCCCTGTCCGCCGGGCCGCGGGAGCCGGAATGGCAGGTCCGCCAGTCATCGGCGGGCGTGGTCCTCGCCTACGAGGTGCCTGATACCGATAACCAGACGCTGTTCATGGGCTGCGATGCGGGAAGCGGCCGGCTGAACATCCGCCTGCGGTACGACCGCGACCGGGTGCCGGAAGGCATGGCCGCGCCAGTGACATTCGCCTCGCAAAGCACCCGCTTCGTGATCCCGATGCGGGCGGAGCGGCAGGAACTGGACGACGAACTGGTGCTGCTGGCCACCACGCCGCTGCCATCGCCCTTGCTGGACGTGCTGCGCGGCGAGATGCTGCTGATCGGTGTCGGCGGAGAGAACAGCCACTGGATGTCGCTGGAGGGCGCCGCGCCCGGCGTGGCCGCGATCGAGGCGCGCTGCGTCAGCAGGTAGCAGCCCTTTCGCCCGAGGCGGGAAAGGCCCGCCCCGGTGAGGGGGCGGGACCGGCGTCAGAACGTCAGGATCCACTCGGGCTCGGGCTCGACGTCCGCGAGATCGAGGTTCACCACCAGTTCCTCGGTACCGCTGCGCACCAGCGCGCAGTGCAGTTCCTCGGTGTCGGACGCGTTCAGTTCCTGATGCGGCAAGAAGGGGGGCACCAGCAGGAAATCCCCCGGGCCGGCCTTGGTGATGAACTCCAGCCGATCCCCCCAGCGCATCAGCGCGTGGCCGCGGATCACGTAGATCACGCTTTCCAGCTCGCCGTGATGATGCGGGCCGGTCTTGGCACCGGGCTTGATCAGGTTGGTGCCGGCCCACAGCCGGGTGGAGCCGGACCGCTGGCCGCTGATGGCGACCTGACGGCCCATGCCCACCGTTTCCGGGGTGTCGCTGCTCTTCTGCGCGGCGCGGACCACCTTGATCCCCGTGGTCCGCCACTTCGCCGCCTCGCGCGTGATCGTTCCGTCCGGCATTTTTACCTCCATAGGACGGAGATTTTCTAATCCACGAGGCTGACCGTGTCTATTGCCGCCTCCCGTGGGAAGCGGCCCGCCGGCTCCGGTCGCGCTCAGCGGACGCCCCAGACCACCTCATCGTCGCACAGCGGCTGGAAGCCCTCCGCGGTCAGCACCGAGGGCATGCTGGCCGCGATGCAGCCCAGGCCGGGGCGGTACAGGCAGGGCACGACGTGGAAGCACATGCCGGCCTCCAGCACCATGTCGCTGTCCCGGCGGATCGCGGCGACATCGTCCTCGCCCCAGCCGGGAGGGAAGGCGCAGCCGATGCTGTAGGCGGGGCGCGTGACCATGAACTCGGCGAGGCCTGCCTTCTCGATCACCGTCTCGAAGCAGCGGGCGGCGTCGTGCGAGGTCATGCCCGGCCGTACCGTGGCATAGCCGGTGTCGAGCGCATCCTTGCAGACCGCGAACAGCCGCCGCGCCTCTGCCGGCGGCTCGCCGAGCGAGTACATCCGGTAGACCGGCGTGTGATAGTCGAGGACACAGGCCGCGGGTTCGATGTTCACCACCTCGCCCGGCTGGATGACGGCACCGCACCAGGTGACATGGGCGCGCGCCGTGCGCGGGCCGGCGCAGACATTGGGCATCTGCGCGATCCGGTCGGAGCCGTGGCGGATCAGGCTCTCCGTGACCACGGCCGCAAGCTGCGTGTCCGTCATGCCGGGGCGCAACGCCTCGTAGCCGTCGCGGCAGCCGGCGGCGACGATGTGGCCCGCCTGCTTCAACAGCGCGATCTCCGGCGCGCTCTTCACCCGCCGGAGTGTTTCCACCATCCCGCTGACATTCACCCATTCGCTGCCGGCGGTGATGCCGACGAAGGAAGCGAGACTCGCCTTGATGGTGCCGAGTTCGATGCCGATCCGCCGCGCCGCGGGCCAGCGTTCGGCGAGCGTGCGGCGCAGCGTGGCGCCGAAATCCTCGCCATCGGCCACGCCGACCCCGTCCTTGGCCCACAGCTCCGCGTTCAGCGCGGCGATGTTGCTGAGCTCGGTGCGCCGGATGACCCACACGCCGGTCCCGTCCGCGCCGACCAGCAGTGCGGTGGTGCCGTAGGCGAGGGAGCCGAAGCCGGTGAGGTAGAAGATGTTCTCGCTGGCATTGAGGATCACGGCATCGAGGCCGCGCGCCTTCATGCCGGCGAGAAGACCGGCATGGCGGCGCGCGAACTCGGCGGCGTCGAACGGCAGCAGGCGGGCGTTTGCGGTGTTCACTGCGATCAGCCCTGCTTCGTCAGGTTCCAGAACACGGCGATGTCGAGCGCGTTCAGCACGCCGTCGATCTGTGCCCTGTGCGCGACATAGGAGTTCCACTGGCCGAGCGGCACGTGATGGCCGGTCTCGAAGGCACGCTTCTGATACGCCTTGGCGACTTCCAGCTTCGCCGCCGTGCCTTCGGCCAGCGCCCATTTGAGGCGCAGTTCCTCGATCTCCTGATCGCAGGGCCAGCCGAACAGGCCCTTCTCGCAGGCGCCGGAGTAGGCGACGCTCCAGACCGGCGTGGACATGCCCACCGCCGAATTATAGCTGTGCAGCAGGTTCCATCCGCCCTGGCTGACCGGGCCGGTGGAGTTGCGCCGCTGCAGCAGCGTTGCCCAATCGATCGCCTGCACGTCCACCGCGAGGCCGATGTCGCGCATCGCCTGTGCGGTGACCAGCGTCATCGGATGGGCGAAGGTCTCGTCCACGGGGTCGAGCACGACGATGGGTCTGGTGAAATCCCACCCGGCTTCCTGGAACAGCGCGCGGGCGCGGGACGGATCGGGGTTCTTCAGCGGCTCGGCGGCGACGTCGTTCTCCATCGGCGTGCCGCAGGCGAAGAAGGACGGGCAGGTGCGGAAATAATCCGGATTGCCGTTCACCGCCTGTAGATAGTCCTCCTGCTTCACCAGCCAGAACATCGCCTGCCGCGCCTTCACGTTATCGAAGGGCGGCTGGACGTGGTTGAAGTAGATCTGGCCCTGGGTGCCGAGCTTGTTGGTGACGCGCGTGCGCACGTTGCGCACGCCCTGCAGCGCCGGCAGCACGTCCATCAGCGGCGCCTCCCAATAGTCGATCGCGCCGCTGCGCAGGCTGCCGAGCGCGGTCTGCTGGTCGCGCATCGAAATCCACTCGACGCGATCGACATGCACCACCTTGCCGCCGGCGAAGGCCGACGCCGGTTCGGCGCGCGGCACGTAGCCCTCGAACTTCTCGTAGACGACCTTCGCCCCCGCATCCCACTCGCCGCGCACGAAGCGGAACGGGCCCGAGCCGACCGGATCGGTGATCGCGGTGAAGGCGTCGGTCTGCGCGATGCGCCTGGGCATGATGAACAGGACGGAGGAGACCGCCTTGGCGAAGGATTCCAGCACCAGCCCGAAAGGAGAGGTCAGCCGCAGCTCGAAGGTGCGGTCGTCGATGGCGACCAGCTCGCGCGTCATGCGCATCATGAGCTGACCGGTGGAATCCCGCTGGCCCCAGCGACGGATGGAGGCGACGCAGTCCTCCGCCGTCACCGCCTCGCCATCATGGAATTTCAGGCCCGGCCGCAGCACGAAGCGCCAGGTGAGGCGGTCGTCGGAAAGCGTATGGCTCTCCACCATCTGCGGCTGCGGTTCGAATTTCTCGTCGAGCCCGAACAGCGTGTCGTAGACCATGTAGCCGTGCATCTTGATGATGTTCGCGCTGGAGCCGAGCGGGTCGAGCGATTGCAGATCCGCATGTGGCACGAAGCGGAGGACATTGCGCGCCTGCGCGCTGGCGCCCGCGACGTGCCATGCGGCCGCGCCGAGACCCAGCACGCCACCCAGTTGACGCCGTGATAGAGAGGCCATCTCTGCACCTTTGTGCTGCGGTTCAGTCATCAGGCGTTCATTGGCGCCGGGCTTCGGTTCCCGGCGCCCTCAATCGCGTGTCGGCCCGGCGCAGGGGCCAGGCATCGGCCTAGTCCGCCAGTACCGCGGCGAGCGTATCGGAGACGTGCAGGATGTGCGCCTGCATCAGCCTCGCGGCTTCCTCGATCTCGCCATCGCGGCACAGGCGTAGCAGCGTCTCGTGCTCGGCCTGCGCGCGGCGCTGGTACTCCGCGCTCGCGGAGAGCTGCACGCGCGTGTAGCGGTCGGACTCGCGCAGCAGCGTGGTGACGGTGGCCAGCGCACGCGGCCGGTTCGCGCGGGCGTACAGGCCGAGGTGGAAGGCGGTGTTCAGCTCGCCCCATCGGTCGACCGCGCCGGTCTCGATCGCCTCCGCGTAGTCGGCGAGGAGCGCCGACAGCGCCGCATGATCCGCCTCGGTCAGGTTCGGCGCCGAATGGCGGAGCAGGTAGGGCTCCAGGATCGCCCGCATCTCCAGCGTCTCGATCATCCGCTCGGCGGAGAGGGGGGAGACGCTGGCGCCGCGCTGGGGCTCGATCGTCACCAGTCCCTCGGCATCGAGCTGGAACAGCGCCTCCCGCACCGGAATGCGGCTGACGCCCAGTTCGGCGGCGATCATGTCCTGCGCCAGCTTCATGCCGGTGCGGTAGCTGCCATCGAGTATGCGCCGGCGGATTTCCGCCGCCACCGCGCCCGTCACCGTCTTGTGCCCCTTCGTCCGCGAGGGAGCGTCTGCCTCGCCCATCGTCCGACTCATTTCCGCCGTGCGCGGCAGAATTTATAAATTTCGGTTGACTCACGCAATTTATAAATTTACTTCCCCGGACAACGACCACCGGAGGAGCAGCAAGGCAATGGCGCAGAAAGTGACCTGGCGGGGTGTGTTCCCGGCCGTGACGACCCAGTTCCGTGACGATTTCTCGCTGGATGTCGAGGCGACGCGGAAGGTGATCGCCGGCCTCGTCCGCGACGGCGTCTCCGGCCTCGTGGTCTGCGGCACGGTGGGCGAGAACTGCTCGCTGACCGCCGCCGAGAAGATCCAGGTGATCGAGGCTGCGGTGGACGTGGCCAAGGGCAAGGTGCCGGTGGTTGCGGGCGTGGCCGAGTACACCACCGCCTTCGCCATCGACACCGCGAAGGCGGCGCAGAAGGCAGGCGTGGACGGCGTGATGGTGATGCCCGCGCTGGTCTATTCCGCCCGCCCGCATGAGACAGCGGCGCATTACCGCGGCGTCGGCGGGGCGATCGACGTGCCGCTGATGGTCTACAACAACCCGCCCATCTACAAGAACGCGGTCACGCCCGACATCCTGGCCTCGCTGGCCGATGTCGAGACCATCCAGGCGTTCAAGGACTCCTCCGGCGACACGCGCGCCTTCACCGACCTGCGCAACATGGTCGGCGACCGCTTCACCCTGTTCGCCGGCCTCGACGACACCGTGGTCGAGAGCATCATGTTGGGCGCGGTCGGCTGGGTCTCCGGCATGTCCAACGCCTTCCCGCAGGAAGGCGAGGCGCTGTTCCGCCTTGCCGCCGCCGGCCGCTATGCGGAGGCGCGCGAGCTGTACGACTGGTTCATGCCGCTGCTGCACCTCGATGCGCGGCCGGACCTCGTGCAGTGCATCAAGCTGTGCGAGGCGATCATGGGCCGCGGTTCCGCGCTGACCCGCCCGCCGCGCCTCGCGCTACCGGAAGCCGATCGCAAGGAGGTCGAGGCCCTGATGGCCAAGGCGCTCGCGACGCGGCCGACGCTGCCGGCGGACCTCAAGCTCGCCGCCTGAGCGGCCTTCCCGGCGCGGGCAACGACCCGCGCCGGTTCGCCTTCAACGACGCCACAGGGACACGCCTGCCACCCGAGACGAAAGGGGCAGAACCATCATGACCATCGCACGCCGCCATTTCCTTGCCGGCGCCGCCGGAGCCGCGCTCGCCACGGGCTTCCGCCCGGCACGCGCACAGCCCGGGCAGGTGCTGCGCTTCGTGCCGTCCACCCCGCTGCCGGCGCTCGATCCGATCGTCGCCACCAGCTACGTCATCCGCAACCACGGCTACCTCGTCTACGACACGCTGTTCGGCACGGACGAGAACCTGAAGGCGCAGCCGCAGATGGTGGCGCATTGGGAGACGGCGCCCGACCAGCTCGCCTGGACCTTCGCGCTGCGTGACGGGCTCGCCTTCCATGACGGCAGCCCGGTCACCAGTGCGGACTGCATCGCCTCGGTGAAGCGCTGGTCGGCGCGCGACGCCTTCGGCCAGACCATGGGCCAGGCGGTGGAGGGCTACGAGGCGAAGGACGCGCGCACCTTCACCATCCGCCTCAAGCGGCCGTTCCCGGTGATGGCGGAGGCGCTGGGCAAGCTGTCCTCCAATGTCTGCTTCGTCATGCCGGAACGCATCGCCGCGACCGATCCGTCGCGGCCGATCACCGATGCGATGGGATCCGGCCCGTGGCGCTTCCTGCCCGGCGAATGGAACCCGGGCCAGAAGGCGGCCTATGAGCGCAACCCCGCCTACAGGCCGCGCGAGGAGCCGAACTCCTGGGCGGCCGGTGCGAAGATCGCGAAGCTCGATCGCATCGAGTGGCTGGGCATCACCGAAGCGCCCGCGGCCGCCGGCGCGATGCGCCAGGGCGAGATCGACTGGTGGGAGCAGCCGCCGGTGGACCTGCTGCCGGTGCTGAAGCGCGACCGCAACATCGCGCTGATGAACGTGCCGCTCGGGTTCAAGCTGCTGATGCGCTTCAACCACCTGCAGCCGCCTTTCAATAACCCGGCGATCCGTCGCGCGGTGATGATGGCGGTGAACCAGGATGACTACATGCAGGCGGTGGCGGGCGAGCCGGAGTACTATTCCGCCTGCAAGTCCTTCTTCACCTGCGACACCCCGCTTGCCTCCGACGCCGGCGGCGCTGCGCTCGGCAACAGCATCGAGCGCGCGAAGCAGATGCTGAAGGAAGCGGGTTACGCGGGCGAGAAGGTCGTGCTGCTCGCCCCCGCCGACCAGCCCATCGCCTACAACCAGTCGCAGGTCAGCGAGGCGCTGTTCAAGGCGCTGGGCATGAACGTGGATTTCATCACCACCGACTGGGCGACCTTCGTCTCCCGCCGCAACAACCGCGGCCCGGTCGATCAGGGCGGGTGGTCGGTGTTCCACACGCTGTGGTCCGGTGCGGACCTGACCAACCCGGCGATCAACCCGCTGCTGCGCACCAACGGGACGGCCGCCTGGCTGGGCTGGCCGGAGGATGCGGAGATCGAGGCGCTGCGCGACAAGTGGCTCGCCACCAGCGATGCGGCGGAGCAGAAGCGGCTTGCCGCCGCGATGCAGGAACGCGCCTTCGAGGTGGTGCCCTTCGTGCCCACCGGATCGGTGGAGCAGCCGATGGCCTACCGGCGCGCGCTGAAAGGCATGATCGCCGCGCCGGTGCAGTTCTTCTGGGGCATGGAGAAGGCGGGCTGAGGAAGACGCGGGGCGCTGCGCCCCGCGCTTTCACTTCACCGACGAGAACGCCGTCGGCTGCAGGATCATGTTGGTCACGTGCGTCAGGATCGGGCCGTCGCGCTCGGAGGCGGCCCGCTTTTCCATCCACTCGGGGTCCTTCATGAACGCGCCCCACTTCTGGTCGCGCTCGGCCAGCGATTCCCAGGCGAGCAGATAGTAGAGGTCGTGGTTCGACTCGCCGATGGCGACCGTCCAGAACCCGGCCTGGCGGATGCCGTGCCGTTCCCAGATCGCCAGCGTCGCGGTCTCGAACCGCTTCAGCAGGGCGGGCAGGCGGCCGGGGACGCAGTGGTAGATGCGCAGTTCGTGGATCATGGACGTTTCCGTGGTGGCGAGGCCGGAAGGATGCGGCGGGCCGCGCGGCCTGTCACCCCATGCGGTCCAGCGCCGCCTGCAGGATGGCGGCAGCAGCGAGGCGGTCGCGCATCTCCGCCCGCCGCGCGCGGCTGACATCGGCGGCGAGCATCGCGGCCTCGCTCTCGGCGGTGGTCATGCGCTCGTCCTGCATCGCCGCCGGCAGGCCGGTGGCCTCGCTCAGCGCCAGCGCCCAGTCGCGCGCCGCCTGCGCAGCCGGGCCGAACGTACCGTCCATCTCCAGCGGCAGGCCGACGACCAGCCCGCCGGCTTCCTCCTTCCGCGCGATGGCCGCGATCTCGGCCGCGTTCTGCCTCAGCTTCACGCGCGCGAGCGTCGCGTAGGGCCCGGCGAGGCGCAGGCTGGCATCGGAAAGGGCGAGGCCGATGCGCCGCCGGCCGGGGTCGATGCCCAGCAGTCGCGATCCGCGGGGCAGGGCGGTGAACAGGTCGGGCAGGTCGAGAAGGCTCACGATGTACGGGTCGGGCAGGGATGATGGTGATCCCTTACAGCAGGCAGCAGGCGGCGTCTTGCGGTGCCCGTGGCGGGACATGCCCGCCACGGGATATCGTCCGCCTCAGGCCCGCTGCGAGTCGAGCTGCTCGTGGTTGGTCACCACTTCCTGCGCCTTCGCGTAGCTCTCGATCAGCAGCGCATAGGGCGGGAAGATCTTCGTGTAGACTTCCGCCCACTCCTTCGCGTCCGGCCGGTTCCACGTCTTCTGCAGCTCGGACGCGACCGCGGCCGTGTCCATCGGGATCACGCCGGCCTGAACCACGCGGGCCAGGGTGATCTCCTGCGCCATCTTGGAGTAGGTGCCCGATGCGTCGATCACCGCGAACACCTTGTAGCCTTCATGCACCGCCGCGATGGCGGGGAACGCCATGCAGACGCTGGTGATGGTGCCGGCGATGATCAGCGTGCGGCGCCCCGTCGCCTTCACGGCGGCGACGAAGTCCGGATTGTCCCACGCGTTGATCTCCCCGCGCCGTGCGACGTACTTCGCGTGCGGCGCATTGGCGTGGATTTCCGGGATCAGCGGGCCGTTCGGTCCCTGGGGGACCGACGCGGTGGTGATGACGGGGATGTCGCAGAGCGATGCGATCTTCGCCAGCGCCGCCGCGCGTGACCGCAGCTCCGGCATCGGCATGTCGCCGACGGTCTGGAACAGCCCGCTCTGGTGATCGATCAGCAGCATCACCGCGTCATCGGCGTCGAGCACGGGCTTCTGCCCGTTCAGGTTGGCGATGTTGGCGAAGGCAGGCATGGCACAATCCTTCCCGTGCGCGCCGGCGATTACTTCGCCGGCTTGCTGGTGGTGTGGCTGGTGATGAGGTTGCGGTAGTCGGGGATATGGCTGGAGAACAGCGCGCCCAGCCCCTCGACATCGTTGCGCCAGTCGCGGTGCAGCTCGCAGGCGACGCCGAACCACGTCATGAGCTGCGCGCCGGCCTCCGCCATGCGGTTCCAGGCGGAATGGCGCGTGATCTCGTTGAACGTGCCCGAGGCGTCGGTCACCACGAACACGTCATACCCCTCGGCGATCGCGGACAGCGCGGGGAAGGCGACGCAGACCTCGGTGACGACGCCGGCGATGAGAAGCTGCCTGCGGCCCGTCGCCTTCACGGCCTTGACGAAGTCCGGGTTGTCCCAGGCGTTGATCTGGCCGGGGCGCGGGATGAAGGGTGCGTCGGGGAAGGTCTGCTTCAGCTCCGGCACCAGCGGTCCGTTCGGCCCGTCCTCGAAGCTGGTGGTCAGGATCGTCGGCAGGCGGAAGTATTTCGCGAGGTCCGCCAGCGCGAGGACGTTGTTCTTGAACCGGTCCGGCTCGATGTCGCGGACCAGCGAGAGCAGGCCGGCCTGATGGTCGACCAGCAGCACGGCGGCCTGATCCTTGTCCAGCCGCGTATAGGACTTGGTCATCGTTCCGCTCCTTGTGATTGGGGATGGATGCAGAAGCGGCGCCGGGGCCCCGCCGCCGCGTGCGCGCGTCAGCGTTCGGCGGACACGGATTCGAGCGTGCCGAAGCGTCCGCCCTGGAAATCCGCCATGGCGTCGCGGATCTCGGCTTCGGTGTTCATCACGAACGGGCCGTACATCACGACCGGCTCGTCGATCGGCAGCCCGGTCAGGACCAGCACCGAGGCGTCGCCGTTCGCCTCCAGCGCGATCTCGCCGTCCTCGCGGTCCAGCAGGGCGAACTGGGCTTCGCGAACGATCGCGTCGCCGTTCACCTGCACCGTGCCCTTCAGAACCAACACCGCGACGCTGTGACCCTCCGGCACGTCGAGCGTCGCCGTGCCGTCGCGCCTCAGCCGCACGTCCCACACGTTGATCGGCGTGAAGGTGCGGGCGGGGCCGCGATGGTCCTCATGCGCGCCGGCGATCACGCGCAGCGTGCCGGCGCCTTCGGGCAGGGCGACCGCCGGAATGTCGCGGTCGAGCAGCGTCTGGTAGCCGGGCGCGGCGTTCTTGTCCTTCGCCGGCAGGTTCACCCAGAGCTGCACCATCTCCAGCGTCCCGCCGGTGCGGGTGAAGGCGCGGGAGTGGAATTCCTGATGGAGGATCCCGCCCGCCGCCGTCATCCACTGCACGTCACCCGGGCCGATCACGCCGCCCTGGCCGGTCGAGTCACGGTGCTCGACCTCGCCCTGGTAGACGATGGTCACCGTCTCGAAGCCGCGATGCGGGTGGGTGTCCACGCCGCGCGGCCGGTCCGCCGGGGGGAACTCGGCCGGGCCCGCGTAGTCCAGCAGGAGGAACGGGCTGACGTGGTCGCCGTGGCTCATGTGCGAGAACAGCGAACGGACGGGAAAACCGTCACCCACCCAGTGCGGGCGGGGCGCGCTGTAGACCCCGAGAATCTTCCTCATGATCCGTCTCCTTGTCGCCGGCCGTCTGACGGCCTTTGCGTTGGACGGTAGATACGGACGCGACAAATCTCGCTGTAGACGTCGGATCGGCGCTACACTGTCCTGAAATCAGGACAATCAGCGCAGATGCAGGACCTGAACGACCTGGGCTTCTTCGCCGAGGTGGTGGACCGGAACGGCTTCGCCGCCGCCGCCCGCGCGCTCGGCATGCCGCGCTCCCGTCTCAGCCGCCGCATCGGCCTGCTGGAGGAACGGCTGGGCGTGCGCCTGATCCACCGTTCCACGCGGCGGTTCGCGGTCACCGAGATCGGCCGCGAGTACCACAGGCACTGCGTCGCGATGCTGGTGGAGGCGCGGGCGGCGCAGGAGGTGATCGACCGCATGCGCGCCGAGCCGCAGGGCATCGTGCGGGTGAGCGCGCCGTCCTCGGTGATCTACTTCCAGCTCGCCGGCATGGTCGCCCGCTTCATGGAGCAATGCCCGAAGGTCGAGGTGCTGCTGGAGAGCACCAACCGCCGCGTGGACGTGATCCACGAGGGCTTCGACCTCGCCATCCGCGTGCGCTTCCCGCCGCTGGAGGACAGCGACCTTGTCGTGCGCAAGCTCGCGGATAGTCCGCAGCGCATCGTCGCGAGCCCGGGATTGGTGAGCCATCTCGCCGCCCCCCTGCGCCCGGCCGACCTGTCCGGCCTGCCGAGCCTCGCCTGGGAGCCGGGCCGGCTCGAGCATGAATGGCGGCTGGAGGGACCCGACGGGGCGACGGCCGTGATCCGGCACCACCCGCGGCTGGTGACGGAGGACATGGTGGCGCTGCGGCTGGCGGCCTTGCGGGGCGTCGGCATCTGCCGGCTTCCGACTTTCGTGGCGCGGGAGGATATCGCCGCCGGCAGGTTGCTCGACCTGCTGCCGGACTGGTCGCCGCGCACCGGCATCATCCACGCCGTGTTCCCGACGCGGCGCGGCCTGCTGCCCTCGATCCGCACGCTGCTCGACTTCCTGAGCGCGGAATACGCGGTGAGCGATGTGACCTGATGCGGCGATGCGGAGCCTGCCTCAGCGCGCGATGAAGACCACGTCGCGCGCGAGCCAGCAGCCGACCTGCACGCCCGCGATCCGGCCCGCCCCGTCGCGCCGGAAAGCCAGCGTCCAGTCCCCCGGCGCGCCGAAATCCAGCGCACGGGGGCAGGGGAACAGCCACACATCGTCCCCGTGCGGCACCAGCGCCAGCATCTCGCCCTCGCCCAGCGCGCCGGAGAAGGCGGCGTAGAACACGCCCCCCGAGGCGGCGACGGTCAGCGTCGCGTCCAGTTCGGCGTTGTGCCACGTGCCCTCGATGTCCGTGGCGGCCGGCCCCTCGCAGGGCAGCAGCGGCGCGGACAGGTTCTCCGTCACCCGCCGCAGCCGCAGCCCGCCCGGCTCGCGGACCAGCACCGTGCCGTTGCCCGCGTAGCTGTCCGGGCCGGCGGGCGAGAGCGTCTCGGGCGACAGGCCGTAGTGCAGGCGCAGTTTTCCGTCCGGCAGCGGTTCCAGCCGCGTGGCGAGCCCGGTCTCCGCCTCCACGAACCGTCCGGACCACGGTTCGCCGGGCGTGGTGGGCGCGGGCGTCTCCGCCTCGATGCCGAGCGCGGCGCGGAACAGCGCCTCCGCCGCCGGGCGCGGGTCGGCCATGTGGTTGAACAGCACCACAACCGAGACCCGCTCGGCCGGCGCGTTGAGGCGGATGCTGCGCCAGCCGCGCAGGCCGCCGCTGTGGCAGGTGATCTCGCGCCCCGCCATCCGGTCGCGGCGCACGCCGAAGCCGTAGGGGGCCGGCGTGTCGTCCCGGAAGCGCGTGGAGGCGGACAGGCGGCGGTACAGCCCTTCGGCGTCGTCGCGCGTGGCGTCGATGAAGCGCTCCCACGCGATCATGTCCTCCAGCGTGGCCGCGAGCCCGGCATCGCCGGTCCAGACGATGTTGTTCGGCGCCGGGAAGAACCCGCCTCCGGGCGTGCCCTCGTAGCCGATCGTGCCGCCGGCGACCGCGCTCGTGTCCGGGTTCAGCAGGGCGTGCGGCATCCCGGCGCGGTCGAGGATGCGGGTCCGCAGCAGCTCCGCGAACGGCCGCCCGGTGCGGGCGGCGAGGATGTCGGAGACGATGCGGAAGTTCTGGTTGACGTAGGAGTACCGCGTGCCCGGCGCGAAATGCAGGCTGCGGGTGCGCCCGATCAGCCAGGCGGCCTCCGCGCCGCCGAACAGCCGGTCCACGGGCGCGCCGCAGAGCATCGCGAGCGCCCAGTAATCCCGCAGCCCGGACTGGTTGTGGCACATCTCGCGGACCGAGGGCGGGCGCGCCAGCAGCGGCATCGCCGCCGCCGCATCGGCGTCCAGCACATCCGGGTCCGGGAACAGGTCCAGCAGCAGCGCGCAGGTGAACTGCTTGGTGATGGAGCAGATCAGGCTGTGCGTGGTCCGGGTGAACGGGATGCGCCGCGCCGCATCCGCCCAGCCCCAGCAGCGTTCGCCGACGACCTCCCCCTCCCGCAGCACGGCGACGGCGCCGCCGGGGCCGGGATGGCGGAAGGGCAGGGCGGCGAGGGCGGCGTCGAGCGTGTCGGGCATGGGGCGCCTGTATAGCCGCGCCCGCGCCGATTGCCGCCCCCCGCCATGGCCGTTATGTAGCCCGCTTCCAGCTAAGGACCGGTTTTCGTCATGTCGCTCGATCCCGCGACCGTCCGTCGCATCGCCAGACTCGCCCGCATCCATGTCGAGGAGGCGGAGGTCGCGAAGCTGCAAGGCGAGCTGAACGGCATCCTGGGCTGGATCGAGCAGCTCAACGAGGTCAACGTGGACGGCGTGGAGCCGCTGGCCGGCGCCGCGCAGATGAGCCTGCGCATGCGCGACGACGTCGTCACCGATGGCGGCATCGCCGATCAGGTCCTCGCCAACGCGCCCGGCCGCGCCGGCGCTTTCTTCACCGTGCCCAAGGTCGTCGAATGAGCCTCACGGACCTCACCCTGGCCGAGGCGCGCGCGAAGCTGCGCGCGCGCGAGGTCACTTCCGCCGAGCTGACCGGCGCCTTCCTCGAAGCGATCGGGCGGCTGAACAAGCGGCTGAACGCCTACATCACCGTGACGGCCGAGCAGGCGATGGAGCAGGCCCGTGCGGCCGACGCGGCGCTGGCGAAGGGGCAGCACGGCCCGCTCACCGGCATTCCGCTCGCCATCAAGGACCTGTTCTGCACCAGGGGCGTGCGCACCACGGCGGGGTCGAACATCCTCGGCCCGTTCGTGCCGCCCTATGAGAGCACCGTCAGCGCCAACCTGCTGCGCGACGGGGCGGTGTTCCTCGGCAAGGCGAATCTTGACGAGTTCGCCATGGGGTCCTCCAACGAGACCTCTGCCTTCGGCGGCGTGGAGAACCCGTGGAAGCGGCGGCAGGACCCGGACGCGGTGCTGGTGCCGGGTGGGTCCTCCGGCGGATCGGCGGCGGCGGTGGCCGCGCGGCTGGCGCTGGGGGCGACCGCGACCGACACCGGCGGATCGATCCGCCAGCCGGCCGCCTTCTGCGGCATCGCCGGCATCAAGCCGACCTACGGGCGCTGCTCGCGCTGGGGCACGGTGGCCTTCGCCTCCTCGCTGGATCAGGCGGGGCCGGTGGCGCGCACCGTCGAGGACTGCGCGATCCTGCTCGGCTCGATGGCGGGGTTCGATCCCAAGGACAGCACCTCGGCCGACCGGCCCGTGCCCGATTTCGCCGCCGCCTGCGGTCGCGGCGTGAAGGGGATGCGGATCGGCGTGCCGCGCGAATATCGGCTCGACGGCATGTCGGACGAGATCGAGGCGCTGTGGAAGCAGGGTCTCGACTGGCTGCGCGAGGCGGGGGCGGAGATCGTGGACGTGTCGCTGCCTTACACGAAGTACGCGCTGCCGACCTACTACATCGTCGCCCCGGCGGAGGCGTCGTCGAACCTCGCCCGCTATGACGGCGTGCGCTTCGGCCTGCGCGTGGACGGCGAGGATCTGGCCGATCTGTACGAACGCACCCGCGCCGCCGGCTTCGGGGCGGAGGTGAAGCGGCGTGTCATGATCGGTACCTACGTGCTCTCGGCCGGGTATTACGATGCCTATTACCTGCGGGCGCAGAAGGTGCGCGCGCTGATCCTGAAGGATTTCACCGATGCCTTCGGGCAGGTGGACGCGATCGTCACACCGTCCACCCCCACGGCCGCCTTCGGGCAGGGCGAGCGGATGGACGATCCGGTCGCGATGTACCTGAACGACGTGTTCACCGTGCCGGCGAACCTCGCCGGCATCCCGGGCATGTCGGTGCCGGCGGGATTGAATGCGGACGGGCTGCCGCTGGGGCTGCAGGTTCTTGGCAAGCCGTTCGATGAGGAAAGCGTGTTTGCGGTGAGTGCGGCGATCGAGCGCGCGGCTGCGTTCTCGGCCCGCCCGGCGGTGATGGCATGAGCTACACGATCGAAGGCAAGACCGGCGCGTGGGAACTGGTGATCGGGCTGGAAGTCCACGCCCAGGTCATCAGCAACGCCAAGCTGTTCTCCGGCGCCGCGACCGAGTTCGGCGCCGAGCCCAACAGCCAGGTCAGCTTCGTGGACGCGGCCTTCCCCGGCATGCTGCCGGTGATCAACCGCGAGTGCGTGGCGCAGGCCGTGCGCACCGGGCTGGGGCTGAACGCGCAGATCAACACCTGGTCGCGCTTCGACCGGAAGAACTACTTCTACGCCGATCTTCCGGCCGGCTATCAGATCAGCCAGTACCAGCACCCGATCGTCGGCACCGGCGAGATCGAGATCGAGCTGGAGGACGGGTCCACCCGGATCATCGGCATCACGCGGCTGCATCTGGAGCAGGATGCCGGCAAGTCGCTGCACGACCAGAACCCGACCAAGTCGTACATCGACCTGAACCGGGCCGGCGTGGCGCTGATGGAAATCGTCTCCGAGCCCGACATGCGCACGCCGGAGGAAGCCGGCGCCTATCTGCGCAAGCTGCGCACCATCCTGCGCTATCTCGGCACCTGCGACGGCAACATGGAGGAAGGCTCCATGCGCGCCGACGTGAACGTCTCCGTCCGCAAGGCGGGCGAGGGGTTCCGCACGCGCTGCGAGGTGAAGAACGTCAACTCCGTCCGCTACGTGATGCAGGCGATCGAGGCGGAAGCGCGCCGGCAGGTCGAGGTGTGGGAAAGCGGCGGCGAGGTCGAGCAGGAGACGCGGCTGTTCGAGCCCGCGCGTGGCATCACGCGGCCGATGCGCAGCAAGGAAGACGCCCACGACTACCGCTACTTCCCCGATCCGGACCTGCTGCCGCTGGTGCTCGACGAGGCGTGGATCGCGGAGCTGAAGTCCGGGCTGCCGGAACTGCCGGACGCCAAGCGCGCCCGCTTCGTCCGCGACTACGGCCTGCCCTCCTATGACGCCGGCGTGCTGGTGGCGGAGCAGGCGACGGCGGATTTCTACGAGACGGTGGCGAAGGGCCGCGACGCGAAGGCGGCTGCCAATCTGCTGATGGGCGATTTCTTCGCCGCGATGAACCGGCTCGGCCGCAGCATCGAGAACCCGCCGGTCTCGGCGGCCGATCTCGGCGGGCTGCTCGATCTGGTTGCCGACAAGACCATCAACGGCCGCATCGCCAAGGAAGTGTTCGAGGCGATGGTCGAGACCGGCCAGCCGCCAGCCGCGATCGTCGAGGCGAAGGGGCTGCGGCAGGTGACAGACACCGGTGCGATCGAGGCCGCGATCGACAAGGTGCTGGAAGCGAATGCCGACAAGGTCGCCGAATACCGCGGCGGCAAGGACAAGCTGTTCGGCTTCTTCGTCGGCCAGACGATGAAGGCGATGGCCGGAAAGGGGAATCCCGCGCTGGTCAACGACGTGCTGAAGCGCAAGCTGGGGTAGCGACAGCGCGGAGCGCCGCCGCCAACGCCAGCAGGGGCGCTGCCCCTGCATCCTCTTTTGTCGATTTGGCCAGCGCGGCTGAGAGACAGGCGTGGAGGATGACGTCCTCCATGCCGAGGTTGGCTCCGCCTGTCCTGAGCATCTCGATGAGGTTGCCTGCGAGTTCGATCTCCGGCGGGCCGTCGGGCCGATCCGGCGGCGGCGGGGAGACGGTGACGGTGTCGATCAGGGCGCGAACGGCCTCCAGCACCTCGGCGCCGTCGTCGGCATCGAGAGCCCGGCGCAGGCTGGAGACCCACCTGGCATAGACTTGGGCGAGGTTGGGATGCAGGGCGGGAGCGGCGGGGGGCGGCTTGCATCTGCGCCTTCAGGGTGGTGCGGCACGCCTTCAGCTCGTCGAGTTTCTGCTGCAGGCTGGCGGCCTTCAACCCGTCGGCGATGGCGTCCATGAGGTTGGCGAGCTTGCGCTCGACCGCCTCCAGGTCGCGGGCGCGGGCCACGGCCTGCGCGCCAGCCTCGACCGCGCGGCGGTTCCATTCCCTGACAAAGGCGGCACGGAACGCCGCCACCAAGTCGGGCTGCATCAGCTGTGCCGCGAATTACTCAAGGTTCTATCCACCGCGGGGATCAAGCCGGAAGAGATGGTGTTTATGGACTACGCAAACTGCGCCTCTGACTGGTTGAATGAATTTCCGTTCGAAGGCGCCCTAGCGACGTGAGGGCCGCCTACCGGCTGCGTTGAGGGAGAACCAGCCGCCTCCCCGTGAAGCGGCGGCGACCGCGCTCCATTCCGCAAGGCCAAGCGGCCAAGCTCGCTTAGCCTTGTAAGTTGGCTCCGCCCCCTCCTCGGCCGCGTTCGCGGCAGCAGGATCCTCTGCAGATATCTTGAGTTGTGAGATCGCAACAAAATAGCGTGAGCCTATGTGCCGGAACCGTGCCGAGGATATGGCAATGGGGCTTCCTACTTTCGTGGCGTGTCTTGCAGTCGGACTCAGTAGCGTTGCTTGGGCTCCAACACATTCGGATGAAGAACTCCGACGCGCTCTTTGGAAGGCCAGCTTTTCGCAGCAGGTAGTCAACTCCCCGGACTGGACGGCGGATGCCGCTCTATATCCAGAAGAACACCTGGGGCCGTCCGCAAGCCGATCGCTTTCGCCGGTCGGGCTGACGAGCTGACATTGCCGCAGGAAGTGCGGGCCGGCGCGCCGCGATAGCGGCGTGAAGCCGCCCCGCTACACGGCGCGCGGGGCGGCGATGCGGGGGAAGGGTGCTGCGTGCTCGAAAGCGCGCGCGATACGCAGCACCGCCGCGTCGTCATAGGACGGGCCCACGATCTGCAACCCGATCGGCAGGCCGCCCGCCGTCAGTCCGCATGGCACGCTGATCGCCGGCTGCATCGTCATGTTGAACGGG
>JBBCJT010000048.1:0-9800 GCA_037190665.1 Rhodovastum atsumiense | reverse complement strand
GGAGGTGGAGAACCTGCTGCAGGTCGTCACGCTCAAGCGCATCTGCCGCGAGGCGGGGATCGAGAAGATCGAGGCGGGGCCGAAGGGCATCGTGCTCAGCTTCCGCGGCAATCTCTTCTCCAACCCGGGCGGGCTGGTGGCCTGGCTCGCGACGCAGAAGGGCATGGTGAAGCTGCGGCCGGACCACAAGCTGGCGATGGTGCGCGAGATGGACCTGGCGGCGCGCGTGCGCATCGCGCGCGAACTGCTCGCCAACCTCCAGCGCCTCGCGCAGCAGGCACAGGCGGCGTGAGTGAGGTGTGCGGGAGATGCCGGCTCCCGCACATGATGCCGATCTTCTCCGGCTGGCGATAGCTTCGCGGAACGGCCGTGTTCCTACTCCCTCTCCCCCCTGCGGGAGAGGGCCGGGGTGAGGGTGCTTCCGCCAGCGCGGCGCAGACGTTTCGCCTTTACCCTCACCCTCCCGCGCAAGCGCGGGCCCCTCCCTCTCCCGCCGGGCGGGAGAGGGGACCTTGCGCCGCGGTGCTTGTGCGGAGGCAGGGGTCGCGAGCCGGGCGAGGGACCGAAGCGCCGCGTCTGAAGCGGCCGGTCAGCCCAGCGGCATGCGCAGGGTGAAGCTCGTCCTCCCCGCCGCCGACGCGGCAGTGAGCGTGCCGCCATGGGCGCGCGCGATCGCCGCGGAGACATAGAGGCCGAGACCGAGGCCGCCCGGGCTGGTCCCGCCACGCGCATAAGGCTGGAACAGCCGCGCGGTAACCTCCGGCGGGATCGGGTCGCCGGCATTGGTCACGCGGATCTCGAACCCGCCGTCGCGGCACTCCGCCGCCACCTGCACCGGCTGATCCTGCGCCCCGTGCGTGAGCGCGTTGTCGAGCAGGTTGCCGAGCAGTTGCGCGAGGCGCGCGGAATCGCAGCAGACAGTGCCCGGCACCGCCAGCCGCGCCTCGATCTCGCGGTGGGGCGCGGTCGCCCGGTGCTCGGCGATGACGGCGGCGAGTACGGCCTCCAGACCCGTGTCGGGCTGCAATTCAACCGGCAGCCCGTCGCCCAGCCTCTCGCGCGCGAAATCGAGCACGCGGCTGACCAGCTCGGTCATGCGCGTCACGGTCGACTGCATCAGCTCCAGGATGGTCCGCGTCTTGTCCGCCGGCGGGCCCGCGCGCAGCAGCCGCACGCCCGCGCCGATGGAGGCGATCGGGTTGCGCAGGTCGTGGCCGAGCACGGCAACGAACTGTTCCTGCAACTCGGTCATCTGGCGCTGGCGGTCCAGCGCGACCTCCGTCGCAGAGATGCGGTCCTGGTCGTCCAGATGCCGCGCGATCAGCTCGGCGAGCAGGCGGAACAGGCCGGGCACATGCGTCTGCTTCAGCCGCGCGGGTCGCGGGTCGATGGCGCAGAGCGTGCCGAAGAAGCGGCCGTCGGCGCGGATGATCGGCACCGAGATGTAGCTCTGGAAGCCGTACATGGCCGGCGTGGGATGGGCGCAGTAGGCGTCGTCGGCCGCCACCTCGTCGATCACGACCTCCGCCCCCGACCGGCGGATCGCGTCGCAGATCGTCGTCTCGACCGGCAGCTCCCCGCCCGGCTGCAGGCCGAAGGCGATCTCGTCGCGCAGGCTGCACGCGATCCAGCGATCCTCGGTCACGCGCGCCACGGCCGCGAACCCCATCCCGGCGGCGCGGCAGGCGATCTCCAGGATAAGCGGCACCGCCTCGATCCGGTTGATCGCGGCGATGTCACGCTGCAACTGTCTGTCGTCGAGAGGCACGCCCACGGCGGCCTTCTAGCACGCGCCGGGCATCCGGTCAGCTTGCCGCTTTCGTCCCCGTGCGTCGGCGGCTATGAGGGCGGGGCGCGGGTGTGGCGGAACGGTAGACGCGGCGGACTCAAAATCCGCTTCTGGCGACAGAGTGTCGGTTCGAGTCCGACCACCCGCACCACACCACCCCGGCCGCTAGTCCCGGGGCGTGAGGTGGATGCCGGCGAGCGTGCAGCGGACGGACCCGCCGGCGCGCTCGATGGTGGGGATGGCGAGCGGCAGCAGCCGGGCGCTTTCCTCGATCGCGGCCCGCTGGTCCGGCCTCAGCGCCTCGAAGGCCGTGCGGGACAGGGCGAGCATCCGCCCTTCGCGCCCCTGCAGCTCGATCGCGTTGCCCGCGAAGGCCGCGATCTGCCCGTTGTCGAGGGGGATCACCTCCCGGCCGGAGCGTTCGAACCGGTCCACGATCTCGCGCCGCCGTGCGGCGTCGGCGATCATGTCGAGCCCGATCATCGCGAAGTCGGTCGCCACGCACATCAGCACGTTGGTGTGGTAGATGTCGTGCCCGTCCGTGTCCTTCGCGGAGAACACCATCGGCTCGAAGCCGAACTTGGTGCAGAACCGCTCCAGGATGATCGGGTCGGTGCGTTCGGAGCGGACGGCATAGGCGATGTGGTCGAGGTGATCGAGCACCATCGCCCCCGTGCCCTCCAGGAACAGCCCGTCCGGCTCCAGCCCCGAGTAATCGACGACCTCCTGCACGCGATAGCGCGCCTTCAGCATCTCGATCACGTCGGGCCGGCGCTCCCGCCGGCGGCTCACCGCCTTCATCGGGTAGATCGCCACATGCCCGCCGGCATGGGTGGAGAACCAGTTGTTGGGGAACACCGAATCCGGCGTCTCCGTGCCCTCGTCCTCGAACAGGTGCACGGTCACGCCGTGGCGTTCGAGCAGCGCGGCGGTCTCCGTGATCTCGTCATAGGCGAGGCGCGCGAGGTCGTCGCCGTCCCGCGACGCCGCCTGGAAGCGGTTGTCGGCGGCGGTCTCCGTGTTCACGGTGAAATGGTGCGGCCGGACCATGACGACGGCGGCGGGAGCCTGCGCGGAGTAGAGGCGGCGACGGGACATGGGCTTCCTTCCCCGGTCAGCGGGCGCGCTGAAGCATGCCGAACAGATCGCGCGGATCGTCCGGGTCGGCAATCATGTCGAGAAGCTGCAGCATGTCGGTGCCGGCGATGCGCTCGCGCAGGTACTGCAGCGCCGAGAAATCCTCGATGGCGAAGCCGACGCTGTCGAACAGGGTGATCTGCCGTGCATCCGTCCGGCCGGGACGCTCGCCGGTGATGACGCGCCACAGCTCCGTGATCGGGTAGTCGCGCGGCATCTGCTGGATCTCGCCCTCGATCCATGTCTGCGGCGGATACTCCACGAAGGTATCGGCGCGCAGCAGGATGTCGCGGTGCAGCTCCGTCTTGCCCGGACAGTCGCCGCCGATCGCGTTGATGTGGATACCCGCGCCGATCATGTTGTCGGTGAGGATGGTCGCGAACTGCTTGTCGGCTGTGCAGGTGGTGATGATCTCCGCGCCCTCCACCGCCGCCTGGGGCGAGGCGCAGGCAGTGGCGCGCAGGCCGCTGTCCGCGAGGTTGCGCAGCGTCTTGGCCGTCGCGCGGGGATCGATGTCGTACAGCCGCACCGCCTCGATCCCGATCACGGCCTTCATCGCCAGCGCCTGGAACTCCGCCTGCGCGCCGTTGCCGATCATCGCCATGGTCCGGCTCCCCTTCGGCGCGAGGTGCCGCGCCGCCATGGCCGATGTCGCGGCCGTGCGCAGCGCGGTCAGCAGCGTCATCTCCGTCAGCAGCAGCGGATAGCCGGTGGCGACCTCGGCGAGCAGGCCGAAGGCGGTGACGGTCTGAAGTCCTGCGCTCGCGTTGCGGGGATGACCGTTGACGTACTTGAAGCCGTAGACGGTGCCGTCGGAGGTCGGCATCAGCTCGATCACGCCGTCGCGCGAATGGCTCGCTACCCGCGGCGTCTTGTCGAAGCTCTCCCAGCGGCGGAAGTCGGCCTCGATACGGTCGGCCAGCTCGCGCAGCAGCGTCTCGATGCCGACATGGTGGACCAGCCGCATCATGTTCTCGACGCTCACGAAGGGGACCATCGCCTTCGCGGAGGGCGGCAGGGTGTTCATCGCATCATCCATTCGGCAACCGGCACAGATACACCGTAGAGCCGCCGGCTGCTGGCCGAAATCGCAGGATTGTGCCATTTCGGGCAGGAGAATGATCAATTTGCAAGGTCGCCATGATCATTCGGACAGGAGAGCGTCATGGATGAGGAGGTCGCCAAGTACATCCCCGATGCGCTCGACCGGGCGCTGATCGCGCATCTGCGCGGGGACGGGCGCGCCTCGCTGTCCCGGATCGCCGATGCGCTGGGCGTGGCGCGCGGCACGGTGCAGAACCGGCTCGACCGGCTGATGGAGACCGGCACGCTGCTCGGCTTCACCATCCGCGTGCGCGAGGATTACGACGCGAACGCCGTGCACGCGGTGATGATGATCGAGGTGGTCGGCAAATCCACCACGCAGGTGATCCGTCGCCTGCGCGGGCTGCCGGAGGTGCATGCGCTGCACACGACCAACGGCAAGTGGGATCTGGTCGCGAACATCCGCGCCGCCGGCCTCGCCGAGTTCGACCGCGTGCTGCGGCAGGTGCGCATGATCGACGGCGTGGCGAACAGCGAGACGAGCCTGCTGCTCAGCAGCGTGTAGCGCGACGGCCCTTCTGGTCGATGCGGCGGAGTTGCCCTTAGATGCGCGGCTTCGTCCGCACCGCGAAAAGGCGCTCCATGTCCCAGACCACGCCGCCCGGCTTCCGCATCCTCGCCGATGGCCTGCGCTTCCCCGAAGGCCCTGTCGTCCTGCCGGACGGATCGGTCGCATTGGTGGAGATCGAGGCCGGCATCATCACGCGCATCGCCGCCGACGGCGCGCGCAGCGTGATCGCGCGACCCGGCGGCGGGCCGAACGGGCTCGCGATGGGGCCGGGCGGGCAGCTCTATCTCTGCAACAACGGCGGTTTCACCTGGCATGACGAACCCGGCAAGCTGCGGCCCACCGGGCAGGCGCCCGACTATTCCGGCGGGCGGATCGAGAAGATCGACCCCACCACGGGCGCGGTGACGCGGCTGTACGACGTGGTGGAAGGGCGCGGGCTGCGCGGCCCCAACGACCTGATGTTCGACGGCAAGAGCGGGTTCTGGTTCAGCGATCTCGGCAAGGGCCGCGCGCGCGACCGCGATCATGGCGGCGTCTACTGGGCGGCCGCCGACGGTTCGCGCGTGATCGAGGCCGCCTTCCCGGTGGTCGGTGGCGCGAACGGCATCGGCATCTCGCCCGATGGCAAGGTGGTCTATGTCGCGGAGACGGAGACCGGGCGTCTGTGGGCGTGGGACGTGATCGGCGAGGGACAGCTCGCCAAGGCGCCCTGGCCCAGCACGCATGGCGGGCGGCTGGTCTGCCAGTTCCCCGGTTTCCGCCGCCTCGACAGCCTGGCGATCGCGGCATCCGGCAACATCATCGTCGCCACGCTGGTCAGCGGCGAGATCACCACGGTATCTCCCGCCGGCGAAATCGTGGACGTGGTCAAGATGCCCGAACAGATGCCCACCAATATCTGCTTCGGCGGCGCCGATATGCGCACCGCATACATAACGCTGTCGCTGACCGGCAAGCTCGCCGTGATGCCGTGGCGGGAGCCGGGATTCAGGTTGCCATATGCCTGAGACGCCGACGCAGCAGGTCCCCGCGCTGCATCATCGTTGGTTCGATGCCGATCTCGTCTTCCGCTGCCGCCCGATGTGGCGTTAGCTGAGCGGCCCCAACCGCAGAGGCCGATACGTGTCAGACAAGCTGCCGACGCTCGGCGAAGGCGCCTGGCGTTATCGCGTGGAGCGTAACTGGGCGCGCCTGCCGCGCTGGTGGACATTCGGCGATGACGCCGCCTCCGGCCCGCCGCGCACGGCCGTGAAGGGGGCCGTCGCCGCCAACGGCGACGTATACGTGCTGTCGCGCAGCGCCCATCCGGTCTGCGTGTTCGATCCCTCCGGCCGGTTCGTCACGTCGTGGGGCGAGGGCGTGTTCTCCAGCTTCGTCCACGGCCTGACCATCGCGCCGGACCAGACCGTGTGGATCACCGATTCAGGCACGCATCTGGTCAGCGTGCATACGCTCTCCGGCGAGTTGCTGCGCACGCTGGGCGCGCGGGACATGCCGTCGCCCACGCTGTACGCGCGTCCGTTCAACATGCCGACCGGCGTGGCCTTCGCCTCCAGCGGCGAGGTCTACGTCTCGGACGGCTATGGCAATCGCCGCGTCCATTGCTTCGCGGCGGATGGCACGCTGTTGCGCTCCTGGGGCGAGCCGGGCACCGGGCCGCGCGAGTTCGCCATCGTCCACTTCATCGCCATCGACGACCGCGACCAGGTCTACATCGCCGACCGCGAGAACCAGCGCATCCAGGTGTTCGACACGCAGGGCAAGTTCCTCGCCGAGTGGACGGGGTTCGACATGCCGAGCGATCTCGTCTTCGGCCGCGAGGCGATCTATGTCGGCGGCCGCGACGGGCTGAGCATCTGGACGCACGACCGGGAGCCCATCGTGCGGTGGAACCCGGACCAGCCCGTGCCGGGCACGTTCAACATCCACGGCATCTGGCTGGACGCGGAGGAGAACATCTACCTCGCGCATTTCGATCGCGCGGTCAGCAAGCTGACACGGCTGCGCTGAAGCGCCCGGTTCAGGCCAGCAGGTCGCCGGTGATGTCGGAAATGCGCGCGCAGCCGGTATTGGCCATGGCGTAGTCGAGCTCGCGGCGCAGCAGTTCCAGCGCCCGGCTCGCACCCGCCTGACCGGCCGCGGCGGTGCCGAACAGCGTCGCACGACCCACCTGCACGGCGTTTGCACCGAGCGCGATGGCCTTCAGGATGTCGGCGCCGCGGCGGATGCCGCTGTCGATGATGATCGTCGCCTTGCTGCCGACTGCCGCCACGATGGCAGGCAGCGCATCGAAGGACGGCAGGGCGCAGTCGAAGTTGCGGCCGCCATGCGTGGAGACGATGATGGCGTCGGCGCCGCGCGCGACGGCATCCAGCGCGTCCTGCGGGTGCAGGATGCCCTTGACGATCAGCTTCCTCGGCCAGCGGTCGCGCAGCCGGGCGATCTCCTCGAAATCGAGGCTCGCGTCGATGGCCACGCGCGGCGCGTTGGCGGCCCGTGTGGCGCGCTTGTTGAACTCCGTGGGATGGTTCTGCAGCGCGGGCATGCCCTCGCGCATCACGTAGCGCAGCATCGTCCCCGTCAGCCAGCCCGGGCGCAGCAGCATGTCCCTGACGTTGCGGACCGTGGGCGCGTAGGGCACCGAGAAGCCGTTGCGGTCGTTGTATTCGCGGAGCGGCGAGAGCGGCGTGTCGACGGTGACGACCAGCGCCTCATACCCCGCATCGTCGGCCCGGCGGATCAGGTCGTAGGAGAGCTGGCGTTCCACCCACATGTAGAGCTGGAACCACAGTCGCCCCTGAACCTCGCGCGCCAGTTCGTCCAGCGCGGTCATGGATCCGGTCGCCATGGTGAACGGCACCTTCGCCTCGGCGGCGGCGCGGGCCAGCTCGATCTCGCCGCGATACCACATCAGCCCGGCCGCACCGGTCGGCGCGATGGCGAGCGGCATGCTCGCCGGGCCACCCAGCAGCGTCGTGCTCAGGTCGCGCGCGGAGACGTTGCGCGCGAAGCGCGGCACCAGCTTGATCCGGTCGATGGCCGCGCGGTTGTCGCGCAGCGCGAGTTCGTCCTCTGTCCCGCGATCGACGAATTCGAAGATGAAGCGCGGCAGACGTCTTTTCGCCGCCGCCCGCAGGTCGGCGATGTTGTGGCACTTGGCGAGGTCGGTCATCAGGTCGGTCTGGCAATCCCGTTGTTCAGCGCCGAGGCTGGTTCAGCTTCGTCGTACGCTCCAGGGCGTGGGCAGGAAGAAGTCCTGCACGCCGGTCAGGTCCCTGCGATAGGCGGTGTGCGGGAAGTACTGGCCTAGCGGCATGAAGGGCGGGCTTTCGAAGGCGCTGCGCTGGATCGCGTCGTTGATCGGCGTCTGCTGGTCGTCGGTGCTGGACAGCCACTGCGTGACGAGCCGTTCGATCTCCGGATTGTCGTAGTTGCCCACCCAGCCGCGCGCGCCCTGGCCGCGGATGTAGATGTTCAGCGGCGGGACGTTGATGGCGAACGGCGATCCGTTGGTGGGGAACATGCTCCATCCGCCGCGCTCCACCGGCTCCGTGGAACTGCGCCGCTGCACCACAGTGCCCCAGTCCATCTCCTGCAGATCGACGTTCATGCCGAGCTTGCGCAGGAGATCCGCGCCCACGTGCCCGAGCGGGCCGAGCGAGGGCAGGTCGGTCGGGTTGAGGATGACGACGCGCTGGCCGGAGTAGCCCGCCTCGCGGATCGCAGCCTTCGCCCGTTCCAGATCGCGGGGCGGCTTCATCAGCGCCTCGCCGACATTCTCGGTCGTATGCGGCAGGCCGCAGCCGAGCATCGCGAAGCAGGTGCGGTAGCCTTCCGGGTTGTTGCCGGAGATGGGCAGCATGAAGTCGTTCTGATCGACCGCGCCGACCACCGCGCGCCGCAGCCGCGGATTGTCGAACGGCGGCACGGCCATGTTGAAGCGCAGGATGGAATACAGGCCGAGCTTGTCGGTGCTCTGCACGCGCAGGTTGGCGTCGCGGCGGAGCGTCGGCAGCAGGTCCGGCAGCGCCCATTCCCACCAGTCGATCTCGCCGGCGCGCAGTGCTGCGGCGGCGGTCGCGGGATCGGGGATGATGTGCCACTCCATCCGCTGGAACGACGCGCGCCGCCCGCCGGCCAGCCAGTCGGTGGGTTCGTCGCGCGGCACGTAGCCATCGAACCGCGTGTAGACGACGCGGCTGCCGGCCACGAACTCGTCGCGCACGAAGCGGAACGGGCCGGAGCCCACCATCTCCGTGATCGGTGTCGTCGCCGGCGTGGCGGCGATGCGCGCGGGCATCACGTAAGGCGGCGTCACCGGCTTCGCGAGCCCGTCCAGCAGGCGCGGGAAGGGATGCTTCAGGCGGATGCGGATGGTGCGGTCGTCCGCCGCATCCCATTTGTCGAGCGCGGCCGCGATGAGCTGGCCGAAGGGATCGCGCGCGCTCCATCGCGCGAGGCTCGCGACCGCATCCTCGGCGCGCACCGGTGTGCCATCGTGGAACGTCAGCCCGGGGCGCAGGCGGATCAGCCAGGTGCGCCCGCCATCCTCCACCGTATGGCCTTCGGCCATCTGCGGCTTCGGTTCCATCTTCGCGTTCACGCCGTACAGCATGTCGAACACGCAGTAGCCGTGCTCGTTGGTGATGCCGGCGGTGGTGAAGACCGGATCGAGGACGGTGAGGTTGGCCTGCGGCACCAGCCGCAGCGTGGTGGCGCGGGTGGATTGGGCGACGGCGGGAAGCGGCAGCAGTGCCGCCCCGGCGCCCTTGATGATCGTGCGGCGTCGCATCCCTGTCCCCTTCGCGTTTGCGGCGTGCGTCGACATGTGGCGTGCGTCGAAACGTAGAGACGGCGAAACGAGATCATGCTGCATGGACCGCGGAATGTGACAAGCGCGATTTCGTCGCGACGTGCCGGGAGCGCGGAGCGGCCCGCATGCAATCACCTTTGCATACATATCCCGCACGCGCCGCGGGTGATTTTCACAGCCAAGCTTGATGAAGAACAAAACGTGAACTAGCCTTCCGGCATGGAGATCGCGCGCAAGCTCGCCATCCTTGCCGATGCTGCGAAATACGATGCGTCCTGCGCGTCGTCCGGCACCGCGCGCCGGGATTCGCGCGACGGGCGCGGCATGGGGTCAACCGAAGGCGCGATCTGCCATTCCTACGCGCCGGACGGGCGCTGCATCTCGCTGCTCAAGGTGCTGCTGACCAATGCGTGCAGCTTCGACTGCCTCTATTGCGTCAACCGCGC
>JBBCJT010000047.1:0-30354 GCA_037190665.1 Rhodovastum atsumiense | reverse complement strand
GTTCAGCGCGCCGACGATGATCTTGCCCAGGCCGGGGCGGTTGAACACGATCTCCGTCAGCACCGAGTTGCCGATCAGGATGCCGACATACAGGCCGACGACGGTGACGACCGGGATCAGCGCGTTGCGCAGCCCGTGCTTCCACACCACGCGCCGCCACGGGATGCCCTTAGCGCGGGCGGTGCGGATGAAATCCTCCGCCAGCACGCCCAGCATCGCGCTGCGGGTCACGCGGGTGACATAGGCGCTCATCACCAGGCCCAGCGTGATCGCGGGCAGGATCAGCTTGTGGATGCGGTCGGGAAAGTCATCCAGCCGCGCGTTGCCGATCACCGGGAAGATCTTCCAGTGCAGCGCGAAGGCGAGCAGCAGGAAGACGCCGGAGACGAAGACCGGGAAGGACAGTCCCACCAGCGACAGCAGCCGGGCGGCGATGTCGATGGCGCGGTTGCGGTGCAGCGCCGCCCAGATGCCGAGCGGAACGCCGATGATCACGCCGATCACCATCGAGGCACCGGTGAGGTCGAGCGTGTGCGGCAGCACGGCGGCCACCTCGCTCACGATCGCGCGGTTGGTGACCAGCGAGGTGCCGAAATCGCCGGACAGCGAGCGGCCGAGGAAGGAGAAATACTGTTCCCAGAGCGGCCGGTCGATGCCGAGCCGCGTGTGCAGCGCTGCGACGGCTTCCGGCGTCGCCTGGTCGCCGAGAATCACCAGCGCGGGATCGCCGGGGATCACGCGCACGATCAGGAACACCACCGTCAGCACGGCGATCAGCGTCGGGATCGCCGCGAGCAGGCGGCGGAGGATGAAGCCGATCATGCTCCATCCCCCACGCGGGTGCGGATCAGCGGAATCGGGTCTGTTCCGTGATCAGCGGGCCGAGCGACATCGACCCCTTCAGCTCGTAGCCATAGTCGAGATTGCTGCGCCGGGCGAAGACCAGCAGCGTCTCGATCAGCGGCACGCCGCAGGCATTCTCGATGAGCTTGCGCTGCGCGGTCGCCCACAGGGCGAGCTGCTTGTCCTTGTCGGTCTCGACGCGCGCGGCGTCGATCTCGGCGTCGGCGACGCTGCAGTGGCTGAAGTTCGTCACCGGGCTCGCGCCGGTCTTCACCGCCGAGCGCGAGTGCCAGAACTGCGTCAGGTAGATGTCGGCCACCGGGAAGCGCGCCGCCGCGTAGTAGACCATCGGCGACAGGTCCTGGCGGATCTGCTGGTGGAAGGTCGCGTGCTCCACCACCTGCAGGTCGAGGTTGATGCCCGCCCGGCGGAGCTGCGCCTGCACGACCTGGATCGCGCTCAGCATCTCCGGCAGCTGGGTGTGGATCATCTTGATGGTCAGGCCGTTCGGATATCCGGCCTCGGCCAGCAGCGCCTTCGCCCCGTTCACGTCGTTCGGCAGCAGGCCGTTGTCGGCGGTGAAGCCGAGATAGCCGCGCGGCACCAGCGACTGGCCCTCGCGACTCACATCCGCGCCGCGCCAGCGCACCAGCTCCGGCCGGTTGATCGCCATCGAGACGGCGCGGCGGACGCGAATGTCGTCGAACGGCTTCTGCAGCGTGTTGAAGCTGATCGTCGCCAGTTCGCCCGGCTCGAACACGTCCACCACCGTGTTCGGCACCTGCCGCGTGCGGTTCACCCAGGTCTGGTCGGCGCGGCCATAGTTCAGGTCGAGCTCGCCGTTCTGGTAGGCGAGGTCGCGCGAGGCATCCGACGGGATGAAGCGGTAGGAGATCTTCTTGATCTGCGGCGCGCCGCGGAAATCCCCCTCATGCGCGACCAGCTCGAGCGACTGGTTCGGCGTGACCGAGCCGAAGGCGAACGGGCCCGACCCGATCGGGTTGCGGACGAAACTGTCGCCCCGCGCCTCATACGCCTTCTTCGAGATGATGAAGCCGCCGGAGTAGTTGGTGACGAGGCCCAGCAGGCTCGGCACGTTCTCCTTCAGCACGATCCGCACCGTGTAGGGATCGACCGCCTCGACCGTCTCGAAGGCGCGGAAATCGGCGGAGAAGGCGGACGTGCTCGGCTGCGCGGCCTTCTTCAGGCTGAACACCACGTCATCGGCCGTGACCTCGCCGAAATCGCCGTGCCACTTCACGCCACGGCGCAGATGGAAGGTCCAGGTCTTGCCGTCGGCGCTGCTCTCCCAGCGCTCGGCCAGATCGGGTTCGATCTCGGCCGGATTGATGCTGCCGGGCTTGAAGCGGACCAGCCCGTTGTACATCCAGGCCACCACGACGCGATCGATCGTGGTGACCGCGAAATGCGGATCGAGCCGCCCGATATCCTGCGCGGCGATGCCGACGCTCAGCGCCGTCTTCGGCTGCGCCATGGCCGGCGCCGACATCGCCAGCGGCGCCAGGGCGAAAGCGGCCGCCAGCAGTGCTGCCTTCAATCGCATCGCTCGTCTCCCCCTTGTGACGTATTGGGCCGATCCTGCCCGTCATTGCCCGTCTGTGCCAACCCCGAACCGATCGATGCGGAACGGGTCGAGCGGCACGTCGGTCCGTCCGTCCAGCACCAGCTCCGACAGGATGGCGCCGATCGCCGGGCCGAGCTGGAAGCCGTGGCCGGAAAACCCGAAGGCGTGGAACAGGCCCGGCGTGGTGCGCGACGGCCCGATCACCGGGATATGGTCCGGCATCTCGCCCTCGATGCCGGTCCAGCTCCGGATCACGTTGATCCCGGCGAGCGCGGGCACCAGTTCCACCGCCAGCCGCATCGCGGCCAGCGTCGGTTCCGGCAGCGGCCGGCTGCGCAGTTGGTCGGGATCGTTCTCGCCACGCCCGCCGCCGAAGATGATGTTGCCGCGGCGGATCTGGCGCACATAGGTGTTGCCGCCCACCACGCCCATGTTGGGCTCGATGAAGTAACGGACCGGCTCGCTGACCATCAGGTTCGGGCTCATCGCCGAGATCGGCACGGCCTCGCCGAACGCGGCGGCGACCTTGCCGCCCCAGTAGCCGCCGCAGTTCAGCAGCACCGGCGCGCGGAACGCCGCCCCGCCGGCGCGGACGCAGAAGGCCGCCCCGTCATGCGCGAACTCCGTCGCCTCCACGCCCTCGTGCAGGTCGGCCCCGGCTGCCCGCGCGGCGCGCGCGAGCGCGGGGGACAGCAACCGTGGATTGGCGGCGCCGTCCTCCGGCGACAGCGCGCCCGCCACCACCGACGGGCCGAGCCAGGGATAGGTCGCGTGGATGGCGTTGCGGCCAATCATCTGCAGCGGCAGGCCGGCATCGCGCGCGACGTCCATGTAGGCGACGAGGTCCGCCTCCTCCTCCGCGTTGCGGGCAAGCTTGAGATGGCCGGTGACCTCGAACTCGCAATCGGTGCCGATCAGCGACGGCAGCCGCCCCCAGATCTCGCGCGACTTGCGGGCGACCGGCAGTTCCGCCGGGTGGCGGCCGTTCATGCGCACGCCGCCGTAGTTCACCCCGCTCGCGTGCCCGCCGACGAGGCCGCGTTCCAGCAGCACCACGCGCGCGCCGCGCAGCGCGAGATGCAGCGCAGCGGAACATCCCGCCCCGCCGCCGCCGACGATCAGCACATCGGCTTCGGTCGTCATGTCATCACCGGGATCGGCTTGACCGGCGGCTGGCCGCGCAGCCGCCCGACATCGGCGATGTCGCAGCCGAGTTCGGCAGCGAGGATCTCGGCGGCCGGCGGGCCGCACACGCGTCCCTGGCAGCGGCCCATGCCGACGCGGGTGAGCGCCTTGCCGCGGTTCACCTCCGGCGCGTCACGCGCGGCGGCGCGCAGTTCGCCGGCCGTGATCGCCTCGCAGTGACAGACGATGCAGTCGTCCGGTGCGGCGGCCGCGAGCGCGCCGGGATAGGGAAAGGCGTGGTCCAGCGCGGCGCGGAACGGCGCTTGGCGGGCAAGCGCGCGGTCGAGCCGCGCGACCTCGGCGCGGTCCACCGCCAGCCCGCGATCCTCGATGACGGCCCAGGCGGCGCGCGCGCCGGCAAGCTCCGCCACATCCGCCCCGCCGATCGCGGCCCCGTCGCCGGCGAGGTAGATGCCGGGGCACGGCGTGCGCCCGGCCGCGTCGCGCTGCGGCACCCAGACCCGCTGCTGCGCGTCGAAGGCGAACGGCACCTCCGCGAGGTCGGCGAGCTGCGCTTCCGGCTTCAGCCCGAAGCCGATGCCGGCGGCGTCGCAGGCGACATGATGCTCGCCGCGCGCATCGCGCCAGCGCACGCCGGACAGCGCGCCCTCGCCCTCGAAGCGCAACGGCGCGCCGCCATGGATCACGCGCACGCCGCGCCGACGCAGCGCGGCCATGTAGTAGAGACCCTTGGCGAAGGTGGCGCCGCCACGCGCAAGCCCGGCCGCCTGCCGCGCCGCCGCGCCAAAGGGGGCGGTGTCGAGCACCAGCACGACCTCCGCACCCGCCTTCGCGTACTGGTAGGCGACAAGGATCAGCAGCGGGCCGGTGCCGATGAAGGCGACGCGCCGCCCGATCGCCACGCCCTGCGTCTTGAGCGCGATCTGCGCGCCGCCGAGGGTGAACACGCCGGGCAGCGTCCAGCCCGGCTCCGGCACGATGCGGTCCATCGCGCCGGTGGCGAGGATCGCGTGCCGGTAAGGCACCTCGCCCGGCACGCCGTCGCGCAGGGTCAGCATCCGGTCCGGCCGGATCGCCCAGACCAGCGTGCGCGGGTGCCAGTCGATCCGGTCGGCGAGCGCGGCGAAGGTGGCGTGCACCGCCTCCGCCTTGGCTGCCTCGAACCCGTAGAGTGCGCGTGCGTCGCGGGCGAAGCCGTCGGGCTGGCGCTGGTAGATGCGACCGCCATTGCCGGCCGCCTCGTCGATCACCGCCGGCCGCAGCCCGGCGCGCACCAGCACCTCCGCCGCGCGCGTGCCGGCCGGGCCGGCGCCGACGATGGCGACGGTCATGGCCGCAGCACCTGCATGCCCTCGGCGACGGGTGTGGAGCAGGCGCGCACGCGGCGTCCGTCGACCGTGATCCAGCAATCCTGGCACGCGCCCATCCAGCAGAAGCCGGCGCGCTTGCCGTCGCCGAACTCGCTCTCGCGCAGATGCGGGGCGTTGGCGAGCACCGCGGTCAGCAGCGTGTCGCCGGCGAGCGCCTCGGCGGGCGCGCCGTCGATCGTGAAGGCGATGCGCGGGCGAGCGGTCTCCGCGAGGCGGACCAGCCTCACGGGATCAGGCGGCGCGTGGCATCCATCGCAGGCGTCCTCCCCTCAGGGCCGACAGCCTGCCCGCCGACGCGCGGGTGCGCCAGCCTGTCCTGTCCGGTGGCCTGCCCCCTTCCCCGCTTCGGCGGGAGGTTGAGGGCAAGGAGCGTCACGCAATGTCCCCTCTCCCGCCCGGCGGGAGAGGGAGGGGTCCGCGCTTGCGCGGGAGGGTGAGGGCACGCGCGCGAAGGCGAAACCCCACTGTGGTGCTGGTGGCACCACCCTCACCCCGACCCTCTCCCGCAAGCGGGAGAGGGAGGAAGGTCGGGACCTTTCACGCCCCGCGCAACAGCACCGCCCCTGTCAGTGCTCGTCGTCCTTCGCCACCGTGCCTTCCGCAATCCCGTGCCGCCAGTAGGCCACGGCGAGGTGCTGCGTCTTGTCGAGCCCCCACGCGCCGCGCCAGTGCATGCGCAGGGCGCGGAAGGTGGCGAACTCGCAGCCGGCCCAGGCGAAGATGTCGGCCTCGCCCGCCGGCGGCGTGACGGCGAGCGCCTCCTCGCGCAGCAGGGCGGATCGCCCGGCCCCGACGCCGTTGCGGTGCAGCCAGCGCAGTTCCACGCCCGGCGGATGGGACAGGTCCTGCTGCTCACCGCTGTCCGCCACCTCGATCAGGGCGAGGCCGCGCGCATCCGCCGGCATCCGCTCCAGCATGCGGCCGATCGCCGGCAGCGCCGTCTCGTCGCCCACGAGCAGCGTCCAGGCCGCCGGCCGCGCCGAACCGCCACCGGGGCCGATCAACCCGATCACGTCGCCGGGCGAGGCGGTCAGCGCCAGCCGCGTGCCGGGGCCGGTGTCGCCATGGGCGACGAAATCCACGTCCAGCAGTCCGGCGGCCACGTCGACCTTGCGGATCGTGTAGGTGCGCATCAGCGGGCGCGGCAGGTCCGCCGGCCAGACCGGCCGGCCGCTGAGGCCCAGGCTCGGCTCGGCGAGCTTCGCGCCCGGCGGCGGGATCAGCAGCTTCACGTGCAGGTCGCGGCCGGCGTAGCGGGCGAGGTTCTCGCCCGAGAAGGTCAGCCGGCGCATCTGCGGCGTGACCCATTCGGCGCGTTCCACGCGGAGCGCGCGGAAATTCGGCAGCGGCCGCGGGCCGGCGCCGTCGCCGGTCCAGACCACGTCCAGCGTCTCCTTGCCGACGAAGGCCTCCAGATGGCCGATCAGCAGGTTCTTCAGCACCGCCAACTCGTCCAGCCCCGGCGTCTCGGCGCGAAGTGCGAGCAGGCCCGGCTCGGCGCGCAGCGTGGCGGTGCCGATGTCGAAGGCGAGGCGGCTCTCCCCGTCCGCTTCGGACAGGCGCGCGTTGTGGCCGGTCAGGTGGTCGCAGAGCTGGGCCAGCCGCAGCGCCGGATCGGACAGGCGGATGCGGGTCTCGCCGACCAGCAGGGTCATGGGTGTCTCGCGTAGATGAGAATGCGTCTTATCTGCGTCATCCGCCCCGACAATTCAACCCGTCGCTACCGCGTCGGACCGCGCAGGGCGAAGGCGTACTCGCACGTCCGCGCCATGGTATGCGCAACTCCGAAACCAGCAGGTTGAAGCAATGGCTGAACGGTGGATGCGCCTGGCGGCGGCCGTGCTGGCGATAGCGGCCGGCACTGCGGGCGCGACACCGTCCGCCGATGCCCGCGCGGAGATCGCGCGGCTGCTGGATCGGTTGAGCGCGTCGCAATGCCAGTTCCTGCGCAACGGAAGCTGGTACGACCCGGCTCGCGCCCGGGCGCATCTGGAGCAGAAGTACCGGTACCTGCTGCAACGCGATCTGGTGGACAGCGCCGAACAATTCATCGACCGCGCCGGCAGCCGCAGCAGCGTCAGCGGCCGTGCCTATCAGGTGCGTTGCCCGGGCGCGCCGCCACTGCCGGCGAGCGCGTGGCTGACGCAGCAACTCGCGGCACTGCGCGGCCAGTAACCGCGCGCGGGGCGACCTCTACAGCGTCGGCTCGGCCCGGCAGTTCACCAGCATCTCCGCCACCGACACGTCGTTGCCGAGGCTCAGCGCGGTGAAGGCCAGTTCGGCGATGCTGTGCGGGTCGCTCATCTTCTCGCGCGGCCAGTTCGCCTTGACCGTCATGTCGGTCGCGACGAAGCCCGGGCACAGCGCGGTCGCGCGGATGCCGGCGTCGAAGCCTTCCTGCCGCACGCGATGGGTCAGCGCGACCAGCGCGTGCTTGGTCATCGCGTAGCCGACATTGGCATTCGCGACCCGCTTGCCGGACAGGCTCGCGACATTGACCACCCGCCCGGTGCCGGAGGCCACGAGATGCGGCCAGGCGAGGCGGATCAGTCGCATCGGCGCCTTCAGGTTGATCAGCCACAACGCATCGAGCGCCGTCTCGTCCGCATCCGCGAGCGTGGCGACCGTGTTGATGCCGGCCGCGTTCACCAGCGCGTCGATCCGACCCCAGCGCGCGACCGTCGCCGCCACCCACGCCTCGGCGGAGGCGACGCTCTCCGCGTCGTAGCGGTGCAGCAGCAGCGCCTCGCTCTCGACCAGCCCGCGCGCATCGCGGATGCCGGCGGAGACGCGGTAACCCGCCTGCAACAGCCGCTCCACGGTCGCCCGGCCGATGCCGCGCGCGGCGCCGGAGACCATGGCCACGCGGCCCTTCGGATCAAGCATCGGCAAGCACTCCGGTTGCGACATGGCAGCGCGCGACATGGGCGGCTTCGACAGACGCGAGCACCTGCGGCCGTTCGCAGCCCGCCTGCCGCTGCGGGCAGCGCGGGGCGAAGCGGCAGCCCGTCGGCATGGCATCGAGCGGCGGCACGCGGCCGGGGATCGCCGACAGCTCCTGCCCGTCGCGGTCCATGCGCGGGATCGCGGCGAACAGTGCGCGCGTATAGGGATGCGCCGGCGCGGCGAAGACGCGCTCCACCGGCGCCTCCTCCACGATCTGGCCGGCGTACATCACCGCCACCCGGTCCGCGATCTGCGCGACCACGCCGAGGTTGTGGGTGATGAACAGCATCGCCATCCCGTGCCGTTCCTTCAGATCGGCGAGGATGCCCAGCACCTGCGCCTGGATCGTCACGTCCAGCGCGGTGGTCGGTTCGTCCGCCAGCAGCACGGCCGGATCGCAGGCGAGCGCCATCGCGATCATCACGCGCTGGCGCATGCCGCCGGAGAACTGGTGCGGATATTCGTCCAGCCGGCGCGCGGCGGACGGGATCTTCACCTCCTCCAGCAGCGACAGCGCCTTGGCGCGCGCGTCCTTGCGCGACAGGCCGCGATGCTCGCGCAGCGATTCCGCCACCTGATCGCCCACGGTCATCACCGGGTTCAGGCTGGTCATCGGTTCCTGGAAGATCATCGCGACGCGCGCGCCGCGGATCTGCTCCCATTCCTGCTCCGGCAGCGCGGTCACGTCCGCACCGTCGAGCACGATCCGCCCGCCGGCGATGCGCCCGTGCGGCTTCGGCACCAGCCCCATCACCGACAGCGCGGTCATCGACTTGCCGCAGCCGGACTCGCCCACCAGCGCCAGCGTCTCGTTGCGGCCGAGGCTGAAGGTGATGCCGTCCACCGCCGCGTGCCACGTGCCGCCGATGCGGAACTCGGTGCGCAGGTCCTGAACGTCGAGCGCAGCGTTCATGCGGCCACCCTGGTGATGAGCCGTTCGGGCGCGAAGGCCGCGACCGGCAGGTTGGTGGCCCCGCGCGCCATCAGCTCCGCCACCGCGGCACCCGCGGCGGGAGCAAGCTGGAAGCCGTGGCCGGAATAGCCGAAGGCATGGATCAGCCCGGGGCAGGACGGGCTTTCGCCGATCACCGGGATCTCGTCCGGCGTCTTCGCCTCGATGCCGCACCAGGTGCGCACGATGCGCACGTCCCGCACCGAGGGGAACAGGTCCGTCACGGTGCGCGCCCCGCCTGCGAGGTTGCGGAAATCCACCACCGCGGTCTCGGTCTCCACGTCGCAGCGGCCCTGCCGCCCGCCGCCGATCACCACCGTGCCGGATTCGGTCTGCTTGAAGGACAGCGGCCGCGCGGTCGCGCCCACCGTGGGTTCCACGAAACGCGGCAGGCGTTCGGTGACCATCATCATAGATGCCTTCACACCGCAGGTGATGGCATCGCCCACCTGATGCGCAATGTGCACCGCCCAGGCGCCGGCGCAGTTGGCGACGCGCGTCGCCTCATAGGAGCCGCGATCGGTGTCCACCGCGAGGCCCGAGGGCGTGCGGCGGATCGCGTTCACCGCCACGCCCTCGACCAGTTCCGCCCCGGCTTCCAGCGCCGCGCGGCGGAAGGCCATCACCGTGCGCATCGGATTGGCCGCGCCATCGCCGCGGCAGATCAGCGCGCCGATCACATGCGGCGCGATGGCGGGCAGCAGGCGGCGCACCTCCTCCCGGCCGATCAGCTCCTCATGCGTCCAGCCCAACGCGCGCACCTCCGCCTCGCGCGCGGCGAGCTTGTCCATGTCCGCCGCGCTTTCGGCGACCTTGACCTGGCCCGAGGGGATGAAGGCGCAATCGTCACCGACCAAGCCGACGATGTCGTGCCACATCTCGTAGGCGATCTGCGACAGCGCGATCTCGCGGACATCGCGCCCCAGCCGCCGCACGCCGCCCGCGTTGATGCCGGAGGAATGGCGGCCGACATGGCGGCGTTCCAGCACCGTGACTGTCCATCCCATGCGCGCGAGATGCAGCGCCGTGGACAGGCCGTGCAGCCCGCCGCCGATGACGACCGCCCTATCCATCGTGCAGCGACGCCAGTTCGCCGAGCGTCAGCGGCTTGGTGGGAAAGCGCAGCCGGTAGGGCTCGACCGTCTCGACAGCCACGCCACGCGCGTCCGCGATCACCTCGCACACCGTCGCGCTGCACATCCGGCCTTGGCAGGGGCCCATGCCGGCGCGCGTGAACGCCTTGAGCTGGTTCGCGCCGAGGCAACCGAGCGAGACCGCCTCCCGCACCCGGCCGGCGGTGATCTCCTCGCAGCGGCAGACGATGGCGTCATCGGCGGGCGCGGGCACCAGCGGGGCGAACAGTGCGTCGAGGAACGGACGCACGGCGAGGTGCTTCGCCTGTTCGCGCCACAGCCCGGAAGCCGCCGCGTCGCGCGCGGCATCATCGATGCGGCCGAGCGTAGCGGCGATGCCGAGGGCCGCGATGCGCCCGCTGATCGCGGCGGCCTGCGCGCCGCCGATGCCACCGCCATCGCCGGCCACCACGACATTGGCGACACTGGTCCGGCCCCACGCATCGGTCTGCGGCGCCCAGCTCCGCTGCGCCGTGTTCCATCGATGCGCGCAGCCCAGCGCGCGCGTGATCTGCACCGAGGGCATCACCCCGTCGTGCAGCAGCAGCATGTCGGCGGCTTCGGTGCGTTCGCCATGCACGTCCGTGAAGCGGATGCGCGCGAGCCGGCCATCGCCCTCGGCGCGCAGGTCGCGCCCGCGGATCCACGGCACGCCGCCCTTCGCAACCTTGCGCCGCCACATCAGCCCGCGCCGCAGATAGTCCGGCGCCCGCAGCGCGCCGCCAAGATGCGACAGCGCGCGCCGCTGCGCACCCGCCGCGCCGAGATCGATCACGCCCGCGAGCCGCCCGCCGGCGGCCAGCGCCTGCACCGCGTAGAGCAGCAGCAGCGGCCCCTGCCCCGCCAGCCAGACGCGGCCCTGCGGCACGAGCCCTGAGGTCTTCAGCAGGATCTGCGCCGCGCCGGCCGTCATCACGCCCGGCAGCGTCCAGCCCGGCACCGGCAGCGGGCGCTCCGTCGCGCCGGTGGCGACCAGCACCTGCTTCGCGCGCGCGACCTCGGCCTTGCCGCCCGCGCTCCAGAACACGCTGCCATCGGGCTCGATACACCAGACCGTGGCGCCGAACGTCGCGCGCGCGCCGCAGGCGCGGAACTCGGCCACCGTCGCCTGCGCGGCGGTATCGTCCTTGTCCTTGGCGGTGCGCCGCTCGATCGCCTGCCAGATGCGTCCGCCGGGGGCCGCGTTCTCGTCCAGCAGCAGCACGTCAAGCCCGTGGCGCCGCGCCTCGATGGCGGCGGAGAGGCCTGCGGGGCCGGCGCCGATGATGGCGAGGTCAGTCATGCAGCACCCGCGCCCCGTGCTGGGTCTGCACGTCCATCCCCTCGCGCACCTCGGTCAGGCAGGTCTGCACGCCGCCCACGCCATCGACCACCGCGAGGCAGTCGAAGCACGCGCCCATCATGCAGAACGGCCCGCGCGGGCGGTCGCCCACCGGCGTGGTGCGCGTGGTGACGATGCCGGCGGCGAGCAGCGCCGCGGCGACGGTATCGCCCGGTCGCGCGCGCACGGGCGCGCCGTCGAAGCTGAAGGTCAGCGTACCGATGTCAGGCCGCGCGAGCATGGAACCGTCCGGGACCGAGGTCAGCGACAATCTGGGGCAGCTCCCCTGTGAGGATCGAAGGGGCGAGCAGGCCGCGATGCGCCGCCGCCAGCGTCACGCCGGAATGGCACACGGCTGCGAACGCCCCGGGATGGGCCGCGCTCTGCGCGTAGACCGGAAACCCGTCCGGCGTCATCGGCCGGATGGCGGCCCAGGCGCGGACCATGCGCGCGCCCGCGAGCGGCGGCAGCACCTTCACCGCGCGGGAGGCCATCCGCGCGAGGTCGGTCACGCTGGTGACCGGCGCATCCTGGCCTTCCTCATTGGTCACGCCGATCTGCACCGCGCCTTCCACGGTCTGGCGCAGCGCGCTCGCCGGCAGGCGCAGCATCATCGGCAGGCGCTCGGTGACGATGTTCTGTCCGCGCACCGGCCGCACCGGCACCTCCATCCCCAGCATCGCCGCGAGCCGCATGGTCCCGAGCCCGGCGGCGATGACGACGCGCGCGGCACGGATCGTCTCGCCGCCCTCGCGCGCGATCTCGAACGGCGGACCGGACCGGATGGCGGTGATGGTGCCGCCCGGCAGATGCACACCGCCCGCGGCACGGAAGGCCGCGTGCATGCCGCGCAGCAGCATCAACGGGTTCACGTGCCCGTCCGCGGGTTCGAAGGATGCGCCGAGCACGGTGGGGCCGAGCGGCGCTTCGGGCAGCAGCTCCTCCAGCGCGGCGCGGTCCAGCATGCGCAGCCCCGTGGCCCCGCCCGGCTGGTTGTGCAGCCGCGCGACGAGCGCCGCCCGCGCCTCGTACTCCGCCTCGCCGAGACAGAACACGACGCCGCCCTGCTGGCGCAGGCCGACCTCCGCGCCCGCGGCCTCCCCCATGCGCACGGCGAACGCGCCCCAGCGTTCCACGCTGGCGCGCGTCCAGGCGGCATAGGCGGGATATTCGTCGCCCTTGCCCTGGCTCCAGACGAGCCCGAAATTGCCGCGGGCGGCGCGCAGCGCGATGTCGCCCTGGTCGAGCAGCGCCACCCGCGCCCCCGCCTCGGCGCAGCCGAGCGCGATCGCGCTGCCCACCATGCCGCCGCCCGCCACGGCGACGTCGAATGCTTCCCTCACGGATTGCAGCCTGCGGCAGCGCGGCGCATCCTGCAAGCAAAGGGGACCGGGGAGATTCCACCATGCGATGGCTCTTGCTTGCTTGCGCCCTGTCGCTGCCCGCCGCCGCGCAGACGCTGCGTGTCGCGAACACCGCACCGCAGGCCGGGACCTTCGACCCGCACCGCGCCACCGCCACCGAGGACAAGACCCCGGTCGGCTGGATGTTCGAGGGGCTGGTGCGCTTCCCGCCCGGCAGCGCCGATCCGGCGAAGCTGGAACCCGCGATCGCCGAAAGCTGGACACGCAGCGACGACGGGCTGACCTGGACCTTCCGGCTGCGCGAGGGCGTGCAGTTCCACCATGGCTTCGGCACCGTCTCGGCCGAGGACATCGTCTATTCGCTGAAGCGCGCGGCCGATCCGCAGCGATCCTCCTTCGCCGGCGACTACCGCGACATCGCGAGCGTGGATGCGGTCGATGCGCGCACGGTGAAGGTGGTGTTCCGCCAGCCGGTGCCCGCGGCACTCGGGCTGTTCGCCAACTACCACGGCGGGCAGATCGTCTCCGCCCGCGCGGCGGAGGAGCGGGGCGCCGGCTTCGCGACCGCGCCGGTCGGCACCGGCCCCTTCCTCTTCGTGCGCAGCGAGCCGGGCAGTTCCACGCTGGCCGCGCATCCGGGCTACCGGCTCGGCAAGCCGAAGCTGGAGACCATCCGCCTGCTCTACGTGCCGTCCGACCAGACGCGCGAGCTCGGCTTCACCAGCGGCGAGATCGACCTGTTCTACGGACGGCGCGAGCAGCGCTGGGTGGAGCGCATCCGCGCGCTGCCGAACGCCAAGGTGGACGTGTTCGGCCCCGGCGAGTTCCGCACGCTGCTGATCAACACCCGGCAGGGCCCGCTGCAGGACGTGCGGGTGCGGCAGGCGATCGCGCATTCGGTGGATGTCGCCGCGATCGTGCGCTTCGTCGGCGCGGACGTCGCGCGGCCCTGGCCGTCCCCGGTGCCGCCCGGCTATCTCGGCAGCACCGACGACGTGACGAAGTTCAGCCCCGATCCCGCCCGCGCCCGCGCATTGCTGGCGGAGGCCGGGCATGCGAACGGCATCACCATTCGCGCCGTCGTGTCCTCGATCACCTCCCAGCTTCCGATCATGGAAGTGGTGCAGGCGCAGCTCCGGCGCGCGGGCATCACGCTCGAGATGGACGTGGTGGAGCACGCGACCTACCACGCGCGCATCCGGCAGGATCTCTCCGCGCTGACCTTCTACGGCGCCGCACGGTTCCCGGTGGCGGATTCCTATCTCACCCAGTTCTACCATTCGCGCAGCGCACCGGGGCAGCCGCAGGCGAGCCTGAACTTCGCCCACTGCGCCGCCGCCGATGCGGAGATCGACGCGGCGCGGGTGGAGACGGATCCGGGCAAGCAGCTCGCGCTGTGGGCGACCGCGCAGCGGAAGATCACCGATGCCGTGTGCTCCGTGCCGCTCTTCGACCTGCAGCAGGTCTGGGCGCGGACGGCGAAGCTCGATTACGGCTACGAGCTGGTGGGCTCGCTGAACCTCGCCCCGCCGATCACGGAGGCGACGACGCTGCGGTAGAGCGTTTTCCGCTGACGCGGAGTCGGCACCGGCTGATCGAAGAAAGCTCCAGGGATCACGCGCGGAAGGTGAAGTCCGCGCGCATCCTGTCCCATACCACGGCCTCGCGCGGGGATTGCAGCAGGCCGGGCAGCGCCGCCTCATACGCGGCGCGGTACGGGCGGTGCATCTGGACCTGGAGCAGGTCGTCCCGATCGGCCCAGGTCTCGTAGAGCATGAAGCTCGACGGATCCGCGGGATCGCGGTGCAGGGCGGCGTTGATGAAGCTCGGCTCGTGCCGCATCGCATCCAGCACCGGGTGCAGCAGGCCGAGGAATTCCTCCACCTTGTCGGGCCGGACCCGCAGCGTCACGCTCACGACCAGCATGATCCTCTCCTTCGATACGTGTCCGGCCCCAAGTGGCATTCCCGGCGCCGTTGCGCGATAACCCCGCACGTCAAGTTTCCCAGACCCGGAGACCGGCCCGATATGCCAGGCCCTGCTGACGCCGTGATCGGCGCCGCGCGCGCCTTCCTCGGCGAGCGCATCACCACGAACGCGGCGCTGCGCGAACAGCACAGCCATGGCGAGGACGCCCAGCCGCCCGTCCTGCCCGATGCCGTCGCCTTCGTGGAGACGACGGACGAGGTGTCGCGGCTGCTCGCGCTCTGCCACGCCCATGATGTGCCGGTGGTGCCCTTCGGCGCGGGATCGAGCCTGGAAGGCCATGTCACGCCGGTGCGCGGCGGCATCAGCCTCGACCTGTCGCGCATGCAGCGCATTCTCGACGTCAGCCAGCCGGATCTGGACTGCCTCGTCGAGCCGGGCGTGACGCGCATCGCGCTGAACGAGCATCTGCGCGACCAGGGCCTGTTCTTCCCGGTCGATCCCGGCGCGGACGCTTCCATCGGCGGCATGTGCGCCACGCGCGCGTCCGGCACCGCGGCGGTGCGCTACGGCACGATGCGGGAGAACGTGCTGGGGTTGGAGGTGGTGCTGGCGGACGGGCGCGTGATCGCGACCGGCGGGCGGACCCGCAAATCCTCCACCGGCTACGACCTGACGCGGCTGTTCATCGGCAGCGAAGGCACGCTCGGCGTGATCACCGCGATCCGCCTGCGGCTTGCCGGCATCCCGGAGGCGATGACGGCGGCGATCTGCCAGTTCGATACGCTGGCGGAGGCGGTGGAGACCAGCACCAACGTCATCCAGGCGGGCATCCCGGTCGCGCGGATGGAGCTGCTGGACGAGGTGCAGATGGCGGCCTGCATCGCCTTCTCGAAGCTCGAAGGGCTCAAGCCCCTGCCGACGCTGTTCTTCGAGTTCCACGGCGGGCCGGAGGCGGTGAAGGAACAGGCCGCGCAGGCGGAGGAGATCGCGCTGGGCTGCGGCGGGCAGGGCTTCGCCTGGGCCTGGGACCCGGCGGAGCGCAACCGGCTGTGGAAGGCGCGGCACGATGCCTACTGGGCGGCGCGCGCACTGAAGCCCGGCCACAACCACTTCACCACGGATGCGATCGTGCCGATCTCCCGGCTGACCGAACTGATCGTCGGCGCGAAGGAGGACATCGGCGAATCCGGCCTCACCGCCCCCATCGTCGGCCATGTCGGCGACGGCAACTTCCACACCGTCATCCTGGTGCCGCCGGATGCCGATGGGTGGGAGCGCGCCTGGGCGCTGGACAGGAAGATCGTCGGCCGCGCGCTGTCGCTCGGCGGGTCGTGTTCCGGGGAGCACGGCGTCGGGCTCGGCAAGCGCGAATTCCTGGAGGCGGAGCACGGCGCGGACGCGCTCGCGGTGATGCGCAGCATCAAGGCGACGCTCGATCCGAAGGGGATCATGAATCCGGGCAAGATGTTCCGGAACTGAACAAACGCGCATCACCGGCAGACGACCGAACGATCAAGGGACCCGTGACCATGACCATCGACCGACGCACCCTGCTGGGTGCCCTGCCGCTCGCCGGGCTTGCCTCCGCCGCGCGCGCCGCGCCGTCCACGCCGCTGCGCATGGTCATCCCGTGGGCGCCCGGCGGGTCCACCGACGTGGTGGGCCGCCACTTCGCGGATTACTGGAGCCGGGAGCTGGGTCAGACCGTGGTGGTGGAGAACCGTTCCGGCGCGTCCGGCACCATCGGCCATGCCTACGTGGCCAATTCGCCGGCGGACGGCAGCACGGTGCTTCTCGCGACCAACAGCACCTACGCCATCGCGCCATCGCTGCTGAAGTCCATCCCGTACGAGCACGAGAAGGTCTTCGCGCCCGTCACGCTGCTCGCGCGCAGCCCGCTCGTGCTGTGCGTGAACGCGAAGGTGCCGGTGACCGACATCCGCTCGCTCATCGCGCTGGCGAAGGAGAAGCCGACGGTGCTCAACATGGGCATCGGCGGCACCGGCGCGACCAGCCATATGGCGAGCGAACTGTTCATGGCGCATTCCGGCACCCAGTTCACCCTCGTCAGCTATCGCGGCAGCGGGCAGACGGTGCAGGCCATCGCGGCGGGCGAGATCGACGTCGCCTTCCTGTCCGCCACCACCGTCCGCACGCTCGCGGAACAGGGGCTGCTGCGGGTGATCGGCACGACCGGCACCGGCCGGTCGGTGACGCTGCCGGCCGTGCCGCCGATCGCCGAATCCGGCCTGCCGCAGTTCGAGGCGACGACCGCCTATGCGCTGTTCGTCCCCATCGCCACGCCGCCCGCCGAGATCCAGCGGCTGCATGCCGCCGCGGTGAAGGCGCTCGGCGAACCCGCGCTGCGCGAGAAGCTCGCCTTCGAGGACATGGAGGTGGTGGCCGGCGGTCCGGAGGTACTCGCCGCGCATGTGCGCGAGGAGACCACGAAGTGGGCCGAGGTGATCCGCACCCGCAACATCAGCCTCGGCTGATGCGCCTCGCGGTTCTCGGCGCCGGCCCGATCGGCGCGCTCAGTGCCGCCCTCGCCGCGAAGGGCGGCCATGAGGTCGCCCTCGTCTCGCCGCGTGGCGCGCCCCGTATGGGCGCGCCGCAGGGCGGCCACATCGGCTGGCGCTGCACCGGCGGCCTCGACTGGGAGGGTGAGGTCGCGCTGCTCGACAGCCTCGCCCGGCTCGCCGACTGGCCGGTGATCCTGCTCGCCATTCCCGGCAACGCCTATCCGGCCGTGCTGCCGGCGCTGCGGGACGTGCTGCGACCGGGGCACACGGTGATCTGCGGCGGCGCGCTGTCGCTCGCGCCGCTATGGCTCGCCGAACGGACGCCGGCGGAGGTCGTGGCGTGGGGCACGACGCTCGGCACCGGGCGCATCCTGCCCGACCGCACCGTGCAGGTCGGCACGCTGCGCGGGCGCTTCGAGCAGGCCGCCCTGCCGGCCGCACGCGCAGACGCACTGCTGGCGCTGACACAGAAGCTGTTCGGCGACCATTTCACACCGGTCGGCTCGCTGCTCGTGCCGCTGCTGTCCAACATCAACCCGGTCGCGCATGCCGGGCAGGTGATCCCCAACCTGTCGCGCATCGAGCGGGGCGAGGCGTGGCAGCTCTTCGACCACTTCCGCGAAACGGGCGGGCGCATCGCCGGCGCCATCGACGCGGAGCGGATCGCGATCGCCGCCGCCTATGGCGTGCAGGTGCGCAGCCTCGCGCGGCACTACCACCTCTCCTACCACGTGCCGGAAGGCAGCATCGCGGAGATCGCCGCTTCCATCGAGGCGGCGGGACTCGGCCCGCGCGGGCCGGCGCGGCTGGTCCATCGATACCTGGACGAGGACGTTCCGTTCGGTCTGGTGGTGTACGAGACGCTGGGGGCGCTGGCCGGCGTGCCGACGCCGATGCTGTCGGCCGCGATCACGCTGCTTTCCTGCGCGGCGGACCGCCCGTTCCGCACGCTCAACCCACTGCCCGGCGACCTCGGCCTGACAGGCACCACGGCGGCGGAACTGGCCCGGCGCTGCGCCGGCTGACGGGCGGGGACTTCGTGCGTAGCGGACCGTGCGGGGGCCCCCGGACGCGGGGTGTACCCGCGATCTCCGGCGGATCGCGAATCACGCTGCACGGCCAAGTCGGCGATACTGCGCGAAATCGATATCTCTCACCAGAGATATCGACGCCGGGCTGACAGCAGCACGGCACTCTTCGTGCCCCTTCCGGCCGGCGTACGATGTATACCGTTCTGCGGAAGACGTGAGCCCCGCAGCCAGCGTAGCTGAATGGGTAGAATCATGAGTTTCGTTCGCCAGTCCATCCTGGCCGCCGCCGTCTCCATCGCCGGTGCGGCCAACGCCGCGCCGCTCAAGTGGACGCTGCACGACGTCACCAGCCTGGGGTCCGACATCACCGGCTCGTTCGTCTACGACGCCGATACGGGAACCTACAGCGTCATCCAGATCACGACGACCGCGGGCACGGTGATATCGGACGGGTCCTGGAGCATCCTCTCCATCGAGTCGATGTATCAGCGCTCGTTCTTCCTCCAGCTCGTGGACACGGCGGACAGCGACCAGACCGGCGCCAACACCCTTGCACTGATGTTCAACGGCCACCTCCCCGCCGCGGGCGGGACCGTCGACCTGTACGCCACCTATCAGGGAACATGCGCGTACGACACGTGCGGGGTGTTCGGCGCGTATCCGGGCGACCCGACGTCCGGCTTCAACTGGAACGTCACGGGCTACCTGACCTCCTCCGCGGTCCCGGAGCCGGCGTCCCTGTCGTTGCTCGCCACCGGGGTCGGCGCCATTTTTCTGACGCGGAGGCGCCAAGCGCGCATCGCCGCCTCCGCCTGACCTGACACGCCGTGCCGTGGCCGGAGAGAGGGCGGGAGCCGGGCCGATCCGGCCTTCGTCGCTACGGCCCTTTAGGGTTCATGGCGCGGCAACGCGCGTTTCCGGGATGGGTGGCGCCCATCCCGCCCGCGGCGCCGGTATCCCGATGCCGATGCCGTCGGTCGCGATCACGCTTCTCTCCCGCGCGCGCCTGCCTGCCGACCCCGGCCTCACGGCGGCGGGGTTCGCGCGGCACGGTGCCGGCTGACGGGGTGCCACGGCAGCGACCTTTCGCCACGGCGGCAGCGGACTGTGCGGGACCACGCCGGACGGGCGCGCATCCGGCCTGACCGCGGCGCCGGTCTTCGCCCCTTTCCCGGGCGGGCCGATATGTATACCATGTTGGGCAGGTGCGGGTATCTTAGCCAGCTTTGTGAAAGGGCGTCGAAATTATGGGTCTTGCTCGCCAGTCAATTCTGGCCGCTGCCGTCTGTCTTGCCTCCGCGGCCTTCACGGCGGAGGCAGCCCCGCTGAAGTGGACGCTGACCGACGTCACCAGCTTTGGTTCCAGCATTACCGGTTCGTTCGTCTATGACGCCGATACCGACACATACAGCCATATCAACATCACCACGTCTTCCGGCTCCGTCATCCCCGGAGGATCCTGGAACACGCTCGCGATCGACCCGAAATACCCGCCTTCCTTCTTCGTCCAGTTCGTGGACACGACAGGAAGCGACCAGAGCGGTGCGAATACCCTTGGCCTGATGTTCTACTATTCCCTCACCAATGCGGGCGGAACCGTCAATCTGTTCGCTACCTACCAGGGGTCATGCCTGACGGCTTCGTGCGGCACTCTGGGCGTGTATCCGGGGGACCCGACGCCCGGCTTTAATCCGAACGTCACGGGCTATGTGGTGGCCTCCGCGATCCCGGAGCCGGCGTCGCTGTCCGTGCTTGCCGCCGGAGCGGGCGCCATCTTCCTGACGCGGAAGCGGCGGACGCGCCGCGTCGCCTCCGCCTAGCCTGACAGCCTGATACCATCGCGCCTTGCCGATGGGCTTTTCATCGGCAAGGCGTGCGGTGTCCGTGCGCAGGGATGGTCTGGCGGCTGCGCGCGGAACGAAGACTCATGCCGGATCAGCCGAAGGGCTGGCCGGTACGGCACGCCGCGTGGCAGCCGGAGAGGAGCGGCAGCCGGGGTCGATGCGACCTCCGGCGCTGCCGCCCCTCTTCCGGACTCATGGGGCAGGAGCGCGGCGTGTCCTGTGCCCCGGAAGACGTCGATACGATCCGGCGTCGCGCGCGACGCGGCCGCAGCGATGATGCGCTCCCTTCCCCCGTTTGCCACCGCATCGCGCCCCCGGCACGCCGCCGCCCCGCCCGTTGGTGAAGCCGCGGGCCGCGTGACATAAGCCTGCGGCAACGATCGGAGATCTGCCGTGTGTCGCCGCCATGACGGGTAGCCTCGGCGCGGCGCTGGTCGCGCTCGCCATCGGCCACGCGCTGTCGAACGCCCTGCGCACGCTGCCCGCGGTGGCCGCCGACGTGCTCGCCGCCGATCTGGGCGTGGGGATCGACCGGCTCGCCTCCATCGTGGGCGCATTCCACCTCGCCTTCGCCTGCGCCCAGGTGCCGATCGGCGTCGCGCTCGACCGCCATGGCGTGCGCCCGGTGGCGCTGGCGATGCTCGTGGTCGCGGGGCTCGGTGCGGCGCTGGCGGCCATCGCGCAGGGGCCCTGGTCGATGCTGGCCGCGCAGGTCGCGATGGGCATCGGCTGCGCGGGCGGGCTGGTGATGCCGATGACGCTCGCGGGGCGGCGGTTGCCGCCGGAACGCTTCGGGCTGTGGGCGGCGCTGATCCTCGCGCTGGGCAATGTCGGCATGCTGGTCTCGGCGAGCCCGCTTGCCTGGCTCGTCGAGGTCTCGGGCTGGCGTGCCGGGTTCTGGGCCGGCGTCGTCTGGGCCGCCGTGCTGCTGCCCGCCATCGCGCTGCTGGTGCGCGAGGCCCCGCCCCGGCCGGACCCGCGCCGCACGCCGCTGAGCGATGCGCGCGATGTGCTGAGCCTGCTGTTCTCCCGCAAGCTGCGCCCGGTGGTCGTGATCGCCTTCGCCTCCTTCTCCGCCATCATCTCCATCCGCGGCCTGTGGGGCGGACCATGGCTGATGGAGGTGAAGGGGCTGTCGCGCGTGGCCGCCGGCAACGTCCTGCTGCTGCTGACCTTCGCGCTGATCGCCGGGCCCGCATTGGCCGGCGTGGCCGAACGGCGGACCGGCAATCCCCGCGCGCTGATGGGCTGGGGCCATATCGCCGCGGGGCTCGTGCTGCTCACGCTCGTCGCCGCCGCCAGCGCGCCGGTGACCGCCGACATGGCGCTGCTGGTCGCGTTCGGCCTGCTGATCGGCGGGCAGCCGCTGGCCTTCTCGATGGCGCGCGCGAAGGTGCGGACGGAAGAGACCGGACGGGCGCTGTCGGCCGTCAACCTCTCCTTCTTCGCCGGCGCGTCGGTGATGCAGCCGCTGTCGGGCGTGGCGGCCGGCTGGGGCGGGGCCGGCGCGGGCATCACCGTGATCGGCCTGTCGCTGCTGATCGCCGCCACGCTGTTCCTGATGCTGACACGCGGAAGCCGCACATGAACGACGCCGACACCGCCGCGAAATCGCTCGGCGACACGCCTTCGATCCACCGCACCGCATCGGTGCGCGACACCACCTTCGGCCGGTTCTGCGAGGTCGGCGCGCGCACCAAGATCGCGGAGAGCACGTTCGGCGACTACGCCTATGTCGTGAACGACAGCGACATGATCTACACCGATGTCGGCCCGTTCTGTTCCATCGCCGCGCACACGCGCATCAACCCCGGCAACCATCCGCTGGAACGGGTGGCGATGAACCATTTCACCTATCGCAGTTCCGCCTACGGCATGGGGCGCGACGATCCGGACTTCTTCGACTGGCGGCGGTCCTTCCGCTGCGTGCTCGGCGCCGATGTCTGGATCGGCCATGGGGCGATCGTGCTGCCGGGGCGGCGGATCGGCACGGGTGCGGCCATCGGCGCGGGCGCGGTCGTCACGCGCGACATCCCGCCCTTCGCCGTCGCGGTCGGCAATCCCGCGCGCGTCATCCGCATGCGCTTCGCGCCGGAGATCGTCGCCGCGCTGGAGCGCATCGCCTGGTGGACCTGGCCGCAGGACCGGCTGGCCATCGGACTGAACGATTTCCGCACGCTGGACGCCGCCGCCTTCTGCCGGAAATACGACCCCGCCTGACGCCCGCGCCAAAGCATGGCTAAGCTGCCCCCATGCTGAAGAGCATCCTGCTGGTTCTCGACGACACCCCCGGCGCGGTCGCCGCCCGCGATGGCGCCATCGCCTTCGCGCGCGGCTGCGGCGCGCGCGTGACGGCCGCCGCGTTCCTCGACGTGCCAGGCCTCGCCGATGCGCATGAAGCGGTGCCCGCCGGCGGGTCCGCCTTCAAGGCCCGCCGCGACGCCCGCCGCCTGGAAGAGGCGCGCGCCGCCGCCGAGGCCCAGGCCGCCGCCTTCCGCGCCGCCGCGCCCGGATGGGAGGCGACGATCCGCGACGAACCGGCGGAGGACGGGCTGAAACGCCTCGCCGTGCGGCACGACCTGATCGCCATCGGCCGCGACAGCACGCTGGGCGTCGAGGACACCGAGGAGGGGCTGGCCCCGGCCATCGAACGCGTCGCGCGCGACACGCCGCGCCCGCTCGTGGTCGTTCCACCGACCGGGCCGGATTTCGATGGCCCGATGCTGGTCGCCTATGACGGCTCGGTGCCATGCCAGCGGAGCCTCCAACTCTTCGTCCAGCTCGACCTCGCCGGAAAGCGCCCGGTCCGGGTGATGAGCGTGGCCGACACGGACGCGGATGCTCGGGCGATGGCGGCGGAGGCGCAGTCCTATCTGGCGCTGCACGACATCGCGGCGGAGATCGACACCGCCACCGGCCGCCACCCGGCCACGCTTGTCCTGGACCGCGCCGCCGAGCTGCGTGCCAGCCTGATCGTGATCGGCGCGTTCGAGACGCGGCGCCTGAGCCGGCTGCTGTTCGGGTCCGCGACGCAGCATCTGCTGCGCATGAGCCGCTGCCCCATCTTCATCCATCACTGAGGCACCGCCCATGATCGCACGCCGCACGCTGCTGGCCCTGCCGCTCGCGGCCCCCGCGCTGACGCAGGAGGCGTTTCCCGGGCGGCCGGTGCGGATCATCGTGCCGTTCCCGCCGGGACAGGCCACGGACATCTTCGCCCGGCTCGTCGCCGAGCGGCTGAGCGAGGTCTGGCCCCACCGGGTGGTGGTGGAGAACCGGGCCGGCGGTGCGGGCGCGATCGGCATGGAAGCCGGCGCGCGCGCCGCGCCGGACGGGCACACGCTGACGATGGGGACATCGGGCACGCTCGGCATCAACCCCAGCGTCATGCCGCGCCTGCCCTACGATGCGGAGACCGACTTCGCGCCGGTCGCCGGCGTGTTCAGCGTGCCGCTGCTGGTGGTCGTGCATCCATCGCTCGGCGTGAACACCCTCGGCGAGCTGATCGCCAGGGCGAAGGCCGCACCGGGCAGCATCGACTACGCCTCGGGCGGACCGGGCACGGCGCAGCATCTGGCGATGGAGCTGCTGTGCCTGCGCGCCGGCATCCGGCTCAACCATGTGCCCTATCGCGGCAGCGGGCCGGCGCTGGCGGACGTGCTGTCGGGCAACGTGAAGCTGATGATGGACAGCCTCGCCTCCGCCCTGCCGCAGGTGCGGGACCGGCGGCTGCATGCGCTGGCGATCACGTCGGCGGAACGCGCGCCGCAGCTTCCGGACGTGCCAGCCGCGATCGAGACCGTTCCGGGTGTCGAGGCCACCGGATGGGCAGGGCTGGTCGCCCCGGCCGGAACGCCGGATGTCATCGTGGGCCGCATCAATGCGGATGTCGGCGCGATCCTCAACAGCACCATGGCGGCCGACCGGATGCGCGATCTCGGCGGCACGCCGATGCCGGGCAGCCCCGACGATTTCGGCCGCTTCATCCGCACCGAGATCGCCAAATGGCGGGACGTCGCGCGCGCCGCCAACGTCAGGCTGGAATAGTCAGCACCCCGGCCTCGCGCAGCCGCGCGATCTCCGCCTCGCCATAGCCGAGTTCGGCGGCGATCTCCGCGCCGTGCTCGCCCGGGCCGGGCAGCGGCAGGCGCAGCGCCAACCTGCGCTCGTCGAACGCCATCGGCAGGGCGGGCAGCCTGTTCGGCCGGCCATCGGGCAGCGGGTAATGCATCATCCCGCCCTCGGCGTTCAGATGCGGATCGTCCAGCAGTTCGGCCGGGCGCGCGATGGGGGCGAACGGCAGGCCCAGCCGCTCACAGATCGCCATCAGCTCCGGCTTGGTCGTCCGCCGCAGCGCGGCCGCGACGATGGGCAGCGTGCGGTCCCGCGCCTCTGTCCGCTGCGCCTGCGTGGCGAGCGAGGGGTCGTCGGCGAGGGCGGACAGGCCGAACTCCGCGCAGAACAGCTTCCATTGCGTGTCGGTGACGACGCCGACGAAGACCTGCCCGCCGTCCGCGGTGTCGAAGATGTCGTAGATCGGCCATGCCACGCGGCGCACCGACATCGGCGGCGGTTCCGTCCCGGTGATCGTGGTCTGCGCCATGTGCTGGGACACGAGCAGCGCGGTGTTCTCGAACAGGCCGGATTCCACGTGGCGTCCGCGCCCCGTGCTCTCCCGCTCCCGCAGCGCCGCGAGGATCGCCACCGCGCCGAACGTGCCGCCCATGATGTCGTTCACCGACGAACCCGCCCGCAGCGGCTGGCCGACAGGGCCGGTCATGTAGGCGAGCCCGCCCATCATCTGCACCACCTCGTCCAGCGCGACGCGGTGCTCGTACGGGCCGGGCAGGAAGCCCTTGCACGAACAGTAGACAAGACGCGGATTGTCCGCCGACAGCGCTTCGTAGCCGAGCCCCAGCTTGTCCATCGCGCCGGGGCGGAAGTTCTCGATCACCACATCGGCCTGCGCCACCAGCTTCTTCACCAGCGCCAGCCCGTCCGGCGACTTCAGGTCGACGGCGAGGCTGCGCTTGTTGCGGTTGAAACAGGTGAAGAAGCCGATCCCCGATCCCACCAGCCGGCGCGTGTTGTCGCCATCCGGGGCGGGTTCGACCTTGACGACATCCGCGCCCAGATCGGCGAGCACGAGGCCGCAGGTCGGCCCCATGACCATATGCGTGAATTCGACGACCTTGAGTCCCGCGAGCGGGAGCGGCGCGGCCGTCATGCCGCCAGCCGGTAGGTTTTCGGAATGCCGGCCAGCGGCACCTGCCCGTGCAGCTTCTCCGACGGCAGGCCGGCATGCAGCAGGTCGCGCGCCGCGATCAGCTTCGCCAGATCGATGCCGGTCTCGAAGCCCATGCTTTCCAGCATGAAGACCAGATCCTCGGTGACGATGTTGCCCGACGCACCGGGCGCGAACGGGCAGCCGCCGAGGCCGGCGAGCGCGGCATCGAAGCTGCGCACCCCCTCCTCCAGCCCCGCGAGTGCGTTGGCGAGGCCGAGTCCCATCGTGTCGTGCAGGTGCAGCCCTTCCAGCTTCTCGCCGATCGCCGCGCGCACGGCCCGGACCACGGAGCGGATCTGCGCCGGATGGCCGTATCCCACGGTATCGGCCAGCGCGATCAGGTCCGCGCCCGCCTCGGCCAGGGCGGCGGCGGTGGCGACCACGTCCTTCTCCGCCACCACCCCGTCGATGGAACAGCCGAAGGCGGTGGAACAGGCGGCCTCGATCTCGAGGTCCGGCGCGTTCGTCTTCGCCCAGGCGACGATGCGGGCCACTTCGGCGACCTGCTCGGCCCGGCTGCGGCGCAGATTCGCGCGGCTGTGTCCCTCGCTGACGGAAACCGGGATGCTGATGCGCTGCGCCCCGGCCGCGGCCGCGTTCTCCGCGCCCTTCAGGTTGGGCGCGAGCGCGATGACCGTCACGCCCGGCAGCTTCCGCGTAGCGCGCACCACCTCGCCGGTATCGGCCATCTGCGGGATCAGCTTCGGCGGCACGAAGGAGCCGACCTCGATCTCCTTGACCCCGGCGGCGGCGATGGCGGCGATCCAGTCGATCTTCGCGGCGGTCGGCATGATGGCACTGGCCATCTGCAACCCGTCGCGCGGGCCGACCTCGCAGACCATGACATGTTCTCTCATCGGCGTTCTCCGGAGCTTTCGCGCGGCCGCAAGCTGCTACGTCGGGGGATGTGGCGCAACGGGGCTGGTGTGTGCGCTGCGACAATGATCTAACCTGCCGCCATGACCCCTGCCTCCGAGGTTCGCATGCGCCTCGCGCCCGTGGCCGTGCTTGTTCTTGGTTTCTCCGTCGCTTCCGCCCTCGCGCAACCCGCCGCCCAACCGGCGCCGGCGGTCGGCGTCGTGCAGGCGCAGAAGCGGCCGATCACCCAGTCCAATGAATTCGTCGGCCGTGTCCGCGCCGTCAACCGCGTGGACCTGCGCGCCCGCATCACCGGCTTCCTGCAGGAGATGAAGTTCCAGGAAGGCCGGGAGGTGAAATCCGGCGAAGTGCTGTTCGCCATCGAGCGCGCGCCGTTCGAGGCCGAGGTCCAGCGCAATCAGGCGACGGTCGCGCAGGCGGAGGCCGAGCTGGCCAACGCGCGCATCCAGCTCGCCCGCGCCCAGCAACTGCTGCGGACCAGTGCCGGCACGCAGGCCCGCGTCGACGACACGACGGCGGCCGAACGGTCGAACGAAGCACAGCTCATGCAGGCGCAGGCCGCGCTCGTTTCGGCGCAGATCAACCTCAGCTACACCCAGATCATCGCCCCGGTGGACGGCTATATCGGCCGCGCCAACATCACGGTCGGCAACGTCGTCTCCCCCGACAGCGGGGCGCTCGCGACCATCGTCAGCCAGGATCCGATGTATGTGGAGTTCGACGTCTCCACCCGGCTGGGCAGCGAGCTGCGTGCGCGCTACGCGGACCAGGGCGGGCTCTCCGCGGTCAGGATCAGGGTTCGCTTCCCCAACGGGGACATGCACCCCGAGGAAGGGGCGCTGAACTTCCTCGATCCGCAGGTCAATCGCAGCACGGACACCTATCTGCTCCGCGCCAGCATCCCGAACCCGGTCCGCCCGGGCTGGGAGCCCGGCTCGCCCGGCGCGCGCAGCCTGGTCGACGGACAGCTCGTCACCGTGGTCGCCGAGGGCCGCCAGCCGGTCGAGGTGCTGAGTATCCCGCGCGCGGCCGTGCTGCAGGACCAGCAGGGCACCTACGTCTTCGTGGTGGATCCCGAATCGAAGGTGCAGGTGCGCCGCGTCCACCTCGGGCAGAGCACGGCGGATACCGCCAATATCGAGCAGGGCCTCGAAGCCGGCGAGAACGTGGTGGTCGAGGGTATCCAGCGCGTCCGCCCGGGACAGCAGGTGCAGGCGGGGCCAATCCAGAGTCCGGTGCGGCGGAACTAGACGCCGATGCTTTCCGCCATCTTCGTCGATCGCCCGCGCTTCGCGATCGTCATCTCCATCGTGCTCACGCTCGCCGGCGCGCTGTCGCTGACGCGCATCCCCGTGGCCCAGTTCCCGGACATCGTCCCGCCGCAGGTCTCCGTCACCGCCATGTACCCCGGCGCCTCGGCCGAGGTGGTGGAAGCCGTGGTCGCGCAGCCGATCGAAAGCGCGATCAACGGCGTGGAGAACATGATCTACATGCGCTCCTACAGCGGCAACGACGGCAGCTACACGCTGCAGGTGTCGTTCGAGCTGGGGACCGATCCGGACATCGCCACCGTCAACGTCAACAACCGCCTGCAATCCGCGCTCGCCAAGCTGCCGCAGGAAGTGCAGCGCCAGGGCGTGACGGCGCGGAAGCAGTCCTCCGCGGTGCTGATGTTCCTCGCGATCATGTCCGACAAGCCGGAACTGGATCGCGTGTTCCTGTCGAACTACGCCACGATCAACGTGCTCGACACGCTGGCGCGCACACCCGGCGTGGGTGACGTCACGCTGTTCGGCGCGGCGGACTATTCGATGCGCATCTGGTTCCACACCGACCGGCTGCGCAGCCTGAACCTCGCGCCATCGGACGTGATCGCCGCGGTGCAGGCGCAGAACGTCCAGGCGGCCGCCGGCCGCGTGGGTGCGGAACCGATCAGCGACGACACGCAATTCCAGATCAACCTGACCACGCTCGGGCGGCTGACGGCTCCGGAGGAGTTCGGCGCCATCGTCGTGCGCGTGAACGACGACGGGACGCTGCTGCGCGTGCGGGACGTGGCCCGCGTGGAGCTGGGGGCCGCCAACCTCGACACCGAAGGTCTGGTGAACAACAAGCCGGCGGCGCTGTTGGGGACCTACCTCTCCCCGGGCGCCAACGCGCTGAACACCGCGGCCGAGATCACGCAGGTGATGAACGAGCTAGCCGAGCGCTTCCCCGACGGGGTCCGCTGGCAGGCGATGTACGATACCACGCTGTTCGTGGACCAGACCGTCCACGAGGTGCAGAAGACCCTGCTCGAGGCGTTCGTCCTCGTGGTCCTCGTGGTGTTCATCTTCCTCGGTTCGCTGCGCGCCACGATCATTCCCGTCGTCGCCGTGCCGGTCAGCCTGATCGCGACCTTCGCGGTGCTGCTGGCCATGGGCTTCACGGCCAACACCATCTCCCTGCTCGCGATGGTGCTCGCGATCGGCATCGTCGTGGACGACGCCATCGTGGTGGTCGAGAACGTCGAGCGCGTGATGGAGGAGAACCCGGAGATGTCTCCGGGCGACGCCACCAAGCAGGCGATGCGGGAGATCACGGCCCCGATCATCGCCATCACCCTGGTGCTGCTGTCGGTGTTCGTGCCGATCGGCTTCATCCCCGGCATCTCGGGCCAGCTCTTCCAGCAGTTCGCGGTCACGATCTCCGTCTCGATGCTGATCTCGGCGATCAACGCGCTGACGCTGAGCCCCGCGCTGTGCGCCGTGTTCCTGCGCCACAGCGGGCCGCGGCGCGGGCTGATCCGCTACATGCTGGCAGGCATCGACAAGATGCGCGGCGGCTATGCCACGGTGGTGACCAAGCTGCTGCGGCTGCCGATCATCGGCCTCGTCATCGTCGCCGCCTCGGCGGCCGGCATCCTCGCGATCGGCAACCGCACCCCCACCGGCTTCCTGCCGGAAGAGGACCAGGGCGCATTCTTCATCGCGGTTCAGCTTCCCGACGGCGCGTCGGTCGCGCGCACGCGCACGGTCTCGGCACAGGTCTACGACATCCTGCGCCGGCAGCCGGAAGTGCGCGACGTGGTCAACGTCGTCGGCTTCAGCCTGCTCGATTCCGGCGCGCAGTCGAACTCGGCCTTCTTCGCCGTGATCCTCCAGCCGTTCGAGCAGCGGACGAGCCCGGAGAACAAGATCAGCCGGCTCATCCCTCGCCTGTTCGGCGAGTTCCAGCAGGTGCGCGAGGCGCGGGTGCTGCCGTTCAACCTGCCGCCGATCATCGGCCTCGGCACGGGCGGCGGGTTCGAATACCAGTTGCAGAACCTCGAAGGCCGCGACGTCAACGAGATGGCGTCAGTGATGCTCGCGCTGGTGGTCGCCGCCAACCAGGACCCGGCACTCGCGCAGGTCTTCTCGACCTTCTCGGCCACCAACCCGTCGATCTTCCTGAAGATGGACCGCGAGCGCGCGCAGACGCTCGGCGTCAGCGTCTCGGACATCTTCGCCGCGCTGCAGGCCACGCTGGGCGGCTACTACATCAACGACTTCAACCTGTTCGGCCGCACCTGGCAGGTGAACATCCAGGCCGAGGCCTCCGACCGCGCCGACGTGCCGGCGATCTGGCAGATCCACGTGCGCAACCGCAACGGGGACATGGTGCCGCTGCGCAGCTTCACCGACATCGAGGTGAGGCTCGGGCCGCAGACGATCGTGCGCTACAACAACTACCGCTCGATCACGATCCAGGGCGCGCCGCGGCCGGGCATCTCCTCGGGCGACGCGCTCGCGGCCATGGAACGTGTCAGCCGCCAGACGCTGCCGCCCGGCTACAGCTTCGAGTGGACGGGCACATCCTTCCAGGAGAAGCGGGCGGCCGGGCAGACGGGGGCGATCATCGCGCTCGCCGTGCTGTTCGCCTACCTGTTCCTGGTCGCGCTGTACGAGAGCTGGACGATCCCGGTGCCCGTGCTGCTGTCGGTCGCAGTCGGCGTGCTGGGCGCGTTCCTCGGCATCCTGATCGCCGGCCTGTCGCTCGACCTCTACGCGCAGATCGGTCTCGTGGTGCTGATCGCGCTCGCGGCGAAGAACGGCATCCTGATCGTGGAGTTCGCGAAGATGCGGCGCGAGGAAGGCCGCAGCATCGTGGAAGCGGCCGCCGAAGGCGCGGAGATGCGCTTCCGTGCGGTGATGATGACATCCTTCGCCTTCATCCTCGGCCTC
>JBBCJT010000046.1:0-10662 GCA_037190665.1 Rhodovastum atsumiense | reverse complement strand
CGCTTCAGCGTGCCGTAGCGCGTGATCTCGTAGTGCTCGACCGCCTGCGCCGCGGACACCAGACCGGCATCGAGCGCGGCCTCGTCCTTGAACTCCTCCAGGATCTCCTCGCCTTCCGCGAGGATCCCCTCGATCGCGTCGCAGGTCTTGCCTTGGGCGCGCTTGCCAAGGATCTCGAACACCTGCCCGAGGCGTTCGACATGCACTTCGGTCTCCTGCCGGTGCTTCTCGAAAGCCTGCTTCAGCTCGGGCAGTTCGGCACCACGCGCCATCTTCGGCAGCGCGCGGAGGATCTTGCGCTCGGCGTAGTAGATGTCCTTGAGCGTCTCGTGGAACAGCTTGTCCAGCGTCTTCTCGGCCATGGGGTGACTTTCAGGGTTGGATGATGCGAGAGGAGCGGCCGGAAGAACGGCGCCCTCGATCGTCCAACGTGGGGGTCGCGTGATTTGTTCCGCGCCCCGAACTCCCTGTCTCCGTCGCCCTGCCGGCAGCAAGGGCGCGGCCGCGCCGGCCCTACCGCGCCGGGTAGCTGCGCGGGTAGATCACCTGATCGGGCGGACCGGGCGGGACCGGATCGCCCTTCTTGCCGCACGCGGCGAGCACCGGAACCAGCAGGACGAGCAGCAACAGCGCGCGGATCATGCCAGCGCCGCCTTCCACCGCGCCGCCTGTTCGCGCACCCGTGCCGGCGCGGTCCCGCCGATCACGGTGCGCGACGCGACGGAGGCTTCGGGCGTCAGCACGGAGAAGATGTCCTGCGTGATGCCGGCTTCCACCGACTGCATCTCGGCAAGGCTGAGGTCGGCGAGGTCCACGCCCTTCGCCTCCGCCATCGCCACCAGCCGGCCGGAGACGTGATGCGCGGTGCGGAAGGGCAGCTTCAGCACACGGACCAGCCAGTCGGCGAGGTCGGTCGCGGTGGCGAAGCCCGCGCCCGACCAGCGGCGCAGCTCGGCGGTCTGCGGCGCCATGTCGCGCGCCATGCCGGCGGTGGCGACAAGGCACAGTTCCAGACTGTCGGCCGCGTCGAACAGCGGCTCCTTGTCCTCCTGCATGTCCTTGCCATAGGTGAGCGGCAGGCCCTTCAGCAGCGTCAGCAGCGCGATCAGCGAGCCGTTGATCCGCCCGGTCTTGCCGCGCACCAGCTCGGCGGCATCCGGGTTGCGCTTCTGCGGCATGATCGAGCTGCCGGTGGTGAACGCATCCGACAGCTTCACGAAGCGCCAGGGCGAGGACATCCAGATCACGATCTCCTCGGCGAAGCGCGACAGGTGCACCGCCGTCAGCGCGCAGGCGGAGAGGAACTCCACCGCGTAGTCGCGGTCGGCCACCGCATCCATCGAATTGGCCATCGGCCGGTCGAAGCCCAGCGCCGTCGCCGTCATCTGCCGGTCGATCGGAAAAGACGTGCCGGCGAGTGCTGCCGCGCCCAGCGGGCTCTCGTTCATCCGCTTCCGGCAGTCGGCGAAGCGGGAACGGTCGCGGGCCAGCATCTCGACATAGGCGAGCATGTGGTGGCCGAAGGTGACGGGCTGGCCGATCTGCAGATGCGTGAAGCCGGGCATCACCGTATCGGCATGGCGCTCCGCCTGCTCGACGAAGGCGCTCATGCAATCGGCGATCAGCGCGTCGAAATGGTCGATCGCGTCGCGCACCCACAGGCGCACGTCCAGCGCGACCTGGTCGTTGCGGCTGCGGGCGGTGTGCAGGCGCTTGCCGGCCTCGCCCACCCGCTCCGTCAGCCGGGCCTCGATGTTGAAGTGGATGTCTTCCAGCACCGGATCGAAGGCGAAGCTGCCGGACTCGATCTCGGCGGCGATCGCCTCCAGCCCCTCGCGAATCTTGGATTCGTCCTCGGCGGTGATGATCCCTACCTTGGCCAGCATGGAAGCATGCGCGAGCGAGCCACGGATATCCTGGCGCCACATCCGCCGGTCGAAGTCGATCGAGGCGTTGATCGCCTGCATGATGGCGGACGGGCCGGCGGCGAAGCGGCCGCCCCACATCCTGTTGGCACCGGAGTCAGGCATTTGACGAACCCTGTTATCTGCACCCGCCGGGCGGCGGTCGGCGGGACCCTAGTCGCGGGGCTTTGGCCACGCAAACCGTACGCCGCCGGGCTCGACAAGCTGCAGCGCCACGACCCTCCCCGGCCCCTGCCGGAGGCGGAATTCCGCGACGCGGAGGGCGCGCCGGTGACGCTGGCCGCTTTCCGCGACCAGGGGGTGGTGCTGAACCTGTGGGCGACCTGGTGCGCGCCATGCGTGGCGGAGATGCCGTCGCTGCAACGTCTGGCGGGTCTCGTGCGACAGGACCGCATCATGGTGCTGCCCCTCTCCTCCGACCGCGGCGGCGCGCCCGCGGTCCGCGCCTTCTACGACCGGCTCGGGCTGAAGGACCTGGGCATCTGGCTCGACCCGCGCGGGGCGGCCGCCCGGAGCTGGGGTGCGCGCGGGCTGCCGACGACGCTGCTGATCGGCCGCGACGGGACCGAGCGCGGCCGGCTGGAGGGCGAGGCCACCTGGGACGCGCCGGAGATGGTGGCGCAGGTGCGGGCGCTGCTCGCCTGATGGCGCCCTGGCGCGACCGGGCCGGACGGTTCAGCGCCCTCAAGCTCGTGGTCCTGGTCGCGCTGTTCGCCCCTGCCCTGTGGGTGGGCTGGCAGTGGCAGGCCGACATGCTCGGCCCGCGCGCGCTGAACGAGGCGATCCATCAGATCGGCCTGTGGACGACGCGGCTGCTGCTGGTGGCCCTCGCGGTCACGCCCGCGCGATCGCTGTTCCGCTGGCCGGAGGCGATGCTGGTGCGGCGGATGACCGGCGTGGCCGCCTTCCTCTACGTCGCGCTGCACGTGCTGCTCTACGTGGTGGACCAGAAATGGCGGATCGGCACCGTCATCTCCGAGATCGTCAGCCGCGTGTACCTGACCATCGGCTTCGTGGCGCTCGCGATCATGGCCGCGATGGCGGCGACCTCCTTCGACCGCGCGGTGAAGGCGCTGGGCGGAGTGCGTTGGCGGCGGCTGCACCGCTTCGTCTACGCCGCGGGCGTGCTGGCGATGGTGCACGCGACGCTGCAATCCAAGGCCGATGTCAGCGAGGCGATGCTGATGTCCGGGCTGTTCCTCTGGCTGATGGGCTGGCGGCTGCTGAAGCGGCGCGAGCAGACCGGCACCCTCGCGCTGATCGGCCTGTCCGTGGCCGCCGCGCTGCTGACGGCGCTGATCGAGGCGGGCTGGTACGCCTTCGGCACAGGCATCGACGCACGGCTGGTGCTGGCGGCGAATCTGGACGTGACCTTCGGCCTGCGGCCGGCGCTGTGGGTCGGCGTGGCCGGCCTCGCGGTGACGGCGGCTGCCTGGCTGCGCCATCGCATCGCCCCGCCGCCCCAGCGCGGGGCGCGTCGTGCGGCGCGGGCGGCGATGCTCGCGGCGGATGCCTGACGATAACCGGGGGACGGGGCGAACGTGGCAAGTACGAATGCGGTGCTGCTCGGCGCGGTGGCGGCGGGGGGCGCGATCGGTTCGGTCGCGCGCTACCTCGTCGGGCTGTGGAGCGTGGGGGCGCTGGGCATCGGCTATCCGTGGGGCACGCTGATCGTGAACCTCGTCGGGTGCGCGGTGATCGGCGCGCTGGGCGGCGCGCTGGCGGCGGGAATGGAGATGACCGCGCCGTGGCGGGTGTTCGTGATCACCGGCATCCTCGGCGGGTTCACGACGTTCTCCGCGTTCTCGCTTGATGCGGGGCTGCTGTGGCTGCGGGCACCGCTGGTGGCCGCGGGGTATGTCGTGGGGTCGGTGGTCGGCGGCCTTGCGCTGTTCGCCGCGTTCTTCGTGCTGGTGCGGCGGGTGGCCGGGAGCGGCTGAACCGGCCCCTCAACTCCGGCTTGTGTTTTTATTTCAGATTCGCAAATTTCGCGGCGTACCGGGAGCAGGTTCGCCCTGAAGTCGGCCGTGGATCGCAGTCGCAATATCGTCCTTCTCTCCGACGGCACCGGCAACAGCGTGTCGAGCCCGTTCAAGACGAACGTGCGGCGCATCTACGACGCGCTGGACCTGGTCGATCCCGCGGAACCGAAGCATCCCCGGCAGTTCGCCTTCTACGACGACGGCGTCGGCACCTCGAGCTTCCGGCCGCTGGCGATCCTGGGCGGCATCTTCGGCCTAGGGCTGAAGCGCAACGTTCTCCAGCTCTACGCCTTCCTGTGCCGGACCTGGCGGCCGGGCGACCGCATCTACGCCTTCGGCTTCAGCCGCGGCGCGTTCACCATCCGCGTGCTGATCGGCCTCATCATGAGTCAGGGCGTCGTGCCCTATGACGGGGACGAGGCGAAGCTCGAACGCAACATCCGCGCCGCCTTCCGCGCGTATCGCCGCGCGCGGTACTACAATCTCAATCCGTTCATCCGGCCGCTGCGCATCGTCCGCGATGCCGTCATCGGCCAGTGGAACACATGGATCTTCGGGGAAACCTACGACCCGACCCGTAATCGCGGGCGCTCGACCTCCACCGATCCGGTGGACCCTCCGGTTGGGATCGCGATGGTGGGCGTGTGGGACACGGTGGATGCCTACGGCCTGCCGATCGAGGAGCTGACGCGCGCGGTCGATCTGCTGATCCTGCCGCTGACCCTGCCGAACGGGGACCTCAACGCCCGCGTGCGGCGCGCCTGTCACGCGCTCTGCCTCGACGACGAACGGAGGACGTTTCACCCGCGCCTGTTCAACGAGACGCCGCATCGCCGCGGCGGCGACACGTTCGGCGGCGTGGAGGGCGCGAACCGCGAGACCACGCATGTCCGCGAGGAACGCGTCACCCAGATCTGGTTCGCAGGCGCGCATGCCGATGTCGGCGGCGGGTATCCCGACGGCAGCCTGTCCTTCGTCTCCTTCAACTGGATCCTGGATGAAGCGGAAGCCTGCGGCCTGCGCTTCACGCCGTTCATCCGCGCCACGCTGGCGGCGCTCGCGGACGAGAACGGCCCCCGTCACGATTCCCGGCGCGGTCTGGCGGGCTACTATCGCTATCAGCCCCGGCATCTGGCGCAGCTCTGCGCTGGTCCGCCGAAACCGCTGTTCGCGTGGGTGCGCAAGCTGCTCCATCGCTCGCCGCGCCTTCCCGTGCGCGTGGAGCGTCCGAAGATCCACGAGAGCGTCTTCCGCCGCATCAGTGCCGGCCAGGACGGCTATGCGCCGATCGGCCTGCCGCCGCAGTTCGCGGTCGTCCGCTTCGATGGCAGCATCGTCGACGGCCATCGGTTCCTGACCACGGACAATGCCGGCGCAACGACCGCCGATGAGACGGCACAGCCCGCCCCTTCACCGCCGAGCGCGGATCAGCGCGCCGGACAGCAGGAGCATGTCTGGAACTGGGTCTGGCGTCGGCGCGTCATCTACTTCGCGACGCTGTTCGCCACGCTGCTGCTCGTGACCATGCCGGCCTGGAGACCCGCCGGCGACGCGCCGACCTGCGAAGGTCCGCTGTGCTTCCTCTCCGGCCTCGTTGGCATGCTCGGCGCGATCCTGCCTTCGATGGCGGAGCCCTGGGTCGCGAACTTCTCGTCCCACCCCACGACCTTCGGCCTGCTCGCCCTCGCGATCTATCTGCTCATGTGGCGTGGAAGCCGGCTGGAGGAGCGCATCAGCGACGATATGCGCCGCATCTGGTACGCCTTTCCCGGCCTCGCCCCGCGCACGGGAACCGCACTCGGCGGCGTGCGGCCGGCCGGGCGGTTCAATCTCGCCATCGAGGCGGTGCGTACTCACGGTGCCTACCGGCGGGGCTGGAACTGGCTCGCCTGGTACGTCCTTCCCGCCCTCGCGTTCGTAGCGACGGGCTATCTCGGGTTGGCCGTGCTGAACCATGCCGGCTACGCGGCGCGGGAGAGCGCCGGATACATCTGTACCGATCACGCCGCGGCCACGCCTGTCGTGGCGGGACGATGGGCGGCCGCGCCCGAGATCGACACGCGAAACCCCTGCAACGCCACCGGGCTGCGGATGCAGGCGGGAACGAGATACGTCCTGCGCCTTGCCGTGCCGGCGGCGGATCACGCGCATCCCTGGCGGGACGGCACGCTTCCCGCCGACCCCAACGGCCTCGCCGATACCGCCCTCTCCCGGCAGCAGTCGCTGGTCATGGCGATCGCCGCGCCGCTGCGCCGGGAGTGGGGAGCGGACTGGTTCCGCCTGATGGCGCGGATCGGCAGCCAGGGCAGCGATGTCTACGCCCTGAAGTGGCAGCGCCTGCCGCCGCAGAACGGCAAGACCATCTACCTTGCGGAACTGACCGCGCGCCGGGACAGCCCGCTGTTCCTCTACGTCAACGACGCGGGCATCGCCTTCCACAGGACGCTGCTCTACGAGAACAATCGGGGCATCGCGACCCTGCACGTCCAGCCGCATCCCGGCGCCGCCCTGGCCCCGCCCGGGGACTGATCGCCGCCCCCGGACGGGCGGGACGCGGCGTGCCGGGATCATCTTCGTGCGCAAGCACGGTCGCATCCGTGCCCCGCATCGCCTATCTGCCGGAGCGAATGTCCGCGCTCAGCACCCGCACCGTCGCCGCCGACGAGGCCGATATCCGCCTCGACCGTTGGTTCCGCCGCCATTTCCCCGGCCTCGCCCAGGGCGCGATCCACCGGCTCTGCCGCACCGGCCAGATCCGCGTCGACGGCAAGCGCGCCGAGGCCGCCACGCGGCTGCCCGCCGGGGCCGAAATCCGCGTCCCGCCGCTGCCCGAGCACGAACCGCCCGAGCGCCAGACCGTCACGGTCTCCGACCGCGAGGCGAAGGACCTGCACCGGCTGATCCTCTTCCGGGACGACCACCTGATCGTGCTGAACAAGCCCTCCGGCATGCCGGTGCAGGGCGGGCCGGGCATCGCCCGCAGCCTCGACCACATGCTGGATGCGTTCCGCTTCGGCCACGCGGAACGGCCGCGGCTGGTCCACCGGCTCGACCGCGACACCTCCGGCGTGCTGGCGATCGCCCGCTCCGCCGCCGCCGCCGCCTCGCTCGCCGCCGCCTTCCGCGGCCGCGATGCGGAGAAGACCTACTGGGCCGTCGTCGTCGGGCTGCCGGTGCCGCTGGAAGGCCGCATCGACGCCGCGCTCGCCCGCGCCCCGGGCCCGCGCGGGGAACGGACGCGGCTGGCCGAGAAAGGCGAGGACGAGGCCGCCCGCGCGGTCACCGACTACCTCACGGTCGACAAGGCCGGCCGCCGCGCGGCCTGGCTGGAGCTGAAGCCGCTGACCGGGCGCACGCATCAGCTTCGCGTCCATTGCGCCGGGCTCGGCACGCCGATCCTGGGCGACGAGAAATACGGCGCGGCCGGCGCCACGCTGGAGGGTTTCGCCCCGCGGCTGCATCTGCATGCCCGCGCGCTGCGCATCCCGCATCCGGCTGGCGGCGTTGTCGATGTGGCGGCCGAACTGCCGCCGCATATGGCGGACACGTTCCGCGGCCTGGGGTTCACGGCCCCGCGCGCCCCGGCCCCGCGCCGGACCGGGCGGTAGGAGAGACGACGGATGAGGCTTCTGCGTATCGCGCTCTGGGTACTGGCCCTGCTGATCGTCGTGCCGGCGGTCGTGATCGGCGTGCTGATCGCCACCTTCGATGCGAACCGGCTCAAACCCCGGATCGAGGCGGAGGCGCTGCGCGCCACCGGAAGGCAGGTGACGATCGCGGGGGATCTGTCGATCAAGCCCTCGCTCGTGCCGACGCTGGTGGCCGAGAAGGTCGCGGTGGCCAACGTCGCGGGCGGCTCGCGGCCCGAGATGGCGACGCTCCAACGGCTGGAGTTGCAGGTCGCGCTGATCCCGCTGCTCTCGCGGCGGGTGGAAGTGTCGCGGCTGGTGCTGGTGGCGCCGGACATCCTGCTGGAACGCCTCGCCGACGGGCGCACGAACTGGGAAGGCCCGGCCGCCGCGGCGACCGATCCCGCGCCGCAGCCTGCCCCCGCCCCTCCGCCCACGCCCGAGCCCGCCGCCGGCAGCGCGCCGCCGACCATCTTCGCGGTGGAGGCGCTGCGCATCGAGGACGGGCGGCTGACCATCCGCGACGCCCGCGCCGGCACGGAGGCGCATTACGACCTCGCCCGGCTGGAGGCCGCGCTCCCCGCGACGGGCCCCACCACCATCTCGGCCGAGGCGGCGGTGAACGGCGCGAAGCTCGCGCTCCGCGGCCAGTTCGGCCCGCTGGCACGGCTGATGCGGCCGCCGCCGGACGCCCCGCCCTTCCCGGTCCTGCTGACGGTGGAAGCCGCCGGCGCGCGGCTGTCCGCCGAGGGCAGCATCGCCGACACTACGGCCATGACGGGCTGGAAGCTCGCGCTCGACGCCACGGTGCCGGACATGGCCGCGCTCGCCCCCTTCGTGCCGGACATTCCGCTGCCGCCGCTGCGGGATGTGGCGCTGAAGGCGCAGGCGCAGGACAGCGGCGGGCCGATCCCGGCGGTCTCGGCGCTGACGCTGTCCGCCGGCGCGGCCGACCTGCAATCGCTGGTCGAAGGGCTGCGGCTGGAGAAGCTGGAGATCGCCGCGCCCGCCGTGGATCAGCCGATGCGCGTGGCGATCTCCGCCGCGATCAACGGTGCCCCGGCCGCGCTGACCGGCACGCTCGGCGCGCCGGCGGCGCTGCTGCCGGGCGGCCCGGCGCGGCCGCTGCCGGTGGACCTCGCCTGGCAGGCGGCCGGGGCCAGCGGCACGGTCAAGGGCGCGATCGCCGATCCGCGCGTGCCGTCCGGCGTGGACCTCGCGGTCGTGGCCGCGATCCCCGACCTCGCCGCCATGGGCAAGCTCGCCGGCGCACAGCTTCCGGCGCTGCGGGACATCGCCGCGCAGGCGCGGATCGCCGAACGCGGCACCGGCTTCGCGGGCGGCGCCTATCTCCGCGACCTGAAGGTGACGCTGCCGGAAGGCGATCTGGCGGGCGAGGCGACCTGGATCGTCGGGCAGCGGCAGGCGGTGCAGGTGAAGCTCGCCTCCCAGCGCCTCGATGCCGATGCGCTGATGGCCGCCTTCCGCGCCGTCCCGCCCGCACCGGCGGCCCCGGCCGCCGGCGGCGCGCCGCCACCGCCTCCGTTGCCGGCACAAGCCGCCGGCAACGGCCGGCTGATCCCGGACACGCAACTGCCGTTCGAGGCGCTGACGCTCGCCGATGGCAAGGCGGAGATCACCGTGGCCGCGCTGACCCTGCTCAGCCAGGTCTGGCAGGACGTGCGGCTGACCGGATCGCTGCAGGAAGGCCAGCTCGCCCTCGCCCCGCTCGCCTTCACCGGCCCGGGCGGACGGGCGGAGGTGCGACTCTCCACGGATGCGCGCCAGCCCTCCCCGCCGGTGGCGCTGGCCGCGAAGGTGCCGGCGCTGGCGCTCGGCCCGCTGCTCGCCGCCCTCGGCCAGGGCGAGGCGGTGACGGGCACGGCGGAGCTGGACCTCGACATCAAGGGCGCGGGCCGTACACCGCACGCCATCGCCTCGACCGCCACCGGCCATCTGGGCTTCGCGCTGCCGGGCGGGGACATCGACAACCGGCTGGTGGACGCGCTCGCGGGCGACATCCTGCGTGCGGTGGGCGCGCCGCTGAACCGCGACGGGCGCAGCAACATCCGCTGCGTCGCGCTGCGGCTGGAGGCCACGGACGGCGTGGCCGAGGCACGGGCCCTGCTCGCGGACACCAGCCTCGCCAAGCTCGACGGCGGCGGCGCGTTCAACCTCGGGCAGGAGACGCTGGCGCTGCGCGTGCGGCCGACGCTGAAGGTCGGCCAGATCCGCATCGCCGCCCCGGTGCTGGTCAGCGGCCCCTGGCGACAGCCCGCCGTGGGCGTGGATCCAGCCGGTGCCGGGCAGATCGCGAGCCAGGTGCTGGGCGGGCTCGCCGCCGGGCGCAACCCGCTGCAGGCGCTGCGCGGCGCGGGCGAGGCGACTGCCATGGACGACTGCCCCCGCCAGCTCGCCATCGCCCGCGGCGGCGCGGCCGGCCCGGTGCCCCCGGCCGAGGCGCCGCCCGCCGAGACGCCGGCGCAGCCGCAGCAGCGTCCGACCGTGCCGAGCAACCCGCGCGACCTGCTGCGGGGCCTGATCCGGTGAAGCGCTTCTGGGATATCGCCACCGCCGCCCCCGTGGACGGCGGCTTCACGGTGCTGCTGGACGGCAAGTCCGTCCGCCTGCCGGGCGGGACGCCGCTGCGCGTGGACACGGCCGCGCTGGCCGAGGCGCTGGCCGCCGAATGGGCGCAGGCCGGCGGCGCGAAGGACGGCGAGTTCCAGTTCGACGACCTGCCGCTGACGCGGATGGCCGCCACGGGGCAGGAGCGCATCGCCCCCGCCCCCGCCGCGACCATCGCCGCGCTCGCGAAGTTCGGCGAGACCGACCTGCTCTGCTACCGCACGCCGGATCCGCCGGCGCTCGCCGCCCGCCAGCATGCGGCTTGGCAGCCCTGGCTCGACTGGGCCACACACACGCTGGGGGCGGAGCTGAAGGTCACCAACAGCGTGGCCTATCTCGCCCAGGATCGCCGTGCGCTGGATGCGCTGGCCGCGGCGCTCGCGGCGCAGAAGCCGATGGTGCTGGCGGGGCTGGGCGTGGCGGTGCCGGCGCTGGGGTCGCTCGTGCTCGGGCTCGCGGTTGCCCATGGCGCGCTCGGCGTGGATGCCGCTTATGATG
>JBBCJT010000045.1:0-19331 GCA_037190665.1 Rhodovastum atsumiense | reverse complement strand
GTGTCGGACGGCCGGCGCTGCTAACCTGCCGCAGATGCGAATTCCGATCGCGCCGCACCGCGCGGCCCTGCTCGCGCTGACGCTGTTGTCGGCCTGCGCCGCCAACGATCTTCCACCGGGCCCCGCGCTGGGGACCGCCGGGGCGGACAATGCGCCGGCGCGCGCCGCCGCCTTCGTGCCGCGCGGGTCCTATGGCGCGTACCTGGCCGGCCGTCTCGCCGCCACCGAGACCGACACGGAGATCGCCGCGCGCGAGTTCCTGCGCGCGCTGCGCTCCGATCCCTCCGCGCCCGAGGTGCTCAACCGCGCCTTCGTCGCCGCACTGCTCGACGGCAGGCCGGAGGCGATCGAGCTTGCCAAGCGCCTGCCGGACAATCAGGCCGCGCAGCTCCTTCTCGCCGGCGCCGATGCGAAGGCGGGGCGGTGGGAAGCGGCCGAGCGACGGGTGCGTGCGCTGCCGCGGCAGGGGGCGATGCAGCTCCTCCAGCCCATCCTGATCGCCTGGACCCAGCAGGGCAGGGGCGCGACCGAGGCCGCACTCACCACGCTGCGCCCGGCCGTGGAGGGCACGCGCGGGCGCGGCATCTACGCCCTGCATGCCGGGTTGATCGCCGAACAGGGCGGCAACGTGCAGGAGGCGTTTCGCTTCTATCGCATCGCGGAGGCGGAGGCCGGCGGGCCCAACCTGCGCGTCACCCAGATCGCCGCGAGCCTGCGCTATCGCCAGGGCGAGACCGCGGAAGCGCAGCGGCAGATGCAGGCGCTGGCGGGGATCGGCGACGATTTCGCCCTCGTCGCGCCCGGCCTCGCCACCCGGCTTTCCACGCCGCCGGTCGCCAGCGCGACAGACGGGCTGGCCGAGGCCTATCTCGCCTTCGCCGGCCTGCTGCGGACGCAGGATGTGAGCGATTTCGCCCTGCTGCTGCTGCGCCTGTCGCTTGACCTGCGGCCGGACTTCACCGCCGCGCGGCTGCAGATGGCGGACCTGATGGAAGGCGAAAAGCACGACGCCACCGCCGATGCCGTGCTCGCCCGCGTGCCGACGAGCGATCCGCTCTCGCCTGCCGCCCGGCTGCGGCGCGGGCTGCTGGCCGAGCGGCTCGGCAACTCCGCGGAAGCGACGCGCATCCTCGAAGGTCTCGCCGCCGACTTCCCCGACCGGCCGGAGCCGCTCGCCCGTCTCGGCGATCTGCAGCGCAGCCAGTCCCACTTCGCCGAGGCGGCGAAATCCTATGATCGCGCGATTCAGCGCCTCGGCACGCCGGACCGTCGCTCGTGGCCGCTGTTCTACGCGCGGGCCATCGCCTACGAGCGGTCGAAGGACTGGCCGCGCGCCGAGGCGGATTTCCTCAAGGCGCTGGAACTGAGCCCGGACCAGCCCTTCGTGCTCAACTACCTCGGCTATTCGTGGGTGGAGCAGGGCCGCAACCTGCCGCGCGCACGGGCGATGATCGAGAAGGCGGTGGAGCTGCGCCCCTCCGACGGGCACATCGTGGACAGCCTCGGCTGGGTGCTGTTCCGCCTCGGCGACCTGCCGGGTGCGATCCGCAACATGGAACGCGCGGTGGAACTGTCCCCGCGCGATGCCACGATCAACGACCATCTGGGCGACGTGTACTGGGCCGCCGGCCGCAAGCGGGAGGCGGAGTTCCAGTGGCGCCGCGCGCTCAACCTCGGCCCCGAGGCGGACGACATCGCCAAGATCGAGGCCAAGCTGCGTGGCGGCCCCCCGTCGGCCGCGTCGGTGGCGGCGGAGCGGCAGGCGCAGTGACGCCGCGCACCGGGGCATCCGCCCCGCGTGCGGTCGATGCCTTCGCCAAGGTCAACCTGCACCTGCACGTCACGGGCCGGCGCGCGGACGGCTATCACACGCTCGACAGCCTCGTGGTGTTCGCGGACGCGGCCGACAGGGTCGCGGTCGCGCCGGATGCGGCGCTGTCGCTAGCGCTGAGCGGCCCCTTCGCGGCGGGGCTGGCGGGGGAGGCGGACAACCTCGTGCTCCGCGCTGCCCGCGCGCTGGCCGCCGCGCACGGCATCGCGTCGGCGGCCCGCATCACGCTCGACAAGCACCTGCCGGTCGCCTCCGGCATCGGCGGCGGATCGGCGGACGCGGCGGCAGTGCTGCGTGCGCTGGCGGTGCTGTGGGGCGTCGCGGTGCCGGATGCGGTGGCGCTGTCGCTTGGGGCGGACGTGCCTGTCTGTCTTGCCGGCAGTGCCTGCGTGATGCGCGGCATCGGAGAGGAACTGCGCCCCGCGCCCGCGCTGCCGCCGTGCGGGCTGCTGCTGGTCAATCCCGGTGTCGCGCTGCCCACGGCCGAGGTCTTCGCCGCGCGAATGGGCGGCTTCTCGGCGGCGGCGGCGTTGCCCGCCGGCTGGGCGGATGCGGCGGCCATGGCGCGGGATCTTCGGGACCTGGGCAACGATCTGGAGGTGCCGGCGATCCGGCTGCGCCCTGTCGTCGCCGAGGTGTTGGCGGCGCTGCGCGGCACCGGTGCGCTGCTCGCGCGGATGAGCGGATCGGGCGCGACCTGCTTCGGCCTGTATCCCGACGCCATTGCCGCCGCGACCGCTGCCCGGGCCCTGCCGGCCGGCTGGTGGTGGCATGCGGGTCAGCTCCGAGGAAGCGGCGACGGCGCGGCCATCCGGGGTGGGGGGCCTTGATTTCAACGGGGCGATCGCGGAGGAAGCGGGCCAGCGATGGGGCGTCGCCAAGTGGTAAGGCAGCGGATTTTGATTCCGCCATGCGGAGGTTCGAATCCTCCCGCCCCAATCCCGCCGAGAACGAACCTTGCTGACGCTGTTCCTCGCACCCGGCTCGAGTTCGATGGCCGTGCACATCGCCCTGCGGGAAGTCGGCGCGTCGTTCGACCTTCGCCCGCTGTCGTTTGCGCGGCGGGAGCACCGCGATCCCGCCTATCTCGCGCTCAACCCCGAGGGAAAGGTCCCCACCCTCCTGATCGACGGGCGACCGCTGACCGAAGTCGCGGGCATCCTGTTCTATCTCGCCAGAAGCTTCCCTGACGCCGGTCTGCTGCCGACCGGACGGCCCGAGGAGGAGGCGCGGGTCATCTCCTGGATGTCCTGGCTCGCCGCGACCGTTCATCCGGCGCGGCGTCTGGGCGTCGATCATGCACGTCGCGTCTACGCCACGGTCGAGGGCCGGCTTGGCGGGCGCGACTGGGTTGTCGGTGAGCGAATGTCGGTCGCCGACATCCACCTGTTCCGGCTGTTCTGGCGGTTCCGGAACGCGGCGGAGATCGGTCCGGGCGACTTCCCCGGCCTGACGGCACACCACGACCGCATGATGCGGCGACCGGCGGTCATTCAGACAATCGAGGTCGAGGCGGCCATCGGCTACGAGCTTCCTCCCTGACCGCAGCGCCTTTAGCCATCCACACCCGCCATGGCCCGGCGCAGCACCCCCAGCAGACGCGGATCGCCTGCCTGCGCGGCGTTGAAGCGCAGGAAGGCGGAGGCGCTCTGGGAGATGCTGAAGACATTCCCCGGCGCCAGAACCACGTTCTCGGCCATCGCCCTGCGGGCCAGCACGGTTGAATCCAGCCCTTCCGGCAGCCGGCACCAGAGGTAGAACCCGCCGCGCGGCATCAGCCACGGCCGGATGCCCAGCCCTTCCAGCCGCCGCGCCACCTCCCGCCTGCTGCGGGCGAGGCGATGGCGTAGCTGGTCCATGTGCTTGCGGTAGCCGCCGCCTGCCAGCACGCCGGCGATGATCTCCGTCGCGATCGGACTCGGTCCGCCGAAGCTGGTCGCGATCTGGAGATCGATCAGCCCTTCGATCCAGTCCGCCCGCGCGGCGACGTAGCCGCAGCGGACGGAAGCGGACAGCGTCTTGGAGAAGCTGCCGATCCGGATGACGCGATCGAGTCCGTCCAGCAGGGCGAGGCGCGGGGACGGCTCCGGTTCGAAATCCGCGAAGATATCGTCCTCGACGATCGTCAGATCGTGCTGCGCGGCAAGGCCGAGCAGCCTGTGCGCGGCCTGCGGCGACGGCGTCGCGCCGGTCGGATTATGGAGCGCGGAATTGGTGATGTAGAGGCGCGGGCGTTCGGCCACCACCGCCGCCTCGAACGCCTTCAGGTCCGGCCCCGAGGGTGTGTACGGCACGCCGACGATCCGGACCTGATGCGCGCGCAGCAGCGCCTGGAAATTGAAGTAGCAGGGATCATCAATGAGCACCGTCGCGCCGGGCGTCAGCAGGAAGCGGCAGACCAGATCGATCGCCTGTGTCCCCGATGCGGTCAGCAGCAACTGCCCGGGCGTGGCCTCGATGCCTTCCTCCGCGAAGCGCCCCAGCAGCAGCCGTCGTAACGCAAGCGACCCCTGCGTGCCGGCATAGTCCGCCAGCGTCGCGCTCCCGGCCCGGGCGAGCGCCCGGATGGCCCGGCGCAGTTCCTCGTTCGGCATCCAGTCCGCCGGCAGCCAGCCGCATCCCGGCATCAGCGCGGCCGGATCGGCATCGAGTGACTGCCGCGAGACCCAGAACGGATCGACCGCCCTGTCCCGCTGCGGCCCGGCCTGCGCGAGCGTCATCGGCGGCAGGCCGGACGCGGCGACGTAGAAGCCGGATCCGCGCCGCGGCCGGACAAGACCTTCGGCCGCGAGGCGGTCATAAGCCTCCACCACCGTCGAGGGGGAGACCCCCATGGTCGAGGCGAAGCTGCGGATCGAGGGCAGCCGGTCCCCCGTCGTCAGCGCGCGGGACGCGACCTTCGTGCGGATAGCCGCCATGACCTTGCCCGTGCGCGTCGCGTCCAACCGCTCGCCTCCGGTGACTGTACGGCTCAGTGCATCAATACAGTTCGCCCGGATTGTACTGCATCATCCCTGTACGCGCGAGGCGGCCTGCCGGAGGGTCGCGGAATGGATCGAACGACCGAGGCATGGGGGAGCGGACTGCTCGGGGTGATCATCTTCAGCGGGTCGCTGCCGGCGACGCGGGTCGCCGTGCTCGACCTCCCGCCGCTGTTCCTGACCTCGGCCCGCGCCGTGATCGCCGCGCTGCTCGGGGCGGTCTTCCTCGCCCTGCTGCGGCAGGCGCGGCCGGCGCGCGGCGATCTGGCTTCGCTCGGCATCATCTCGCTGGGCGTCGTGATCGGCTTTCCGCTGCTGACGGCGTTCGCGCTCCGGCACATCACCTCGGCGCACTCCATCGTGTTCATAGGGCTGCTGCCGCTCGCGACGGCGATCTTCGGCGTCCTGCGCGGCGGGGAGCGGCCGAGGGCGCAGTTCTGGCTGTTCTCGTGCGTCGGGGCTGCTGCGGTCGCGGGCTTCGCGCTTCACAACAGCGGCGGAGGCACGCTCACCGGCGATCTGCTGATGATCGCCGCGATCGTGGTCTGCGGCCTCGGCTATGCCGAAGGTGCGACGCTCTCACGCCGCCTGGGCGGCTGGCAGGTCATCTCCTGGGCGCTGATCGTCTCGCTGCCCCTGATGGCGACGGTCGCGCTCGCCACGACGCCCGAGAGCTGGAGCGATGTCGGCGTCTCCGCCTGGCTGGGCCTCGCCTACGTCTCTGTCTTCAGCATGCTCGTGGGGTTCATCTTCTGGTACCGCGGCCTCGCGCTTGGCGGGATTGCCGGCGTGGGGCAACTGCAACTGCTGCAGCCCTTCTTCGGCCTGATGCTGGCGAGCCTGCTGCTGAACGAGCCGGTTGCCTGGACGATGATCGCGGCGACGGGGATCGTGGTGCTGAGCGTCGCCGGTGCGAAACGCTTCGCCTGAACCGCCCGCCGTTGGACTGCCCTTGCCGGGTCAGCCGCCGCGTCTGGCGCCGGCCGGCGCCCGCGCGCCTTCCGGCCGCCCCGCGTCGAAGCCGAGGAAGCCGATGTCCGGCTGCGGCGTGCCGCCATCGCCGGCCCACAGCCGCGGCAGGCTGGGCGGCGCGGCCTGCACCGGCACGGTCGGCTGGCGGCTGCGGGCAGGGGCGGCGATCCGCGGCGGCTCGCCGCCGATCCCGGTCTCCCGCCCGCGCGGGCTCGGCGCGCTGCCGGCGGCGCCGCGCATGCTGAGCAGCATGAAGGAAATGTCGTTGCGGCCGAGATCCACCGACAGTTCCAGCGGCGTCAGCCCCAGCACGTTGCGGGAGTTCAGGTCCGCCCCGCGCGTGATCGCATCCCGCGCGTCGCGCAGATCGCCGCGGTTGATCGCGTCGAACAGGGCTTCGTTGGGGCCGAGGTTCTGCCGGGTCCGTTCCGCCGCGCCGGGCTGCGCGCGCGCACCGGGCACCGCGTTCGGAAGCGGCTCGCGCGGCCGTTCGGGCTGTATCGGCGGGGCGCTGCGCGGCGCGATCTGGGCGAACGCGGCGGCCGGAAGGATCAGGGCAATCAGCAGCGGAAGGATGCGGCGCATCGGCGCACTCTAGCAAATCGCGGCCGAAGTCCCGAGGGGGCGTTCGCCCGTCAGAATCCCGTCGCGAGCATGACGATCGCCGCCCACCCCATGGCGAGCAGCATGAGGATCGCGGCCGCCCGGTCGAGCGGGGCGAAGGCCCGCGCGACCAGTGCGGCCAGCACGGCCGCCGTCACCGCCGCGAAGGCGGCGAGCGGCGCGCCGCCCACGGAAAGGGCAGGGGCCCAGGCGGCATGCGGCAGAAGCTGCCACCCCCACAGGCGCAGGGCCGGGCCGCCGCCGGTCAGCCGCCAGACGCGCCATGCCGCCGTCCCCGCGCCGAGCAGGGCCGCCGCCCACAGGGCGAGCAGCGAGGTCGGCGCCTCGAACCCGGCCGCCATCGTCCCCGCCGCGCCCACGAGCGGCGGCAGGCCGAGGAAGCCGAGCAACGCGACCAGCGCGGCAGGTCCGGTCCGGGGTACGGAACGCCTGAAGACACAATCCTCCCTGTCACGACGATTCCTGCGCCTGTCCTCCGCACGCCGCAAGCGGCGGCCTTCCGACCGCGCGTGAATGACACCATGTTGATCCTCTGCCGGACCGGAATCATCGCCATCATGACTGTCAGCCTTGCCGAGTATCGTGACGCCATGGCCCGCCTCGGGGCGGCGGTGAACGTCGTCACCAGCCTCGGTCCGGAGGGGCGGATCGGCTTCACCGCGTCCGCCGTCTGCAGCGTCACCGACGATCCGCCGACTCTGCTGGTCTGCATGAACCGCGACAGCGTCCTGAACGAGGCGTTCAAGGCCAGCGGCATCTTCTGCGTGAACGTGCTCGCGGCCTCGCAGCAGGCGCTGTCGCCGCTGTTCGCGGGCTTCGACGGCGGCACGATGGAGCAGCGTTTCGCCGCGGCGGGCTGGCAGGAGGCGGTGACCGGCGCGCCGATACTGGTCGGCGCGGTCGCTTCCTTCGACTGCCGCATCGCGCAGGTGGTGGAAGTGGGCACCCACAGCGTGCTGTTCGGCGAGGTGCTGGCGATCACCGAGGGCACGACCTGCGAGGCGCTGATGTACTTCCGCCGCACCTACCATCCGATCGGGGCCTGACTGGCGAGCGGAAAGGCGGGACGGGTTTCGGCCCGCAGTTGAGGGCAGATTTCAGGGCATAAGGGTCTTCGGGAAGGACGGGGCACGTTTGCCGGCGCGCGGGCCGGAAGAGCCACTGCCTTCGATCACATCAAGCTTTTCTGTCATTCACTGTTGAGTCGATTGCTCGCTATCTTGAAGGCGGGCTTCCCGTACTTGCATCGGGCCGCTCACCACCGGGCATCAGCCGCAGGCATGACGACAGCGCGACCTTCACGTCGAAGGGAAAGTGGCGCATATGTGTGTACTATAGACGTTTTTGAGACGGTCCGATCACTCCCCCGGTGCAGGATCTGACCTGGGGGCGGACGCCGTCGTGATGATCAAAGAAGGCATCGGCAATTGTGGATGAAGGAACATATCGGGCTGGCAAGAAATGGCCGCAGAGGAGGCGTCTGAAGGCGAGGGTACGTCACCTTGTGCTGATGGCGTCCTCGCTCGTGCTGCCGCTTCTTCTCGGGCTGCCGGTTCTGGCATGGCAGTCCCGCCACACGCTCGATGCCGAAGCCGCCGCGATCCATGGCTTTGTGGCCGCCCGCGTCGACGCGATGCTTGGCCACGCAAACGGCGCTGCCAGCGACGTCGCGGACCAGATCGGCAGTCCCTGCCTCTTCGCTGCCCGGGTCCTGAGATTGAGCGTGACGGCGCGGCCCTTCGTGCGTTCGCTGACCCTCGCCGAGAACGGCACGGCCTACTGCTCATCCCTGGAGGGGACCTCCGACTTCCTGGAGGAAGCGGATGCCTATGCGGGCAGTCGTCTGCGACTGATGTCCGGCAATCCGGTGACCCCGGATCGGGCGCTGGTCGTCTACCGGCTGGCTGTGAATGCCGGCAGCGTTCTGGTCGGCATCGACGGTCAGCACGTCTTCGATGTGCTGAGCGTGGGCGCCAAGGGATTCGCGGTGAAGGTCGGGATCGGAGGCAACTGGGTCGGGGCGGCGGGCACGGTCACCGCGGCTTTCGAGCCATCCGGGGATGCGGTCGTCACCCTGACCGAGTCGACCGCCTACCCGTTCACTGTCGGCGTCGCGTACGACAGGGCCAGGATCTGGCGGAGCATCGCCACGGACTACTGGCCCTCCTGGTCGCTTCTCGCGCTGCTGGGCAGCCTGTTCGCCTATGCCATCCACCGCTTTGCCTCGCAGCGAAACTCGCTGACCGCGGAACTGCGGCGCGCTGTGGAGGCCGACGAGTTCGTGCCGTTCTATCAGCCCATCGTGGTCGGCAAGACGGGCAAGCTGGCCGGGGTCGAAGTGCTCGCGCGATGGATGCACCCCGTCGAGGGCGTCATCCTGCCGAGCCAGTTCATCCCGCTTGCGGAGCGCACGGGGGTGATCGTGCAGATGACCTATCGGCTGATGGATCAGGTCAGGCGGGATCTGTGCGGCCAGCAGGCGCGGCTGCCCGCGCGGTTTCACGTCGGCTTCAATATATGCGCTGCCCATTGCACGAGCATGGAACTGCTCGAACGGTGCCGGGCCTTTCTCGGTCACTTCCCTCCCGGCGCCGTCGTCCTGTTCCTCGAACTCACGGAACGCGAAGCCGTCCCGGCCACGCCGCTGACCGATGAACTCTTCATGCAGCTCGACAGGCTCGGCGTTCAGGTCGCTCTCGACGACTTCGGAACAGGGAACTCCAGTCTGGATTACCTGCGCAGGTTCACCGTCAACGCCCTGAAGATCGACCAGAGCTTCGTCGCGAAGGCCGGTTCGGAATCGCTCTCCAGGCACATCCTCGACGTCATCGCGGAACTTGCGACCAGACTGAAACTCGACCTCGTCATGGAGGGAGTGGAGAACGCGGCGCAGCGGGAATATCTGGACAAGCTCGGCGTCAAATACATGCAGGGCTACCTGTTTGGCCGGCCGGCTCCGTTCAGGGAATTCTCGGCTGCACATCTGGGCGGTTCGCCGGGTAGTCCGTGACGGCTTACGCGGTTGGTCGACAAGCCGTCCCTGCCGCCGCGAAAGGAGCGATCCCGCCCCCGGGCACTGAACGAAGCCGCGCAAAGCGAAGGGGCCGGAGGTCGCCCCCCGGCCCCTGTCCGTGCCTGCCGTCAGGCGCGGGCCATTACATCTGCGCGTAGGCGCCGTTGTTCCAGATGTAGAACACGTAGTCCGGCACCGTGACGTCGCCCTTGGCATTGAAGCTGATGTTGCCGAGGACCGAATCCCAGGAATTGCCCTGCGCCTTCAGCGCCTCGGAGACCTTCCGCGGATCCGTCGTGCCGGCCTTCTGTACCGCCGCCGCCCAGATCTGGATCGCGGCATAGGTGTAGAGCGTGTAGCCCTCCGGATCGAAGTTGCGGGCGCGGAACTGGTCCACCACGGCCTTGGCCGACGGCCGCTGCCGCGGGTCGGAGGCGAAGGTCATCAGCGTGCCGGTGCCCGCCGGGCCGGTGATCTGCCAGAACTCGTTGGTCACCAGCGCGTCGCCGCCGATCAGGGTGACGTTCATGCCCTGCTCCTTGGCCTGGCGCAGGATCAGCCCCGATTCGGTGTGGTAGCCACCGATGTAGATCAGGTCGATGCCGGCCTGCTTCAGGCGCGAGACCAGCGCCGAATAGTCACGCTCGCCCGGCGTGTAGGCGGCATACAGCGTCTCGCGGAAGCCCGCCGCGTTGGCGGCCTTCTTGGTCTCGTCGGCGAGACCTTTGCCGTAGGCGGAGTTGTCGTGAAGGATCGCGAGCTTGCGGCCCGCGAATTCCTTGGCGATGTAGGCGCCTGCAACCTGGCCCTGCTGGTCGTCGCGGCCGCACACGCGCAGCGTGTTCCACGCCCCCTCGTCGGTGAAGCGCGGGTTGGTCGAGGCCGGGCTGATCTGCAGGATCCCTTCCTCGGTATAGACCTTCGAGGCCGGGATCGAGGAGCTGGAGCAGAAATGCCCGGCGACGAACTTCACGCCGCGGCCGGCAAGCTGGTTGGCCACGGAGACCGCCTGTCGCGGGTCGCAGGCATCGTCGCCGACTTCCAGAGCGAGCTGCTGGCCGAGTACGCCGCCCGCGGCATTGATCGCGGCGACCGCGGCTTCCGCACCGGCCTTCATCTGCGCGCCGAACACCGCGTACTGGCCGGTCATCGGCCCGGCGACCGCGATGCGGATCTGCGCCTGGGCGTCGGCGCTGGCGAAGGCGAACGCGGCGAGCGCCGCACCCGCCACGAGCGTCCGTCTCAACATGTGGCTCTCCCTCATTGTCCTGGCCGCGACTGTGCGCGGGTGGGTAACGCTAGCGGGGCCGGGGGGCGCTTGCCAGCGCCTCCGCGATCAGGTCATCGGCAGGGCGACGTGCGCGGCATAGGCCGGGCGGGACGTCAGCCGCTGGTACCATTTGGCGAGGTTCGGCATCTCCGGCCGGGCGAAGTCGAAGCTGAACCAGCGGTGGACGTGGACCCCGAGCGCGATGTCGGCGAGCGTGAAGGCATCCCCCGCCGCGAAGGCGTGGCGGGCGAGCTGGGTATCCAGCATCCCCCAGTAGCGGGCGAGTTCGTCCTTGGCCGCGCCGATCCCCGCCATGTCCCGCTTCTCCGCCGGCGTGCGGACCAGCCCGATGAAGACGGTGGAGGCCGGGCGGTTCATCGCGGTCTGCTGCCAGTCCATCCACTGGTCCACCCGCGCGCGTGCGCGCACATCCGATGGCCAGAGCGTGGAGCTGGATGCGTGCGCCGCGCACAGGTAGCGGAGGATGGCGTTGCTCTCGAACAGGGTGAACCCGTCCTCGTCCAGCGTCGGCACGAGGCCCATCGGGTTCATGCGCCGGTAGTCCGGCGTATCCGTCTGGCCGAACGGCCCGCCGACGTCGCGCCGCTCGTAGGGCAGCGACAGCTCCTCCAGCAGCCAGATCACCTTCATCACGTTGGACGAGTTCGCGCGGCCCCACAGGATGCGCATGTCACGGCCCTCACTTCTTGCGGATACGAGGCTAGAAGCGGTTGCAGCCCCGCGCCAGCCCGGCGATATCGCCGGCCATGCCGATTGCGACTCACCGCATGGCGGGGCTGGCGCTCGCCGCCGCCGCTGCCGCCGCCCTTGCCGTCGCACTGGCGAGCGAGTGGTTCGGCGGGCTGAACCCCTGCGAGATGTGCCTGTGGCAGCGCTGGCCGTACCGGATCGCGATCGGCGTCGGCGTGCTTGCCGCCGTACTGCCGGCGCATCAGGCCCGGTGGGCGCTCGCCGCGCTTGCGGTGCTGTTCGCCGCCGCGTTCGGCCTCGCCCTGCTGCATGTGGGCGTGGAGCAGGGCTGGTGGCCTTCGCCGCTGCCGGGATGCCGCGATGCCTCGATCGTCGGCGCGCGCAGCGTCGATGACCTGATGGCGCGCCTGCGTCCGGCCCCCGGCAAGCCGTGTGACGAGCCCGCCTATCTGCTCCCGGCGGTACCGGTGTCCATGGCGGCGATGAACCTGGCCTATGCCGCGGTGCTGTTCGCCGCGACGGCACACATCCTCCGCCGCCAACGCGCGTAGGCCCGGGAGGGGCGAACCCCGTCCCGGGCCTGGGCCGACCGGTGGCCTGTCCTAGCCCACCGTGACGCGGCGTGCGGCAAGCTGGGCCGACAGCGCCTCCATCATCTGCCGATTGATGGTGATCAGCGGCGTCAGCGGCACCTCGGTGCCGATGGCGCGGTAGGAGTAGTGCTGCGCGAAGCGCGCCAGTGTGAGCAGGGAGTGCTTGAGCGGTTCCGGCAGGGCATTGCCGGGCGAGACCAGATCGGTCTGCAGCATCGACCACAGCCGCAGGTTCCGGTACAGCGCGTCCGCCCGCCGGCCGACATCCTCGCCGGCCGCTTCCAGCCCGCCGGTGACAGCGCCGAAGACGCGCAGTTCGATCTCCTGCGGCGTCTCGGCGAGGCTCTGCGCCGACTGGTATCGGCGGATCGGCATGGGTTCTGCTCCCTGCGGCTTACTGGAACAGCTTCAGCAGGCTCTGCGGCGTCTGGTTGGCGATCGACAGCGACTGCACGGCAAGCTGCTGCTTGGTCTGCAACGCGGTGAGCTGGGCGCTTTCCGCCGCGAGGTCGGCATCGACCAGCGCGCCGAGGCCTTCCTTGACGCTGTCGTAGAGCGAGGCGGCGAATTCCTGCAGCCCTTCCACCTGCCGGTTCGCCGAACCGAGCGTGGCCATCTTGGTGCCCACGATCTCGATCGCGCCGTCGATCGCGGCGATCGCGGCCCGCGCGTCGTTGCCGATGCCGAAGCTCGCGCCCGCGGTGATGGTCGGGGTGCCGGCGACGACCTGATAGTACTTCACGCCGGCGGCGTTGGCGGCGGCATCGCTGGTCAGGCCCAGGACCTCGTAGGTCGAGGGATCGGTATCCGCGTCACCGTTGACGGTGCTGCCGTTGGCGATCGCCGAGGCGACCACGTCGATGCCGCCGGAGATCGTCAGCACGCCGCCATCGACGGTCGCGCCGAAGCCGGCGCTGCGGATGCGCGCCACCAGCGCATCGAGCCCGTCCAGCACCGACTGGGTGCCGCTGTCGTACTGCACGTCCAGGACCTGCCGCGTCGGGCTCGGCACCTGGGACGGAGGCGTGAGGGCATCGAGGAACTCGAACACCACGGAGGTGCCGTCGGCGCGCACCAGCTCGACATAGTCGCCGTTCGCGAACGCGATGGCGTTGTCGAAGGTGATGGTCATCGTGCCCTGCTCGACCTTCAGGCCGGACAGGCCGATCCCCTGCACGGTGGCATCCTGGTTCGCCACCGACAGCGTCGCGCCGGTCAGGTCCTTGATGATGTCGAGGTTGAAGTCCACCGCGCCGGCGGGCGGGACGTTGGCGTTGGCCAGCAGGTTCACGCCGTTGAAGGTCGCGGAATCGGCGTAGGTCTGAACGTTGGCGAGCGCGTTGGAGATCTGCTCGTTCATCTTGGCCTTGTCGATGCCCTGCTGCTGGCCCTGCAGCGCCCACTGCTTCAGTGCCGCCAGCTCGTCGCTGATCTTCTTGATGGCGTTGTTCGCCACCGCGAGCGTCGCCTTGCCGAAGCCGAGGCTGTCCTTCACCGCCTCCAGCCCCTTGATGTCGGCGCGCATCGCCTGGCTGATGGCGAAGACCGCCGGATCGTCCTTGGCACTGCCGATCTTGAGCCCGGTCTCGACGCGGGCCTGCGTCTTTTCCATCTGGGTGGAGAGGGAGTTGAGCGACCGGACGGCCGCCATCGCGTTGACGTTGGTGTTGATCGAGAAGGGCATCGCCCACCTCCTGCGTTGTTGCCGCGTGCCGCCCGGTCGTGGGCGACTCGCGGACCCGCAGCAGGAAGCGTGCCAGCGGTGACGGCATAAGAAAGGGCGCCGGACCCGGCAGGAAATGCCGGACCCGACGCCCCGATGCCGCCCAGGCGGGTCAGACTTACCGGAACAGCGTGAGCAGCACCGAAGAAGCCTGATTGGCGATGGACAGCGACTGCACCGCGAGCTGCTGCTTGGTCTGCAGCGTGGTCAGCAGGGCGCTTTCCTCGGCGAGGTCGGCATCGACCAGCGCGCCGAGACCCTCCTTCACGCTGTCGTAGAGCGAGGAGGTGAAGTCCTGCAGCCCTTCCACCTGCCGGCTCGCCGCGCCGAGCGTGGCCATCTTGGTGCCAAGGTTGGTGATGGCGCCGTTGATCGCCATCACCGCGGTGTCGGTGCCGTTCAGCGTGCCGGCGGTGGCGCCGGCCCCGACGGTGATGCTGCTCGCGGTGGAGTCCACGCCCGCCACGATGAGCTGGTTGCCCTGGACGCTGGCGGCGAAGCCGAACTCCTTCATCCGGCTCACCAGGGCATCCAGACCCTCCAGCGGCGCCTGGGTGCCGGCGTCGTACTGCACGTCCGCCACCTCGACACGCTCGTTCGCCGCGGTCAGCGGATCGTCGGCCACGGGCGTGCTGGTCAGCGGCGTCGAGCCGTCGTTGAACTCGAAGATCACCTGGCTGCCGTCATTGCGCTGCAGCGTGATCAGATCGCCGTTGGCGAACGCCATCGCGTTGTCGAACGTGACGGTGAAGGCGCCGTTGGCGACGTCGAGCCCCGTCAGGCCGATGCCGGCGACGGTGGAGTCCTGGTTCGCGACCTGGATGGTGTTGCCGGCGATGTCGCGGATGATGTCGAGGTTGACGAAGTCGATCGTGCCGCCGGGGCCCGACGCGAGCAGGTTGACGCCGTTGAACGTCGCCGTCGTGGCATAGGTCTGGATGTTGGCGAGCGCGTTGTCGACCTGATCCTGGATGGTCGCCTGGTCGATACCCTGCTGCTGACCCTGCAGGATCGTCCCCTTCAACGTGGCCAGCTCGTCGCTGATCTTCTTCGCCGCGGCATTGGCGACGGCGAGCGTTGCCTTGCCGAAGCCCAGGCTGTCCTTGACCGCGGTCAGGCCCTTGATGTCGGCGCGCATGGCCTGGGAGATGGAGAACACGGCCGGATCGTCGCTGGCCTTGTTGATGCGCAGGCCGGTTTCCACGCGGGCCTGCGTCTTCTCCATGCTGGAGGAGATGGTGGCGAGCGACCGGACGGCCGCCATCGCATTGACGTTGGTGTTGATCGAGAAGGCCATGGGCCGGAAACCCCGAGGGTGTTTTTCGGGGGAGGGTGGCCACCGCGACCATCGCGGCGGCCCGGGATTTTCCCTGCTTCGCCGGAGGTCGTTCCCCGGCGCGAGGCGGAGAATGCACGCCCGGGGTTGCCGCCCCGTTAACGCGCGAGCGCGGCGTCGGTCTCCGCGCGCGACGGCAGGCTGCGCTGCGAGCCGGGCCGCGTGCAGGCGAGGCTCGCCGCCGTTACCGCCCGGCGAATCGCGGCCGCCAGCGTCGCGCCGCGATCCAGTTCGGCCGCCATCACGCCGGTGAAGCAGTCGCCGGCCGCGACCGTGTCCACCGGCACCACGGCGGGGGCGGGCACGGCGAGGCCGGGCGCTTCCGCCCCGTCCGCGCCCAGCGTGCGCACCACGGCCACGCCCAGATGCGCGGCGAGCGCGTCGGCGGTGGCTCCGGTGCCCAGCCGGCCGGCGAGCCATTCCGCCTCGGCTTCGTTGACCACCAGCACGTCGACCGCGCGCAGCGCATCGTCCGACAGCGGCAGAGCAGGGGCGAGGTTCAGCACGATCCGCGCGCCGGCGGCCCGCGCGCGGGCGATCACCGCCTCGGTCTCCGCCGGCGGCAGTTCCATCTGCAGCAGCAGCGTCGTCTCGGGGCCGAGCCGCGCGTCGGCGAGCTGCGTGGCGCGCACCGCGGCATTGGCGCCGGGCGCGACGACGATCTGGTTGCGCCCTTCGCCATCCACGGCGATCAGCGCGCAGCCGGTCGGGCCGTCATGGCGCTGCAGGGCCGTCAGGTCCGCGCCCGCTTCGGTGAGCAGGGCGAGCGCCGGTGCGGCCAGCGCATCGGTTCCCACCGCGCCCACCATCGCGACCGCCGCACCGTCCCGTGCCGCCGCCACCGCCTGGTTCGCGCCCTTGCCGCCCGGCTCCATGCGGCAATCGCCGCCGAGCACCGTTTCGCCGGGGGCAGGCAGCCGCGCCACCGGGACGATGAGGTCGAGGTTGATCGACCCGAAGCAGACGATCACGGCACGCGCCTGCCGCGCCACCACCAGCCGATGACGACGCCGCAGATCGCCGCGATCACGGCGGCCATGCCGCCATCGCCGAAGATGAAGGTCAGCAGGCTCCAGATGCCGGCGACGATCAGCCCCAGCATCCAGAAGCCGAAGGCCATGCCGGCGAGGACGAGGAAGACCGGCCCGAAGATCAGCGCGAGGCCGAGGAACAGCAGGACCCAGCCCATCCGTCAGCCCTCCAGGATTGCGGTCAGCTCCGTCCATTCGCGCTTCGACAGGCCGCTGTCGGCCTGGGTGACGCTCTGGCCCGCCAGCCGGCGGCGGATCACGTCCATCATCTGCGCGGAGAGCGTCGCCGCGCCAAGCCGGTAGTCGCGGAAGGCGGCGTAGCTGACCGGCACCCAGGCTTCCACCGTGCGCAGCATGGCCTCGGCATAGACGCGGATCTCGTACTGGGCGTGCGGGTCGGCGCGCAGCGACAGGAAGTGCAGCAGGTTGTGCAGGTCCGTCTTCCAGTACCACTGCGTGTAGGTGTTCAGCGTCAGGTTCATCCGCGCCAGTTCGCGCGCCAGCCCGGCGCGGGCGGGGTCGCGGGACGAGCCGTCCTCCTCCTCGTTCAGCATCTCGAGATAATGGTCGTAGTTCCGCGTCGCGTCCTCGCGCAGCAGGTCGAGCACGCGCAGCGCGTCCTCCCCGTGCAGTACCGCGCCGCGGCCCTGGCGGTTGACCTCGGACTGGGCGGCGAGCTGTTCGGGCGCGGGCAGGTAGAACTCGCGGTCCAGCACGGAATAGCGCGCCGAGTATTCGTTCACGTTCGCCGTGCGGTGGCGGATCCACTGCCGCGCGACGAAGATCGGCAGCTTCACGTGGTACTTGATCTCGCACATCTCGAAGGGCGTGGAGTGCCGGTGCCGCATCAGGTAGCGGATCAGCCCGGCATCCTCGTTCGCCTTGCGCGTGCCGCGGCCGTAGGAGACGCGGGCGGCCTGCACCACGGCAGAATCGTCGCCCATGTAGTCGACGACGCGGACGAAGCCGTGGTCGAGCACGGGCAGGGGCTCGAACAGCATCGCCTCCAGCGCCGGCACGGTGGGGCGGCGCGTCTCGGCCCGCGCGTCGCGGGCGGCCACGATTTCCTGCTGCTGTTCGGTGGTCAGCGCCATACCCGACTCGTCCCTCATCCCCCGCCCGACACTGGGCGGGAGAGGTGGCGGTAGCGGCGGAGCTTGCCGGGGGTCAAGCGAGAGTGCCGGAGACCTACGCGTCCGAGAGCCGGTGGCCGAAGTGGAACCGCAGCACCGCCCCCGCTTTCGGCCGGGCCGCGACGGCGCGGGCGATCGCGGCCACCTTCGGGCACTGCGCGTCCACCCATTCGTGCGGATTGTTCCGCCAGCGGGACATGGCAGCGATCTGCGCGTCCAGCGCGCTGAACGCGCCCACCGCGAACGGCGCCTCCACCTCCGCCTCGACGATGGTCCAGATGCGCTGCGACTCCTCGGTCGCGCGCTGGGCCACGCCCGGTGCGGCGGCGGGGTCGGTGACGAAGCGGTCCGGATAGTCGAAGCGGGTGACGGCCGGGTACAGCTCGCCCGCGAGCAGGGCCATCAGCCGCAGCGCCCTGGCCCGCGCCGCGCTGCCGGGTGGCGGCAGCAGCCCGGCGTCGGGATGGCGGTCGGCGATCACCAGCGCGATGGCGAAGGATTCCGTGACCACCGTGCCGTCCGGCAGCACCAGCGCGGGAAGGCGGCCCATCGGGTTGATCTTGCGGAAAGCCTCGCCGCGCTGCTCGTCCTCGCCGAGGGAGACGTCGATCTTGCGCGGCGTGACGTCCGCCTCGGCCAGCAGCATCTCCGGAATGACGGAGCCCGAGCCGCGTTCGCCGTACAGCACGTAGTCCATATCTGACCCTCCCTGTCGCGCAGCCTGAGGCGGCCGGGCCGCGCGGTGGAAATGCAAAGCGCGAATGCGGCCGATCAGCGCCGCTGATCGAGCCAGGGTACCAACAGCGCAGCGGTGGCCGGGTTCAGTGCCACCGGAATGTCACGCACCTGGGCGATGCGGATCAGCGCCTTCACGTCCGGGTCGTGCGGCTGGGCCGTGAGCGGATCGGAGAAGAAGACCAGCGCATCCAGCCGCCCCTCTGCGATCATCGCGCCGATCTGCTGATCGCCGCCGAGGGGACCGCTGAGCACCGTCTCGACGGTCAGGCCCGGGCAGCGTGCGTGCAGCACCCCGCCGGTGGTGGCGGTCGCGATCAGCGTATGCGGCGCGAGCCTTGCCGCGTGGGCGGCGGCGAATTCGGCGAGCGCGGGCTTCTTCGCATCGTGCGCGACGAGCGCGATGCGGGCCATCAGCCGGTCCTGCCGGCGGGGCGCGCGGCGATCTCGCGCACCAGCTTGGCGCGGAGCGCGCGGAACAGGTCGGTGCGGTCGGAGGCGTCCATCACGAAGGCGCCGTCGCCGCCGATCACGTCGCGCTCGTAGGCCGCGCGCACGTTGCGGAAGCCGCCATCGATGGCGAGCGCATTGATGGTGATGCCGGCCGCCACCGCGTCGTCGCGGGCGAGCGGGGCGGGGCGCAGGCTGCGCATGTCCGGCCCGTCGCCGGAGATGTCGATCACCCGCCGTTCGGCGCGCACCGGCGCGGCGGCGATGGCGCGGGCGGCGTGGTCGATCGCATCGCCGATGGCATTGTAGGATTGCGGGGAGCGCGGGGCGGTGCGGATCGCCTCGCCCAGCGCGGCGGCCGTCGCCGCGTCGCGCAGTTCCATCCACGGGACCACGGTCTCGGCCCCGCCGGGCGAGCCCCATTCGGCCATGCAGATCGCGATCGCGCCCGCCACGCCGGACCGCGCGGCCGCGATCACCGAGGGATCGGCCAGCGCGTCCGCATAGCCCTGCCGCTGCAGGGCGAACTCGGCCGGGTCGATGGAGCCGGAGGCGTCCACGACCAGCGCGAGCAGCAGGTCGACCTGGGCCGCGCGCGCCGGTGCGGCGAGGGCGGCGGCGGGCAGGAGGACGAGGGACCGGCGGCGCATCGCCGCATCCTGCGACGAAGCCGGGGCCGGCGGGAACCCGTCTCATGGCGGAGCCGGTTTATCGGGTGATCCGGATGGTCCAGCCGGCGGTATTGGGCCTCATCCTGGCGGGAGTCTCACGGAAGGGCACGGACCAGGTCCCCTCTCCCGCCCGGCGGGATAGGGAGGGGCCCGCGCTTGCGCGGGAGGGTGAGGGTTCCGCGAAGAGGCGAAATCCCGCCGTGGTGCTGGTGGGGCTACCCTCACCCCGGCCCTTGTGTGTAGTGGATCGAAACGGC
>JBBCJT010000044.1:0-15111 GCA_037190665.1 Rhodovastum atsumiense | reverse complement strand
GCCCGCGCGCTGAAGGACGCGGGTGTGGCGGCGGTGGCGATCTGCTTCCTCTACGCCTTCGTCCGCCCCGAGCACGAGGCGCGCGCACTCGAGATCCTGCGCGAGGAACTGCCCGAGACCTTCGTGACCGCGAGCCATGCGGTCGCGCCCGAGTTCCGCGAGTACGAGCGGCTGTCGACCGCCGTGGTCAACGCCTATCTCGGTCCGGTGATGCGCCGCTACATCGCGCGGCTCGCCGAACGGCTGAAGGAACTCGGCCTGACCGCCACGCCGCAGCTCACCCAGTCCAATGGCGGCGTGATCGGCTTCGACGCCGCGGCCGAGCTGCCGGTGCGTACGGTGCTCTCCGGCCCCTCCACCGGCGTGGTGGGCGCGCAGGCGGTGGGCAAGCTGGCCGGGTTCGAGGACCTCATCACCTTCGACATGGGCGGCACCAGCACCGATGTCGCGCTGCTCAAGGGCGGCGAGTGCCGGCTGACCGGCGAGGCGATGGTGCACGGCTATCCGATCAAGGCACCGATGCTCGACATCCACACGGTGGGCGCGGGCGGCGGGTCCATCGCCTATGTGGACAGCGGCGGATTGCTGAAGGTCGGCCCGCGCAGCGCCGGCGCCGATCCCGGCCCGGTCTGCTACGGCCGCGGCAACGAGGAACCGACCGTCACCGACGCCAACGTGCTGCTCGGCACGCTGCATCCCACGCATCTGCTGGGCGGACGGATGCCGATCCGCCGCGAACTGTCCGAGGCGGCGATCGCGAAGCTGGCCGACCGGCTGGGCATGGACACGATGGCAACCGCGCAGGGGATCCTGTCCGTCGTCACCGCGAACATGGCCAAGGCCATCCGCGTGATCAGCGTGCAGCGCGGCCACGACCCCCGCGACTACACGCTGGTCGCCTTCGGCGGTGCGGGGCCGCTGCATGCCTCGCGGCTGGCGCAGGAACTGGACATGAAGCGCGTGCTGGTGCCGCGCAATCCCGGCATCCTCTGCGCGATGGGGCTGCTGCTGACCGACCTGCGCGCCGACTTCGCCACCACGCGGCTGACGCGGCTGGGGGCGGCCGCGCTGCCGGTGATGCAGGAGGCGTTCGACGCGCTCGCCGCCCGCGCCGAGCACTGGTTCGCCGCCGAGGGCATCGCACCGGAAGCGCGCCGGCTGCGCCGCACCGTGGACATGCGCTACCTCGGCCAGAACTACGAACTGCCGATCGTGCTGCCCGACGGACCCGTCGGCAAGACGACGCTCGATGCGCTCGCCGAAGGCTTTGCCGAGGCGCATCGCCGCGAATACGGCTTCGTGGCCGAGGAGGAGGCGGTCGAGCTGGTCACCTTCCGCATCGAGGCGACGGGGCTGGTGCGCAAGGCAACCTTCCGCCCGGAGAAGGAGCAGGGGCCGGACGCTTCCGCCGCGCTGTCCGGCAGCCGTTCGGTGTGGCTGCCCGAGGCGGGCGGGCAGGTGACCGTGCCGGTCTACGACCGCGACAGGCTGCACGCCGGCAACCGCATCGCGGGTCCCGCCATCGTCGAGCAGATGGATGCGACCACCGTGATCCTGCCCGGTCAGGTCGCGCGCGTGGAACCCTATCAGAACCTGATCCTGGAGGCGGCATGAGCGCGGCACTGGAACAGGCGCAGCCGGTGCTCGACCCGATCACGGTCGAGGTCATCGGCTCCGCGCTGGCCTCGATCGCCGAGGAGATGGGCGAGGCGCTGGTCCGCGCCTCCTACTCGACGAACATCAAGGAGCGGCGGGACTGCTCGACGGCGCTGTTCGACACCGCGGGCAACACGCTCTGCCAGGCCGAGCACATCCCGATGCATCTGGGCAGCTTCCTGGAGATGCTGCCCCACATCATGCGCCGCCACCCGGTGGAGCAGATGCGCCCGGGCGACGTGTTCGTGGGCAACGACGCCTACGAGGGCGGCGGCACGCACCTGCCCGACATCGTGCTGGCCGAGCCGATCTTCGCCGAGGGGCGCATCGTCGCCTGGGCGATCAACACGGCGCACCATTCGGACTTCGCCGATCGCGGCCATGCGCATATCTTCCAGGAAGGGCTGCGCATTCCGCCGATCCGGCTCTATCGCGCCGGCGAGCTGCAGAAAGACGTGCAGGAGATGATCCTGCTGAACTGCCAGGTCCCGCGCGAGCGTCTGTCGGACCTGCGCGCGCAGATGGCCGCGAACCGGCTCGGCGTGCAGCGGATGCAGGCGCTGTGCGCGCGCTACGGCGCGGACATGGTGCTCGCCGCCGGCGCGGCGCTGCAGGACTACGCGGAACGCAAGATGCGCGCCGCGATCGGCGCGATCCCGGACGGCACCTATCGCTTCTCCGACAGCTTCGACAATCCGGAAGTGCCGCAGGGCGTTCCCTTCTCCGTGGAGATCACGGTGAAGGGCGATGCGATGAAGCTGCACTTCACCGCGCCGCCGCAGGTGCGCGCCGGCATCAACATGACGCGCACGGCGCTGCTGACCTCGGTCTACTACGCGGTGAAGGGCGCGCTCGATCCGACCATCCTGCCCAACGCGGGGCTGGCGCGGCCGCTGACGGTCACGGCGACCGAGAACAGCGTCATCCACTGCGGTCCGCCGGCGGCGGTGAACGGGCGCGCGCAGACCTGCCAGCGCGTGGTCGATCTGATCCACGGCGCGCTCGCGGCCGCGATCCCGGACAAGATCACCGCCGCGCATAACGGCGCCCTCGTCGTCGCCTCCTTCATCGGCACGCAGCCGTCGGATGGCGCGCCTTGGGTGTATCTGGAGACGATCGGCGGCGGCTTCGGCGCGCGGCCGACCAAGGACGGGCTGGACGGTGTGCACGTGCACGTCACCAACACCTCCAACCTGCCGGCCGAGGCGCTGGAGGGCGAGTACCCGCTCAGCCTGATCGCCTATGAGCTGATCGACGGCTCGGGCGGGCCGGGCAAGTATCGCGGCGGCATGGGGCTGCGGCGCGTCTATCGCGCCGAGGCGCTGTGCCGGGTGCGCCTCGACGGCACGCGGATGGGTTCCTCGCCGTGGGGGCTGGCGGGCGGGAAGGAAGGCGGGCGCTGCCGCTTCGTCGTCTCGCCCGGCGCCGAGCACACCGGCCCCGGTTCCTATACGCTGCACAAGGGCGACATCGTGGAGATCTTCACGCCCGGCGCGGGCGGCCACGGTGATCCGCACCAACGCGACCCCGAGGCTGTGGCCCGCGACGCGCGCGAGGGCCGCTACGATGCCGCCACGCTGCGCGACGCATTCGGTTACACAGGAGACACGCCATGACGATGCTGTCACGCCGTCTCGTCACCCTCGGCCTCAGTGCGGTGCCTCTGCTGGCGCGCCCGGCATTCGCACAGCGACAGCCCGGCGTGATCCGCTTCGGGCTGTCGTCGTTCCCGCCCTCGATCCAGCCCTGGCAGAACACCGGCACCGCGGCAGCGACCGTGAAGCTGATGATCTATCGCGGGCTGACCTCGTATGACACCAAGGGCGCGCTGCGGCCGGAGCTGGCCGAGAGCTGGGAGCGCAGCGGCGCCACCGGCTGGACCTTCAAGCTGCGCGACGCGGTGTTCCAGAACGGCGAGAAGGTCACGTCGGCGGATGTGAAGTGGACGCTCGAACAGGTCGCCGCCGAGCGTTCCACTGCCTATCTGCGCAGCGAGTTCCAGGCCATCGACCGGATCGAGACGCCCGATGCGCGGACGGTCACGATCGTGACGAAGGAGCCGCTCGCGACGCTGCCGATGTGGATGGCGAGCTACCACATGCCGATCATCCATCGCGGATCGCCCGCGAATGCGCCGGTGGGCGCGGGGCCGTTCCGCATCTCGACCCAGGAGCGCGGCACCTCGCTCGATCTCGTGCCCTTCGATCGCTTCTACCGCGAAGGCCTGCCGAAGCTGAAGGGCATCCGCATCGTCGCCTACTCGGACGAGAACCTGCGCGTGGCCGCGCTGCAGGCCGGCGACGTGGACCTGATCGAGTACGTGCCGTGGCAGTCCTTCGACACGATCACGTCCGACTCGAGGCTGAAGATGGACGTGACCGAAGGTCCGTTCATGTACCTGACCTTCAACGCCTCGCGCGGGCCGTTCGCGGATGCGCGGGTGCGCCGCGCGGTCGCCCATGCGGTGAAGCGCGAGGACATCGTCAAGGCCGCCTTCTTCGGCCGCGGCAGCCCGCTTGCGGGACTGCCGATCGCACCGTCCTCCGAGTTCTTCGACGCCCAGCTCGCCAATGGCTGGAACCATGATCCGGCGCGGGCCAAGGCGCTGCTCGCCGAGGCCGGGCTGCAGAACGGGTTCGACTGCGTCCTGCTGTCGACGGCCCAGTACGGCATGCACAAGGATACGGCCGAAGTGGTCCAGCAGGGCCTCGCCGCGGTCGGCATCCGCGCCACGCTCGCCCTGCCCGACTGGGCCACGCGCATCACCCAGGGCAACCGGGGCCAGTACGACCTCGGCGTCATGGGCAGTGCCGCGGACAGCAACGATCCGGACGGGCTGTCGAACTTCATCAACGGCTCGCTGGCCCCGTCCTACAACCGCTCCTTCGGTCTCGTGGTGCCGCGCGTGGTGGAACTGCTCACGGCGGGCCGCGCCGAGTTCGATCTGGAGAAGCGCAAGGCGATCTATCGCGAGCTGGCGCAGGTGACGCTGGACACCGTGCCGATCGCCGGCCTCGCGTGGCGCCAGCAGGCCTACGCGATGGCGAAGGACGTGGAGGGCTTCACCAACCTGCCGGGCAGCCTGACCTTCTTCTCCGGCCTCACCTTCGAGACCACATCGGTCGGGGGGGCTTCATGACGCTCTCCCGGCGCGGTCTTGTCGCTGCTGGGGCCGCATTTCCGTTCGCGCTGCGCCGCGCGAACGCCCAGCCGCAGGCCGGCGTGCTGCGCTACGGCCTGTCCGCGTTTCCGCCCAACCTCCAGCCATGGGTGAGCACCGGCGTCTCCGCCGGCACGGTCAAGCTGATGACCAACCGCAGCCTGCTGTCCTGGGGCCCCAAGGGCGAGCTGCGGCCGGAACTGGCGGAGAGCTACTCGCGCGACGACGACGGCGCCTGGGTGTTCCGCCTGCGCGGCGATGCGGTGTTCCACAACGGCGAGAAGGTCACCGCCGAGGACGTGAAGTGGACGATCGAGCAGATCGCCTCGGACCGTTCCACCGCCTACATGCGCACGCAGTTCCAGGCCATCGCCCGGGTCGAGACGCCGGATCCGCGCACCGTGCGCATCGTCACGAAGGAACCCTTGGCGGTGCTGCCGACGTGGTGGCCGAACTACAACGTGCACGTCATCTGGCGCGGCTCGCAGCCCAACGCCCCGGTCGGCTGCGGCCCGTATCAGGTCACCGCGCAGGAACGCGGCACCGCGATCGAGGTCACGGCCTTCGACCGCTACTACAAGCCCGGCCTGCCGCGGATCAAACGCATCCGCTTCGTCGCCTACGCGGACGAGAACCTGCGCTTCGCTGCGCTGCAGGCCGGCGATGTGGACATGATCGAGTACCTGCCTTGGCAGTCCATGACGAACGCGGAGAACGACCCGCGGCTCGCGGTGCAGAGCGCGGACGGGCCGTTCATGGACATCCTGTTCAACGCCACGCGCGGCCCGTTCGCCGACGCGCGCGTGCGCCGCGCGGTCGCGCATGCCGTCCGCCGGGAGGAGATCGTCAAGGCCGCTTTCTTCGGCCGTGGCTCCGTGCTGGAAGGCGTGCCGATCACGCAGGGAACCCCCTGGTTCGATGAGGAACTGTCGCGCGGCTGGCGCTACGATCCGGCGCGCGCGAAGGCGCTGCTCGCGGACGCGGGCGTGCCGAACGGGTTTTCCACCGTGATGCTGTCCACCGCCCAGTTCGGCATGCACAAGGACACCGCCGAGATCGTGCAGCAGCATCTGGCCGAGATCGGCATCCAGTGCGAGCTGCGGCTGCCGGACTGGTCCACCCGCGTGAACCTCGGCACGCGCGGCCAGTACGAGATCGCGATTCACGGCGTGGCGGCCGACAGCAACGACCCCGACGGGCTGGCGGTGATCATGGATACGTCGCTGTCGCCGACCTACAGCCGGTCCTTCAATCTGTCCGCCCCGCGCACCACCGATGCCTTCAACCGCGGCCGCGCCGAGTTCGACCAGGCCAAGCGCGTGGAGATCTACAAGGAGATGCAGCGCGCGGCGCTGGAGGAGGTGCCGCTGATCGGCCTTGCGTGGCGCAGCCAGGCCTTCGGGCTCGACAAGCGGGTGCAGGGCTTCCAGGTGATGCCGGGCGCGCTGAGCCTGAACTCGGCCGGACTGCTCGACGAAATCTCTTTCGCCTGATGCTGTGGGTCCTTCGCCGGATCGGCGTTTCGCTGATCCTCGTCTGGCTCGTGGCGACCATCGTGTTCATGGCGCTGCACATCGTCCCCGGCGACCCGGCCGAGCTGCTGATGTCCACCGGCGGCGTCGCGCCGGATCCCGCGGCAGTGGAGGAGCTGCGGGAACGATTGGGACTCAACCGGCCGGTGATCGCGCAGTACGGCGACTTCATCGTCGGGCTGGTGCAGGCGGATCTCGGCGTCTCGCTGATCGACGAGTTCCCGGTCATGGACGAGATCGCGCTGCGCCTGCCGCGGACGCTGGAGCTGATCGCCGCGGCCTCGCTGATTGCGATCGTGATCGCGCTGCCGGCGGGCACCTATGCCGCCGTGCATCGTGACGGCGCCTTCGATCGCATCGCCTCCGCGGTCACCGCGCTGCTGCTCGCGGTCCCGGTCTTCGTGGTGGGCACGCTGCTGATCCTGCTGCTGGCGCAGATGCTGCGGCTGATGCCGGCGGGCGGCTACGTGCCCCTTGCGCAGGATCCCGTCCGCCACCTGACGCTGCTGCTGCTGCCGGCGGTCACCATCGCCAAGGGGCTCTCGGCGGTGCTGTTCCGCATGACCCGCGCCTCGGTGCTGGATGCGCTGCACCGCGACCATGTGCGGACCGCACGCGCCAAGGGGTTGTCGCCCACCCGCGTGATGACCCTGCATGTGGTGCGCAACGCGCTGCTGCCGGTGCTGACGGTGCTCGGCCTGCATATGGGCACGCTGCTCGGCGGCACGGTGCTGGTGGAATACGTGTTCAACTGGCCGGGCATGTCCACGCCGCTGCTGCGTGCGGTGGAGGCGCGGGACTATCCCATGGTGGTCGGCATCGTGCTGACGATCTCGGGGCTGTTCCTGCTGATCAACCTGATCATGGACCTGCTCTACGGCGTGCTCGATCCGCGGATCCGCACGGCATGAGGCGGTTGTTCCTCTTTGGCGGCGTGGTGGGGCTGATCATCTTCGTCGCCTTCATCGCCCCGCTGCTCGACCTGCCCGATCCGGTCCGGCAGGACGTGGCCAACCGCCTCGCCGGGCCCATGCCCGGCAGCCCGCTGGGGCGTGACGAGTTCGGCCGTGACGTGCTCTCGCGGCTGATCTGGGGCGCGCGCGTGTCGCTCACCGTCGCCTTCTCCTCGGCGCTGATCGCCTGCGTGATCGGCGTGACGCTGGGGTTGCTCGGCGGCTACCTGCGCGGCGTGTCGGAATTCCTCGCCGTGCGCAGCATGGACGTGATCCTGTGCTTCCCGCCGATCCTGCTCGCGCTGCTGGTGGTCACCCTGCTGGGCCCGGGTGCGGCGACGCTGATCCTGGTGCTGTCGATCCTGTATGTGCCCGGATTCGTGCGCGTGACCTATGCCGAGGTGCTGTCGGTGCGTGCGCAGGAATACGTGGAGGCGGTGCGCGCGCTCGGCATCCACCCGCTCAACATCGTCCGCCGCACCATCCTGCCGAACGTGGCGGGGCCGATCCTGGTGCAGCTCAGCCTCGCCGTCGCCTCTGCGGTGGTGATCGAAAGCGGGCTGTCCTTCCTCGGCCTCGGCGTGGTGCCGCCGGCCCCGTCCTGGGGGCTGATGATCCGCGGCGCACGCGCGACGATGGATCAGGCGCCGCTGCTGCTGTTGTGGCCGTGCCTCGCGCTGACGGTGACGATCCTGGCGATGAACCTGCTGTGCGACGCGCTTCGGGACTGGGTAGACCCGCGCAGCCGGGGCGCTATGCCGCGGCAGTAAACCGGCTCGCCCCCGTCCGCCTGTGGCGTTGGTGGACGGGGGCGCGCTCCGCCGGGCGGCGATAGCAACCGCAACTCGCGCAGGCGAATGGGGCATCATAGGATGCGACACCGCCAACAACACAACACCGCCAAGCATATCCGGTGGGCTTTTGGAACTCTGCCCCTGAAAGCAGCGTCAGCGCTGAAACGCGGCCTCGTGGATCCAGCCTTCGCTTGTCATTACCACAGCGGCCTTTGCTTCGAGCGGTCCCGCCGTATCGCGCTGGAGTTGCGGAAAAGCCGCTTGCATGGCGGGATGCCTGGCCCATGCCGGAACATCCGCAAGACGATAGCGGTAGCTCACATGCGAGACCTTCATGCCCATCATTTCGGCTGGCTCGGTGAACCGGATGACATCATCGACGGTGGGCTTGCCGTAGCACAAGCGTTGGTCTGGAGACATGAAGGCGGTCTGCTCGCCGACCACGGAGAGCGCCTTCTGACCCTCGGCAGTGAGGCTATAGGCGCGTACCGGCACGTCGACGGCGCGCCTCCCCCACAGGTCGCTCACCTTTATCGTTGTCTCAGCGGCGCTCATCAGGCCGGCCTCGACAAGCGCTTCGAAGGATGCCTGCGCCTGCTGGAGGTTCTGTCGCGGGAGTTCCGTGGTCGCCGGGGCAATGGAGACATACCGCGGGAAGGCCGGCGGACTTTCACCGTCGGGCTTCACTCCGCTCCTCGGGATGGAGAGGCAGGCGGGCTGCTGTTGAATGTATGCGTTGATCGCCGATTGGAAGTTCTGCTTGCTCGCTGCTTTCGGGTCGTCGGAACAGGCTGAAACCGCGAAGGCCATCGTGGCGAGCAGCACAAGGCAGCGCATTGGATATCCCTTATGTGAATGGAAGAGCAGCTAACATGCAAGATAATAGTATACAATAGATGTGGCCAAATCCATTGTCTGGTGATGCAGCCAGTTAGCTTCGGGCGGTCTGATCGCGCCCATTCCTATGCTGAGCGGCCAAGTAGCGAGGCTATCCCGTGAGGCGGAGCAGAAAGGACGCTCACCTCCGTCACCAACTCCTCGAAGGCACACATCGCCGACGGGTAGCAGGCCGCGCTTTCGCCCTGTGGACACCAGATGGCAACTCGCCCTAAGCGCGCCCCATGGCCCGCGCCATGTCAGTCCCCGAGAAGCTCGCCATCGGCAGTGTCGTCGTGGCCATTGTCGTGCTCGCGCTCAAAAGCGTCGCCTGGTGGATCACCGGCAGCGCGGCCCTGTATGCCGATGCGGCGGAGAGCGTGGTCAACGTCGTCTCCTCGCTGGCCGCGCTGGGGGCCGTCCGGCTCGCGGGTGAGCCGGCGGACGCCAACCATCCCTCTGGTCACGGCAAGGCGGAGTTCATGGCCGCGGTGGTGGTCGGCGCGCTGATCGTCGCCGCCGCGGTGACCATCCTCTACGAATCCTATTTCGCGTGGTCGGCCGGCCGCATGGCGCAGGCGGCCGTCTCCGGTCTCGCCATCTCCGCGGTCGCCACCGTAATCAACGGCGGCTGGGCGTGGCTGCTGGGCCGCCGCGCGCGGCGGCTGCGCTCGCCGGCGCTTGCCGCCGACGCGACGCATCTGTGGTCGGACGTTGTCACCTCGCTGGGCGCGATGGCGGGGCTCGCGCTCGCCTGGAGCACCGGGATCCCGTGGCTCGATCCGCTGGCGGCGGCGCTGTCGGCGGCGAACATCCTGTGGTCCGGCTGGTGGATGCTGCGCGGCAGCGTCGGCGGCCTGATGGACGAGGCGGCCGAGCCGGCGCTGATCGCGCGCATCCGAGCCATCGTCTCGCAGGAGGCGATCGGCGCGCTGGAGGCGCATGACCTGCGCACGCGCCGCTCCGGCCGTTTCACCTTCCTGGAGTTCCACCTCGTCGTGCCGGCGGCGATGTCGGTCGCGGACGCGCATGACATCTGCGACCGCATCGAGGCGGCGCTGCGGGCGGAGGATGACGGCCTGCGCGTGACCATCCACGTGGAGCCGGAAGGCAAGGCCAAGCACACCGGCGTGGTGGTGGTCTGATACCCACGTCCTGCGCCCCGCCATGCGGGGCGCAGGAGATGCGGTCGTTCAGTCCAGCCCGAGCGTGCCGCGCAGCCTGGACAGGTCCTCCGCCAGCGCGGTGATCGGCCCCTGCAGGCGGTTGCGGTCCGCCTCGGTCAGCTTGTCGTAGGTCTGGAAGCTGCCGTCGGCGAGCCGGTAGCGGTTCAGCACCGTATCGACGCTGGCGAAATTCGCGTCGATCTTCGCCAGCAGCGCGGCATCGGCGCGGGCGATCAGCGGGCGGAACAGATCGACGATCTTCTTCGCGCCATCGACATTGGCGCGGAAGTCGGACAGGTCCGTGTGGCTGTAGCGGTCTTCCTCGCCGCTGATCTTGGTCTGCGCGACCTCCTCGATCAGCGCCGCCGCGCCGCCGACAACCTTCTCCGGCGGGAAGACGAGGCCGATGATCCGCTGGCGCAGTTCGGTCACGTCGGCCAGCAGCCGGTCCGCGATCGGACCCATGCCTTCCGTCGTGTTCAGCTTGAACAGCGCGTATTCGAGGCGGTGGTAGCCGATGAACTCCGGATCCTCCTCCGCCTTGTCGTGGTCGTCGGCGCGGGAATCGATGCTGGTGTCGAGGTCGGAGAACAGCTCGGCGATCGGTTCGATCCGCTCGTAGAACACGCGGGCCGGGGCATACAGCCGCCGCGCCGTGGCGATGTCGCCCTTCTTGATCGCGTCCACGAAGGCCCGCGTGTGGGCGATGAACTGCTCGCTCTCCTGCAGCACGTAGAGCTTGTAGTTGGCGAGCGGTTCGACGAGGTCCTGCGGCGTGACGGCGGCCGCCGCCGGGGCCAGCCTTCCGGCGAGCGGGAACGCAGCGAGGATGGTGCCGATCAGCAGCCTGCGATGCATCGGGTGGATTCCTTTGTTGGCGGGGACATCACGCGGCCAGCAGGTCCTGGCCGAGGAAACGGTCGGGCGTGCGCACGCCGGGCAGGACGAAGTAATATCCGCCGCCGACGGGCTTGATGTATTCCTCCAGCGGCTCGCCGTTCAGCCGCTCCTGAATGGCGATGAAGCCGGCGCGCAGGCTGGCCTGGAAGCAGATGAACAGCAGCCCCATGTCGAGCTGCCCCGCGCGCGTCACCCCGCGATTGTAGTTGAACGGGCGCCGCAGGATGCGCGTGCGCATCGCCTCCGGCGTGCGGGGATTGGCGAGGCGGATATGCGCATCGTGCGGGATGCGCCGCCCTTCGGGGTCGGCGGGGAAATCGGGATCGTCGTGCTCGCCGGTCCTGCCGAGCGGCGCGCCGCTCACCCTCATCCTTCCCATGATCGCCTCCTGCTCCCGCAGCGGCGTGCGATCCCAGCGTTCGACGAAGTTGCGGATGATGCGAACGGCCATATACGTGCCGCCCGCGGCCCAGGCCGGCTCCGCGCCGCCTTGCGGAATCCACACGAGCTGGTCGAGCAGCGCGCCGTCTGAGGGATCGGGATTGGCGGTGCCGTCCTTGAAGCCGAGCAGGTTGCGCGGTGTCTCCGGCTGGCGGTCGGCCGTATGTGGCGGCAGGAATCCGTCCAGCTTCCAGCGCAGGCGCAGCAAATCCGGCGTGTGCTTGATCAGGTCGCGCAGCGCATGCAGCGTCGCCATCGGCACGTTGGCGCAGATCTGGATCAGCAGGTCGCCATGGATCCAGTCGCGATCCAGCGCGTCGTTCGGGAAGCCCCGCATCCGCTCCAGCTCGGCCGGGCGCTGCGCGGCGAGGCCGAAGCGGTCGTCGAACAGCGAGGCTCCGACTGCGACCGTGATGGTGAGCCCGTCCGGTACGATCTCTGGCCCCAGGATGCCGGAATCAGGCGGCGGGAAGCGGGGATCGATCTCCGGCGGCCTGCCGCCCGCCATCAGGAATGCGGCGCGCGCGGTCAGCACGCGGAACAGGCGTTCAAGCTCGGCACGATCGGGGGCGAGCACGTCGAAGGCGGCGACCAGCCCCGCCGCCGGGGGCGGCGTCACGATGCCGGGCTGGTGGGGGCCGTAGAACGCTTCTGTCCGCCGCGCGGCATCCGCGTCCCGGCCGGGCGGCTGCTGCATGAGCTGTTCAGCGGATGCCGCGCCGCCCGCGAGCATGGCGCCGGCGAGCAGCAGTCCGCGCCGGCCGGGTCCGGATCCCTGAAATCCCTTCATTCGAGCTTCAATGCCTCCTTCAATGCGATGAAATCGTCGGCCAGCGCCTGCAATGCGTCGGCAAGGGCCGCGTCGCCGCCCGCCACGGCGCGTCGTGCCGTGGCCAGATCGGTGTCGAGACGCTGTGCGAGGTCCGGCGCGGCCTTGGTGGTCGCCGGCCGGAGCAGGGTGCTGATGGTCTCCGCCGCGTCGAGATAGCCGGTGAGCTGCTCCGGATCCGGCGGCGTCGCGCCGCGTTGCTGCCCGGCCGCATCGGCGAGGATCACGGCCGCGCCGGTCACGATGCGCACGGGCGGGATGCTGGTCGCCCCCAGCCGCTCCCGCAGCGATGCCGCATCCTCGGCCAGCCGCATGGCCGTTGCGGCGAGGTCGGGCGCCGGCGCCCCGGCTTCCAGCCCCGCGCGCAGCCGGCGGAAGCCAGTGAAACGCGGGTCGGCCGCGCCGTCGGCGAAATCCTCCTCCCGCGCGTCCATGGCCGTGTCGAGATCGGCGAAGAGCAGCTTCATCACCGGCCGGATGCGGGCGTAGGCAGCATGCGCGTCCGCGAGCTTCCGCGCCGCGTCGGCATCGCCCGCCGCGATCCGTGCCGCGACGTCCTTCAGCGACTCCGCGAGTGCGTCCGCGGCGAGGATGAGCCGCACCTTGTATTCGGCCGCCGGGCCGATCAGCGCCACCGGTGCGGGCGCGCGCGGTCCGGTCTCCGCCGTGGCGGACGGGGTCACGGTCAGCCGGCCGCGCGGGTTGCTCAGCAAGCCGCAGGTGATGGCGAAGGTCCCGGGCTCCAGCCGCGTGGTCAGGCGCTGGCTGAGGCCGGGGGCGATGTTCTCCCGCTCATCCACCACCATCACGCCGTCGAGGATTTCCCACTCCAGCACGCGCTGGCTGCGGTTGCGGATCTCGAAGGTGACGCGGCCGGCCTCCACCGACAGCTCGGCGGGCTCGCAGCCGGTGGCGGTGACGGTGACGACGGTGACGGGCGGGCCCGCCGATGGCGGCGGCGGCTTTCCCCGCAGCAGGTAGACGTAGATGGCGAGCCCGCCGACGCAGAGGGTCAGCAGCGCGGTCAGCGCCACGCCGATGCGGATGACCTTCCGCAGGGCTGCCTCATGCACGGGACGGCGCTCCCGCGGATTCGGCCGCCGGTCGGGTGGGGCGGAGGAACAGGGGCAGGGTGACCGCGAGGAACAGCAGATACGCCGCGACCTCGCCGACGCTCGGGCGGTCGGAATAGCCGAACAGGCCGGACAGCAGGGCGCCGGCCGCGCCGTCCTGCGGCAGGGCGTCGCTGAGGTCGAAGGCCGGGGTCAGCCAGACATTCCACAGCCCGGCCTCGTGCAGCGACCGCAGCGCGCCCGCGAGCAGCCCGGCCGCGACCATCAGCAGGAACACGCCGCTCCAGCGGAAGAACCGCGCGAGGCGGAGCCGCACGCCGCCCCAGGCGACGGCGACGCCGATGGCGATCGCGGTGGCGAGCCCGAGCACGGCGCCCACCGCCACCGGCCAGCCCCCTTCGTGCTGCAGGACCGCGAGCAGGAAGGCGACCGTTTCCAGCCCTTCGCGCGCGACCGCGAAAAACACCATGCCCGCCAGCGCCACCGCCCCGCCGCCGCCCAGGGCGGCGTCGATCCGGTCATGCAGCGTCGCGCGGATCGAGCGCCCGGCCCGGCGCATCCAGAACACCATCGAGGTCAGCACCACGACCGCGATCAGGCCGACCGCCGCCTCGAAGATCTCCTGCTGGCGCTGCGGGAACTCCGCGCCGAGCAGGTCGAGCAGGATGCCGGCCCCGAGGCAGACGAGCACGCCGCAGGCGATGCCGATCCACACCAGCGGCATGTACGCGCCACGGCCGGTCTGCCGCAGGTAGGCTGCGATGATGCCGACCAGCAGCGACGCCTCGACCCCTTCGCGGAGAAGGATGAGGAAGGCGGGGATCATGCCGGCCGACGCGGGGCAGCGGTGTCACGCACGTGGCGCGGCGTACTGCGATTGCGAGCAGCTCTCAATACACACTATGCGGACCGCCGCCGCCGCGGGGTCGCCTCAGGCCGGCGGGCTGTCTCCGAACGCCTCCGGCCAGGCCGCCCTCAGCGCCGCATCCGCGTCCTGCAGCGTGGCGGAGATGCCGAGCCCCTGCAGGCTGGTCACGCCCGCATCGCGGATGCCGCAGGGGACGATGCCGGCGAAATGGCCCAGGTCGGGGGCCACGTTCAGGCTGATCCCGTGCCACGTCACCCAGCGGGTCACGCGCACGCCGATCGCGCCGATCTTGGCATCGCGCCCGGTCGCCGGATCGGCCACCCAGATGCCGACCCGCCCGTCGCGGCGCTCCCCCGCCACGCCGAACCGCGCCAGCGCGCGGATCACCCAGTCCTCCAGCGCGTGGACGTAGCGGCGTATGTCCCGGTCGCGCCGGCCGAGATCCAGCATCACGTAGGCCACGCGCTGGCCGGGGCCGTGATAGGTCCACTGCCCGCCGCGGCCGGCGTCGTAGATCGGAAACCGGCCGGGATCGGCGAGATCGCCGCGCTGGGCGGAGGTGCCGGCGGTGTAGAGCGGCGGATGCTCCACCAGCCAGACCAGTTCGCCCGCCCGTCCCTCGCGGATCGCCGCCACGCGGTCCTGCATGGCGGCCAGCGCCTCGGGGTAGGGGGTCAGCCCGTCCGTGACGCGCCATTCCGGATCGGCAGAATGGAGCGGATGGCCCGTTGAAGGCATCACATCCATCCGCTATAGGCCCCCGGCCCGCGGTCGTGGCGGAATGGTAGACGCGCCAGCTTGAGGTGCTGGTGGGGGAAACCCCGTGGAAGTTCGAATCTTCTCGACCGCACCAATCTCTCCTC
>JBBCJT010000043.1:0-4873 GCA_037190665.1 Rhodovastum atsumiense | reverse complement strand
CCCTGCGGCATGGTCGGGATCGGCACCGCGTTGGGCCGCCGCCCGTAATGGCCCATCGCGCCCATCGCGTAGCTGTAGCCGCCCCCGGGCAGGCCGATCTGGCCGACCATCGCGGCGAGTGCGGCGGCGGCCCACACCGGCTGTTCGCCATGCGGCGCGCGCTGCAGCCCGTGCGCCACGGTGATCAGGCTGCGCGTGGCCACCAGTTCGCGGGCGAGGCGGCGGATGCGTTCCGCATCGATGCCGCAGATCGCGGCTGCCCAGCCGGCATCCTTGGGCTGGCCGTCATCGGTGCCGAACAGGTAGCTGGCGAACCGCTCGTAGCCGACCGCATGGGTGGCGAGGAAGCCCGCGTCGTGCAGCCCCTCGGCCGCCAGCGTGTGGCACAGGGCGAGGATCAGCGCGACGTCGGTGCCGACGCGGATCGGCAGCCACTCGGCCTCCGCCTGCGGCGGCAGGTCGTCGCGCAGCGGGCTCACCAGCACGAAGTGCGCGCCGCGCGCCCGGGCGCGGGCCATGGCGCCCGGCTCCACGTGCCGGCTGACGCCGCCGCTCGCGATCATGGAGTTCTTCAGCGCCATGCCGCCGAAGCACAGCAGCAGCCCGGTCTCCTGCTCGACCTGGTCCCAGGTGACGTTGTGGCGGAACAGCCCCTCCAGCGATCCCATGATGTGCGGCAGGATCACCTGCGACGCGCCGGCGCTGTAGGAGTTGATCGAGCGCACGTAGCCGCCGAGCGCGATGTTGAGGAAGCGGTGCACCTGGCTCTGCGCATGGTGGAACCGCCCGGCCGAGGCCCAGCCGTAGGAACCGCCGTAGACCGCCTCCGCCCCGTGCGCGGCCTTCACCCGCGACAGCTCGGCGGCCAGCAGGTCCAGCGCCTCGTCCCACGGCACCGCCACCATGGCGTCGCGGCCGCGTTCCGTGCTCGGGCCCGCCCCGCGCTCCAGCCAGCCGCGCCGGATCATCGGCCGCGCGATGCGGGCGCGGTGGCGCAGCGCATCGGTGAAGTTGTCGAGGATCGGCGACGGCGCGGGATCGTCGGGATGCGGGATCACGTCCACGCCGTTGCCGTTCCAGCGGGCCGAGAACGTGCCCCAATGGGCGCTGTGGGGCACGGCATGGCGGTCGGCCGGATGCTGGTCCATTCAGGGCGTTTCCTCCTGCGTGCCGCGGATGATGGACGCGGGGCGGGGGACGATCCAGTATCCGCGACCCGGCTTCTCGATAAGCGGGAGTTCTGGTTGGACGGAGGGCGGCCGAAGCTGGAGCTGCGGCACCTGCGCTACTTCCTCGCGGTGGCGGAGGAGCTGAATTTCGGCCGCGCCGCGGAACGGCTGGGCATCGCGCAGCCGGGGCTGAGCCAGCAGATCCGCGCGCTGGAAGCGATCATCGCCACGCCGCTGCTCGACCGGTCCCGCCGTGCCGTGCGGCTGACGCCGGCGGGCGAGCTGCTTGCCGGGCAGGCCCGCGCGACGCTCGCGAGCACCGAGGCCACGCTGCGCGCCGTCCGCCGCGCCGGGCAGGGCGAACTCGGCCGGCTCGCGGTCGGCTACACCGCCTCGGCCGCCTATACCGGCGTGCTCATCACCATCCTCGGGCAGTTCCGGAAGCTCTGCCCGGCGGTCGAACTCGACGTGATGGCGATGACCATGCAGCAGCAGCTCGAGGCGATCGCCGCCGACCGGCTGGACGTGTGCTTCATCCGCCCGCCGGTCGGCCTGCCGATGGGCGTGACCAGCTTTCCCGTGCTGCAGGAACCCATCGCGATCGCGCTGCCCGCGCAGCACCCGCAGGCCGGCGCTTCGGTGCTGAAACTGTCGGCGCTGGCGGCGGAGACCTTCATCACGCCCGAGCACGCCCCCGGCGTCAGCTTCCACCGCCACACCGTCACCGCCTGCCAGGCGGCCGGGTTCCATCCGCGCCTCGGCCCGCAGGGGCGGGACTTCGTCACCGTGGTGAGCCTCGTGGCGGTGGGGCTCGGCGTGGCGCTGGTGCCGCGCTCGGTCGGCTGCATCGGCCTGCCGGGCGTCGTCTATCGCGAGGCGGACCTTGGCGGGATCAGCGCGGAACTGGCCGTCGCGCATCGCCGGACCGAGAGTTCGGCGGTGGTGCGGCGGTTCATCCGCCATGCGCGAGGCTTCCGGCTGCGCGGGACCTAGACGCGGTACTTATCGAAAATGGTGGCCGTGCGTATTGGACCCCTCGCCGCCACCGCTTCGATAATCCGCCGCAACGGCAGAACGGGGTGGAAGCGGCATGGACGACTGGCGGCAACGCGCGGGAACGCTGTTCGCGACGGAGAAGACGCCGGTGACCGCCGAGGGCGGGATGGCCGTGACCAACCACCCGCTCGCCTCCGCCGCGGCGGCGGAGATGCTGGCCGCGGGCGGCAACGCCATCGACGCCACCGTCGCCGCGCTGTTCACCCTGACCGTGGTGGAGCCGATGATGGTCGGCTTCTTCGGCGGCGGCGTCGCACTGATCCGCCTTGCCGACGGGCGGGAGGTGGTGCTGGACGGGCTGTCCACCGCGCCGGCCGCCGCGCGGCCCGACATGTACCGCCCGGTCGCCGATACCTGGCCCGACTACATGGAGACCGAGGGGCGCGCCAACAAGCTGAGCGCGACCGCGGTGGCCGTGCCCGGCACGCTGAAGGCGTGGTGCGAGGCGCTGGAACGCTACGGCACGATGTCGCTGGAAACCGTGCTGGAGCCCGCCATCCGGCACGCCTCGCGCGGTTTCCGCGTCACCGCCTATCTCGCCGCCTGCATCGCCGAGACCGCGCCTGACCTCGCGCTCGACCCCGCCATCGCCTCGGTGTTCCTGCCGGGCGGCGTGCCGCTGGCCGAGGGTGCATGGCTCACCATGCCGGACTACGCGGAGACGTTGCGTGCGATCGCCGCGCACGGGCCGGACCATGTCTATGGCGGGGCGCTGGGCGCGCGGATCGCGGCGCATCTGCAGGCGGGGGGCTCGCCGCTCGCGCTGTCCGACCTCGCCGCCTATCGCACGGAGACGCGCGTGCCGGTGCGCGGCACCTATCGGGGCGTGGAGGTGATCGGCCCGCCGCCGCCCTGTTCCGGCGGCGTGCACGTCGTCCAGATGCTGAACCTGATGGAAGGGTTCGACCTGCGCGCGTCGGGCTTCGGCACCCCGGAGACGCTGCATCTGGTGATGGAGGTGCTGAAGATCGCCGCCGCCGACCGCCGCGCGGCCACCGCCGACCCGGCGTTCGTGGACGTGCCGGTCGCGCGCCTGATCTCCAAGGCCTATGGCGACCTGCGCCGGCCGGAGATCGACCTAGCCCGCGCGCGGGATCACGGATCGCGGGTGCTGAGCAACGAATCCGCCAACACCACGCATGTCACGATCGCCGACCGCGCCGGCAACATCGTGACCTCCACCCAGACCATCAACAGCCTGTTCGGCGCGCGCATCATGATCCCCGGCACCGGGATCATCCCGAACAACTACATGTACCTGTTCGACCCGCACCCCGGGAACGCGCTGTCGCTGCAGCCGGGCAAGCGCATCACCAGCGGCATCTCGGCGATGATCGGCATGCGCGACGGCGCGCCGTACTTCGCCGTCGGCCTGCCCGGCGCGCATCGCATCCCGTCCGCGGTGTTCCAGTTCGTGATGAACCTCGTCGATCACGGCATGAGCGTGCAGGAGGCGGTGGAGGCCCCGCGCGTCTTCACCCACGGCCCCGATGCGGAGGTCGAGCGCGGCTTCCCGCGGGAGGTGCACGACGCGCTGGCCGCGAAGGGCCATCCGGTCGCGCCCGTGGACCATGTGGCCGGCGGCATGGCGGCGATCCTGTTCGAGGGCACGCGCCAGACCGGGGCGGCCTGCTGGCGGGCGGATGGCGTGCCCGTGGGCATGGGCGGCGGCCTCGCGCGGCGCGGCACCTCCTTCTGGCCGGATCCGCGCCGCGCCCGCGCCGCGCAGGCCGTCCCGGAGACCGCATGACCGCCGGCTGACCGGCGCAGAAGAAGATCAGACAGGAGGAACCGTCCATGCCAGCCGCCCATACCCGCCGGACCGTGCTGCAAGCCGGCGCCGGCCTCGCCGCCCTGCTCTCCGCCCCGAAGGCCGACGCCCAGGCGCCGCGCACGCTGCGCGCGGTGATGCATGCGACGCTCGGCGTGCGCGATCCCTACGCCACCACCGCCTACATCACCCGCAACCACGGCTACCTGATCTACGACACGCTGTTCGCGGTCGATGCGAAGAACCTGCCGCAGCCGCAGATGGTGGATACGTGGTCGGTCTCCGCCGACAAGCTGACCTACGATTTCCGGCTGCGCGACGGGCTGAAGTTCCATGACGGCGCGCCCGTCACCTCCGAGGACGTGATCGCCTCGCTCACCCGCTGGATGCCGCGCGACGGGCTCGGCACCCGGCTGCGCGGCGTCACCGAGCGGCTGGAGGCGGTGGATACGCAGCGGTTCCGCATCGTGCTCAAGCGCCCCTATGGGCTGGTGCTGGAGACGCTGGCCAAGCCCGGCGGGCCGGTGCCGTTCATCCTGCCCAAGCGCATCGTCGACATCCCGGCCGATGAGCGGATCACCGAATCGATCGGCTCCGGCCCGTTCCGCTTCGTCGCGTCCGAGTACCGCTCCGGCGACCGCGTGATCTACGAACGGTTCGACGGCTACGTGCCGCGCAGCGAGCCGGCCTCGGGCCTTGCCGGCGGCAAGGTCGCGAAGGTGGACCGGGTCGAGTGGCTGGAGATCACGGACGTGCAGACCGCCGTCAACGCGCTGACGGCCGGCGAGATCCACGTGATGGAGAACGCCCCGGCCGACATGATGGACCTGCTGCGCCGCAGCCGCGGCGTGACGCTGAAGCCGCGCGGCGTCGGCAA
>JBBCJT010000042.1:0-3000 GCA_037190665.1 Rhodovastum atsumiense | reverse complement strand
ATGCCGGTCGCTTCGGCCAGTTCCTTCCAGCGCTCCACCTCCTCCTTCTGGAAGGCGGCGAAGGCGTCGGGGCCGGCTGGCGAGGGCGTGAAGCCGGCCTGCTGCAGCTTCTCCACGATCGCGGGCTCGGCCAGCATGGCGACGAAGGCCGCCCCCAGCCGGTCCACGACCGGGCGCGGCGTGCCGGCCGGGCCCCAGATGCCGAACCACGCATCCACCGCCATGAACGGCGCGCCGGCCTCGGCGACCGTGGGAACGTCCGGGGCTTCCGGCAGCCGCGCCGGGGCGCCGATGGCGAGCGCGCGCAGCTTGCCGTCCTTCACCAGCGCCACGACCTGCGGCCAGGTGGAGACGAAGAAATCCACGACGCCCGCGACCGTGTCCGTGGTCGCCTGCCCGCCGCCGCGGTACGGCACGTGGGTCGCGTCCAGCTTGAAGTGCCGGGCGAAGCTCTCCGCGATCACGTGGCTCGCGGACCCGACGGAGGAGGAGGCGTAGGTCAGCCTGCCGGTGCGGCCGCGCTCGATCAGGTCGGCCAGCGTCTTCGCCGGATGGTTCGCCGGCACCACCAGCGCGTGGTGCACGACCGCGAGCTTGGCGACGGGCGTGAAGCTGTCGATCACGTGGTAGGGCAGGTCGCGCGCCATCCACTGGTTGGAGGCGTGCGTCTGGTTGTTGCCGAGGGAGAGCGTGTACCCGTCCGGCGCGGCCATCGCGACCGCCTGCGTGCCGACGATGGCACCGCCGCCCGGCCGGTTCTCCACCACCACGGCGCTGCCGGCCCATGTCTCCTGCAGCCGCGCGGCGAGCACGCGGGCCAGCACGTCCGTCGAACCGCCGGGCGGGTAGGCGAGCACGATGCGGACCGGCCGCGTCGGGTAGTCCTGCGCGGCCGCGGCGAGCGGTGCCAGAGCGGCGGCGGCGAGCAAGGCGCGGCGTGTCGTCGGCATGGCGGCGTTTCCCCCTGTGACCGGACGCTTCGTTCCACGGCGGTCAGACAGCCGCAACAGGGCGGCGCGAGCAAGAGCCATGCAGCCCGCGAACCCGTGGTTTCCGCTGGCGCGGACGCCCCCGAACGGACGGCGCGGCCCCTGCTCCACCCGGCCCGGATGCGGGGCCGATCCTTCCGCACTTGATCTGCCCCAGCCACCCGTCGATCATCACCGGTCAAGGAGTGTGGCCCCATGGCGGACAGCGCCGCTCTTGCCGGCAATCCCGGCATCCAGCGCAGGCCGGATGCCTATGCCGCGCTCGATCTCGGCACCAACAACTGCCGGTTGCTCGTGGGCGCGCCCTCAGGCCCGGGCTTCCGGGTCGTGGACAGCTTCAGCCGCATCGTCCGGCTCGGCGAGGGTCTTGCCGCGACCGGCCGGCTCTCCAGCGCCGCGATGGACCGCACGCTGGACGCGCTGCGGGCGTGCAGCGCCCGGCTCGCCCGCCGGCCGGTCCGCCGGGTCCGCGCGGTCGCCACCGAAGCCTGCCGGCGGGCGGCGAACGGTGCGGATTTCATCGCCCGCGTGCGCTCGGAAACCGGCCTGCCGTTCGAGATCATCGCCCCGCGCGAGGAAGCCGAGCTGGCGATGGAAAGCTGCGGCCCGCTGCTCGACATCGCCGGGCGGCGCGCGCTGCTGTTCGATATCGGCGGCGGATCGACCGAACTGGCCTGGATCCGCCTCGGCCCCGGCGGCGCGCACGACCTGATCGGCTGCGATTCGCTGCCGGTGGGCGTGGTCACGCTCGCCGAACGCTTCGGCGCGGCCGGCGACACGACGGCCGGGTTCGACGCCATGACGGCGGAGGTCGCGGCCCAGCTTTCCCGCTTCGAGGCGATCCACCGCATCGGCGACGAGATCGCCCATGGCGGCGTGCGCATGATCGGCACCTCCGGCACCGTCACCACGCTCGCCGGCATCGCGCTCGCCCTGCCGCGCTACCGCCGGCCGCTGGTGGACGGGCAGATGCTGTCGCTCGAGCGCACCGATGCCGCGCTCGCCGACATCCGTGCCATGTCGCGCGAGGACCTTGCGCGGCACCCCTGCGTCGGACCAGATCGCGCCGAGTTCGTGCTGCCCGGTTGCGCCATCTACGCCGCGATCCGCTCGCTGTGGCCGGTCCCGGACCTTACCGTCGCCGATCGCGGCCTGCGCGAAGGGATGCTGCTGCGCATGATCCAGACCGACCGCATGCGCAGGACACGCCGATGAGCGGCCGCCGCCGCAGCGCCCCCGGCACACGCGACCTGACCGTTTCGGTCCGCGCGGGGAGCGGGCGCACCGAATCGAGCCGCCGCTGGCTGCAGCGCCAGCTCAACGACCCCTACGTCACCGCCGCGAAGCGGGAAGGCTGGCGCTCCCGCGCCGCGTTCAAGCTCATCGAGCTGGACGACCGCTTCAAGCTGATCCGCAAGGGCGCGCGCGTGGTCGATCTCGGCGCCGCCCCGGGCGGCTGGGCGCAGGTCGCGGTCCGGCGCGGCGCGGCACAGGTCGTGGCGCTGGACCTGCTGCCCATCGAGCCGATCGCGGGCGTGACGATCCTGCAGGGCGATTTCACCGATCCGGCGATGGTGGAGCAGGTCCGCGCGGAACTCGGCGGAGCGGCGGACCTCGTCCTGTCCGACATGGCACCGAATACCACCGGCCACGGCGCGACCGACCACCTGCGCATCATGGCGCTGGCGGAGATGGCGGCCGATTTCGCGCTGGATGTGCTGGCGCCGGACGGCGCCTTCGTCTGCAAGGTGTTCCAGGGCGGATCGGAGCGGGCGATGCTGGATGCGCTGAAACTCGCCTTCCACCAGGTGCGCCACGCCAAGCCGCCGGCGAGCCGGCGCGACAGCAGCGAACTGTACGTCGTCGCGCAGGGGTTCCGCGGCGGAGGGGTGTGAGGGGGCGCTGCCCCCTCAAACTCCCCCGGCAGGGGGCACGGCCCCCGGCACCCGCGATTCCTTCAGGAGGCTTCAGCAGGTCGGTCGGCAGCCCCACCCCCACAACGATTGTTGTG
>JBBCJT010000041.1:0-16016 GCA_037190665.1 Rhodovastum atsumiense | reverse complement strand
CGCAGGCAAGCCGGCCAAGCTCGCCATCACAGCCTGCATGCACAAGCTGCTGCGCATCCTCGCCGCCATCGCAAGAACCAACACACCATGGAGAGACGCTTGATCACACAGTCGCTCTCCCGCAAGCGGGAGAGGGAGAAGATCGCGGCCGCCTCGCTAAGCGCTGCCTGAGGGAGGGTAGAGGAGCTCCGGTCCAGTCTCCCGGCCGGCCCTCATCACCCTCGGGCGGTCTGATCCCTCAGGAACGCCCTGGCTTCCCGCGGGCTGCGCAGCACGATGACCCGGCCGGGAAATTCCTCCAGCCGCGCCACGAGTCGCGGCCGGTGGTCGCGCCGGAAGCGGCGCACGTAGCGGAGGAACGCCCGGTCGATCCGCTCGGGGCAGCCTTCCGCCATGTCGTCGCGCGCCGCGCCGCCGATGCCGGCGGCCGTCCGCCGCAGGACCCGCCACAGGCAGACCCGGGTCGGGAAATCGAGGTGGATCACCGTGTCGGCGCGCGCCAGCCGTTCGGGCAGCGTGCCGCCGTAGTTGCCGTCCATGATCCAGCGATCGCGGCCGGCCAGTCCGGCGACCGTCGCCCGCCAGTCCGCCTTGTCGGGCTCGACCCAGCCGGGCTGCCAGAAATGGCGGTCGAGATGGATCAGCGGCAGCCCGGTCGCGTTCGCGAGGGCCCGGGCCCGCGTGGTCTTGCCGGCGCCGGAACAGCCGACGATCAGGACGCGGCGCATGGCCGCGGGCGGCGGTTCCGTCGCGAAGGCGCGGTCAGACCAGGAAGATCGCCATCAGGACGAGCGTGACGACCGCGATGCCGAGGGCCCAGGTCAACGCTGCCCAGAAGCCGTTGAGGAAGCGCTCGCGGTCGGCGAGGAATGCCTCCGGCGTCACCGGGGCAGGGGTGGACGGGCTCGGCTGGGCCATGATGCTCCTCGGTCGGCTGGCTGGATCGATGTAGGCGAAGCGGCCGGTCCCGTTCAAGCCGGGTTCGCAAGCACACCGGCCGGGGCGGGGGCATCCACCACGCAGCGCCCGTCCGCCGCCACGCGCGCGCGGCCGGTGGCGACCAGGGCGAGGGCGCGCGGATAGAGCAGGTGCTCCTGCGCCAGCACCCGCGCGGCGAGGCTGGCTTCGGTGTCGCCCGGGGCGACCGGTACGGCGGTCTGGGCGATGATCGGCCCCTCGTCCACGCGCTCGCTGACGAAATGCACCGTGCAGCCATGCAGCCGTACCCCGGCGGCGAGCGCGCGTGCATGGGTGTCGAGGCCGGGGAAGGACGGCAGCAGCGAGGGGTGGATGTTGATCATCCGCCCGGCGTAGTGGCGCACGAGGAACGGGGTCAGCCGGCGCATGTAGCCGGCGAGGCAGACCAGCGTGGCGCCGGAGGCGTCGATCGCCTCGGCCACCTTGCGTTCGTGCGTCTCCCGGTCGGGCTCGCCGCGATGCGGCACCACGGCGGTCGGCACGTCCCCGGTCAGCCCGAGCCCGGCCGCGTCCGCGACGTTGGAGAGCACGAGCGCCGGTTCGGCCGGGAAGCCCGGCGCGCGGGCGGCCGCCAGCAGCGCCTGCATGTTGGAACCGCGGCCGCTGATGAGGACGGCGAAGCGGGGGCGAGTCACGTCCCTTCTCGCCCGGTGGCGCTCTGCCGTGGTCGGGAAGGCGCGAGTATCGCGAAACGACGGTGCCCCTTCTCCCTCTCCCGCCTGGCGGGAGAGGGCCGGGGTGAGGGTGCGTCCGCCGGCGCGACGATCAGGTTTCGCCTCCGCCCAAACCCCCTCACCCTCCCGCGCAACCGCGGGCCCCTCCCTCTCCCGCCAGGCGGGAGAGGGGACTCCGGGTGGCGGTCCTTGCCATTCCGCAAGGTGCGCGCCGCCGGGCAGGGGGGGAGAAAGCCGGCAGTCACGCCGCCGGCCAGCCGGGCGGCAGGGCGATGGTCACTTCGGCGGGGCCGTCGCCCTCGGCGATGCGGCCGATGCGGAACACGGTCTCGCCCTGTTCGGTCAGCAGGGCGGTCGCCTCGTCGGCCTGCTCCGCGCCCACCACCACGCACATGCCGATGCCGCAGTTGAACACCCGCAGCATCTCGTCCGCGGCGACGTTGCCCGTCCGCGCCAGCCAGCGGAACACCGGCGGCAGCGTCCAGGCCCCGGCGTCCAGCTCGGCGCGCGTGCCCTCGGGCAGCACGCGGGGCAGGTTGCCGGGCAGCCCGCCGCCGGTGATGTGCGCGGCGGCCTTCACCAGCCCGGCCCGATGCGCGGCGAGCAGTGATTTCACGTAGATGCGGGTGGGCGCGAGCAGCGCCTCGGCCAGCGTGCCGCCGCCGAACGGGCTGGGATCGCCCCAGCCGGCATTGCCGGCGGCCCGCACGCGCCGCACCAGGGAGAAGCCGTTGGAATGCACGCCGGACGCGGCGAGGCCGAGCACCACATCCCCCGGCGCCACCTCGCGCGGCAGCAGGGTGCCGCGCTCGGCGGCCCCGACGGCGAATCCGGCGAGGTCGTAGTCGCCCGCCCCATACATGCCCGGCATCTCGGCGGTCTCGCCGCCCACCAGCGCGCAGCCGGCGAGGCGGCAGCCTTCGGCGATGCCGCCGATCACGGCGGTGGCGGCCTCCACCTCCAGCCGCCCGGTGGCGTAATAGTCGAGGAAGAACAGCGGCTCCGCGCCCTGCACCACGAGGTCGTTCACGCACATGGCAACGAGGTCGATGCCGACCGTCGCGTGCAGCCCGGTCTCGATCGCGACCTTCAGCTTGGTGCCGACGCCGTCGGTGGTGGCGACCAGCACCGGATCGGTGAAGCCGGCGGCGCGCGGATCGAACAGGGCGCCGAATCCGCCCAGGCCGCCCAGCGCGCCGCGCCGGGTCGTGGCGCGGGCCAGCGGCTTGATTGCGTCCACGAGCGCATCGCCCGCGGCGATATCCACCCCCGCGTCGCGGTAGGTCAGGCTGGTCATGCAGTCCCCCGATACGGTAAGCCCTCGGGTCCGGGGGAGGGGCATCCAGACGGACCCGCGATGCGACGAGGCGGACGCAAACACAGTGCGCCATATGGTGCAAGGCGCGGCAGCGCAGGGCAGCGCATCGCCGATGCCTGAAGGTCTCGATCGCGCCTCCCGCGCCGGGCCGCCGCCCGATGCCGGCTTCGTCACCGTGCCCAACGTGATCACGCTGGCGCGGCTGTGCGCCGTGCCGCTCGCCGTGTGGCTGGTGGTCCAGCGGCGACTCGACCTCGCCTTCTGGCTGTTCGTCGCCGCCGGCCTGTCGGACGCGGTGGACGGCTGGCTCGCCCGGCGCAGCGGCACCCGTTCGGCCGTCGGCGCGATCCTCGATCCGATGGCGGACAAGCTGCTTCTGGTGTCGATGTACGTCACGCTCGCCTTCATGCAGGTGCTGCCGGACTGGCTCGCCATCCTGGTGGTGTTCCGCGACGTGCTGATCGTCGGCGGCGTGCTGGTGCTCTACGTGCTCGGCCAGCCGATCGTGATCCGGCCGCTGCTGATCTCGAAGCTCAACACCACGCTGCAGATCGGGCTCGCGGCGATGGCGCTGCTGCTCGCCGGGTACGGGCTGAATGCCGACTGGCTGCTGAACACGCTGATCGTCGCGGTGGCGCTCTCCACCTTCGCGTCGGGAGCGGCCTATGTCTGGTCGGTCGCGCGGCGATGAACGCGGTGCAGCCGCCGCGGCCGCCGCCAGCCCCCCGGCAGCCCCCGCCGCCGGTCGTCTCGGCGACGCGCGGGCAGCGGCTGGGGCTGATCTTCGGGCTGATCGCGGTGCTGCTGGTCAGCCTGCATCTCTTCGGCTCGATCCTGCTGCCCTTCGTGCTGGCCGGCTGCATCGCCTATTTCCTCGACCCCGTGGCCACGCGGCTGCACCGGCTCGGCATCCCGCGCGGGCTGGCCGCGCTGCTGCTGATCCTGACGCTGCTGGCGCTGACGCTGCTGTTCGTGGTGCTGCTCTACCCGCTGATCCTCGCCCAGCTCGGGCTGCTGATCTCCCGCTTCCCCAGCTACATCGCGATGCTGGACGGGCTGGTCCGCGACATGCTGGGCCGGCTGCAGGAACGGCTGGGCGACGAGTTCGTGGACGACAGGCTGCGCGCGCTCGCCGCCTCGCAGGTCTCGACCATCTTCTCCTTCCTCGCCACCGCGCTGGGGCAGGTGGTCAGCGGCGGCGTGGCGCTGTTCAACGTGCTGACGCTGATGGTCGTCACCCCGGTCGTCGCCTTCTACCTGCTGCGCGACTGGCAGCGGATGATCCTGCGCGTGGATGCCTGGCTGCCGCGCCGCTACGCCGGCGTGATCCGCGAGCAGGCGCGGGAGATCGACCGCATCCTGTCCGCCTGGCTGCGCGGGCAGGCGCTGTGCTGCCTGATCCTGGCGATCTACTACTCGATCGCGCTGTCGGTGGCGGGGCTGGAACTGGGGCTGATCGTCGGCATCGGCGCCGGGATCATCAGCTTCATCCCCTATGTCGGCACCATCACCGGCGCGATCGTGTCGGTCGGCATGGCCGCCGCCCAGTTCCAGGACTGGAGCGGGGTGCTGCTGATCGCGGGCGTGTTCATGGCCGGCAACCTGGTCGAGGGCTACGTCATCTACCCCCGCCTGCTGGGCGACCGGATCGAGCTGCACGCGGTGCTGGTGATCTTCGCCCTGTTCGCCGGCGGCGCGGCCTTCGGCTTCCTCGGCGTGCTGCTCGCCGTGCCGGTCGCCGCCGCGATCGGGGTGGTGTCGCGCTACTGGCTGCGCCGCTACCTCGCGAGCCCCCTCTATCTCGACCCCCCCGCGAACGGCTGATGCCGCCGCGCCAGCTTGCGCTGCCCTTCGCGCATGTCCCGAGCCACGCGGCGGCGGATTTCCTGCCGGCCGAGTCCAATGCCGCGGCGCTGGCCTGGCTCGCCGACGATGCGCGCTGGCCGCAGCGCCGGCTGGTGCTGTTCGGCCCCGCCGGGGCGGGCAAGACGCATCTGCTGCACGTCTGGGCGGCCCGCACCGGCGCGCGGGTGCTGGCCGGCCCCGCGCTCGCCGGCCTGCCGCCGCCCGGCGCGGCGGCGGTGGACGATGCCGACCTCGCACCCGCCGAGCCGCTGCTGCACCTGCTGAACGCCAATGCCGAGGCCGGGCAGCCCACCCTGCTCGCCGCCCGCACGCCGCCGGCGCGCTGGACCGTCGCGCTGCCCGACCTCGCGAGCCGGCTGAGGGCGGCCGCCGTGGCGGAGATCCACCCGCCGGAGGAGAGCCTGCTGCGCGCCCTGCTGGCGCGGCTGCTCTCCGACCGGCAGCTTCAGGTCGCCCCTCCGGTGCAGGACTGGCTGCTGCTGCACCTGCCGCGCGAGGCTGCTGCCCTGCGGGAGGCGGTGGCGCGGATCGACCGGGCGGCGCTGGCCTCCGGCCGGCGCATCACCCGCGCGCTGGCGGCCGAGGCGGTGGCGGGCATGGTCGATGAAACTTCCGAGACATCGGACCCCGTGGCTTTTCCCGCCGCTCCGGCGTTGTTGTAGCTTGCCGTATGCGACGCGCGGAGGACGAGACCTTGGACGTGAGCATGGAGGCCTCGCCGGCCCCCGCCATCGGTCCCGACAGCCCGGAACGGTTCATCAACCGCGAGCTTTCGTGGCTCGCCTTCAATGACCGCGTGCTGGAGGAGGCGGCGAACCCGCGCCACCCGCTGCTGGAGCGGCTGCGCTTCGTCTCCATCAGCGCATCCAACCTGGACGAGTTCTATTCCGTGCGCGTCGCCGGCCTCGTCGGGCAGGCGGCGGCCGGGCTGACCACGGTCTCGCCGGACGGGCGCACGCCCTCCCAGCAGCTCAACGCCATCCACCAGCACGCGACGCGGCTGATCGACCAGCAGCGGCGCACGTGGCGGGAACTGCGGGAGCTGCTGCAGGACGCCGGCATGATCGTGTGCGATCCGCCGGAGCTGACGCTGGCCGACCGCCGCTGGCTGGAAGCGTGGTTCATGGAGCGCGTGTTCCCGGTGGTCACGCCGCTCGCCATCGACCCGGCGCACCCGTTCCCGTTCATCCAGAACATGGCGCTGGTGCTCGCCATGCGGCTGGTGCGGGAGGATGACGGTGCGGCGATGCGCGCGCTGCTGCCACTGCCGCCCACCGCGGACCGCTTCATCCGCTTGCCGGCGGAGCCGGGCGGGCCGATCCGCTTCCTGCAGCTCGAAGACCTGGTCGTGCTGTTCCTCGACCGGCTGTTCCCCGGCTACCGGCTGACCGGCCACGGCTGCTTCCGGTTGATCCGCGACACCGACGTGGAGTTCGAGGAGGAGGCGGAGGACCTCGTCCGCTCCTACGAGACCGCGCTCAAGCGCCGCCGCCGCGGCCGCGCCATCCGGCTGACGGTGAACGCGCAGATGCCGCCGGAGCTGCGCAGCTTCGTGGCGGGCGAACTGGACGTGAAGCCGGACGACGTGTTCGTCGTCGACGGGCTGATCGGCGTGTCGGACCTGCGCCAGCTCATCATCGACGACCGGCCGGACCTGCTGTTCCCGCCCTACACGCCGCGCTTCCCGGAGCGCATCCGCGATTTCGGCGGCGACTGCTTCGCCGCGATCCGCGCCAAGGATATCGTCGTCCACCACCCGTTCGAGAGCTTCGACGTGGTGGTGCAGTTCCTGCGCCAGGCGGCGGCCGATCCGAACGTGCTCGCGGTCAAGCAGACGCTGTACCGCACCAGCCGCGACAGCCCGATCGTCAAGGCGCTGATCGAGGCGGCGGAGGCGGGCAAGTCGGTCACCGCGATGGTGGAACTGAAGGCCCGCTTCGACGAGGAGGCGAACATCCACCTCGCGCGGTCGCTGGAAGCGGCGGGCGTGCAGGTGGTCTACGGCTTCAAGGAACTGAAGACGCACGCCAAGCTGTCGCTGGTGGTGCGCCGCGAGGGCTCGCAGATGCGCTCCTACGCGCATTTCGGCACCGGCAACTACCACCCGATCACCGCGCGCATCTACACCGACCTGTCCTTCTTCACCTGCGAGCCGGACCTGACGCGGGACGCGGCGAAGCTGTTCAACTACATGACCGGCTATGCGCGGCCCGAGCGGATGGACGCGGTCGCCTTCAGCCCGCTGACCATCCGCCCGGCGCTGATGGAGCTGATCGAGCGCGAGGTCGGCTTCGCGAAATCCGGCAAGGCGGGCAACATCTGGCTGAAGCTGAACTCGCTGGTGGACGAATCGCTGATCGATGCGCTGTACCGCGCATCGGCCGCCGGCGTGCAGATCGATTGCGTGGTGCGCGGCATCTGCTGCCTGCGTCCCGGCGTGCCCGGGCTGTCGGACAACATCCGGGTGAAGTCGATCGTGGGCCGTTTCCTCGAACATGCGCGCATCTTCGCCTTCGGTAACGGCAACCGCCTGCCGAACCGCAAGGCGCGCATCTACATCAGCAGCGCCGACTGGATGGCGCGGAACATGGACTGGCGCGTCGAGACGATGGTGCCGATCCACAATCCCACCGTCCACGCGCAGGTGCTGGACCAGATCATGGTGGTGAACCTGAAGGACACGATGCAGTCCTGGCTGCTGGGGCCGGAAGGGGACTACCGGCGCATGGACCCCGGCGACGATCCGGTGTCCGCGCATGAGTACTTCATGACCAACCCGTCGCTGTCCGGGCGCGGCAGCGCGTTGCATGGCGCAACGTCGGCGGCCGCGCGGCAGGACCGGGTGGCGCAGGACTGATGGAAGGTCCGACCGGGTCTTCCCCGCCGCGCTGCGCCGTCGTCGATCTCGGCTCCAACTCGGTCCGCCTCGTCGTCTTCGAAGGTCGGTCACGAAATCCCGTCGCCATCTTCAACGAGAAGGCGGTCCTGCGGCTGGGGCGCGGGCTGCAGGAGACCGGCAGGCTGAACGAGGACGGGGTCGCGGACGCGATCACCGTGCTCGGCCGCTACCAGGCGGTGGCGCGCGCGATGGGCGCCGCGCCGATGGAGATCCTCGCCACCGCCGCGGTGCGCGAGGCGAGCAACGGGCCGGAGTTCGTCCGCGTGCTGAACGCGCGCATGCCCGAGGTTCCGATCCGCGTGCTGACCGGACCGGAGGAGGCGGCGATGTCCGCATCCGGCCTGCTCTGCGGCATCCCCGGGGCCGAAGGCGTGCTCGGCGATATCGGCGGCGGCTCGCTGGAGGTGGTGCGCATCTCCGGCGGCGGGATCGGCCTGAACGCGTCGCTGCCGCTGGGCGTGATCCGCCTGTCGGAGCGCGCGGGCGGCGATCCGGTGCGCGCGCGCGCGATCGCGGAGGAGGCGCTGTCCGGCACGCCCTGGCTGCGCGAGGGCGCGGGGCTCGACCTGTATCTGGTGGGCGGCGCGTGGCGCGCGCTCGCCCGCATCCACATCGCGCAGACGGGTTATCCGCTGCATCTGGTGCACCACTACACGCTGGGCCGGGAGGAGGCGCGCGACCTGACCGGCGTGATCGCGGGTGCCTCCCGCCGCGCGCTGGAGCGCATCCCCGGCGTGCCGCGCCGGCGCATCGACGATCTGCCCTTCGCGGCCGTAGTGATGCGGCGGCTGCTGCGCGCAACGGGTGCGCGGCGCGTGGTCTTCTCCGCCAACGGGCTGCGTGAGGGCTGGTTCATGAAGCGATTGCCGGAGGAGGTGCGCGCGGCCGATCCGATGCGCTCGGCAGGCCGCGAGCTTGCCGCGCAGTTCGGGCGCGATCCGGACATGCCGCCCGCGCTGATCCGCTGGACCGCGCCGCTGTTCAGCGAGGAGTCGGCGGAGGCGCTGCGGCTGCGCGAGACGGCCTGCTGGATGTCCGACATCGGCAGCCACGAGCATCCGGAGTACCGCGCCGAGCAGGCCTATCTGCGCGTGCTGCGCCAGCCCGGCATCGGCCTCGACCACCACGCGCGCGCCTTCCTCGGCCTCACCCTTGCCGTCCGCTACGAGGCGGAGCCGGACATGCCGTGGCTGTCCACCGCGCGCATGCTGCTCGATGTCGCCTCGGCGCGGCAGGCGGAGGTGCTGGGGGCGGCGCTGAGGCTGGCCTACACGCTGTCGGGCGGCACGCCCGAACTGCTCGCCGGCACGGCGCTGAGGGTGGAGGGGCGGCGCATCGTGCTGCTGCTCACCGAAGGCTCGGGCGTGTTCGCGGGCGAGGGCGTGGTGCGGCGGTTGGAGCGGCTGGCCGAGAGCCTCGCCATGGAAGCGGTGACGGAGATCGTCCCCGGCGCTGTGACCGCCGCCGGATAGGCGGCCCGCCGCCGCCGCTGTCGGCCGGTTCACACGTTGCGGAGGCGGCACGTGCTGGCGTAGCGTCGTTCGCTTCGGGGAGGCCCCCCTATGCCCGATGGCGCGCTGACGCCGACCGCCCCCCCGCGGGTGGAGCCGCTTGATGCCGACACGATCGCCGATCTGCAGGCCTCCGCGCTGCTGCTGCTGCGCCATGCCTCCACGCTGACCGAACGCAGCCTCGGCGCGGCCTGGGACCCGCGCCCGCCACAAGGTGTGACGCTGCCGCCCGAACCGCCGGCACCGAGCCTCTCGGCCTTCCTTGCCGATGTGACCGCGCTGCTGTCCAGGCCGCCGGCGGAACTCGCGACCGCCCCGGCCGACGCGGCGCGGCTGTTCGGCGCGGTCGACTATCTCGCCGGGCTTGCCGAGCCGGCCACCGCGGACACGATCGCGCTGACCACTGCCTTCGTCGATCCCTCGCTCGCGCAGTTGCCGCAGCCGTTTCACCGGCTGGGGCCGTGCGGAGCCATGCTGCGGCGGTTCTTCTCCTGGCTGCGCTACGCGGCGGTCGGGACGCTGTTCCTGACCATGGTGCTGACCATCCACGTGGTCTGGGGCCAGTCGGTTATCGGCACGGTGAAGGACCTGCGCCAGGAACAGGCGGTGCTGTGGACGCAGGTGACGGCGGCCGAAGCCTCCGCCGCGCAGGTGCAGCCGGGCGTAACGGGCTGGGTGCCGTATTGCGAGCGCCGCTCCGCCACCGGCGGGCGGCTCGATGCGCGGCAGGCCGGGCTGTGCGCGGGGGTGGACGATCTGGGCCTGCGCATGAGCCTCGCCTATGGCCAGCTCGCGGTGTGGAACCACATCACCGACACGCTGCTGATCGTGCTGTCACCGGTGCGCTGGCTGGGTCTCGGCGTCGATCCGCACTGGGGCGACCAGGCCGTCCAGGCCGACCAGTGGGCGAGCACCGAGCAGCGCACGGCGGTGATGCTGACGGCGCTGACGGTCTACGTGATGCCGGTGCTGGTGGGGCTGCTGGGCGCCTTCGCCTACGTCTTCCGGCGCATCAACACCAAGGTCGAGGAATACTCGCTGGAAGCGCGCGACCGGATGCAGGCGATCCTGCGCATCTTCCTCGGCGTGCTGCTCGGCGGGTTGGTGGGGCTGTTCTTCCAGCCCGAGGGCGTGGAGCTGTCCGGCATCCGCCTGTCCATCGCCGCGCTTGCCTTCCTCGTCGGCTATTCGGTGCAGGTGGTGTTCGAGGCGATGGACTCGCTGATCTCCTTCGCGCTCGGCGTGCTGCGGGCGAAGACGACCGCGGACCGCTGAACCGCTCCGGCGCGCTGTGAGGCGCGTCATATGTTCCGGTATCGGAAATGTCGGAGCATCGCCCGGCTTTGGAGGTCGCGGCGATGTCCGATCATGTCACGACGGACCGTGCCGATCCGATACACCCCCATGGGATCCTGTCGAACGGAGGCGCCGCGCGGCTGCTGGAGGACGTGAACCTCCTGCTCGACTTCGCGGGGCGATACGGCAACGCGCGCTTCGATGCGTGTTTCGAGGATACGCGTGGCATCGCCCCCGTGCCGGCCGACCTGCCGGCGCCACCGGTGCCGACCAAGCGGGAGCTGGTCGCCACGCTGATGCGCATCGTGCGCGCCATGGAGGCAGGCCAGCCGCCGGCGCCCGAGGAGGTCGCCCTGCTGCTGCAGACCCGCGACCTGCTGGCGCGTGCGGTGGCGCCGGCGACCGTGGACACGATCCGGCTGACGGCCGCCTACGAACGCGCCCGGGCGGGGCCGACATGGCTTGCCCGCCTGTTCGTCCGCCGCGCGCCGCCGGAGCGGCGCGCGCGCACCGTGGACCGGCTGGGCACGCAGCTCGCGGGGACCGTGCGGGTGATCCAGATCGCCTGTGCCGTGGCGGTGGTCGCGACCGTCTCCGTCTCCACGCTGGTGCTCACCGGCAAGCTGGTGCTGGAGCAGCGCCTGCGTATCGCCGCCGAATACACGGCCGTCGCGCGCGATGTGAGTTCCGCGCAGAAGGAGGAGATGCGCGGGACCGCCGTGCCGCTGATCACCGGCGGCGTGCGCCCGCCCGAAGCGCGGATGATGCACTACTGCGACTTCGCCTCCCGCGACGGGGACGGGCGGCCGGTGTTCCTCACCCAGCGGCAGGCGGAGCTGTGCCCGGTCTACTGGGGCACCAACCAGCGCATGAACGATGCGAACCTGCATCTGGCGCTGTGGAACACGCTGTTCACCGATGGCTTCAGCGGCCGCTGGCTCGGCATCGTGTTCGGCGTCTCGGCGCAGGGCATCCCGACCGTCGCGCGCGCCGGCGTGCGGGATCCGGATTGCGGCTGGTTTCCCTCCGCTCCGCAGCGGCGGCCTGTCGAACCCGTGTCGGCATTGGCCGGCGCACCCCGCATGCTCGCCGCCACCCGGCCGGACGAGGATTGCGCGGAGGCGTATCGCACCGCGCTCGTCCGTTCGTCCCTTGTGGCCGAAGCCGTGATCGGCGGCGTGAGCCAGTACGTGCTGCCCTGCCTCTATGCATTGCTCGGCGCGTTCGCGGCCGTGCTGCGGGGCATCTCCACGCGCGCCGATGCGGCCCAGCTCATGCGGTCGGAGCGCAGCCGCGCGATGCAGTCGCTGCTGCTCGGCGTGCTGTTCGGCGCGGTCATCGGCCTGTTCACCACGGTGCTCGGCAGCACCGACGAGACCACCGTGGCGCTGTCGGTGAACGCCGTGGCGCTGCTGGCGGGCTATTCGGTGGGCGGCGTGTTCGCCTTCTTCGACCTGATCGTGCTGCGGCTGTTCGGCAAGCCGGCCTGATATCGTGCCCCAGCGATGACGCCCGCTCAGTTCACCGCGAAGCAGTAGAACCGGCCCACCCCGCCCGTCGTGCGCAGCGCGGCGATGTCGCAGGCCCGCGACGGGTGCGATGTGTTCCAGCTCCGCGAGGGCTCGTCGTCCCGCAGGCCGATCCGGTCATGATGCCCGACCATGGCCGAGCCCGTCGTCGCGCTCGTCCAGTTCGCGCAGGTCCGGTCCTCCCCGGCCGGGAAGGCCGTGCCATCTGGCTGGGAGCCGGTGAGCATGTCGTGTTCGTTCGGCGTGTCGCCGCGTCCGCTGACCGTCTCGCCCTTCTCGGTCAGCGCCGTGGCCTTGGTCAGGTTGTTGGTGCCGTGCAGCGCCGCGACGTTCGCCGCGATCTCCACCCCCGCCGCGTTGCGCCACGGGCCGGCGCCGATGCGGTCGCGCGCGTTCACCGCCGGCTGGCCGCCGGTCGCCTGCGTGCTGAGATAGGCGCGCCAGGTCCGCTGCCCGGCCCCGACCGCGGTCGCCAGCGCCTGGCAGTACTGGTCCGCGCCGGCGAGCCCGCCCAGATTGCCGCCCTGGCCGGGATTGGCGCTGGTCACGAAGAAGCTCATCGCGGAGCGGTCCTGCGCGCCGGCACCCACGGCGAAAGCAGTCGCCACGGCGGCCAGGGCCAGAGTGGGTCCGAGTCTCATGAGTGATGTTCCTCCCGGGCGGTCATTGCCGCAGCGGGCACTCTAGGCAGGCCATGCAACGAGACCGGAACGATTCCGGTGACGGCGGCCATGGCACGTTCACAGCCGCGCGAGGCTGCCGGCCTACGCCGGCACCAGCTTCACCCGCTTGCCGTCCACGCCCAGCGAGATGCGCCCGCGCTTCAGCGCCAGCGCGTCCTCGCCGAACACGTCGCGCCGCCAGCCGTGCAGGGCGGGGACCTCGGGCGCTTCCTCGGCGGCGAGACGGTCGAGGTCCTCGGAGGAGGCGATCAGCTTCGGCGCCACGTGATGCTGCTCGCATTTCGCGGCCAGCAGCACTTTCAGCAGCGCGACCAGCGCGGGCGAGGGGCGGGGATGGTCGCGCTGCGAGGGCGCGAGGGGCAGCGCGTCCTCCGGCAGGGCGCGGGCGGCGGCGATGGCGGCGAGCAGGCCGGCACCGCTCTTGCCCTCGGCGAAGCCGCGGCCGATGCCCCGCGCGCGGGCCAGCGCCTCGGCCGTGTCGGGCATGGTCGCGGCGATCTCCAGCAGCGTCTCGTCCTTCACCAGCCGCTGGCGGGGGATGTTGATCCGCTGCGCCTCCCGCTCCCGCCACGCCGCGGCGGCCTTGAGCGCGCCGAGGAAGCGGCGGTTGCCGGTGCGGCTCTTCAGCCGCTCCCACATCGTCTCGGGGTCGGCGAGGTAGGTGGCGGGATCGGCGAGGGCGGCCATCTCCTCGCCCACCCAGGCGAGGCGGCCTTCCTGCGCCAGCCGTTCCGTCAGCCGCTCGTAGACGCGGCGCAGGTGCGTCACGTCGGCGGCGGCGTAGGCGATCTGCCCGGCCGAGAGCGGCCGCGCCGCCCAGTCGCTGAAGCGGTGCGCCTTGTCGATCTGCCCGCCGGCCAGATTTGCGACCAGTTCCGCGTAGCTCGCCTGGTCGCCGAAGCCGGCCACCATCGCGGCCACCTGGGTATCGAACAGCGGCGCGGGGACGGCGGCGAACTTCAGCAGGAAGATCTCCACGTCCTGCCGCGCGGCGTGCATCACCTTGGTCACCGCTGGGTCCGCGAGCAGCGTCCCGAGCGGGGCGAGGTCGAGCCCGGGGGCGAGCGCGTCCACCACCGCCGTGTCGTTCGTGCCGCCGAGCTGCACGATGCACAGCTCCGGCCAGTAGGTCCGCTCGCGCATGAACTCGGTGTCCACGGTCACGAAGCTGTCGTGCCGCAGCCGTTCGCATACGGCGGCCAGTGCCTCGGTGGTGTCGATCAGCTCGGTGGGCGGGAAGGGGGCCGGTTTCGGCTTGCGCATCCGGCGGCTTCTACGCGAAGCGGCCGGCGGGTGGCAGTCCCGCCGCGCGCGGGGTTGACACCCCATCTGGGCATCGCTTCCTTCCGCCCGCCTTTTCTGACCGGATTTACGCGCATGCATCCCTATCGCACCCACACCTGCGGCCAGCTCCGCGCCGAGCACGCGGGCCAGACCGCCCGCCTTTCCGGCTGGGTGCATCGCAAGCGCGACCATGGCGGGCTGCTGTTCATCGACCTGCGCGACCATTACGGCCTGACCCAGGTGGTCTTCCCGTCGGCCGGCGCGCTCGCCGAACAGGCCGCCGCGGTGCGGCCGGAGAGCGTGATCACGGTGACCGGCCAGGTGGTGGCGCGCGAGCCGGGCACGGTGAACGCGAAGCTGCCGACCGGCGAGATCGAGCTGCGCGCCGCCGAGCTGACGGTGGACAGCCCCGCCGAGGTGCTGCCGATCCAGGTGGCGGGCGAGGCCGACTTTCCCGAGGACCTGCGACTGAAGTACCGCTTCATCGACCTCCGCCGCGAGAAGATGCAGCGGAACATGAAGCTGCGCGCGGGGGTCATCGCCTCGATCCGGCGGCGCATGATCGCCTCCGGCTTCACCGAGTTCCAGACCCCGATCCTGACCGCCTCCAGCCCCGAGGGCGCGCGCGACTTCCTGGTGCCGGCGCGGCTGCATCCGGGCAAATTCTACGCGCTGCCGCAGGCGCCGCAGCAGTTCAAGCAGCTCGCCATGGTGGCGGGGCTGGACCGCTACTTCCAGATCGCGCCCTGCTTCCGCGACGAGGCCTCCCGCGCGGACCGCTCCCCCGGCGAGTTCTACCAGCTCGATTTCGAGATGAGCTTCGTCACGCAGGAGGACGTGTTCAACACGATCGAACCCGTCATCGCCGGCGTGTTCGAGGAGTTCGCCGAAGGCCGCGCGGTGACCAAGCCGCCCTTCGCGCGCATCCCCTACGAGACGGCGATGCTCGAGTTCGGCTCCGACAAGCCGGACCTGCGCAACCCGCTGCGCATCGCCGACGTCACCGCCGCCTTCGCCGGCTCGGGCTTCGGCCTGTTCGCCCGCATCGCCGCCTCGGGCGGCGTGGTGCGCGCCATCCCCGCGCCGGGGGCGACCGCGCAGCCGCGCTCCTTCTTCGACAAGCTCAACGACTGGGCGCGGGAGGAAGGCGCTGGCGGCCTCGGCTGGATCGCCTTCGACGCGGAGGGTGCGAAGGGCCCGATCGCGCGCAACCTCGAGGCCGAGCGGGTGGAGCAGATCCGCGCGGCCTGCGGGTTGAAGGCGGGCGATGCGGTGTTCTTCGCCGCCGGCAAGGCGGACGAGGCGCCGAAATTCGCCGGCCGCGTGCGCAACCGCGTGGGCGAGGAGCTCGGCCTGTACGCCCAGAACGAGTTCCGCTTCTGCTGGATCACCGACTTCCCGATGTATGAGCTGAACGAGGAGACGGGGCAGGTCGATTTCAGCCACAACCCGTTCTCGATGCCGCAGGGCGGGCTGGAGGCGCTGAACACGCAGGACCCGCTGACGATCAAGGCGTTCCAGTATGATATCGTCTGCAACGGTATCGAGCTGTCCTCGGGCGCGATCCGCAACCACCGGCCGGACATCATGGTCCGCGCCTTCGAGATCGCGGGCTACACCGAGGCGGATGTGGAGGCGCGGTTCGGCGGTATGCTGAACGCGTTCCGCTATGGCGCCCCGCCGCATGGCGGCTCCGCCCCGGGCATCGACCGCATCGTCATGCTGCTCGCGGACGAGCCGAACATCCGCGAGGTGATCCTGTTCCCGCTGAACCAGCAGGGCATGGACCTGATGATGGGCGCACCAGCCGAGGTGCCGCCGGCGCGGCTCAGGGAGCTGTCGCTCGCGCTGGTGCTGCCGCCGAAGAAGGCCTGACCGGCGGCGCGTCAGGCGGAGGCGGACCCCGCCCGGCCCGTGCGCTCCTGTGGCGGCGCGGTCACACCTCGGTGGCGATCCTGACACAGGGGGATTTTCAACC
>JBBCJT010000040.1:0-23085 GCA_037190665.1 Rhodovastum atsumiense | reverse complement strand
GGGGATTCTGCGAACCATTTCCTTTCCGCAGAACTCCCGCAGGCAGGAGAGTGGACCTCGCGCGGCGGTCCCTGCCTCGGCCCTTCCGCAAAGTTCCCGGGGGCGGGAGAGAAAGAAGCCCTCTCCCTCGCATTCAGGGAGGAGGGTGAGGGGCGTACCCTCATCGGCCGATGAATGGTGCCTTCGGGCGGCTCTCCCGTTTAGCGCGGCGGCCGCACCGATCTTGCGCCCCGTATCATCGCGGCAGCGTGTAGAGCCGGGGCTCGCCGTCGCAGAGGCCGTCGAACAGCACCAGCACACGCAGCGCGTCCGGGCTTTCCTCCAGGATCGTGACGCCCTCCGCCTTGCCGGGCGTCGCGCGGTCTTCCGCCTTGAGGCATGCCGGAACCGACGTCGTCACAGGGGCCAGTTCGGCCAGTTTCCGCGCCCGCCCCGTCTCCGCGTCGGCGAGCCACAGCGTATAGGCAACCGCCTGCTCCTGCTCCTGCTCCTGCGCCGGCCCCGCCAGCACCAGCAGCCTGCCGTCGCGTGTCACGGTCAGGTCGCGGATGCCGGTGTCCGCGCCCAGCGGCAGCGCGATCGGCGCCGGGACAGGCGGCAGCGGGCCGCTGGCGAAGAGCGGCGCCAGCGGAATGCGGACGACTTGCGCTTCGCCGTTCAGAACCGGCGCGCGCAGCCCCACCAGCAGGTCGCCGCCCAGCACGGCGATGCCCTCGATGTTCAGCCCGTTCGCCTGGTTCAGGCTGCGGCCCACGAAGCTGCCCACCACCGGTGCCGCACGCAGCGCCTCGGCCAGCCGGTAGGTTTGCCGCACCGACCATCCACCGCCCGGGGTGGGGGTCAGGCGCGAGAGCAGGAAACTGCCGGCGGCGTAGCGGTCCTTGCTGCGCGAACAGCCATGCGACCCCACGACGTAGGCCGCGCCATCGGGCGCGAGCGCGATGCCCTCGCCGTCGAAATTGTCGAACGGCTTGTCGCCCTTGCCGCCGCCGCAGGCGATGGCAGGCGGGCTGCCCACCACGTCCGGATCCACCGGCCCGCTGTCGCGGACGATCGGGACCGGCGCGCCGGTGAAGGTCAGCGCGCCATCGGCGAGGCGTGCGGCGCGGATGAACTGCCGCTCATCGTCCACGACGAGGCAGTGCCGGACGGCAGGTCCAGCGTCCGGCCGGCAGGCGATGCCGCTCGAATCGACGCGATGTCGCTGCTTTTCGCTGTCGAAGGCATCCGGCACGCGGACCGGATCCCCGGCCAGCGGCGCGGCCGCCGCCGCCAGGGCGACGAACACGCCGAGCATGGCGGCATGGCGCAGGCGCATCCCCATGGCCGGCCTCCTGAACGGGGCGAAGGCCGGCAGGCTACCGCCGGGTGCGGCTATCCAATACGAAAAAGAAACGACTAGTTCTGCGTCCGCACCGCCTCGTGGTGGCGGATCACTTCCCGGGCGACGAAGTTGAGGAACTTCTCGGCGAATTCGGGGTCGAGCCGTGCTTCCTTGGCCAGCCGCCGCAGCCGTGCGATCTGCACGGCCTCGCGTGCGGGATCGGCGGGGGGCAGGTCATGCTCCGCCTTCAGCTTCCCCACCTGCTGCGTGCAACGGAACCGCTCCGCGAGCATATGGATGACGGCGGCGTCGATGTTGTCGATGCTCTGCCGCAGCACCAGCAGTTCGGGCGGGAGTTGTTGGCTCACGTCGGATGTCCCCTCAATTGCCGCGCGCGAACCGTACCGCTTCCTCGGCGGCGCGGAACAGGGCACGGGCCTTCTGTCGTGTCTCGGCTTCCTCGGCCGCCGGACTGGAATCGGCGACCACGCCCGCACCGGCCTGCACGTACATCGTGCCGTCCTTCACCAGCGCGGTGCGCAGCGCGATGCAGGTGTCCATCGTGCCGTTCGCGGCGAAGTAGCCGATGCACCCGGCGTAGATGCTGCGCCGTTCCGGCTCCAGTTCGTCGATGATCTCCATCGCGCGGACCTTCGGCGCACCGGAGAGCGTGCCGGCCGGAAAGCCCGCCACCAGCGCGTCCAGCGCCGTCAGCCCGGCGCGCAGCGTGCCTTCCACGTGCGACGAGATGTGCATCACGTGGCTGTAGCGTTCGATCGCGAAACTCTCCGTCACCTTCACGCTGCCGATCTCGGCCACCCGGCCGACATCGTTGCGCCCGAGGTCGAGCAGCATCAGATGCTCGGCGCGCTCCTTCGGGTCGCCCAGCAGCTCCTGCTCCAGCGCGAGGTCCTCCTCCCGCGTCGCGCCGCGCGGGCGGGTGCCGGCGAGCGGGCGGATGTGCACCTGCCCGTCGCGCACCCGTACCAGGATCTCGGGCGAGGAGCCGACGATGGCGAAGCCGCCGAAATCGAGATGGAACAGGAAGGGCGCCGGGTTGATCCGCCGCAGCGCGCGGTACAGCGCGAACGGCGGCAGGGCGAAGGGCACGGAGAAACGCTGCGACGGCACCACCTGGAACGCATCGCCGGCGGCGATGTACTCCTTCGCCGTCCGCACCGCCGCCATGTACTGCTCCGGCGTCATGTTCGACGCGGGCGGCGGCATCGGCGGCAGGTCGGCCGGCGGCGCCGGGCGGGGCAGGGGGCGGTCCAGCGCGGCGCGTGCCTGCACCAGCCGCTCCTGCGCGCGTTCCCACGCGACGGCCCCGCTCACCCCCGGCTGGGGGTAGACCGGGGTGGCGATGGTCAGCTCGTCCTTCACGTTGTCGAAGATCGCGAACAGCGTGGGCCGGGCGAGCAGCGCATCCGGCACGCCGATCGGGTCGGGCGTGCGCGCGGGCAGCCGTTCCATCAGCCGCACCATGTCGTAGCCGAGATAGCCGACCAGCCCGCCGGCGAGCGGCGGCAGGTCGGCGGGCACGTCCAGCCGCGCCTCGGCGATGGTGGCGGCGAGGCTTTCCAGCGCCGGGCGTGGATCGGGCGCGAAGCCGTGCGGCGCGGTCTCGGCGTGGCGGTTGATCTCCGCCTTGCCGTCGCGGCAGCGCCAGATCAGGTCCGGCGCATAGGCCACCATCGAATAGCGCCCCACCGCGGCCCCGCCTTCCACGCTTTCCAGCAGGAAGGCGTAGGGGCGGCCGTCGGCGAGCTTGAGGAACACGGAGACCGGCGTCTCCAGGTCCGCCACGGTGCGCGTGGCCAGGATGCTGCCGCGGCCGGCGGCATAGGCGGCTTCGAAACTGGCGCGGTCCATGTTCATGGCTGGGCGAGCTGGTCGAGCAGGCGCTGGTTGATGGTCGGCTCCGCCTTCGCGCGGATCGCGGCGAGATACTGCCGTTCCAGGTCGCGCGCGATGGTCTGGGCGATCTGGTCGCGCACGCGGCCGAAGGCGAGCACATCCGTCGCCGGGTCGGGCGGCACGATGGCGGTGAGTTGCGCGACCACGAAGCCGACGGCGGTCTCCGCCATCGTCGCCTCGTCGGGCTTGAGCTGGAACAGCGGGCCGACCAGTTCGCGCGGCATCTCGGGTCCGCCGTCGCGGCCGACTGGTCCCATCGTCCTCGGCTCGAACCCTGCCGTCGCGGCCGCGACCGTCAGCGCCTCGCCGCCGCGCACCGCGGCGAGCAATCCGGCCGCCTTCTCCTCCGCTGCACGGCGGCGCGCATCGCGTAGCCAGGCGGCGCGGACGGCATCCGCGACCTCCTCGAACGGCCGCGGGGCGGGCGGGATGATGGCGGAGACGGTGATCGCGGCGAAGGCCGGGCCGGGCAGCTCATCGGTGCGGGGCGGCAGGTCGGCGCCGGTCTGGAACACGATCCGCAGCAGCGCGGTGCGGCCTTCATCCGTCAGCGGCAACGCCACCGGCCGGCCGTCGCGACCGTTGCCGGACGCATCGAACGTCGCCTCGACCAGCGGCAGGGACTGCGCACGGGCGGTTTCGGCCACCGAGCCGCCGCCGGCGAGCTGATCCTCCATCTTGTTGGCGGCGTCGAACATGCGGTCGCCGCCCTGTTCGCGCTTCAGTTCCCCGCGCAGCTCGTCCTTCACCTCGTCCAGCGAGCGGGACGTGCCGGGCGTGACCGTGGCGACGCGCAGCACGTGCCAGCCGAGGGTGCTGCGCAGCGGGCCGGTCACGACATCCGGCGCGGCGGCGAAGGCGGCTTCGGCCAGCTCCGGCAGGGGCACGCTGTCGCGATCGCCGTCGATGCGGAACATGGAGCCGCCGGCCGCGATCGCCGCCTGCTCGATGGCGGCCAGATCGGCGCCCTCCCGCCATTGCGCGGCGATCGCCTCGGCCTTCGCCTGGTCCTGCACGGTCACCGCGGCCAGCTCCCGCTTCTCGCCGGTGACGAACTGGTCGCGGCGCTGATCGTAGGCGGCGGCCAGATCGGCGTCCGTGATCTCGATGCCCGCCGCGAGAGCGTCCGGCGTGAGCAGGGCGACGGAGGCGGTGCGGTATTCGGGAGTCGAGAACCGCTCCGGGTTGTTGTCCTGGTAGCGGCGCAGCTCCGACTCGTCGGGCAGGGCGGGGGGAGGGCCGGCATCGAAGGGCACCACCACCATCGTCGCCCCCCGCCGCTCGCCCGCATGGCGGAACAGCGGCGTGGTCAGCACGTCCGGGCTGATCGTGCCGGCGCCGACCGCGGCGGCCAGCTCCCGCTGGGCGATGTCGCTGCGGAACAGCTCCAGGAAGCGCCCCTCGGTCATGCCGTTCTGGCGCAGGAAATTGTCGAAGATCGGCCGGCTGAAGCGCCCGTCGGTTCCCCGGAAGGCCGGGATCTGCAGCACCGCCTCGCGAAGCTGGGCGTCGCCCACGCGGATGCCCAGCCGGTCGATCTCCGCCTGCATGGCGCGGCCGGTGATGATCCGGTCCAGCGCCTGCTCCGCGAGCGCGCGGCGGACTTCGGGCGACGGCTCGATCTGGTTGTTGGTGGCCCGGCGGAACTGGTCGATCTCCCGGCGGAGCGCGTCCTGCATCTCCGGGATCTCGATGCGATGGCCCGCCACGGTCCCGATCGAGGTGTCGGGGCGGCGGAACGCGTCGATCACGTCGCCGATCCCCCACAAGCCGAAGGACAGGACGAGGACGACGAACAGGCCCTTGGCGACCCAGGTGCCAAGGAGATTGCGCATGGCCGAGAGCATGGTCGACCCCGTAGCGGCGGGCGGGGCGGTTGGGAAGCCCGTTGCCGCGCACGGCCCGGCCGGGTAAGGCCGCGACCATGCGCAAGCTGATCGCCGGTAACTGGAAGATGTTTGGCACGCTCGCCTCCGCGGGGGCATGGGCGAGCGCCGTTCGCGGGGCGACGGTGGGGGTGGACGCCCTGGTCTGCCCGCCCGCGCCGCTGCTGACCGTGATGGCCCACACGCTTCTCGGCTCGGGCGTGGCCGTCGGCGCGCAGGACTGCCATGCGGCGGAGCAGGGGGCGCACACCGGCGACGTCTCCGCCCCGATGCTGCGCGACGCGGGCGCGACCTTCGTGATCGTCGGCCATTCCGAGCGGCGTGCCGACCACGGCGAAACCGATGCCGTCGTGCGCGGCAAGGCGGAAGCGGCGGCCCGGGCCGGGCTCGCGCCCATCGTCTGCGTCGGCGAGACGGGGCCGGAGCGCGATGCCGGGCAGGAGCAGGCCGTTGTCGGCCGCCAGCTTGCCACGAGCCTGCCGGACGGGTTCACCGGCGTCGTCGCCTACGAGCCGGTCTGGGCGATCGGCACCGGCAAGACGCCGACAGCCGCCGATGTGGCCGCCATGCACGCCTTCATCCGCCGCACGCTGGAGGAGCGGTTCGGCAGCCGCGGAACGACGCTGCGCATCCTGTATGGCGGATCGGTGAAGCCGGCCAACGCGGCGGAGCTGCTGGCGGTGCCGAACGTGGACGGGGCACTGGTCGGCGGCGCCAGCTTGAAGGCCGACGACTTCCTTGCCATCTGCCGCGCCAGCGCCTAGGTCCGCCGCTCCATGTACACCGTGCTCCTGATCGTCCACCTGTTCGTCACGCTGGCGCTGATCGGCGTCGTGCTCATCCAGCGCAGCGAGGGCGGTGGGCTCGGCATCGGCTCGTCCCAGGGGATGGGCGGGTTCATGACCGGCCGCGGCACGGCGAACCTGCTGACCCGCGCGACCGCCGTCCTCGCGACGGTGTTCATGCTGCTGTCGCTGACCATGGCGCTGATGACCAAGAGCGGCAGCCGTGGCGGCAGCCTGCTCGACCAGCCGCCGGCCGCGACGCTGCCGGCCACCCCGGCGCCGCCGCCGGCCGCGCCTTCCGTACCCACGAACTGAGCCGGGCCATGGTCCGGGCCGCTCTGGCGCTTCTGGCCGGCCTGTCCATCCTTGCCGGGCCCGCGCTGGCCCAGCCGCGCGAGGTGACCGCCTCTCTCGCCTATCGCGAGCGCATCGCCCTGCCGCCGGATGCGGTGGCGGTGCTGGAGGTTGTGGCCGCTGGCCGCGTCGCCGCGCGGCAGGAAGTCGCGCTGCAGGGCCGGCAGGTACCGGTCCCGGTGACCGTCACCCTCGATCCCATGCGCCTGCCGCAGGACGTGGCCGTGTCGCTGCGCGGGACGCTGAGTGCTGCGTCCGGCGAGATGCGCTGGACCGGCACGAAGCCGCTGTCGCTCGCCCGCGATGGCGGGCCCACCGACGCCGGCACGATGCTGCTGACCCGTGCGGCCACCCGCGCGGCCGCCGAGCCCCGCACCTATGCGTATCGCTGCGGGGCGGAGCAGGTGCTGGCGCGGTTCGACGGATCGGCCGTGCATCTGCGCATCGCGGGTGGACCGGAACGACGACTGCCGCAGGTCCGCTCCGCCTCCGGCGCGCGCTTCGCGGCCGGCGATCTCGCCTTCTGGGATCGTGGCGCCCAGGCGCTGCTGATCCGCGGCGGCGTCACGACCGAGTGCGCGCGGCTCGACCCCGGCGCGTGGCACGCGCGCGGGCAGGAGCCCGGCTGGCGCGTGATGCTGGAGGAGTCGCGGCTGGTGCTGGACCTGGACAACGGCACGACGCGCATCGTCACGCCCCGGCCCGAACGGCAGGAACGCGACGGCGTGGCGTATCTGGCCGTGCGCACGCAGGACCACGACATCGGCGTCGAGATCGTCACTGGCATCTGCCGCGACATCATGAGCGGGGTGCCCCATCCCGAGCGGGTGACGCTGCGCGTGGACGGGCGCGTGCTTCAGGGCTGCGGCGGCGATCCCGCCGCGCTGCTGCACGGCGCCGCCTGGACGGTGGAGAGCATCGGCGGCAAGCCGGCCGCCGGCGAGAAGCAGGTGACCATCACCTTCGACGCGGCCGGCCGCGTGTACGGGCAGGGGCCGTGCAACGCCTTCACTGGCGGTTACAGCATCGGCGAGGGGCTGGTCTTCACGCCCATCGCCAGCACGATGCGCATGTGCGAGCCGGTGGCGATGGAGCGTGAGGCGGCGCTGCATGAGACGCTGCGGGATACGGTGCCGTTCGATATCGGCGCCGATGGCGCGCTGCGCATTGGCAGCGGTGACAAGACGCTGGTCGCGCGGCGGTAGCGGCTGCGCCTCTTCTCCCTCTCCCGCGTGGCGGGAGAGGGCCGGGGTGAGGGTATGTCCGCAAGCGTGACGATGACGTTTCGCTCTCTCACGCGCGCCCTCACCCTCCCGCGCAAGCGCGGGTCCCTCCCTCTCCCGCAAAGCGGGAGAGGGGATTCTGCGCGACGCTGTTCCTACGCGCGCGGCGGCGTGTGGAGCGTCACCGCGTCGGCACCCGGGACAGGCGGATAGAGCTGGCGCACCAGCGGGTCGTGGCCGGGGATGATGTGGTCCTCGCTGTCGGCCAATGCGCGCAGCCGCTCATAGCCTTCCAGCACCGCGCCGATGTCGAACAGGATCGGGAACGGGTCGCGGCGCTGCATGTTGGCGTAGTAGTGCGTCGCGTCCGACGCGAGCACGACGTTGCCCCGCGCCGTGCTGACGCGGACCGCCATCAGCCCGCAACTGTGCCCGCCGATATGGTGCAGGCTGACGCCCGGCGCGATCTCCGCATCGCCGTCGTGGAACCGCACGCGGCCGGCATAGACGCGGCGCACCATGCAGCACACGTCCTCGACATCGAAGGGCTGCGCGATGACCGGGTGGCACATGAAGCGCCCGGTCGCGTAGGCCATCTCCTCGTCCTGCAGATGCAGCGTCGCGGCCGGGAACAGTGGCAGGTTGCCGGCGTGGTCGTAGTGCAGATGCGTGATCACCACGTCCGCCACCGTCGCGCAGTCCACGCCCACCGAGGCGAGCGCCCGGTCGACCGGGTGCAGGATCGTGCGCTTGCGCCGCGCCGCCGCTTCCGGCCCGAAGCCGGTGTCCACGACGATGGTGCGGTCCGCGTTGCGGATCACCCAGACGAAGTAGTCCATCTCGCCCGGCGCATCGTGCGGATCGCGGCTGAGGAACACGTCGCCCGGCGTCCGGCTTGCGTTGGCGTAGCGGACGGCGAGCACGTCGTAATGAGGTGCCGCCGTCATCGCGTTACCCTTCGATCCGTTCGATGTCCGCCCCGCAGGCGGCGAGCTTGCGTTCGACCGATTCGTAGCCGCGGTCGAGGTGATAGACGCGGTTGACCACCGTCTCCCCCCGCGCCGCGAGGCCGGCGAGCACCAGCGAGACGGAAGCACGCAGGTCCGTCGCCATCACCGGCGCGCCGGACAGCGCCGGCACGCCGCGCACGATGGCCGAGGAGCCGTGCACGTTGATGCGCGCGCCCATGCGGTTCAGCTCGGGCACGTGCATGAACCGGTTCTCGAAGATCGTCTCGGTCAGCATGCTGGCTCCTTCGGCCACGCACATCAGCGCCATGAACTGCGCCTGCATGTCGGTGGGAAAGCCGGGATAGGGCTCGGTCATCGCATCCGCGCCGTGCAGCCCGTTGCGGCGGCTGACGGTCAGGCCGTTCTCCGCCTCGGTGATGTCCACGCCGGCATCCGACAGCACGCGCACCACCGCGCCGAGGTCCTCGGCCCGCGCGCCTTCCAGCAACACCGACCCGCCGGTGATCGCCGCCGCGCAGGCATAGGTGCCGGTCTCGATCCGGTCCGGCAGGATCGCGTGCTCCGCGCCGTGCAGCGCCTCGATACCCTGGATCGTGAGCGTACCGGTGCCGATCCCTTCGATGCGCGCGCCCATGGCGGTCAGGCAGCGGGCGAGGTCGCCGATCTCCGGCTCGCGCGCGGCATTGGCGAGCACGGTGGTGCCCTCGGCGAGGCTCGCCGCCATCAGCAGGTTCTCGGTCGCGCCGACGGAGACGAAGGGGAAGACGATGGTCGCACCCGTCAGCCCGCGCGGGGCGCGCGCCTCGACATAGCCGCTCTCCAGCACGATCTCCGCGCCGAGCTGCTCGAGTCCCTTCAGGTGCAAGTCGATCGGCCGCGTGCCGATGGCGCAGCCGCCCGGCAGGCTGACCCGCGCCTCCCCGCAGCGCGCGACGAGCGGGCCGAGCACGAGGACGGAGGCGCGCATCTTGCGCACGATGTCGTAGGGCGCCTCGGTCTGGCGGATCGCCCCGCCGATGGCGAGCGTGCGGCCATCGTTGTCGCGCGGATCGACCGCGATGCCGAGCTGGCGCAGCAGGTCCGTCATGGTGCGGATGTCGGCGAGCCGCGGCACGTTCGACAGCACCAGCCGCTCGTCTGTGAGCAGCCCGGCGGCCATCAGCGGCAGCGCGGCGTTCTTCGCGCCCGAGATGCGGATCGCGCCTTCCAGCGGCCGGCCGCCGCGGATGCGGATGCGATCCATCAGCCGAGCCTCGGCAGCGAGACGCCGGTCTGGCGCATGTATTTGCCCGCCTTGTCCGCGTAGCTCGTCTCGCAGGGTTCGTTGCCCTGGATGAACAGGAACTGGCAGATGCCCTCGTTCGCGTAGATCTTCGCGGGCAGCGGCGTGGTGTTGCTGATCTCGATCGTGACCTGCCCCTCCCATTCGGGTTCGAGCGGGGTGACGTTCACGATGATGCCGCAGCGCGCGTAGGTGGACTTGCCGAGGCAGATCACCAGCACGTCGCGCGGGATGCGGAAATATTCGATCGTGTGCGCGAGCGCGAAGGAGTTCGGCGGCACGATGCAGACCGGCCCGCGGCGATCGACGAAGGAGGACGGGCTGAACGCCTTCGGGTCCACCACCGCGGAGTCGACGTTGGTGAAGACCTTGAACTCGTCGGCCACGCGCGCGTCGTAGCCGTAGGAGGACAGGCCGTAGCTGATGACGCCGTCGCGCTTCTGGCTCTCGACGAACGGCTCGATCATGCCGTGTTCGGTGGCCATCCGCCGGATCCAGCGGTCGGACATCACACTCATGCGGGCAGCATCATGGGCAGGGGCAATCCGGACAGAGAGGTCGGCTTAGCGGGCCGGCGGGTCGCGCCGCAACGATTCGGGCGACGGGGAGGGGTCTTCGGTGCGGGCGCGGGACTGGGCCTTGCGGCGGCGCAGGTTCTCCCGCAGGGCGGCCGCCTCACGCTCCGCCCGCTCGCGCTGCGCGGCTTCGGCGCGGTCCGTGCGAGTGGGGGCAGGGCGGCGGGGTGCGTCCATGCGCCACAATCCCCGGCGGCGGGGCGGCGTCAAGCGCCTGTGGCGGGAAGCAGGGCCCGACAGGCAAGGCGCGAGGACGGGAGGAGGGCGGGCGGATGCGGGGCCGATGCCAAGGCAAGCGACGGCGCGCCCGAGGGCACGTACCCGAAGTAGCGTCCGTTGCCTGATCAGGGTCATCGTGGGACGGCCGAGTGTCGAAATATCTTACAACTACGGGGGTGCGATATACAGCCAGTCCACAGCGGTTGCCGCGGACTTTTGTTGTCCCTAGCTTGATTAGGTGATCATTAACTGATCACGCCATCGTAACTTCAATCGAGGAATCCGATTTTGAAAGATATTCTAAGAACCGTATGCGCCACTTCGGCGCTGCTGTTGGCCTGGGCTGCGCTGCCGGAGGCTGGGGCCGCGGAGTTTCGGTTTGAGATAACGACAAAAGACCGGCGCATCCCGATGACGACGATCAACGGGGGTGTGCAGATCGACACCGGCTATGTTCCCACCGTCTTCACCACGTCGGTGCGGGTCGTCCCCGGAACCAGCACCAATGAAGACACCAGCGGATCGGTGTACACCACAAGAAAGATCGAGGGGTCGGCTGAGCATCTGCAAAGCTCATACACAGCGGAAGCGCTGGCGATATCGAATCTGGATAACGTCACATCCACCGTCAGGGCGACGCAGTCGTTCTGGACGGATGATCCGTCGTATTATGACGTCTTTTCCCTGGTATTCCTGACAGTCGTCTCATCGGAAGTGGATCTGGGAGGCGGTATTTTCGAAAGGAGGCATTTCTCGGAAACGATCTATGCCTACTGCACTCGATGTTCCTATCTCGGGGAGAGCCTGGATAGCCTGTCCTCGCTGGACTACGACATCATCGCCGATATCCTGGCCGTGGCCGATGCGCGCATCGACTGGAGTGTCACGGGGGAATCGTATCTCTGGGACTCCTCGGCCAGAAGCATCGTCGCCGGCTCTTTTGAGTACCTGCAGTATAACGGCAGGGGGACGTATCTCGGGCCCGTACCGGAACCGTCAGCCATCGCCATGTTCGGCATTGGCTTGCTCGGAATGTCCTTCGCCAGCCGTCGTCTGACGCGCAGGGGCTGAGCGGCCGGCGCAAGTTCACGAGCGTATTGGGCGCCGCCGGGGGGAGACCTTGGCGGCGTCTTCGCGTCTCGCCATTTCAGTGTCGTCCGAGGATGCGAATCCGGTGTGAATCGACGGTTATCTGTCAGAATTTCTTACAGTTTGTGTTCCCGGGTGGGTGGGTCGCGCGAAAAGCCGAACTCAACCAATAGTATACATATGTGGTGCATTTTTTGCTAACAGGTTGATCGCGCGGTCATTGGTCGACCGTGCGATTGCAGAACTATTGAAGGATTGACGATTGTGAGAGGCTTTCTGAAAGCCGCCTGTGCGACGACGGCGCTGGTATCCATTCTGGCCACGCTGCCGACCGCCCAGGCTGCTGCGTTCGGTTTCGAGATCACGGCGACCAGCCGAGAGGTAACGACCGCGGCGGGCAACGGCGCTTCGGTAAGGGATGATACATTTGCACCGACCGTCTTCAGCATGACGGCACAGATCATTCCCGGGACGACCACAGCCCAGATATCCACCGAGTACTATCTTACCAGGCAACTCACTGGCGAAATTACACCGCTTGTCGGCCTTTACAGCAATGAGCTGCGCTCTGTATCCGGATTGTCCGGTGGTGATTCCCAGCTAAGAGCCTTCCAGTACGTATGGGATTACAATCCAAATTTCTATGACAATGCAAATATCGTATTTGTAACCAGTGCAAGTTCTTCGGAAGACGTAGGGGGAGGATATCTCAGATACAGCGGCTTCTATGAGGGAATCGATGTAGATTGCTATAATTGTTCGTATCCCGGGGGCAGTTATGACGGTATCGGCCTCCTGGATTACGATGAACTCGATAGAATCCTGACGGACCTCACAGCACCTATCGAATGGTACGCCGTGGCGTGGTCATATCTGGTGGATGCAACCACGGGTCATGTCATCGCCGGTACTTACGACTACGTGCGCTATGATGGGAGCGCGCGGTATCTGGGCGCCGTTCCGGAGCCGTCGACCATTGCCCTCTTCGGTTTCGGGCTGCTGGGCCTGTCCTTCGCCAGCCGTCGCCTGAACCACAAGGCCTGACTGGCGAGTCGGCCATCATCGGGCGCCTCCGGGGTTCTCCCCCGGCGGCGCCTTTCGCGTTTCAGGCGCGGGCAGGTGTCACGTCGAGCCCGCAAGCTGGCTTTTCCCGAGTCGGTGGCGGTCGGCCTGACAGGCATCGAAGAACATCGTGCGACGGGAGTGCCCGGGAGAGCCCGGTTTCGCAGGCCCGTGCGTCCGGGGATGGATCAGGATCCTCATGCATGTCTCGGGCGCAGACCGTCGACCGCATCCTCCTAGAGGGTTGCCTACGTCGCGCCGTCCGCTTAGAGAGGCCGCCTTCGCGCCGCATGCTGCTGTAGCTCAGTGGTAGAGCACTCCCTTGGTAAGGGAGAGGTCGACAGTTCAATCCTGTCCAGCAGCACCAGCCGCCCGGCCCCCGGCCCGCACGATCCGCCACTGCTCGACACCCACCCACGCCGCGAACACCGCGAGCCAGATCAGCCGCGCCTGATAGCGCGGATGCACCGAGGACAGCGCACCCGCGAGGATCGCGTTGCCGACGAGCGCCAGCAGGACGGCGGCGCAGAACTGCCCGGCGGGCGTCCGGCGCAGGATGATCGCCAGAACAAGGCAGACCACCATGGCGATGGTCTCCACCGCCACATGAACGGGCGACAGGACGTGGATCAGGTCGAGGTCATCCCGCGACTGCCGTGACGCGAGATACGCCGCCGCCTCGCGGGGCGGGAAGTGCGCCTTCAGCGTCGCGAGCGGTCCCGGATCGTCGGGCCACGGCTCCAGCCCGTCGCCGCTGCGGTACTGCCGGAACTGGGAGAAGGCGTTGCGAAGCGAGGCCCGCGCCTGCCGCCAGGGTTCCTCCGCCACCGCGGCGGTGACGATCGTCATCGCCTCCTCGGCGACCACCTTCGGCCCGCCGGCGAGGTTCATGGCGCTGTCCTCGTCCCACAGGAACGTGTCCGACGTGCCGCGGATGGCATCCAGATACGGGCAGAGCCGGTAGCCGGCGGCGGGGCAGGCGCGGCGGAGATAGTCCAGCCCGGGCCCGTCATGGATGACGCGCGCGAGCAGGAAGACGCCCCCGAACGGCGACAGCGCCGCGCGGTCGTGCGCCGCGCTGTTGACGCTGATCCATCCGACGACCGCAAGCAGGATCGGCACGCACAGCCGCGCCAGCCCGCCGATGCCGAGTGAAGTGGCCGGCCGCCGCAGCCGGCGCAGCAGCAGCAGGCAGATCAGCAGTCCGAGCGCGAGCGGCAGATGGCTGTAGTGGACCGCGATCGCGATGGTGACGATCGCCATGCACCACAGCCGCCCGCTCCAGCCGAGCCGGTCCGGCACCAGCGCCAGCAGGCTCAGGGCCAGCACCAGCAAAGGGGTGAACAGATCCGGCAGGAGCTGCCCGACGATCCAGGGCGCGATGGTGCCAAGCGAAAGCAGCGCGCAGACCCCGACCAGCCCGGCGAAGCCGGCCTCGGGGACCAGCGTGCGCCGGGCGAGCCACAGCATGTGCGCGGTGACCAGCGCCTGCACGACGATCACGGGCCATGTCGTCAGCGAAAGATGCAGGGGCAGGATCGCGACGCTGTAGGCGGGCGGGCGATCCCACCCCGCATAGCCGCGCAGTGCCTGATCGAGATACGTGCCGGTGTCGGCGAAGACGAGCGGATAGCCGTTGTAGAGGGCCGGCCAGATGAAGGCCGGTATCGCCAGAAGCAGCGCCCAGCCGTATCGGCCCGTGATCACCGGCACATCATCCGGCAGGACGCGGCCGCTCTGCAACCTTGACGGGTATCGCCCGCGTGGATCAACGGCACCCGTCCTGCCTCCATCCGCAACGGAACAAGGCTCCCATCTTTCCAGGAAAGCTTCGCTGCGGCCGGGCTGCGGAAGCAACGCGGAAACGCTACGTTATCAATATATTCCAGAAAAATTCGTGCAACGGCCGCGCCCCGCGATGGCAAGCGGCCGGCCATGACACTCTCCGATCCATCCGCGATGCGGCCGATAGGTCGGTCAGGCTACTTGTTCTGATCGTCCTCGATCAGCTTGAGCAGCTCGTCGGGGATTGGCTCTCGCGCGACGTCGTCGAACATCTGATGCAGGCCGCGCTGCAACCACAGGTCGAACGCCGCATCCTTCCGCCCACGCCCCGATGAGGGACGTGTTGCGGAAGGTCGGGGTTTGTACGGCGGCCGTTCGATCGGGTGCATCTCCATGGGCCTTATGGCCCGGCCTTCATTCGCGGAGAGGTTGATTACACCATTATGCCGACGCTCGCATTACTCGACTTGGTCGCAGGCCGCGCAGCCGGCTGAGTATCGTCCTTGCGGGCCGGGCGGGCAGGCTCCGGATCACCGGTGAGCCAGGCTTCAAGCTGGCGGCGGGCGCGGAACACGCGGCTCTTGGCGGTGCCCACGGCACAGCCCGTCGCCTCCGCGACCTCCTCGTATGAAAGTCCTTCCAGGACCACCATGAACAGGGCCTCGCGCTGATCCGCGGGCAGCCGCGTCAGCGCGGCGGACAGCTCGCGCAGGGCCAGACGATCATGCTGGTCCGGGCCGACGGCGAAGGCCGCTGCCGGAACATCCTCGATATCGCCGGTTTCCCGTTGCCGGCGCAGATTGGAGATGAAGCGGTTGCGCAGGATGCGATGCATCCACGCGGCGAAGTTCGTGCCGGGAGTGAAGCTGTGCTTGGCGGCAAGCGCGTTGGTGACGGCGTCCTGCACCAGATCGTCGGCGGCGGACCGGTTCCGGGTCAGGGCAAGCGCCTGGATCCTGAGCCGCGGCAGCACGGTAATCAGTTCGTCGTGGAAACTCGGAAGCGTCGTGGCTGACATCAGGCCGGTGTCCCTCACTGCTTTTGAGCAATCAGTCGACCAATGAATGGCCGCAGGGAGGGGTTGCATCGAGCTGGGGCGAAATCGTGGACCCTGCCATGCGACATGCGCATGAAGCCCGATAGAGGTCCGTGCGCTTGTGCCTGTGGTTCACATCGAGCGGGCATGGCGAGCAGGACTGGATTCCGGCAGGCTGCCAGCCGTCGGCTAGGCTTTCCTTTCCAGCGCCGCAGCAAGAGCGTTGCGGGCGCGGGAAACGCGCGCTTTCATGGTGCCGACTGGCACGCCGCAGATCACCGCTGCTTCCTCATGCGACAATCCTTGCGCTCCGACCAGGCTCAACGCTTCCCGCAGCAACGGCGACAGGCCCCACATCGCCTGCGTCAGGTCGCGCATCGCATCGAACGTACCCTGTCCACCGGGCGTGGCGGCCTCCGCCGGCATGGCCTGTGCGGCCGCGCGGATCTCGACGCGTTTGCGCCGTACCTGCTCGTAGAAGACATTGCGCAGGATCGTGAAGCACCACGCCTTCAGGTTCGTGCCACCCTGAAACTGAGGCAGCGCGCGCAACGCGCGCAGCACCGCCTCCTGCACGAGATCGTCGGCAATGGCAGGGTCGCGCGCGAGAAAGCGGGCGAAGGCGCGGAGGTCGGGCAGCAGCGATCCGATCTCCCGCCGCGGGTCGGTGGGTTCATCGCCCATGGGCACACAGGGGCGCTAACACGCCCCCGAACGATGCATAAGGGAAAAGCACATGAGCGCACTGAATAGGGAGGAGCTGGTCCGGGCGCTGCCCTATGCGCGGCGGTTCGCCCGCGCCCTTGCCGGCGGGCAGAGCGCCGGCGATGCGCTGGTGGCGCGCGTGCTGCGGGAGGAACTGCCGCCGATGCCCGCGCGACTCGCGCTCTATGCCGCGATCAGCCGCATCGCCCCGCTCATGCCGGAGCCCGCGGCCGGACTCGGGCACCGCGAGCGACAGTTGCTGCTGCTGACCGCGCTCGAGGATCTGAAGCTGCCGGAGGCCGCCGAGGTGGTCGGCATGCAGGCCACCGCCGCGGAGGAAAGCCTCGCCGCGGCCAAGGCCAAGCTGCGCTCCACCGCGGCCACGGACGTGCTCATCATCGAGGACGAGCCGATCATCGCGATGGATCTCGCCATGCTTGTGGAGGAGTGCGGCCATCGGGTGATCGGCACGGCCGCGAGCGAGGCGGAGGCGCTGGCCATCGCGCTGGCGCACATGCCCGGCCTCATTCTCGCGGACATCAATCTCGGCGCGGGGGGCGACGGCACCAGTGCGGTGGCGCGCATCCTCGAATCGACGAAGGTGCCGGTGATCTTCGTCACCGCGTATCCGGAGCGGCTGCTGACCGGCGAACGGGTGGAACCCGCGTTCGTCATCACCAAGCCGTTCGAACCGCTGACGCTTGCCATCGCCACGTACCAGGCGGTGAGCGGCGGGGTGCCGGTTCCGTAAGTCCGGCGGTCCTGACCCGACGCACCCCGCAAACCGCGGGGCGACAGAAATTCATTAATGAATTCTGAACGCAAGCCGACAAAGTGCGCTTGTGTCCATATTCGGAAAGTATAAAATCTACGAAACCAAGATTTCAGCGAGGATATTTTGTCCCGGATTCGCAATTTTCTGGCCCTCGTGGTGGGCCTGGTGCTGGTCGTCGGCTGCGCGCAGCAGCGCGAGATTCCCTATGACCGCCAGACCGCGCAGGTACGCACGATCGGCCTGCTGACGCCGGCGGTGCCGGAGGAGACGACTCTGTTCCTCAACAACAGCCCCGGCGCGATGTTCGGCATCATCGGCGCACTGGTGGATGCCGGCATCCAGACGGGCCGGCAGGACACTTTCAATGAGCATCTGCGCCAGCAGAACTACAGCGCCGCCTCCATCTTCACGAAGGCGCTGATCGAGCAATTGCGCAAGGATGGCTATGCGGTTCGCGAGATCGCCATCGGGCGCACGCCGCACCAGCCGGTCCGGACACTGCCGGCCGTCGATCCGGCCGATCCGGTCGATGCCTATCTCGATGTCGCCATTACCGGGCAGGGCTATGTCGCGAACGGGATGGCCACGCCGTATCGCCCCGTCGTGTCCGGCCGTGCGCGGCTGGTCCAGGCAGGGACCAACGCGGTGCTGATGGATGTACCCGTCAGCGCGCAACCCGAAGCCCTGCGGGCGGCCGAGTATCCCGACTACGCCACGCTGATCGCGCAGGTGCCGGCAGCCGCGCGGGGGCTGGAGGTCGTGCTCAGCGACGCCGGCCGGTCGGTCGCGAGGGAGATGCAGTGATGCGCCTTCCTGTCTGCGTCGTGTCGCTTGCGCTCGGCGCCTGTGCCGCAACGCAGGCTCCTCCGCCTGTGACCAGTCTGGCGGGGCGAGCCTGCGCGTCGCAGATGGACCTGTCGCCCGCCCACGTCCTGCCGGCGCCGCAGGGCACGCGGGCGTCCACGCTGGAATTCGACATCGGCGCGGATGCCTCGTGCGTGGCGCAGGCCGGCGAGCCGGGGCGCGTCTATGTCGTCGTGCAACTGCCCGAGATGGCGGAGCCGTACATCATGGACGTCATCAGCATGGCGCAGGGGGAGGCGACCTTCTCGCCCCGCCTTCGCGTCCTGAATGCCGCCGGCCATGTGGTATCGGAGAAGCCGCGCAGCGGGTTCAGGCATCGCGGCACGTCCCTGCGCGCGGGGATGCAGATGCAGCCGGCCTATCGCACGCTGGTGATCGAATCCGACACGGAAGGCCTCGGGCAGGGTACGGACCACATCGTGCCGCGGACGGACATGTACGCCGTCCCCGTGGGACCCGTCGTTCTCTTCACCCGTCACGGCCGGGAAGATGCAGTGCAGACGCGCAATGCGCTGAATGGCCGGATGAGGATCCTGGCACGGTATTTCCCGGCGCGCTGAGAACGGCAGCAGGGCCTTGACCGGCCCTTCCATGACTCTTGCTGCGCTCCCGAAACCCTCTCTCGCCATCGGGCGTTCGATGACCAGAGCCGGACGGGGATCGTCCCGGCACGTCAGGAGAATGCCATGAACTGGGATCGCATTGCGGGTAACTGGAAGCAGATGACCGGATCGGTGAAGGAGCAGTGGGGTAAGCTGACCGACGATGACCTGACCGTCATCGAAGGCAAGCGCGACCAGCTCGTCGGCAAGGTGCAGGAACGCTACGGCATCGCGAAGGACGAAGCCGACCGCCAGGTGAAGGATTGGGAAGGCCGCCTCTGATCCGACGATCTGGCAACAGGCAAGGCGCCGCCGGGGCAACCCGGCGGCGCTTTCGTTTGGCGTGCGCAACCGCGACCATGACCGTGCGTTAGCAGCCGGAGACAAGGTCAGGAGACGCCGGATGCTTTACTACAGCCTCATCTTCCTGCTGGTGGCACTGGTCGCCGCGCTGTTCGGCTTCGGCGGCATCGCCTCGGCCGCGGCAGGCATCGCCAAGATCCTCTTCTTCGTCTTCCTCGTGCTGTTCGTGATCTCGCTGTTCATGGGCGTGGTCCGGGTCTGACGAGGCGCGATGAACCGCCGTGCCCTGGCCGGGCTCGTCCTGTCCTCCGCGGGGGTGGCTGCGGCAGCGCAGACGCCGCCCGGCCTGTGGTTCGACCCGACGCAACTGCCGTCCTTCACCGGCAACGTCGAACGCTACCTGATCAACACCGCCGGGGAGACGGATGGCCTGCTGTTCCGTGAAGGGCCGCAGGTGATCATCCCGCCGCCGGTGGGCGAGCGCGTGCGCGAAGCGGTGCCGGTCGGCCGGCCCGTGGTCGTCTGGGGCATCCGCGCGCGTTCCGCGCCGGTGATCACGATGCTGGCCTGGGCGCCCGACACCTCCACCGAACCGAGCTTCGTGGAACGCCCCTGGTGGCGGCTGCCCACCTTCGACACGCCGACCACCGTGCTGACGACGCAGGGCGAGGTGCGCAGCCCGTACTTCTCTCCGCAGGGAGAGCCGGCCGGCGTCATCCTCACCGATGGCACCGTGGTCCGCATGCCGCCCGAAGCGGTGGCCGCCCTTGGCGACAAACTCAAGCCCGGTACGAAGCTCGCCGTCGAAGGGCACGGCATCGAAACCGAACGCGGCCGCGCCCTCGTGGGGGAACGCATCGGCCCGACGACCGACAAGCTTGAGCCAGTCCCCATCAAATAGAGCTTCTCAGTGGCGCCCGAAGCAACACTTCCTCCCGTGAGCGCACCGCAAACGGGCGGATTCCTGCGCCGCTTCTTCGGTCTTGCCGCGCCGTTCTTCCGTGGCGAGGGAAGCTGGCGCGCCTGGCTAATGGCGGGTGGCCTGGTCGTGCTGACCCTGGCGCAGATCGCGATCCAGGTGCGGTTCAACCTGTGGAACCGCGACTTCTTCAACGCGCTGGAAGCACGCGACCGCGATGCCTTCCTGCTGCAGATGGTCCTGTTCGTCGGCCTTGCCGTCGCCTCGATGGGGACCGCCGTCTACCAGCTCTACGTCAAGCAGCTCCTGCAACTCCGCTGGCGCGGCTGGCTGACGGACCGGCTGATCGCCGACTGGCTCGCGGACGGGCGGCACTACCAGCTCTCGCACACCGGAACCGAAGGCGCGGACAATCCCGACCAGCGCATCGCCGAGGATGCGCGCGTCTCCACCGAGATGGCGGTCGAGTTCGCCGTCGGCATCCTGAACGCGGCGCTGATGCTGGTCAGCTTCATCGGCATCCTGTGGACGCTGTCCGGCCCGCTGCATGTCGCACTCGCGTCCTACGAGTTCGACATTCCCGGCTACATGGTCTTCGCGGCCGTCATCTATGCGGGCATCGGATCGACCGCGACGTGGCTCGTCGGCCGGCCGATGGTCGCGATCAATGTCGAGCGCAACTCGGCGGAAGGCGACCTGCGCTTCGGCCTCGTGCGCGTGCGCGAGAGCGGGGAGGGGATCGCGCTGATCCGCGGCGAGGAGGATGAGCGGCGGGGCCTCGCCGCTTCCTTCGCGGCGGTGGCGAATGTCTGGCGCAACCTGATGCGCAGCCAGCGGCGGCTCATGTGGCTGACGAGCGCCTACGGCATGCTGGGCACGGTGTTTCCCACCATCGTCGCCAGCCCGCGCTACTTCGCCGGCGCGATCACGCTCGGCGGGCTGATGCAGATCGCGGCCGCCTTCGCGCAGGTGCAGATCGCGCTGAACTGGTTCGTGGACAACTTCCCGCGCATCGCGGAGTGGCGGTCCTCGGTGGAACGGCTGCTCACCTTCCAGGACGCATTGCAGGTACTGGAGGACCTCGAATCCGACGATGGCGACAGCCGCATCACCGTCGTGGAGGGCCCCGATTCCCGTGGCCGCGAGGTTCTCGCCTTCCGCGACGTGAAGGTGGCCTATCCGGATGGCGCGATCGTGATCGAGGAAGCCAATGCGTGGATCGGCGCCGGCGAGCGGGTGCTGATCAAGGGCGAATCCGGAACCGGCAAATCCACCCTGTTCCGCGCGATCGCCGGGCTGTGGCCATGGGGCAGCGGCGAGATCCAGGTGCCCCCTGCCGAGTCCCGCATGTTCATGCCGCAGCGCCCCTATCTGCCGCTGGGTTCGCTGCGCGCCGCCATCGCCTATCCCGCTTCCGCAAAGAGCTTCGCCGAACCGGCGATCCGCGACGCGCTGGAGCGGGTGGGGCTGCCGCATCTGGCCGACCGGCTGGACGAGACGGAGCGGTGGGACCGTCTGCTCAGCCTCGGCGAGCAGCAGCGACTCGCCTTCGCGCGCCTGCTGCTGCACCGGCCGCGCTGGATCTTCATGGACGAGGCGACGGCCGCGCTCGATGAGGACAACCAGGCGGCGATGATGGAGCTGTTCCTGACGGAGCTGGCGGATGCCGCGGTGATCTCCATCGGCCACCGGCCGGGGCTGGAGGCGTACCACCAGCGGACGCTCAGGCTGGTGAAGAACCCGGACGGGGCACGCCTGAGTGTCCGCCGCCGCCCGGCGCCGGCGCGCGGGGGACTGTTCCGCCGTCTCGTGCGGCGGGCCGAGCAGGCCTGAACCCACCGGCCGGTCTTCAGAAGACCGTCAGACGGCGCGTTCCATGAACAGGCTGATGGGCGAGGCGCGGTAGGGCGGGAACGGGCCGCGGTCGGTGGAGCCCGCGCCACGGTAGAGGTCCTGTGCTTCCGTGTTGCGGGTGCCGACTTCGAGCAGGATGAGCCGGACACCGAGTCGTCCAGCCTCCTCCCATACGCCGCGAAGCAGGGCGGCGCCTATGCCCTGCCCGCGGGCGCCCCCGTCCACGATCATGCGCTTGAGTTCGGCGGTGCCGTCGCCGCGATCGAACAGGACGCAGAGGCCCATCGCCCTGCCTTCGCACCGCGCGACCAGAACGCGGGTGTCCGGCGTGGCCAGACTCTGCGGTGTGATGGGCCGCCGGTATTCGCCCGGATACAGCCGGGCCGCGACCTCGTCCGACTGCCGGAGCAGATCCGCGACCGCGTCCTGCAGCGGGGTCTCGATCGCGGTAACCACAACTCCGGCCATGGCCTCATGCTAGCTGCCACGGCCGAACCGGGGCAGGGGGGAGGCCGACGCAGAAAGCCGCCCTTGCGGGCGGCTTTCCGGGTTCGCGGCCGGCTTTAGCGCCAGACCGGCTTGCCGAGGTTCACGTCGGACGACGAGGTGAGGCCACCGCCGATGGCGCCCGCCGCGCCGCCGATCAGCGCGCCGCCCGCGAGGTTGCCGCCGGTCAGCGCGCTGACACCGGCGCCGGCCGCCGCACCGAGGCCCGCACCGGACAGGGCGCGGTCGGAACGGGACGTGCCGCAGGCGCCGAGGCCGAGCATTGCGATCGACGCGACGGCGAGGACGAGCTTGTGCATTCGGTGATCTCCCCTTTCGCTCCAATGACTTGGCTATTCAAACGCCCGCCCGCGGGGTGGGTTCCGCCTCCCGGTGGCTTGAGCGCGGGGGCGGCGAGGTTTAAGCGGGCGCCTTCCCTCCAGTTGAGGAAGGCTCGCTCCGGATGTTTTCCCGCCTGCTCGGGTTCATGTCGGCTGACATGGCCATCGATCTCGGCACCGCGAACACGCTCGTCTACGTGAAGGGGCGGGGTATCGTGCTGAACGAGCCGTCGGTGGTCGCGATCGCCGACGTTCGCGGCAAGAAGCAGGTCCTCGCCGTCGGCGAGGAGGCCAAGCAGATGCTCGGCCGCACCCCTGGCAACATCTCCGCCATCCGGCCGCTGCGCGACGGCGTGATCGCCGATTTCGAGGTGGCGGAGGAGATGATCAAGCACTTCATCCGCAAGGTCCACAACCGCCGCGGCTTTGCTTCGCCCACCATCATCGTCTGCGTCCCGTCCGGCTCTACCGCCGTCGAACGCCGCGCCATCCAGGAAAGCGCCGAGAGCGCGGGGGCGCGCAAGGTGATGCTGATCGAGGAGCCGATGGCGGCCGCGATCGGCGCCGGCCTGCCGGTGACCGAGCCTTCGGGCTCCATGATCGTGGACGTGGGCGGCGGCACGACGGAGGTCGCGGTGATCTCGCTCGGCGGGATCGTCTATGCGCGCTCCGTCCGCGTCGGCGGCGACAAGATGGATGAGAGCATCATCAACTACATCCGCCGCAAC
>JBBCJT010000039.1:0-2643 GCA_037190665.1 Rhodovastum atsumiense | reverse complement strand
CTGCCCCGGACCCCGGAAGGGGCTTTGCCCCTTCACCCCACCAGGAGCCACGGGCTCCTGGACCTCGATTCCTTCAGGAAGGCTTAAGCAGGCCGGTCGGCAGACCGGTTTGGCCGAAGGCCCTCTTGAGGAGCCCGGGTCAAGGGGCCGGTGGCCCCTTGCGGGTGCAGGGCAGAGCCCTGCCGGGGCGTGGGGCAGCGCCCCACCCTCACCGCAACTGCGGATTGTCGAAGCGCGGGGTGTGAGCGCGTTCCAGTGCGGCGGACAGGGCGGCGGCGAGCGAGCGTTTGTCCGCCTCGCCCAGTGCGGTGCCGATCTCCACTTCCCGGTGGCGGTGGCGCAGCAGCAGGCCGGGCACGCGGCCGGGGCGTTCCTGCAGTTCCATGCGCAGCCAGCCCAGTGGCAGGACGGTTTCGGTGCGCCGCCCGCGCGGGTCCGTGCGGGTGATGCGCGCCGTGCCATCATGCAGCACGACAACCTCGCTGCCCCGGCTCTGGCGCGCGTTCAGGTGGAGCAGCGCGATGGCGAGCGCGATCTCGAGGCCGGAGAAGCCGACCACGGGCCAGGCGCCGAGCAGCAGGAACACCAGCCCTGCCGCGCCGATGGCGCCGGCCAGCGCGCAGGACAGGACCAGCCGACCGCGGCGGGAGAGGCTGCGATGCGGCACGATCACCGCCTCGAAGATCGGAGCGACGGGTGCGGGCTGCACCCGCATAACCTAGGCACGCCTGCCCCCCTTGCCTACCACGGTCAGGGACGGTTCTTCTGGCGGCAATGGCCGCCCCTGCCCGCCCGCGCCGCGCCCGACTGATGCCGCAGGCCGATGTCCGCCCCTTCATCGAAGCGCTGGCCGCGGTGCATCCGTCGCCGCGCAGCGAGCTGGATTATCAGGATCCGTACACGCTGCTGGTCGCGGTCGTGCTGTCCGCGCAGGCGACCGACGCCTCCGTCAACCGCGCGACCCGCACGCTGTATGCCGAGGCGAGCACGCCCGAAGCGATGGTGCGGCTGGGCGAGGCGGGCGTGGCGAAGCACATCCGCTCCATCGGCCTGTGGCAGGGCAAGGCGCGTAATGTCGTCGCCCTGTCGCGCATGCTGATCGACAGGCACGACGGGGTCGTCCCCTCCGACCGGGAGGCGCTGGAGGCGTTGCCCGGCGTCGGGCGCAAGACCGCGAACGTGGTGATGAACGTCGCCTTCGGCGCGGAGACGATGGCGGTGGACACGCATATCTTCCGCCTCGGCAACCGCACCGGCCTCGCGCCCGGCCGCACGGTGCGGGAGGTGGAGGACAGGCTGGTGAAACGTATCCCGCGCGAGTACCTGCGCGACGCGCATCACTGGCTGATCCTGCACGGGCGCTACATCTGCAAGGCGCGCCGGCCGGAATGCTGGCGATGCCCCGGCGCGCCCTGGTGCCGCTATCCCGACAAGACCCCCGCCCCAGCCGCCTGACCCGAAGGACGACACGCCGCATGAACCTCGCGCGCTTTCCCCGTATCCGCCTCGGCCACATGCCGACGCCGCTGGAGAAGATGGAGGCGCTGACGCGCCATCTCGGCGGGCCGGCCATCTGGATCAAGCGCGACGACTGCACCGGCCTGTCCACCGGCGGCAACAAGACGCGCAAGCTGGAATACCTGATGGCGGACGCGCTGGCGCAGGGCGCGGACACGGTGATCACCGCCGGCGCGCTGCAATCCAACCACGCGCGCCAGACCGCCGCGGCGGCGGCGAAGCTCGGCCTCGCCTGCCACCTCGTGGTGGACAACCGCACCGGCCGCACGGACGCCGCCTACACCGAGTCCGGCAACATGCTGCTCGACCGGCTGCATGGCGCGCACATCGCGCGGCATCCGGGCGGCACCGACCTGCCGGGCGAGATGGACACACTCGCCGCCGAGCTGCGCGATTCCGGCCGCACGCCCTATGTCATCCCCATCGGCGGATCGAACGTTGTCGGCGCGCTGGGCTATGCGAACGCGGCGCTGGAACTGCTCGCGCAGGCGGCCGAGATCGGACTGCGCATCGACCATCTGATCCACGCGAGCGGCAGCACCGGCACGCAGGCCGGGCTGGTGGTGGGGATGCAGGCATTGAACGCGGGCATTCCGGTGCTCGGCGTCAGCGTCGGCGCGCCGCGCGAGACGCTGGAACCGCGGGTGCTCGCGCTGGCGGAACAGGTGGCCACGCATCTCGGCCTGCCCGGGCTGGTGGGGGCGCAGCATGTCGCCGTGACCAGCGATTATGTCGGTCAGGCCTACGGCGTGCCGACCGAAGGAATGATCGAGGCCGTGCGGCTCGTCGCAGGCAAGGAAGGCATCCTTCTCGACCCCGTCTACTCCGGCAAGGCGATGGCCGCGCTGATCGACCTGATCGGCAAGGGCCGCTTCACCAAGGACGACAACGTCGTCTTCCTGCACACCGGCGGCTCCGTCGGCCTGTTCGGCTACCCCGAAGTGTTCGCCTGAGGCGAGGCGGGGCTCCGCCCCGGACCCGGAAGGGGCTTTGCCCCTTCACCCCACCAGGGGGCACGGCCCCCTGGACCCGCGATCCCTTAGGAAGGCTTTGAACGAGCCGGTCAGGCAGACCCACCCCCCACAACGATTGTTGTGGGGGGTGGGTCTGCCGAGCGGTTTGGCC
>JBBCJT010000038.1:0-15651 GCA_037190665.1 Rhodovastum atsumiense | reverse complement strand
ATGACTCGCGGCGCCCTGCCCGCCGCCGCGACGGCCCTCGCGACAGCCATTGTCGCGGCGGCATTGCTCGTGGCCGCGAACAACCGCGTGCTGCTCTCGGGCGGCAGCGACGCGCTCAGCACCGTCTTCGCCCCGCCCGTCGCGGGCCAGATCGTCGCCGCTTCCCTCGCGGCCCTGCTCGCCGGCATCGCCGTGCTGCGGCGGGGCGTGCTCCGGCTCGCCTGCGCGGCGATTGCGGTTGTGCTGCTGCTGCTGGCAGCGCATCGCGTCGTCATCGACCGCGCCAGCCTGGAGATGCGCGAGAGCTGGGCGCTGGTCACGCTCCAGCGCCTCGCGCTGCCCGACGATGCCGAGGCCCGGATCGATATCGCGGAGGGCGCGTGGACGCTGCGCCTCACGGCGGCTCCGGACGCGACGATGACGGTCCTGCGCGGCCCCCCCGGTCTGGCGCTGGCCGCGCGGCCCTGACGCTACTTCTTCTCCACGCTCCAGAACACCGGGATCGAGGAGGGGATCACGTTGCTCAGTGAATTGCGCCATGCGGCCGGCGAGACGAACTGGCCCCACATCACCGCCGGCACGTTCTCGAAGGCAAGTTCGGAGATCTGGCCCGCGATCCGCTTGCGCTCCGCCTCGTCGGAAGCCGCCGCGAAGGCGCCGCACAGCGGCGTCATGCGCGGCTCGCAGCTCCAGCCGGCATAGTCCACGCAGTTGCCGGTCAGGTAGAAATGCGTGAGCGGCGAGGCGAGGTCGAAGCCCGACGCGGTGACGCCGAACACCGCCCATCCGTCCGGGCGCGCGCGCCGGTTCAGCCGCGTGCCCCAGGCCATCGCCTGCAGCTCGACATTGAAGCCGGCCTGCGTCAGCAGGTCGGCGGCGACGGCAGATGACACGCGCAGCACCTCGATGTCGGTACCCTGCATGACGACGACCTTCTCGCCGTTGTAGCGGGTCTGCTTCAGCGCCTCGCGCGCCGCGGCCACCGAGGGGTTCATCGCGCGCTCGCCCCCCTGCGTGGTCTCGTATGGCGTGCCACACATGAAGAAGCTGCGGCAGTTCTCGGTGATCATGGCCGGCGGCAGGCCCAGCGCCACCGGCACCGTGTTCTGGTCGAACAGCTTCCACAGGACCTGCCGGATGGCCGGATCGTCGAAGGGCGGCGCTGCGTGGTTGAGGCGGAAATACCCCTGATAGGCGTTCATGCCCCCCTGCCCGTCGATCACGATGGACCGGTTGCGCATCAGCAAGGGCAGCAGATCCGCCTGCGGGATCTGCAGATAGTCCACCTCGCCAGCCTGCAGCGCCGAGGCGGCGGTCGCGCCGTCCGGCATGGTGCGCAGTTCCAGCCGCTCGATCTTCACCACCTTGCCGCCGGCGAAGAAGTCATTGGGCTCCGGCCGCGGCCGGTAGTTGGGGTTGCGGTCGAGAATGACACGGTCGCCCGGCCGGTACAGATCCTGGCGGAACACGAACGGGCCGGAGCCGATGATTTCCGTCACCTTCTGGTCGCCCGCGGCGGCGACCAGACGCTCCGGCAGGATGAAGGGCACGGCCGTGTTGGGCCGGCCCAGCGCCTCCCGCACCAGCCCGAAGGGCTGCTTCAGCCTCAGCTCGAAGGTCTTCGCGTCGATCACCTCCAGCGAGGCCATCGCGGCCGCCAGCAGCCGCCCCATCGCCGCGCGCGGCTGCCACCGCTTGATCGAGGCGACGACGTCCGCGGCGGTGACCGGCGCGCCGTCATGGAAGGCGAGCCCGTCGCGCAGGGTGATGCGCCAGGTGAGCCCGTCGGCGGACACCGTCGCGTCCTGCGCCATCTGCGGCCGCATCTCGCCGTTCGCGGCCATGCCGAACAGCGTGTCGTAGGCCATGTAGCCGAAGGAGCGCGTGATGTATGCTGTGGTGAAATGCGGGTCGAGCGTGGCGACCTCTGCTTCCAGCACCGCGACCAGGGTCTGCGCGGCTGCGGGCTTTGGCGCGCCGGACGCGACGAAGGCGAGCGCGGCAGCGGCGGCGGTGGCGCGCAGCAGGCGCCTCGGGCGTGACATCATGGGTCGGTCCCTTCTGTCGCGGCTTGCCGACTGTGGCACGCCGCCGTCACAGTCAGCATGCCGGAACGGGAGACGGTGGCAATGTGCGACACGATGGTGGCGACGGGACAGGCGACGCGCGACGGCGCGGTGCTGTTCGCCAAGAACAGCGACCGCGAGCGCGGTGAGGCGCAGTTCCTCGACCTCGTGCCGGCGGCCCGCCACGCCCCCGGCAGCCGCGTGCGCTGTAGCTGGATCGAGATCGAGCAGGCGCCCGAGACGCGGACGGTGCTGCTGTCCCGGCCGTTCTGGTGCTGGGGCGCGGAGATCGGCGCCAACGACGCGGGTGTCGCGATCGGCAACGAGGCGGTGTTCTCCGCCCAGTTCCCGCCCCGCCTGACGCCCGCGCTGATCGGCATGGACCTCGTCCGCCTCGCACTGGAACGCGCCGACAGCGCCGCGGCGGCGGTGGAGGTCATCGTCGCGCTCGTCGAACGCCACGGCCAGGGCGGCAATTGCGGCCATCTGACCGAGCGGTCCTACGACAACAGCTTCATCGTCGCGGATGCGCGCGAGGCCTTCGTGGTGGAGGCGATAGACCGATTCTGGGCGGTGGAGCGCTGCGCGCCGACGCGGGCGATCTCCAACATCCTGACCATCGCGCGGCCGGACCGGATCAGCCCTGCGCTCGCCGCCGATGCCCGGGCGCGCGGCTATGGCGCGGAATTCGACTTCGCCGCGCGCTACCACGACCCGGCGCGCGACCTCATCAGCCGCGGCCGGATGCGCTGCGACCGCGGCACGGCGCTGCTCGCGCGCCGGGCGGGCGACATCACGCCCGCGGACATGATGGCGAACCTGCGCGACCATGGCGCGGCGGCCGAGGGCGTCGCGGGCTGGCATCCGGTGGACACGGTGGGCCGCACGATCTGCATGCATGCGACCGATCCGGACCGCAACGGCCAGTCGGTGGCCTCGATGGTGAGCGAGCTGCGCGCGGACCGGCCGGCCCTGCACTGGGTCACGGCGACCTCCGCCCCCTGCACCTCCGTCTTCCGGCCGGTGCTGCTGGAGGCCGGGCTGCCGGCGCACGGGCCGCGCCCGTCAGACCGGCGCGAGGCGGCGAGCCTGTGGTGGCGGCACGAGGCCACGCACCGCGCCGCCGTACTCGGCGATTTCGCCGCCGCACTGGCCGCGCTGGCCCCCGGGCGGGACGCGCTGGAGGCGCGGTTCGCCGCGCGGATGGCCGAAGCCCTCGCCCTGTCCGGCCCCGATGCCGCCGCGCTCCGGGTCGAGGCGGTGGCGCTATGCTGGGCGGAGGCGGATGCGTGGGAGCGTGCGCAGGTACCGGCCGCATCCCGGGAAGACCTCCCGGCCGCGTTCCGTGACGCGTGGGCGGACAGCCGGGTACGGAGCTGCGACGCCGTGGCGGCCTGAGGGAAGCTCGCGCCGGCAGGACCTGGCAATGTGGCCGGGTCCGTTCAGGATGTATTCGGCCAGGAGCGTCCAGGAACTGAAGCACACACTTTCAGGCCCCCACGCGTGATTCGCGCTTGACGAAAGGAATATTTTCAGACAGTGTCCAGCCATCAAGACCCGAGTTGCGCCCGCGAGGTTGCCTCACCGCCCTCTAGAGGTCGCCTGCGTCGCTTCGCCCGATTCCTGCTCCGCTGGACGTGGCGAGGCATCGTCTTCATTGCCCTGTTCAACCTCTGCTGGGACCTCTGGTCGTGGCGGGACCGGACCTTCGCCGAGGGCGAACGCCGGTTCTTCCGTGCGTCGGAGCAAACCGACGATATCGACTACGGCACGGCCCAGGTCGTCCTCGTCAACGAGACGGACCGGGAATTCCTGATCGACAGCTTCGTCCTCGACGGCTGGGGCGGTCCCTACACACACAAGCCTGCCTCCGCCCGAACCCTCGCGCGCGTCGGCGAGGCGGGCTCCACCCGTACCGAACGGAGATATCTCGATCATCTTCTGGGCACCGGCGACCTGTTCCTGCAGGAGGGCGTCGACGGGCCCATACGCCGGGTCACGTTCCAGGTGGACCGCCGGCGCCCGGTCTCGTGCCGGGTGGAGGTGCGGATCCAGGACGACCGCGAGGTCGTGTCGGGCTGCGAATTCCTGCCCGTCATCCGCACCGAGTTCCGATGGCTGTTCGGCCCGCCGGACTACGACTGAATGCCCTGAGGGGCATCGTGATGTTCGTTCGCAACATTTCAGGAGAGTCCCATGCCCGTTTCCGGCCGCGATGCGGAGGACCGACGCGCGATTGCACGCCAGTCCTGGCTGGAAAGCCCTGTCTCGAACGCTTATGCCATCGCGGTGGCCACGATCGAGGCGAAGGCGTCCATGCTGCCCGGCCGCGTCAACGGACCCGCAGACGCTTATCGACACATTGTTTGGCTCGGTGAGTTGACTCGTCGTCTGGGTCCCGACTTGGCCGGCGGCCTTGGCGAACTTCATGAAATCCACGGACAAGCCAGCGCCGCGCGTCGCGACCTGATGGGACAGGATCGAGACAGGATCAACGATGCTCCGGCCAGGGCCATGGACCGGCGCACAATCTGATCGGTGTGAGTATCAGCCAGCGAGCGCGAACCTTCGACGACGTTCTGCGCCTGGCGCGCGAGGTGATCGACCGCAGTCCCGAGGATGGCTCGGGCGGGATGATCGGCGCAGTGTGGCTTCCTCGGACAGGGTGAATAGCCAATCCATCTCGTGACGAATCCCGGTGGAACTGGCCGCGTCCCGTCTGGAGCCGCGTGCCGGACCAGCATGTCACCGCATATCGAATGGGCGGCGAACAATACCGGCGGGGCGCCAATCACCGTCTGCTTGCCGCCGAACGGCGTGCCCTACTTACGGCCGAGAAGCGTGCGGCATGGGAGCGCCTGCTCGAAGAAGACAGCGCTGAAGACGGCCTTGTCCATGTGCGCGCGCACGAGCGCGAGGGATATCCGGTGCGGGCGCACACGCGGTCCAGCCCCTAACTCAATGAGTCACTCCGCCCCCGTCAAACACCTAGGGCGCTCCGTGGCAGCCAAGTGCTTCTCGCGATCTTTTGGCGGAAAATTTTCAGAGAATGTCCGGCAACCAGGACCCGGCCTGCGCACGCGAGGCCGTCCCACCGCCCGCTAGAGGTCGCCTGCATCGCTTCGTCCGATTCCTGCTCCGCTGGACGTGGCGAGGCATCGTCTTAGTCGCCCTGTTCAACCTCTACCGGGACCTCTGGTCGTGGCGGGACCGGACCTTCGCCGAGGGCGAACGCCGGTTCTTCCGTGCGTCGGAACAGATCGACGACATCGACTACGGCATGGCCGAAATCGTCATCGTCAACGAGACGGGTCGGGACTTTCTGATGGAAAGTCTGGTCCTCGACGGCTGGGGCGGCCCCTACACGCACGAACCCATCTCGAAGCGCATCCTCGCGCGAGCCGGCGAAGCGGGCTCCAGCCGTATCGAACCGAGCTACCTCGATCATCCTCTGGGCACCGGCCGCCTCTTGCTGAGAGAAGGCATCGACGGCCCGACACGCTTGGTGAGTTTCCGGGCAGACCGCCGGCGCCCGGTGTCGTGCCGGGTGGAGGTGCGGATCCAGGACGACCGCGAGGTCGTGTCGGGCTGCGGGTTCCTCCCCGTCATCCGCACCGAGTTCCGATGGCTGTTCGGCCCGCCGAACTACGACTGAATGCCGGCGGGCCGGGGCCCGGAACGCGAGGCTAGGCCGCCTTCTTCAGCCGGTCCGCGAAAGTCTTGCGGAACTTCGCCACCTTCGGCGCGATCACGACCCGGCAGTAGCCCGACCACGGCGTACGGGTGAAATAGTCCTGATGCTCCGCCTCGGCGGGCCAGAACTCGCTCGCGGGCACAAGCTCGGTCACCAGCGGTGCGTCCCAGATGCCGGCGGCCCCGATCTCCGCCATCACCTGCTCCGCCGCAGCCTTCTGCGCCTCGTCGTGGAAGAAGATCACGGAGCGGTACTGCGGCCCCACATCCCCGCCCTGCCGGTCCTTCGTGGTCGGGTCGTGGATGGTGAAGAACACGCGCAGCAGGTCGGCATAGGAGATCTGCCCCGGATCGAAGCGGATCTGCACCACCTCGGCATGCCCGGTTCCCTTGCCGCAGACCTGTTCGTAGGTCGGGTGCGGCACATGGCCGCCGGCATAGCCGGAGACCACCTCCTGAACCCCGTCGAGGTCGCGGAAAACCGCGTCCAGGCACCAGAAGCATCCGCCGCCCAGCGTCGCCGTCTCGGTCATCTCATGGTTCCTCCGGCTCCCCATATGGGGTGCGCTGGTGCGCCCGGCAGGACTCGAACCTGCAACCAAACCGTTATGAGCGGTCCGCTCTGACCATTGAGCTACAGGCGCACGGGGGCGCATAAGAGCGGCACGGCCGGCTTGCCGCAACCGTGGCAGACCGTTATTGTTGCAGTGCACAATACGAGGCGGACATGGATATCGGCAAGATCCCCGCCGGGAAGCACCCACCGCGCGACATCAACGTCGTGATCGAGATCCCCCAGGGAAGCGCGGTGAAGTACGAGCTGGACAAGGCGAGCGGCGCCGTGGTGGTCGATCGGTTCCTGTTCACACCCATGGCCTACCCGGCGGCCTACGGCTTCATTCCCAACACCCTCGCCGATGACGGCGACCCGGTGGACGCGCTGGTGCTGCTGCCCGCGCCCGTCGTTCCCGGCGCGGTGGTGCGCGCGCGCCCGATCGGCGTGCTGCATATGGAAGACGAGAGCGGGGTGGACGAGAAGATCATCTGCGTCCCGCACGACAAGGTCCATCCGCAGTACTCGGGGCTGGAGGAAGCGGAACTGCTGCCGCAGATCACGCGCGGCGCGATCGAGCATTTCTTCAACACCTACAAGGCGCTGGAGCCGGAGAAGTGGGTGCGGGTGAAGGGCTGGGGCTCGCGCGACGCGGCCGAGCGCATCATCCTCGAAGGCATCGCGGCGGTGGATCCGGACATGCCGGTCCGCCTCGCCGGTGTCGGCTGACCCCGCGGCCGACTGGCGGGCGCTGAACCGCGCCAACTGGGACGAACGGGTCGCCGTCCATCTCGGCCCCCGCGGCTACGACGTCGCGGGGCTGAAGGCGGGCGGCGCGCGGCTGAACGCGATCGAGGAAGCCGAGCTCGGCCCCGTCGCGGGGCTGCGGGTGATCCACCTGCAATGCCATTTCGGCCGCGACAGCCTGATCCTGGCGGAGCGCGGCGCGCGGGTGACGGGGGTCGATTTCTCGCCGCCCGCCATCGCCACGGCGCGCGGCCTCGCCGCCGAGATGGGGCTCGATGCGCGGTTCGTGGAGGCCGACCTGTACGACGCGCCCGCGGCGGTCGGACAGGCGGGCGGGTTCGACCTCGCCTACGTCACCTGGGGCACGATCTGCTGGCTGCCGGACATCGCCGGCTGGGCCCGGGTCGTGGCGCATTTCCTGCGCCCGGGCGGGGCCCTGTACTTCGCGGACGCGCACCCGGCGGCACTGATCTTCGATGACGAGGCAGGCGCGGACAGGCAGGGCCGGCCGGGCTGGTTCCTGCCCTATTTCCAGCCGGGCGGGGCGGTGCTGGACAGCACGGCCGACTACGTGGACGCGGAGGCGCGGCTGGCCAACAGCCGGACCGTGCAGTTCATGCATCCGCTCGGCGACATCCTCGCCGCGCTGGCCGCCGCCGGTCTGCGGCTGGACTGGCTGCGCGAGCATCCGCGGGTGACGTGGAAGATGTTCGGTGGCCTCGTCGAGGATACAGACGGGTGCTGGACCTGGCCGGACCGGGCGTGGCTGCCCCTGTCGCTCAGCCTGCGCGCGGTGCGTGAGGGGTAAGGCGGCGTTCCGGCCCTCGCCCCGGGCGCATCATCCGGAGAAGGGTGAGGACCGGGATAAAGGAGTGCCGCCGCATCGGTCGGCGAACGATGCGCGCGCGGACATCGTTCGCCTCGCCAACGATACGTCGCCGGCCGGGCTCCGCGGTGTGAGGCGTGGGCCAGCAATGCCCGTACGGGCTTGCCGCTATTCACGTTTCCGTTTACCTCCCGCCCGCTTCGCCTGCGGGGCGGGACTCTGCGGGCGGGCCAGAATTCGTAAGGAATTGGCCGCATGACCATAGCCCTCCTGCTCGTGATCGCGCTCGGCGCGTTATCCATCGTCTACGGCGTGATCACCGTGAAAGAGGTGCTGGCGAAGGACGCCGGCACCGCGCGCATGCAGGAAATCGCCGCGGCGGTGCAGGAAGGCGCCTCGGCCTACCTGACCCGGCAGTACGCCACGATCGGCGCCGTCGGCGTCGTGCTGGTGCTGCTGATCGGCTGGCTGCTGGGCGTCACGGTCGCGATCGGCTTCCTGGTCGGCGCCGTGCTGTCCGGCGTGGCGGGCTTCATCGGCATGAACGTCTCCGTCCGCGCCAACGTGCGCACCGCCCAGGCGGCGATCGGCTCGCTCGGCGGCGGGCTGGACGTGGCGTTCAAGGCGGGCGCGGTGACCGGCATGCTGGTCGCGGGCCTCGCCCTGCTCGGCGTGGCCGTCTACTTCTTCGTCCTCGTCGTGCTGATGGGCCTGCAGCCCACCTCGCGCGGCGTGATCGACGCGCTGGTCGCACTCGGCTTCGGCGCCTCGCTGATCTCCATCTTCGCCCGTCTCGGCGGCGGCATCTTCACCAAGGGTGCGGACGTCGGCGGCGATATGGTGGGCAAGGTCGAGGCCGGCATCCCCGAGGATGACCCCCGCAACCCCGCCACCATCGCCGACAACGTGGGCGACAACGTGGGCGACTGCGCGGGCATGGCCGCTGACCTGTTCGAGACCTACGCGGTGACCATCGTCGCCACCATGGTCGTGGCCGCCATCGCCTTCACCACGCCGGAGACGCGCTGGGCCGGCATGCTGTTCCCGCTGACCATCGGCGCGGTCTGCGTGGCGACCTCCATCGCCGGCACGTACTTCGTGAAGCTGCCGGCCAACCAGTCGATCATGGGCGCGCTGTATCGCGGCCTCGCGGCGACCGGCGTGCTGTCGCTGGCCGCGCTGCTGCCGCTGGTGCTGATCGTGTTCGGCGGCTTCTCCGTGCCGCTGACGGCCGCGGGCGTGACCTTCACGCCGTTCTCGCTGTTCCTGTGCGGCGCGATCGGCCTGGTCGTGACCGGGCTGATCGTGTGGGTGACGGAATACTACACCGGCACCGGCTTCCGCCCCGTGCGCACCATCGCGCGCGCGTCGCAGACCGGCCACGGCACCAACGTGATCCAGGGCCTCGCCGTGTCGATGGAAGCGACCGCCATCCCGGCGATCATCATCATCGCCGGCATCCTCTCCGCCTACGGCCTCGCCGGGCTGTACGGCGTGGCGATCGCGGTGACCACCATGCTGGCGCTCGCCGGCATGATCGTCGCGCTCGACGCGTTCGGTCCGGTCACCGACAATGCGGGCGGCATCGCGGAGATGGCGGGCCTGCCGGCCGAGGTGCGCGTGTCCACCGACGCGCTGGACGCGGTGGGCAACACCACCAAGGCGGTGACCAAGGGCTACGCGATCGGGTCCGCCGCGCTGGGTGCGGTGGTGCTGTTCGCCGCCTACACGCAGGACCTGAACTACTTCATCGCCAACGCCGCGCAGTACCCGTACTTCGCCGGACTGCGGCCGCTGACCTTCTCGCTGTCCGACCCGTACGTGGTGGTGGGCCTGCTGTTCGGCGGCCTGCTGCCCTACCTGTTCGGCGGCATGTCCATGACCGCGGTGGGCCGTGCGGCGACCGCGGTGGTGGAGGAGGTGCGGCGCCAGTTCCGCGAGAAGCCGGGCATCATGCAGGGCACCGACAAGCCGGATTACGGCCGCGCGGTGGACATGCTGACCAAGGCGGCGATCAAGGAGATGGTGATCCCCTCGCTGCTGCCGGTGCTCTCGCCGCTGGTGGTGTACTTCGGCATCAACGCCATCGCGGGCAAGGAAGCCGCCTTCTCCGCCGTAGGCGCAATGCTGCTGGGCGTGATCGTGACCGGGTTCTTCGTCGCGGTGTCGATGACCACCGGCGGCGGCGCCTGGGACAACGCCAAGAAGTACATCGAGGAAGGCAACTACGGCGGCAAGGGCTCCGAGGCGCACAAGGCCGCGGTGACCGGCGACACGGTCGGCGATCCGTACAAGGACACCGCGGGCCCGGCGGTGAACCCGATGATCAAGATCACCAACATCGTCGCGCTGCTGCTGCTGGCGGTCCTCGCCCACTGACGATCCTGCCGGGGAGGTGCGGCAACGCGCCTCCCCGGTCTGCCTTCCCCGCAGGCGCCACGGCGCAGGCGTGATCCGCACCGGCCCGGCGCCGCGTTGCCTCTCCCTTCGTCCAACATCACCGATCGCCACCCGGCCCTGCCCGCGAGCGTTGTTCGCGCGCAGGTCTGCGTGCCCTCGCCCCGTGGGGGCGACGGACGGACAAAAGGCGAGGCGCGCTGCGCAACGTCCCCTCTCCCGCCGGGCGGGAGAGGGACAGGTGAGGGGATCCGGGCGGAGGCAGAACCGCGCGGTGGTGCTGGTGTTCGCGACCCTCACCCCGGCCCTCTCCCGCAAGCGGGAGAGGGGGGAAGGGGCATGACACGAGCGTGGACGGAACCGCGCGGGCGCATCATGCGTACCCTGTCCGGAGGCGGCGATGACCGATCCCGATCTCATCCTGGCCGTGCTGCACCATGCCGCGATCCTCGGCCTCGCCGCCGTGCTCGGCGCGGAGGCGGCGCTGCTGCGCCCGGAGATCACGGCCGCCCAGCTCCGCCGCCTCGCCGGCATCGATGCGGCCTACGGGCTGCTCGCGCTGGCCATCATCGCGGTGGGCTTCGCGCGCGCCGTCTTCGCCGCCAAGGGCTGGGCCTACTACAGCACCAACGCGATGTTCTGGGCGAAGATCGCGACCTTCGCGCTGGTGGGGCTGCTCTCGGTGCGTCCCACGCTCGCGTATGCGCGCTGGCGCCGGGCGCTGGTCCGCGACGGCGCGATGCCGGACGGGGCGGAGATCATCCGCCTGCGTCCCCTGCTGCACGCCCAGCTCGCGCTGCTCGGCCTGATCGCGCTGTTCGCGGCGGCGATGGCGCGCGGCTACGGCAGCTTCTGATGGCGCGTGCGTTGCCGATGGCGAAGGGCATCGCGCGCAGGGTCGGCGTGACCGCCGCGCGCGAAACGAGAACCCCTACCGCTCAGCGGATCGGCTGACCGGCCGGGGCGGCTTGTCGGCCCGGGGCGCGCCGCCTACACGTCCCCCGCCCGTAGGAAAGGGGAAACGCATGAGCAAGATCATCCGCACCGAGCCGAACAAGATCCTGTCGAAGGCTGTCGAATTTCACGGCTTCGTCTATCTGCAGGGCTGCACGGCACAGGACCTGTCCAAGGACGTGACCGGGCAGACCAAGGAAGTGCTGGCCGCGATCGACGCGATCCTGGAGACGCACGGCACCGACAAGACCCGGCTGCTGCAGGCGCAGATCTGGCTCAAGGACATCCGCGACCGCGACGCGATGAACGCCGTCTGGTCCGCCTGGCTGCCCGAGGGCGGCTCGCCGGCGCGCGCCTGCGTGCAGGCCAACATGGCCGACCCGCGCCACCTGGTTGAAATCATGGTCACCGCCTGCAAGTGACCGTTACCGGAATCCCGCGCGTCGAAATTTAGAGACTACTCGCGCGCAGGTTGTATCTTTAGGGGCGGGTCCGGGTTCGGATTCGCCCCCAGCCTTTGGGGCTGCCTCATTGCTGACGCAATAGGAGTGGTGTCCCGAACGGCCTTCCCGTCCACAGGGCTGTTCGGGAAAAGTGACCCGTTTCACACGGAACTTTTGCCAGCCTGGGTTGCCACCCAAGTTCACCGCCCGTATCCGTTTGTTTCAGCAGGGACCACGCATTAGGGGGACGGCGGCATGATTGCACGCGGCACCGGCGTCATCGCGATCGCCTTCGGAGCTTTTCTTTTCGCCGCACCGCACAGTCCCGCCGACGCCGCCACCGCCGCCCGATCAGCCCCTGCCCAGCAGCGCAACGCCACCGCCACCCGCTCCGGCCCCAAGGTCGCCGCGAAGCCGCAGCGCCGTGGCCGCGCCGCCGCCCGTTCCGGCGGGGGGCTCCAGTGCGTGCCTTACGCGCGCAGCCTGTCCGGCATCCAGATCTCCGGCAATGCGCATACGTGGTGGAACCAGGCGCAGGGGACCTACGCGCGCGGCCAGCGCCCGGAACCCGGTTCGGTGATGTCCTTCCGTTCCACCGGGCGGATGGTCCTCGGCCATGTCGCCGTCGTGTCCCGCGTGGTGACGTCGCGGGAAGTGCTGATCGACCATGCGAACTGGGCCGGGCCCAGCATGCGCAAGGGCATGATCTCGCGCGGTGTCTCGGTGATCGACGTCTCGCCCGCCAACGACTGGAGCGCGGTGCGCGTGGGCATGGTGGGCGGCGGGTACGGCACCACGACCTATCCGATCAACGGCTTCATCTACGCCCGCGCGGAGACGCCGGGCAGCGGCACCGCCTTCGCCGCCGCAACGCCTGCCGCGCCGCAGGCCAGCGCAGCGGCCCCGGCCCGCGCCAGCTTCTCCGGCATCGGCACCGCGTCGGCCACCGCCCGCGCGCTCGCCGGCGAGCCGGTGCGGTTCGAGGAGATCGCCGAGGCGCAGGCCCGGCAGGGCACCGCCACCTCGCGCCGCCGCCGCTGAGCCTCGGTTCCCCCCGCCTTCCCCGGCGGGCGTCCTCACTCCCGTAGAGCGCCCTATTCGGCCGGCGCCGCCGTGATCGGAAACGCGGCTTCCACCGTGCGCGCCGCGCGCAACACCAGATCGTCGCGATAGATCGCCGCGGCGAACTGCACCGAGCGCGGCAGCCCCTGCCCGTCCACCCCCACCGGCACGGTGATCGCCGGCTGGCGGGTGAGGTTGAAGGTGAACGTCCACGGCGCCCACCGCGTCCACAGCGCGGTGCGCGCATCGCCGGTGCCGTCCTCGATCGACAGCGCCGGCTCGGGGACCGTGGGGCACATCACCAGATCGTAGCGGCAATGCAGCATCGCCATCGTATGCGCGGCATGGATGCGCAGCGCCTCCGCGCCGAGGAACTCGCCCGCCGACATCGCGCCTTCCGCGCGCGCCACCTCCAGCAGGCCGGGGTCGAGCAGTTCCCGCTTGTCCTCGGGGAAGGAGTCGACCAGCCGCGCCAGCGCCACGCCCCAGACGCGGCCGAAGATCGCGCGCGTGTCGGGGAGCTGCGGGTCGACCTCCTCGATCTCCGCCCCCGCTTCGGCGAGCACGGCGGCGGCAGCCTCCAGCGCGCCCACGGCGGCCGCATCGGCCGGTGCATCGAAACCGGGCCGGCGCAGAACGCCGACGCGCATGCCGACCACGCCGTCCTCGATCCCGTCGCGCCAGTCGCGCGGATCGTCGGGCAGGCAGAACGGATCGCGCGCATCGAACCGCGCCATGGCGGACAGCATCAGCGCCGCGTCGCGCACGCTGCGCGTCATAGGTCCTGCCGCCGCGACGGGGGCGAAGGCGCCGGCGGGCCATTGCGGCACGCGACCGTAGGTCGGCTTCAACCCGACCAGCCCGCACCACGCGGCGGGAATGCGGATCGATCCGCCGGCATCGGTGCCGACATGCAGCGGCCCGAACCCGGCCGCACCGGCCGCCCCCGCGCCGGAGGAGGAACCGCCCGGCGTATGGCCCAGCGACCACGGATTGCGCGTGATGCCATGCAGCGGGCAATCGCCCGGCGTCTTCCAACCAAACTCGGTGGTCGCGGTCTTGCCCACGATCACCGCGCCCGCCGCCTTCAGCCCCATCGTCAGCGGCGCATCATGCGGAACGGGGCCGGCATCGGTCAGCCGCGATCCGCGCCGCGTGGGAAACCCGGCAACGTCCACGAGATCCTTGATCGTCACCGGCACGCCGTCGAGCGAGCCCATCGGGCGGCCGGCGCGCCAGCGCGCCTCGCTCTCGCCCGCGGCCAGCGCCGCGCGCGGGTTCATCACCACCATCGCGTTGACGGACGGGTTGTAGCGCGCGACCCGCTCGGTGACCGCCTGCAGAACCTGCACCGGCGACAGCGTCCCGCGCGCGTAGTGCATCAGCATCTGTTCCGCGGTCAGCAGCGCGATCTCGGTCATGAGGTCTTTCGGCATGTCGGTTCCGCGCGCACCATGATCGGATCGCACGACGGAGGAAACCCCATGAACGACGCACCACGCCACCCTGCCGGCGAACCGTGGGAATGGAGCGAAGAGACCTGGCGCGGCATCATCGGCCGTGCGCGGGCCGGCCGTTCCCTGCTCCCCGCCGCCTGGCCCAACGGCGCGCGCTGCGCGGTGTCGCTGTCCTTCGACGCCGACCATGAGACGATCCCGCTGCGCGATTCGGACGAGAGCCCGATGCGCATCAGCCAGGGCCAGTACGGCGCGCGTTCCGCCATGCCGCGCATCCTGAACCTGCTGGCGCGCGAGCAGGTGCCGGCGAGCTTCTTCTATCCCGCCGTCTCCGCCCTGCTGCATCCCGAGGAGGTGCGCCGCGTCGCCGCCGAGGGGCACGAGATCGGCATCCACTCATGGATCCACGAGGCGAACACGCGCCTGCCGCCGGGGGTGGAACGAGACTTGACCTTCCGGGCCGCGGATACGCTGGAGAAGGTCTCGGGCACGCGCCCCGTCGGCATCCGCACGGCCTCGTGGGATTTCTCGGTCAACACGCTCGACATCATCCGCGAGCTCGGCCTGCTCTACGACAGCAGCCTGATGGCGGACGACGATCCGTATGAGCTGGAAGCCAACGGTGAGCCGACCGGCATCGTCGAGCTGCCGCCGGAATGGATCCGCGACGACGCAGTCTACTACAATTTCGTCCGCTTCTCGGCGCTGCGCCCGTACACCCCGCCGCGGTCGGTGGCGGAGATCTTCATCGCCGAGCTGGACGGCGCGTGGGAGGAAGGCGGGCTCTACATCCTCACCATGCACCCGCATGTCAGCGGCCATCGCAGCCGCGTCGGGGTGATCGAACAGGTGATCCGCCACGCCAAGGCGCGCGGCAATTGCTGGTTCGCCACCCACGCGCAGATCGCCGCGTGGTGCCGGGACAACGCGACGCCGAAGCTCGGCCAGAAGTAGAGCACCGGGAGCAGTGCCATGCCGGCGATGACGGTCCAGCTAAGCAGCATCGCCGGCACGGAAGCAGCCCTCGGCCCGGCCGACGGCCGCACGGTGATGGTCGATCGGCCAGCGGGCGGGAGTCCAGCTTCAACGGCGGGCAGCTTCTCGCCCTCGCCATCCACGGCTGCCTCTGCAACGACCTGCACGACGTAGCGCATCGGCATGGCATCCGCCTCCGCTCGTTCGAGGGCGACCCGCTGCTCGCCACCGCAGCCTCGGTTCAGGTCGCCGTGGCGGGCGCGGATGTCGGCGAGGCCGTGGCAACCTCGACGGTCAGCAGCTCGATCGCGCGCGGCCTGCCCGTCCGCGTGATGGCGGCCGGGACCTAGCCGAGCGCCGCGCGCACGCCGTCCAGCGCGATCTGGGCGGCAAGTGCTGCCAGCACCACGCCCAGCACCCGCGACAGCACCGCCGATCCGAAGCGGCCGAGCAGCTTCGTCAGCGGCGCCGCCACCAG
>JBBCJT010000037.1:0-14356 GCA_037190665.1 Rhodovastum atsumiense | reverse complement strand
GCCGCCCGCTACCTTTCCGCCAGCCACCGCAGCAGCGCGGTCAGGTCGGTCTGGCGGCGGATGGTCTCCGGCGGGCCGGACAGCGTCAGGCCGATGGGGGGCGCGCCGGCCGCGTCCGGGGTGATGGCGAAGGTGAGTTCGCTCTGCCCGCGCGTCAGGTCGAAGCTGCCGCCGAGCCGGGCCGCTCCGCCGCTGCCCTGCAGCGTGCCCGTGTCGATGACGATGACGCCGCGGTCCAGCGTGGTGCCGACCTCCAGCCGCGCGAATTCGGTGCTGCCTTCGGCGAGGGCGGCCTCGACGGCGGGCGGGATGGAGGCGGCGTCGGGCAGAGCCAGCGCATCCCGCACGCCGCGCAGCGCGAAGCCGTTGAACGTGCCGTCGCGGGCCGACACCCGTACCTTCCCGGTCAGCGATGAGATCAGCGCCAGCGCGCTGTGGCCGCCGGCGCGGGATTCCAACTCCAGATCGACGGTGCCGCCGGACAGGTCCGGCACGCCATCGAGGAGCGGCCCCGCGATCTGCGCACCGCGTAGCTGCGCGTCCATCGCCAGCGCCGGCGCGGGGGCCGTGGTATCGAGCGCGAGCCGGGCGGTGAGGGCGCCGCCTCCCAGCTTCGCGGTCAGCGGCGCAAGTTCCAGCACGCCCCGTTGCAGCCGCATCGTGGTCTCGATCTGCGACAGCACCGGCGACTGGCCCAGCAGAAGCTGGTCCGCCGTGATCGCCACCTCCGCATCGAGGTTGCGCAGCGCGGCGAACGCCACCGGCGTCGGGTCGCGCACATAGGGCAGCGGCAGGGTCAGCACCTCGGCGGCGACGCGGCCGGCGAGCTTTGGCCGCGCGCCCAGATCGAGCGTCAGCGCCCCGCGCGTGCGCAGCGCGCCGGCGGCGAGGTCGAAATTCTCCGCGACGATGCGCTGCGGCGTGGCGACAAGCTGCGCGATCAGCGCGAGCGAACCGTCGCCCAGCCAGGCGGCGGTGTCGAAGCCGAACCGGTCGAGCGCGCGCGGCGCGCCGGGGTGACGCAGCGTCAGCGGCCCGGCCATGCGGCGGCCGGGGATATCGACCGTCGGCATCGCCTCCAGCCGCAGGTCGCCCAGCTCCAGGTTCAGCCGCACGCCGAGGGTTTCCGGCGGGCCTGACGCCTGCACCTTCAACGTCATCGCGCCGCGCCACATCGCCTCCGAACCGCGATACTCGGGCGGCACCAGCGCCATCAGCGTGGTCGCCTCCGGCAGCGACAGGTCGGCGAGCCCGTCCGCGATCCGCCCCCCATCGCCGAGCGCGCCCGACAGCGCGAACCGCCCGCCGCCGATGGCCGCCTCCAGCCGCCGGAGCTGCACGCGGGGGCCGTCGATGCCGACATCCAGCGCGCCGTCCTGGACGGTCATCCCCGCCACCTCGACGGTCTTCGCCGACAGCCGCAGCGCGAGCTCCGCCGGACCGGCCGCCTGTCGCGGATCGGGCAGGGCGGCGATCCACGGGTCGAGCGCCAGCCGGTCGAAGGTGAGGCCGATATCGACCGAAGGCCGCGTGCCCGACCGCACGCCGAGCCCGCCGGTGACGCTGCTCTCGTCCAGCCGCCCGTCAATGCCGCTCAGCGCGATGCTGCCCGCATCGGCGGCGAGGCGGGCGCTGAACTGGGTGCGGCGCAGCGCGAGCGGCGGCAGCCAGTCCGGCGACCAGCCGAGCCAGCCGAGCGTGGCCCGCAGCGCGCCGGCATCCAGCGCCATGCTGCCCTCGAAGCGGGGCGTCTCGCCGCGGCGGATCTGGCCGGCGAGGCGGAGCTGCGCCTCGCCCGGCAGCACGGCGGAGGCTTCGCGCACCGTCACGGCCTCGCGGCCCAGATCGAGCGTCAGCCGCACGCGCCGCAACTGGCCGCCCGCGACCTCCGTGCCCTCGGCGGACAGGTCGAGCCCCATGGGCAGCGGCGGGCCGGCCTCGCCCACCAGCGCCTGCGCCCAGGCGGCGAGGTCGATGCGGCCGGCGGCGATCGCCACGTCGAGCCGCGGCGTCGGCGTCAGCCGCAATGCCACCGCGCCCTGCGCGCGGGCGCCGCCCACATCGGCCTCCAGCTCGTCGGCCGCCAGCAGCCCGCCGGCGCCGGTCAGCCGGCCCTGGGCGCGGAAGGACGCGGGCGGTGCGGGCATCCAGCGCGCGATGTTGTCGCCGGACGCGGCGAAGCGGCCTTCCAGCGCGCCATCGGCGGCGAGCGTGCCGGTGTAGGTGAAGGCGGACCCCATCAGCTCCGCCCGTGCCTCCAGCACCGCGCTGCCGTCGAAGCCGGCGCGCGACAGGGCGGTCGCGAACCGCAGCGGGTTGCCGCGCCAGGTCGCGGTGCCGGCGAGCGACATGCCCTCGCCGTCGCCGCCGGTGGCCAGCGTCGCGTTCACCTGGGTGAACTCGGCGTTGCCGATATGGATGCGCCCGTCCGTGATCCGCGCGCTGAGATCGGTGAGCCAGTCGGGCGGCTGCACCGCGCGCGCATCGCGCGCCGGCGGCCACGGGACGGCGATCTGCGGCGACAGCAGTTCCAGCTCGCGCGGGTCCAGCTTGCCGGTGAGCAGCGGGGCGAGCGCGACGCGCAGGCGTAGCTGCTGCGCGGTGATGGCGATGCCGTCGCCGGCATCCACCACGCGCACGCCCTCCGCGCTGAGCGCCGCCTCCGGCAGGACGTTGAGGCTGATCGGCCCCTCGATCCGCACCTCGCGGCCGAGCGAGGCGGAGGCGAGCGCCTCGATCGTCGCGCGATGGTTGTTCCAGTCGAGCAGCCGCGGCGCGACCCACAGCGCGGCGACGAGCACCGCGAGCAGGCCGGCTGCCAGCAGCAGGAGGCGGCGCGCGCGCCTCACGGCGCGCCGTAACCTCCGCCGCCCGGGGTCTCGATCACGCCGAGATCGCCAGGGGCGAGTTCGGCCGAGGAAGTGCCACTCATCTGTTCGATCGTGCCGTCCGCACGCTCCACCCATTGCCGCCCGGGGGCGCCGTCCGCCCCGCCCGCTAGGCCGAAGGGCGCGACGTTACGGCGGGATGCGACGACCACCAGCGTCATCGGTGCGAGGAAACGGATGCGGCGCCGTGATCCGTCGCCGCCGCGGAAGCGGCCCGCGCCGCCGGAGCCGCGACGGATCGCGAACTCCTCCAGCCGCACCGGATAGCGAAGCTCCATGATCTCCGGGTCGGTCATGCGCGTGTTGGTCATGTGCGTCTGCACCGCCGACGTGCCGTCGAAGCCGGGCCCGGCACCGGTGCCGCCGCAGATCGTCTCGTAATACTGCAGCTTCGCATCGCCGAAGATGTAGTTGTTCATCGTCGCCTGGCTGCACGCGATGGAACCCAGCGCGCCGAAGATGGCGTTGCAGGTCGCCTGCGACACTTCCGTGTTGCCGGCCACCACGGCCGCGCCGGGTTCGGGGCTGAGGAAGCTGCGCGGCGGGATGACGATGCGCAGCGGTTTCAGGCAGCCGTCGTTCAGCGGGATGTCCGCGCCGGTGAGGCAGCGGAACACGTACAGCACCACGGAGCGCGCGATGGCGCTGGGCGCGTTGAAGTTGTTCGTCCGCTGTTCCGAGGTGCCGGTGAAGTCCACCACCGCCTCGCGCTTCGCGTGGTCCACGCGGATCGTCACGCGCAGCAGCGCGCCGTCGTCCATGCGGTAGTCGAAGCTGCCGTCGCCGAGCCGGTCGAGGACGCGGCGGACGCTCTCCTCCGCGTTGTCCATCACGTGGCGCATGTAGGCCGCCACAGTCTCCCAGCCGAACTCCTCGACCACGCGGGTCAGCTCGACCACGCCCTTCGCGTTGGCGGCGACCTGCGCCTTGATGTCGGCGACGTTCACGTCCGGGCTGCGCGCCGGGTATTTTGCGGAGGCGAGCAGGTCGCGGAACTCCGCCTCGCGGAAATGTCCGCCATCCACCAGCAGGAAATCGTCGATCACCACGCCTTCGTCTTCCAGCGTGCGCGACTGCGGCGGCGTGGAGCCCGGCGTGAGCCCGCCGATATCGGCATGGTGCCCGCGCGAGCCGACGAAGAAGCGGATCGTCCTGCCGTCCGGTGCGAAGACCGGGGTGATCACGGTGACGTCCGGCAGATGCGTGCCGCCGTTGAACGGGTTGTTCAGCGCGACCACGTCGCCGGGCTTGAGCGTGGACCCGCGCAGCCGCAGCACCGTCTTTACGCTCTCGCCCATCGCGCCCAGATGCACCGGCACGTGCGGCGCGTTGGCGACGAGGTTGCCTTCCGCGTCGAAGATCGCGCAGGAGAAGTCCAGCCGTTCCTTGATGTTCACCGACAGCGAGGTGTTCTGCAGCACCGCGCCGGTCTGCTCGGCGACATTCATGAACAGGTTGTTGAACAGCTCCAGCAGCACCGGATCGGCGCGGTCCGTGCCGGCCGCCACCCGCGACGGGCGCGGCGAGGTGCGGCGCAGGATCATGTGATCGAGCGGGGTGATCTCCGCCGTCCAGCCCGGCTCGACCACCGTGGTCGCATTCGCCTCGCGGATCAGTGCGGGGCCTTCGATCCGGTCGCCGGCGAGCATGTGCTCGCGGTCGAAGACGGGCGTGTCGTGCGCCTGCCCGCCCGAATACATCTCGACCCGGTCGATGATCTCGGGCGCGCCGTCGCTGCGCGCGGCGACACCCGCCTCGTTCACCGCCTCGCCGGCGGCTGTCGCCTCCACGGCCACCGCCTCAGCGATCAGCGGGCGTTCGGGTGTGGCGAAGCCGAAGCGGGTGCGGTGCGCGTCGGTGAACGCGGCGACCACGCGCTCATGCGGGCCGAAGGGGATGATCAGCGCGGAATCGGTGCCGGCGTAGCGCAGATGCAGCAGCCGGCGGACCTGGATGCGCGCGGGGTCGGCGCCCTGGGTCGCGAGCGCGTCCGACGCCTCGGTGGCCAGCGTCTCCAGCGCCGCGGCGAGCGGGCCGAGGGCGTCGGGCGTGAAGGCGATCTCGACCGCCTGCTCGCGCATCACGCTCTGGTCCGCGAGGCCCATGCCGTAGGCGGAGAGCACGCCGGCGAAGGGGTGGATGAACACCGCATCCATCGCCAGCGCATCCGCGACGAGGCACGCATGCTGCCCGCCCGCGCCGCCGAAGCACTGCAGCGCGTACTTCGCCACGTCGTGGCCCTTCTGCACGCTGACCTGCTTGATGGCGTTGGCCATGTTGGCGACCGCGATGGCGAGGAAGCCTTCGGCCACCGCGCGCGGATCGCGCTTCTCCCCGGTCGCGGCCTCGATCTGCGAGGCGAGTGCGGCGAAGCGGGTGCGCACGATATCGGCGTCGAGCGGCTGGTCGCCGCCGGGGCCGAAGATCGCCGGGAAGTGGCGCGGCTGGATCTTGCCGACCATCACGTTCGCGTCGGTCACCGCGAGCGGCCCGCCGCGGCGGTAGCAGGCCGGGCCGGGATTGGCGCCGGCGCTGTCGGGGCCGACGCGGAAGCGCGCGCCGTCGAAATGCAGGATCGACCCGCCGCCCGCGGCGACCGTGTTGATCGCCATCATCGGCGCGCGCATGCGCACGCCCGCGACCTCGGTCTCGAACGCGCGCTCGAACTCGCCGGCATAGAGCGCGACATCGGTGGAGGTGCCGCCCATGTCGAAACCGATGATGCGGTCGAAGCCCGCCATCCCGGCGGTGCGCGCCGCACCCACGATGCCGCCCGCGGGGCCCGACAGGATCGCGTCCTTGCCCTGGAAGGAGGACGCCTCGGCCAGCCCGCCATTGGACTGCATGAAGTACAGCCGCGTGTCGCCAAGCTCGGAGGCGACCTGATCGACGTAGCGGCGCAGGATCGGCGACAGGTAGGCATCCACCACCGTGGTATCGCCGCGCGGCACCAGCTTCATCAGCGGGCTGACCACGTGGCTGGCGCTGACCTGGGTGAAGCCTGCCTCGCGCGCGAGTTCGGCGAGCCGGGCCTCCATCGCCGGGTACTTCCAGGCATGGATCAGCGCGATCGCCACCGCGGCGATGCCGTCCGCACGTGCGGCGGCGAAGATGCGGCGGGCCTCGTCCTCGTCCAGCGCCTCGATCCCGGTGCCGTCCACCCCGACGCGGCCGGCGATCTCCGCCACGCGCTCGTAGAGCAGCGTCGGCAGGGTGATGGCGAGGTCGAACAGGCGCGGCCGGGCCTGGTTGCCGATGCGCAGCAGGTCCGCGAAGCCGCGGTTGACGATCAGCAGCGTGCGCTCGCCCTTGCGTTCCAGCAGCGCGTTGGTGGCGACCGTGGTGCCCATCTTCACGGCATCGACCACGCCGGGCGGGATCGGCGCGCCGGGGTCGAGCCCGAGCACCTGGCGGATGCCGGCGATGGCGGCGTCGCGATAACGCTCCGGATTCTCGCTCAACAGTTTGTGCGTGCTGAGCCGCCCGTCCGGGGCGCGGGCGACGATATCGGTGAAGGTACCGCCGCGATCGATCCAGAATTGCCAGGCAGTCACGATAAGCGAACCCCGACGGGAAACCGAAGCTTCACCATGCGTTCCGCCAAGTGGCGAGGCAAGCGCGGCGCGTGGTAGGAGGCCTTTCGTAGAACGGCGCCGGCCCTCCGGGCGAGGGCCGGCGCCGTTTCCCGCGGCAGCGGGACAAGGAGCAGCGCGTGGGGTTCTGGGGAAAGATCGTCGGCGGGGTGGCGGGATTCGCGATGGGCGGCCCGCTCGGCGCGGTTGTGGGCGCGGCCCTGGGGCACGCGGCCGACAGCGGCGCCATCTCGCCGGGCAAGCTGGGCGGGCCGTTCGCCGTCAACGGTGCGGACCTCGCCGCGCTGCTGGGCAACCGCGAGCAGCTTTTCTCCATCGCCGTGGTGGTGATGTCCGCCAAGCTCGCCAAGTGCGACGGGCCGGTGAACCGCGCCGAGATCGACGCCTTCAAGCGCATGTTCCGCATCCCGCCCGAGGCGGTGCGCGACGTGGGGCGGCTGTTCGATCAGGCGCGCGACAGCGCGGACGGCGCTGTGCCCTTCGCCGAGCGGCTGGGGGCGGCTTTCGCCGACAATCGCGGGATGCTGGAGGACGTGCTCGCCGCGCTGTTCGCGATCGCGCGCGCGGATGCGCCGATCAACGGGCGCGAGCGGCTGTTCCTCGAATCCGTCCATCGCGCGATGGGCCTGTCGCATATGGCCTGGGAGCGGGCGATGGGCGGCGCCGGGCCGCGGGGCGAGCCGACCGGGCCCGATCCGTACACCGTGCTCGGCATGGCGCGCGAGGCGAGCGACGAGGAACTGCGCACCGCCTGGCGGCGGCTGATGCGGGAGAACCACCCCGACACGCTCGCCGCGCGTGGCGTGCCGCAGGAATTCGTCGCCCGCGCGACCGCCAAGGTGGCGGAGATCAACGCCGCCTGGAATGCGATCAAGAAGGAGCGGGCGCTGTGATCCACGCGCCGCATTTCTCCCTCTCCCGCCTGCGGGAGAGGGCCGGGGTGAGGGGGCGTCCACCCGCACCACGGCGATGTCTTGCCTCTGTCCGAATCCCCTCACCCTGTCCCTCTCCCGCCGGGCGGGAGAGGGGACGTTGCGTGACGCGCCTTGCCTTCTCCCTCTCCCGTCTGCGGGAGAGGGCCGAGGCAGCCACGACTGCCATCCTCACGAGAGGACGCGGCCGGCGGTGAGCCTGCTGCACATCCGCGACCTGCCCAGCCCGAACCACGACGCACGCCCCGAGGGGCGCGGCGTGGACATGATCGTGCTGCACTACACCGGCATGCGCACGGCGGCGGAGGCCGTGGACCGGCTGCGCGACCCGGCGGCGAAGGTCTCCGCCCACTACATGGTGGACGAGGACGGGTCCGTGCTGCGGCTGGTGCCGGAGGACCGCCGCGCCTGGCATGCGGGCGTGGCGTTCTGGCGCGGCGCGACGGATATCAACGCACGCTCGGTCGGCATCGAGATCGTCAATCCCGGCCATGAATACGGCTATCGCGACTTCACCGCGCTGCAGACCGCCGCCGCCTGCGACCTGTGCCTGGAGATCCTGTCCCGCCACGCTATTCCCGCGCGCAACGTGCTGGCGCACAGCGACGTCGCGCCGGAGCGCAAGGACGACCCGGGGGAGCGGTTCGACTGGCGGGGACTGGCCGAGAACGGGGTGGGACTCTGGCCCTTCGACACGCCCGGCGACGACATCACCGGGGCGGTGCGGGACGCGGAGGCGCTGGGGCCGGTGCGCGCGATGCTGGCGGCGGTCGGCTATCGCGTGGCGGCGGAAGGGGCGCTCGATGCCGCGCTGTCGACGGTGCTGCGGGCGTTCCAGCGGCACTGGCGGCCGGAGGCGGTGAACGGGCAGGCGGATCGCGGGACGCGGGAAAGGCTGGCGGCGGTGGCGGGGCTGCTGGGCGCGTAGGGCATTTTCCGCTCACGCGGGAGCGGACCGATCGGAAAAGGCTTCAGGCTCAGGACCAGTTGGTTGCGTGAAGCGACGCGACCGCGCGTATGCCGCGAGCGGTGCAGGTGCCGCCGTGCCACGCCGCCGCTCATATCGCGGCTGCTGTGGTTCTGCTTGTCGGACCGGGCGCGATTGCTGCCACGAGACGGCACGACGCAGGCGCCATCGGCGCGCTTCGACCCGGGGTCGCTACACCCCGGCGCCGATCTTCCGGTCCTCGTCGGGCTGCGGCATGCTCACGGCGTCCAAAAATTCTTGCGATTGCACAACGAGTCCCGCAGCGATAAGATTCAATATCGCAATGAAGGGGGCCAAGATGGACTCTTCCGACCTGGGGCTCACGCCGCCCGCAGCTTATCGAAAGCTGGTCGAAGACGTCAGGGAGCATCTGACCAAGAAGCAACCGAAGCCAATGGTCCGAAGAGCTACGAAAAAAGATATAAGAGAAACACAAATTCTCATTAAGCCTTTATGGACAGGTGTTCATATCTATATCGGTCCCCATCTTCTTGGTCAGTTGGAAGGTGGCGCCCTCGGGGCAGAGGCGTTTGCGGTATTGATCGGAGCAGGATTGAAGGCGGCATCCGGGGCTTTCACGGTCGCCCTCGTCAACATGTTTGGCCCCTTGTCTCAGGCAATTGCCATCGGTGTTTTTGCGAAGATCGCTGAGTTTTTCGCGATGGATAAGCTCGGTGGCGGGAAGGGCGTCTGGATCCCGATCACCTGGATACAATTCCCCGCGCTGACACTGCCGGGCACTGCTGCGGTCTACATCCATCCCCTGCCTGCCAACACGCCGTTGAATCCGTGGGGCCTCGGCCCGCTCCCGTCGGAAGATTTCTAGCCTGGCCGGCCTGGCGCCGCCCTTCGTGCCGTCCTCGTCGCAGAGGCGGCGCCTGTCGCCGCACGGCCCGCTCTCGCACGGCATCCTCGGGTGGATGGCTGTCGGATGTTCAGCGCCATCGCCTTCGGCGCTACCGTCATGCCCGGGCTGGATCAGTCAGTCCGGGCCTAGCCCCCGACCGCTTCCATCAGCGCGCGCGCCTTCGCCGCGACCGAAGCCGCCGTGTCGCCCGGCCGGTACAGCGAGGATCCGATGCCGAACCCCGCCGCGCCCGCCGCGCGCCATGCGGGAATGTTCTCCACCCCGATGCCGCCCACCGGCAGCACCGGCGTGCCCTTCGGCAGCACCGCCAGCAGCGCCTTGAGAACGGCGGGGGAGGCGGCCTCGGCCGGGAACAGCTTCAGCCCGTCAGCCCCCGCGCGCAGCAGCGCGAAGGCCTCGGCGGGGGTGAAGAACCCGGGCACCGCCAGCATGCCGGCCGCCTTCGCGGCCTTCACCACCTCCGGATCGGCATGCGGCGTGACGATCAGCCGCCCGCCGGCCTCGGCGATGCGCGCCACGTCCGCCGGGTCCGTCACCGTGCCGGCGCCCACCAGCGCCCGCGGCAGGGCGGCGGCCAGATGCGCGATGCTGCGCAGCGGGTCGGGGGAGTTGAGCGGCACCTCCAGCACCACGATGCCGGCATCGACCAGTGCCGCGCCGATCGCCTCGGCCTCCTCCGGCCGGATGCCGCGCAGGATGGCGACCAGCGGGCAGGCGGTGAGCCAGTCGTCGAGCGTGTTCATGCAAGAGCCTCCGCGAGGCGCGCCAGCCCGCGTGCGGCGACATCCGGCGGATGGGTGTGCGATGCGACCCCCAGCGCCGTCAGCCCGCGCTCGTAGAGCGCGCACAGCGCCGCGGTGCCGACGAGGTGGATCGGCGCGACCGCATCGGCCAGCGCCGCCTCGATCTCGTGGCCGATCAGCAGGCCGGAGAGGTAGGAGGACGTCTCCGCCTCGGCCAGTTCCCCCGTCAGCCCCAGCGCGCGCACGCCGAACAGGTGGTGCAGCAGCCCGCCGCGTTCCGCCGCGCGGGCCACGCCACGCTCGAACGCCGCCGGCACCATCGGGCCGGGCCTGATCGCGCGGCCGAGGATGGTGTGGCCGCGCAGTGCGGCGAAGACCTCGCCCGTCATGTGCGTCTCGAAGCCGCGGATCGTACCGCCCTCGACGCGGGTCCATTTGCTGTGCGTGCCGGGCAGGCAGATCGTGGCCGGGGCATCGCCGAGGGTGTCGAGGATGCCGGCGATCTGCGTCTCCTCCCCGCGCATCACGTCCGGCACGTCGGTCGCGTCGCGGGCGGAGATGCCGGGGATGAGGCGCACGGTCGCGCCGTCGAACGGCACCGGCACGGCGGCGGCGGCAAGCTCCGCGATGCCGGCGGGCGGCTTCACGTAGGGCGCTTCGACCCAGCCCTGGCGGCTGCCGATCATGCCGGACATGATCACCTCGGTCTCCCCGGCGGCGAGCCAGTCGCCGGTCTCGCGCGCGAGGACCTCGGCGAAGCGGCCGTCCACCGCCATGATCCCGTGCGGACCCTCGCGGCTCTCCAGCACCGTGCCGTCCGCGCCGAGGCGGAAGGCCCGGAAGGAGGTTGTGCCCCAGTCGACTCCGATCATCCGCGTTCCCCATGGCGCGACGGGGCGCAAGGAAGCGCGGCGGGGCCTCTCGCGCAACCGGCCTGTCCGCCTATGCTCGTTCCGGCCCCGCAGGAGGATGCCCGATGCCCGCCTACACGATCGCCCGCCGTGGCGCGCTCGGCGCGCTGATGCTGGTCCCGCTCGCGCGCCGTGCCCGCGCGCAGTCGCTGGACAAGGTGGTGTTCCAGACCAACTGGCGCGCGCAGGCCGAACACGGCGGCTACTACCAGGCGGTCGCGGCCGGCATCTATCGCCGCCACGGTATCGACTGCGAGCTGCGGCAGGGCGGGCCGCAGGTGAACGGGGCGGCGCTGCTGCTGGCCGGGCGGGTGGACATGTTCATGTCCAACGGTTTTCAGGCGCTGAACTACGTGCGCCAGAACCTGCCGTTCCTGACCGTGTTCGCGACGATGCAGAAGGACCCGCAGGTGCTGATGGCGCATGCGGGCGCGGGCAACGACAGTTTCGAGGCGCTGGCCGGCAAGCCGATCATGGTCGGCAATGACGGGCGGGTGACCTACTGGCCGTTCCTGAAGGCGCGGTTCGGCTACACCGATGCGCAGCTCCGCCCGTACACGTTCAACCTCGCCCCGTTCCTGGCCGACAGGGGCGCGATCCAGCAGGGGTTCCTGACCAGCGAGCCGTTCAGCGCGGAGAAGGCGGGCGCGAAGGTGGTCGCGCATCTGATCGCCGATGCCGGCTACACCAACTACCAGCAGACGGTGGACGTGGCGGCGAGCACGGTCGCCAACCGGCGCGAGGTGGTGCAGCGCTGGGTGGATGCGAGCATCGAGGGCTGGGCGCAGTACATGGCCGGCCGCGACGCGGGTGCCGCGAACGCGCTGATCCGCCGCGACAACCCGGAGATGAGCGAAGAGCTGATCGCGTATGCCGTGAAGGCGATGAACGACAAGGGCATCATCAAGTCCGGTGATGCGGACCGTCTTGGCATCGGCGCGATGACGGCCGAACGCTGGCGCGATTTCTATGACACGCTGGTGCGCGTCGGCGTGCACCAGCCGGGGCTGGACGTGACGAAGGCCTATTCGCTGGACTTCGTGAACAAGGGCGTCGGCCTCTAGGTCGCGGCGCGCGCCGGCGGATGGACCTGCTGTCGCTTTCCGGTGTGGCGAAGCGGTACGCCTCCGGCACCGAGGCGGTGGCCGATATCGGCTTCGCGCAGCGCGAGGGCGGCTTCACCGCGCTGCTCGGTCCGTCCGGCTGCGGCAAGTCCACGCTGCTGCGCATGATCGCCGGCCTCGTCGCGCCGAGCGCCGGCAGCATCGCATGGTCGGATCCCGACGCGGCGCGCGACATCGGCTTCGTCTTCCAGGACGCGACGCTGATGCCTTGGGCGCGGGCGCGCGCCAACGTGGCGCTGCCGCTGCGCCTGCGCGGCGTGGCGCGTGGCGAGGCGGGCGCGCGTGCGGATGCGGCACTCGCCGCGGTCGGGCTGGCGGGGTTCGAGCGTTCCTTCCCGCGCATGCTGTCGGGCGGAATGCGCATGCGCGTCTCCATCGCCCGCGCGCTGGTCGCGGCACCGCGCGTGCTGCTGATGGACGAGCCGTTCGCCGCCCTCGACGAGATCACGCGCTTCCGTCTCAACGACGACCTGCTGGCGCTGTGGGCGGCGCGGCGCTTCACCGCGCTGTTCGTGACGCATTCGGTGTTCGAGAGCGTCTACCTCGCGGAGCGCGTGCTGGTGATGACGCCGCGGCCCGGCCGCATCGCCGCCGACATCGCCCTGCCGCCGCACCCGCGCCCGGCCGGCTTCCGCAGTTCCGCCGAGTACGCGGCGCTGTGCGGGCAGGTGGCCGAGGCGTTGCGCGCCGCCATGCCGGCCGCGGACACCGTGGCCGGATGAGGCCGGGGCGGGCCCCGGCGCGCGCCATGCCGGAGCGGGGCGCGCACATGGGTCGGGGTTGGCCCGGACTCCGTTCCGCATGGTGGGTTCGCGCGCCGGTGGTGCGTCTATCCACGCCGTACCGGAGCGACGGCGCGGCCTGCCGCGACCGGTATCTGTTCTGGCGAGAGTGGTTGCATGTTCCGCTTCATCGGCCAATTCGTCGCGTGGCTCTGGCGCATCTCCGACATCGTACGCATCTCGCCGATCGGCGAGGCGCGCATCGGCAGTCCTCTCGCCGGCTGCCTCCTGTTCATGGTCCTGCTGTTCTTCTGCATCGGCGCCGTGCTGATGGCACTTGGCGGGATCTTCGGCTTCAGCCTGGATGACGTCGACATCTGGCTCGCGGGGCTGGGCCCGTGGCTGGATTTCCTGGGGAAGATCCTGATCCAGAAAGTGCTGATGGCGATCGTCCTGCTGATCTGCATCGCCCTGGCGGCCAGCCTGCTCTACTCGCGATGGGAGTCCGGGACGCCGGGCCTCGTCGCGATCATCTTCACGCTGCTCGGCTGCCTCATGGTGGGCTACTGTTCCGCCGTGAACATGATCGCGCCGCTCGATCCCTACGACCCGCCCGGCGCGTGGGAGGAGGTTGGTTGATCGTGCCCTTTTTCCCGGCTCGTCCCGCCTGCCGTCGCAGGCCCTCAGTCCGGTTCCTGCTCGTATTGCGCCGCATGGGCGGGGATGACGATCCCGGCGAGGCGGCTGCGCGTCCAGATGTGGATCGCGTCCGTCGCGTCCACCGGGTCGTCGAGCGAGCCTGCCTTGATGGAGACGCTGCCGGCATCGTTCTCGTGCCACAGGCGCGATCCGCAATCGCCGCAGTACATGCAGTACAGCGTCCGCCCGCTCGCCGCCTTGCGCGACCACATGCGCGGCGCGCCGCGTTGCAGTTGCAGCGCCTCCCGCCGCGCCATCAGCGACATGCCGAAGGCGGAGGCGGATTGCTTGCGGCATTCCGTGCAGTGACAGCAATAGAGCGGGCCGGCGATCCCCGTGAGCGTATAGGCGACGCGCCCGCACTGGCAGCTTCCCGTGCGCATGATCGAACGATCCTTGCCCGTTGGCGGCAAACGCGCGCGAAGCGTACCGGTTCGGGGCCGGCGTGACGATGTCCGATCGTATCCTGCGCATCGCCATGCCCGCCGCCATCGCCATCCTCGTGCTCGGCCTGTGGGAATGGGGCGTGCGGTCGCGCGGCGTGCCGGAGTGGATCCTGCCCGGCCCGCTCACGATCGGTGCGACGCTGCTCGCCGACTGGCACACGCTCGCCCCCAGCCTGTGGGTGACGCTGGAGATCACCGGCCTCGCACTGCTGGTCGCGACCGTGGCGGGCGTGGGGCTCGCGGCGCTGTTCGCGGCCTCGCGCTGGGTGGAACTGGCGCTGTTCCCCTATGCGGTGGTGCTGCAGGTCACCCCGATCGTGGCGATCGCGCCGCTGATCATCATCTGGGTGGACGATATCCGCATCGCGCTGCTGATCATGGCCTGGATCGTGGCGTTCTTCCCGATCCTGTCGAACACGGTGGCGGGGCTGAACGCGGTCGA
>JBBCJT010000036.1:0-33861 GCA_037190665.1 Rhodovastum atsumiense | reverse complement strand
GCCAGCCGGCCGGTGGCGCGGGCGAAGTCGCGCACCTGGCGCGGATTGACCACCGCGACCGCCAGCCCGGCGGCACCGATCTCGGCGGCGGCCCGCAGCTGCAGCCCGCCGGTGGCCTCCAGCACCACCAGGGCGGGCGGCACCGCGCGCAGCCAGCCCAGCAGGTCGGCAAGACCCGCAGCGTCGTAGCCGAACGTGTGCGCCGCGCCATCGGGCAGCCGATGGACATCGAGCCGCGCCCTGGACACGTCGATGCCGACGAAAACCTCACCCTCCGCGATCCCCATGGCGGCCCCTCCTTGCCTGTGCGGGCGCGCCACGCGGCCCGGGCGACTGTTCGGGCTCAACACCGGGACGGACCGGTCCCCAGACTCTCCCACGGCTTCGACCAGCCCAGGGCCAGGCGGGATCCGGACCGCCGCACGACGGCGAGCACGCCTACCTCGCCGTTTCGAGCCACTACACACAAGGGCCGGGGTGAGGGTGGCCCCGCCGGCACCACGGCGAGGTTTTCGCCTTCGCATAGATCCCCTCACCCTGTCCCTCTCCCGCCGGGCGGGAGAGGGGACCGTGCGTGACGCTCTCTGCCTCAACCCTTCCGCAAGCGGGAATACGTGACGCGCGGCGCGGTCCGGCGCGCAAGCAACGGCCTATCGCTCGCTCCGCGCTGAGAAATCCAGCCGGAAGTTGCAGCTTCCGACCCGAACATGACGTTGTCACCGGGAACCACTCCCTGTCCCGGCAGTCCGGAGGCCACCGGCATGACCGTCAAGACCGTCCAGTTTCTCGCCATCCTCGTCGTCGCGCTCGCGCTCATCCCCGCGGGGGCGCATCTCGCTGCCTTGCCCAACAAGATCGCCCTGCCACAGGCCGAGTACTTCACCGTCCAGGCCATCTACACCGGATGGGCAATCCTCGGCTGGCTCTGGCCCGCTGCCATCATCATGAACGCCCTGCTCGCCTGGCTTGTCCGTTCACAGCGCGGCCCGTGCCGGCTCGCCATGCTGGCGGCGTGCTGCTTCGTCCTGATGCTCCTGATCTTCCTCGGCTGGACCCATCCCGCCAATCAGGCGACGGAGAACTGGACGGTCGTTCCCGAGAACTGGGACGCGCTGCGTCGGCAGTGGGAATACTCGCACGCGGTGAATACGGCGCTCGCCGTTATCGCCCTCTGTTCGACGACGCTGTCGGCACTGACCTGGCGGCAGGCTGGCCCGTAGGGGGCCGGATCAACGCTCGATACGGCCGAGGCGGCGCAGGACCGCCTTCTCGATCTCCAGCACCAGCATCAGCGCGATGCCGGTGCAGACGATCATCACCCCGTCCAGCAGCGGCACGGCGCGCGTGTCGAACACCGCCTGGAACATGGGCAGGTAGGTGAAGGCGAACTGCGCGATCACCACCGCCGCGATGGCCGCCAGCACCGCGGGCGTGCCCATCACGCCGCGCCAGGTGATGGATGCGCCGCCGAGGTAGCGGATGTTGAACAGGTAGAAGATCTCCAGCACCACGATCGCGTTCACCACCATCGTGCGCGCGGTGGCGATATCGTGCCCGCGCGCACCGGCCCAGGTGAAGACGGCGAAGATCGCGGCGGTGAACAGCAGCGAGACGAACGTCACCCGCCACAGCAGGAACGGCGACAGCAGCGAGGCCGAGGCCCGGCGCGGCCGGCGGTCCATCACGCCCGGCTCCGGCGGCTCGAACGCGAGAACCAGCCCCAGCGTCACCGTGAGCACCATGTTGATCCACAGGATCTGCAACGGCGTCATCGGCAGGGTCAGGCCGAGGACGATCGCGGCCACGATCGCCAGCACCTCGCCCGCGTTGGTCGGGATGGTCCAGGCCACGACCTTGCGGATGTTGTCGTAGACGGTGCGGCCTTCCTTCACCGCCGCGACGATGGACGCGAAGTTGTCGTCGAGCAGCACCATCTCGGAGGCTTCCTTCGCCGCCTCCGTGCCTTTCATCCCCATCGCCACGCCGACATCGGCCTGCTTCAGCGCCGGCGCGTCGTTCACGCCGTCGCCGGTCATCGCCACCACGGCGCCGTCTTCCTGCAACGCGCGCACCAGCCGCAGCTTGTGCTCCGGACTGGTGCGGGCGAACACGGCGGTGCGCCGGGCCAGCGCGGGCAGGTCCGCATCGTCCACCGCATCCAGCATCTGGCCGGTCAGTGCTTCCGGCGCCTCGGCAAGGCCGAGTTGGCGCGCGATCGCGGCAGCCGTGGCGGCGTGGTCGCCGGTGATCATCTTCACCGCGATCCCCGCGCGGCGACATTCGGCCACCGCCGCGCGCGCTTCCTCCCGCGGCGGGTCGATCAACCCGACGAGGCCGAGGAAGACGAGCCCGGTCTCCGCGTCCGCCTCCTGCAACGGCGCGTCGTGCGCCGGCATCGGACGCATCGCGAAGCCCAGCACGCGCTCGCCATCCGCCGCCGCCGTGTCGATGGCCGCACGCCAGAACGCGGCATCGAGCGGCGCCTCGCCGTCCGCGCCGAGCTGCGTCTCGCACATCTGCAACAGCCGTTCCGGCGCGCCCTTCACGTAGAGCGTGGCCGCGCCATCGGCGCCGCGGTTCAGCGTCGCCATGAAGCGGTGCCGCGCATCGAAGGGGATGGCGTCGCGCCGCGGATGCGCCCCGCGCTCCGCCGCCGGGTCGAGCCCGGTCTTCGTCGCGAGCGCGACCAGCGCCGCTTCCATCGCGTCGCCCTCGGGTCGCCAGACCCCGTCCGCGTCCCGGAGCTGCGCGTCGTTGCACAGCAGCCCGGCGCGGATCAGCGCCGCCGCCGCGCGGTCCGGTGGGGCGGAGAGCGCGCCCTCCGGCGCGTAGCCCGCTCCCTCCGCGATCAGGGTCTGGTCGGCGGTGGCGATGCGCCGCGCCATCATCTCGTTGCGCGTGAGCGTGCCGGTCTTGTCGGAGCAGATGACGCTGGTCGCGCCCAGCGTCTCCACCGCCGGCAGCCGGCGGATCGCGGCATGGCGCGCCGCCATCCGCCGCACGCCGATGGCGAGCGTGATGGTGATCACCGCCGGCAGGCTCTCGGGCACGACGCCCACGGCCAGCGCGACGACGATCATCAGCGCCTCCTCCCAGCTATGGCCGCGCAGCAGCACGGCGACCGCGAACAGCAGCGCGGCGGAGAGGATGGCGATCAGCGTGAAGCGCCGGCCGAAGGCGTTCATCTGTCGCAGCAGCGGTGTGGTGAGCTGCTGCACCTGGCCGATCAGCCCGCTGATGCGGCCGATCTGCGTCCGCGGCCCGGTCGCGACCACCACGCCGCTGCCCTGCCCGGCGGTGACCAGCGTGCCGGAGAAGGCCATCGACGTGCGGTCGCCCAGCGGCGCCTGCTCCGGCACCGGGCCTTCGTGCTTGTGGGCGGCGACGGACTCGCCGGTCAGGATCGCCTCGTCGATCAGCAGGCCGCGCGCGTGCAGCAGGCGCAGGTCGGCGGGCACGCGGTCGCCCGGTTCCAGCAGCACCACGTCCCCCGGCACCAGCTCGGCGGCGCGCACGCTCACCCGCCGGCCGTCGCGCAGCACGCTGGCGTGCGGGGAGACCATCGCGCGGATCGCCGCCAGCGCCTGTTCGGCGCGGCCTTCCTGCACCACCCCGACGATGGCGTTGACGGCGACCACCGCCGCGATCACCGCCGCGTCCACCCAGTGGCCCATCAGCAGCGCCGCGACCGCGGCGGCGAGCAGGAAGCCGATCAGCGCGTTGTTGAACTGGTCCAGCAGCCGCAGCAGCGGGTGCCGCGCGGGGGCGGCGGCAAGCTCGTTCGGGCCGTGTGCGGCGAGCCGCCGGGCCGCTTCCTCCGCCGCGAGGCCGGCTGGCGTGGTGTCATGCGCGGCCAACGCCTCCGCATGGTTGCGGTGATGCCAGTCGTCCGCCATCGGATCAGGAAAGGCGCCGCAGCAGCCTGAAGGCCACCAGCACGGAAGCGGCGCGCACCTCGGCGCGGCCGCCGGAGAACAGTTCGCGCGCGGTTACGACCGGCCCGCCGCGGCGGGCGGCGGCGAACCAGACGAGGCCGACCGGCTTCGCCTCGCTGCCGCCCCCGGGCCCGGCCACGCCGGTGACCGCCACGCTGAGATCGGCGGCGGAATGGGCGAGCGCGCCTTCGGCCATGCGCCACGCCACCTCCTCGCTGACGGCGCCGGCCGTATCGATCAGCCCGGCGGGCACGCCCAGCAGTTCCGTCTTGGCGGCGTTGGAGTAGGTGACGAAGCCGCGCTCCACCACGTCCGAGGAGCCGGCGATGGCGGTGAGTGCGGCAGCCACCAGCCCGCCGGTGCAGGATTCCGCCGTGGCGACGCGCAGCCCGCGGCCCCGCAGGTGCGCGAGCAGCGACTCGGCCTCGGCGAGGGCGGCAGGGCCGATCATGGCGCGAGCCCCGGCAGCAGGAGCAGCAGGCCCCACAGCACGGCGGCGGCCAGCGCGCCGGCGGCGATGTCGTCGCCCATCACCCCGATCGCATCCCGCCGCCGGTCGATGCGCGCGATCGGGCCGGGCTTGGTGATGTCGGCGAGGCGGAAGAGCAGGAAGGCCATGAGGAGACCTTGCCACGATGGGGCGGCGAGCGGCAGCAGGGCGATCCACTGCCCGGCGATCTCGTCCACCACCACCCAGCCCGGGTCGTCCTTGGCGTTCACCTGCCGCACCGCCCACAGTCCGCCCACGCAGGCCACGACCACGCCCGCGGCCAGCGCCCAGGGGGAGAGCGCGAGCAGCGCCGCGCCGGGCGCCAGCGCGATCGCGGATGCCCAGGTGCCCTGCGGCCCCCGCAGGTGGCCCAGGCCGAAGCCGGTGGCGACGTTGCGTGCGAAGCTGGCCACGGGGCCTCAGCGCAGCCAGTCGGCGAGGGGGTGCGGCTTCGTCTCGCCACGCCGCGCCCGGTAGATCACCACGTTCTCGATCACGCGCTGCACGTAGTTGCGCGTCTCGTTGAACGGGATCATCTCGATCCAGTCGATCATGTCAGCCTGGCCCATGCGCGGATCGCCGTTGGTGGCCAGCCAGTCCCGCGTCCGCCCCGGCCCGGCGTTGTAGGAGGCGGCGGCGCAGGGCATGCACCCCTCCGCCTCGTCCAGCACCTGCCGCAGATAGGCGGTGCCGAGCTGCATGTTGTGATCGGTGTCGGCCGTGAGGCGGGGGATGTTGGTCGGGGTGCCGAGCTTGCGCGCCACCGACTGCGCGGTGCCGGGCATGAGCTGCATCAGCCCCCGCGCGCCGGCGGGGCTGACGGCGTTGGGCTCGAAATTGCTCTCCTGCCGCATGATCGCATAGGCGAGCGCGGGTTCCACGGCGCCGGCGGGCGGGTCGTAGGGCATCGGCCAGCCGGTCTCGGGCAGCATCGTGCCGTCGATCGCGGCGCGGCGCGCCACCCAGACGGCAAGCTCCGGCCGGCCCATCCCGGTGGCGAGCCGCGCGGTGAGCGCCCGGTCCACGGAGTCGGGGGCCAGTTCGCTCAGCCGCAGCAGGAAGATGCGTGCCCGACGCGGTTCGTCCCAGCCGATCAGCAGGGCGGCCGCGCGCGTCAGTTCCCGCCCGGCGAAGGCGGCGAGCCTTTCCTGATCCGTGCCCGGATCGCGCGCGCCGCGGATGCGCTGGGCGAGACCGGCATCGCCCTCGCCTAGCGCCAGCGCGGCGAGCTGGCCGTAATAGGTCGTCATCCACGCGGCGGCGGCCTGATAGCGCGATGTCGCGGCCGCCGTGTCACCGCGCGCGGCGGCGGCGCGGCCGAGCCAGTACAGCGCGCGTCCCTGCGTGATCGCCGCCTTCGACAGGGCCGCGAGCTGCGAGAAATGCCGCTCCGCCGCTGCCGGGTCGTTCAGCCGGCGCAGCGCGATCCAGCCGGCGAGGAATTCAGCCTCCAGCGCATCGGCGCCGTCGGCCTGCCCATGACCGGCGACCAGCGCGTAGGCCGTGCGCGCATCGCCGGCCCGCAGCAATCGCCGCGTCAGCAGGTGCCGTTCGGACCAGAAGGCGCCCGAGCGGTCGGGTGCAGCCTTCTGCGCAGCGGCGCCCTGCGCCACCAGCAGGCCCGCAGCCTCCGTGTCGCGTCCGGCGCGGCGCAGGAAGCGGGCGTTCTCCAGCACCAGCCCCGGCTCGGCGCGCTGCGCGGCGGGCAGGGCGGTGCGGCGGGCGGGCGCTTCCGGATCGTCGCGCTTCAGGGCGAGCCAGACCTCGGCCACCGCCTGCCGCGACGGATCGAGCCGCCCGGCCTGTGCGGCGGCCTGCGCGCTGCCGGCCCAGGCAAGGCGCTGGAAGCGCTGCCACTGCGCATCGGGGGTCAGCCGCGTGCCGTAGCGGCCGAGGAAGTCGTTCTCGGCCGCGGGGCTGAGGGTGCTCTCGACCCAGGCGACGCGGATCGCCTCGCCCGCGCGGCGGTCGGCGGCCCGGTCCAGCGCCTCGGCGAAGCGCATCCGTCCGGCATCGGTCTGCGGCGGGGTGGCGGCGAAGGTGCGGACCACCACCCCGTCATCGAGGATGGCGGCCACCGCCTCCTCCCACCGACGCGCCAGCAGGGGCTGGGCGGGCCAGTCCGGGTTTTCGCGCCGGAACTGGGCGATCTCGCCGGCGGGCGCGGCCCCCGGCGCGAGCAGCCGATAATAGCGCACGAGCTTCGAGGCGACGGGGTCGGGATGGCGGGCCGCGGCGATCTCCGCCGTCGCCCAGTCGTCGCGGCGCACCGCCTCCATCTGGGCGGAAGCGGGGGCGGGCAGGGCCAGCAGGGCGAGCAGGGGCAGCAGGGCGGCGCGCATGGCAGCCCACCATGCCAGAGGAGGCGGTTGCGGCGTATCCCCCGCGCGCATAGGGTCGTCGTTTCCGCGAACACGAAAACGCCAGAGGAACGCCATGTTCAAGGGATCGCTCGTCGCCCTGATCACGCCCATGCGCAGCGACGGGTCCATCGACGAGAAAGCGTTCCAGGATTTCGTCGCCTGGCAACTGCGGGAAGGCACGCACGGCGTGGTGCCGGTGGGCACCACCGGCGAGAGCCCGACCCTGTCGCATGCGGAACACAAGCGCGTCGTGGAGCTGACGCTGGAGGTGGCGAAGGGCCGCGTGCCGGTGATCGCCGGCACCGGGTCGAACTCCACCGCGGAGGCGATCGATTTCGGCCATCACGCGAAGAAGGCGGGCGCCGACGCCGCGCTGGTGGTCACGCCCTACTACAACCGTCCGACGCAGGAAGGCCTGTACCTGCATTACAAGGCCATCGCGGATGCGGTGGACCTGCCGATCATCATCTACAACATCCCCGGCCGGTCGGCGGTGGACATGAGCGTGGAGACGATGGGCCGGCTCGCGAAGCACCCGAACATCGTCGGCGTGAAGGACGCGACCGCGAACCTCGCCCGCCCGCTGCACCAGCGCCGCGCCTGCGGCGTGGGGTTCTGCCAGCTCTCGGGTGAGGACCACACGGCGGTCTCCTTCCTCGCCGCCGGTGGCGACGGCTGCATCAGCGTGTCCGCCAATGTCGCGCCGCGGCTGTGCGCGGACATGCATCAGGCCTGGCAGGACGGGCGCGCGGACGACGCGGTCGCGCTGCAGGACCGGCTGGTGCCGCTGCATGACGCGATGTTCTGCGAGACCTCGCCCGGCCCGGTGAAGTACGCGGCGAGCCTGCTCGGCCACGGGACGGACCATTGCCGCCTGCCGCTCGCGCCGCTCGCGGATGCGTCGAAGGACAAGGTGCGCGCGGCGCTGATGGAGGTCGGCCTGCTCAACTGAGGGCAGCCGGGATGTCATGGCCGAGGAACGCAAGAAGGGGCTGATCTCGCACGGGATCGCATCGCAGAACCGCAAGGCGCGGTTCGACTACACGATCCGCGAGACGATCGAGGCCGGCCTCGTGCTCAAGGGGCCGGAGGTGAAGTCGCTGCGCCACGGCCGCGCGACGCTGAACGAGGCCTGGGCCGGCGAGCGCGACGGCGAGCTGTGGCTGTTCAACGCCTACATCCCCGAATACCAGGGTGGCGTGCTGTCGCGCTTCGAGCCGCGCGCACCGCGCAAGTTGCTGCTGAAGAAGAAGCAGGTGGAGACGCTGACCGGCGCGGTCGCCCGCGAGGGCGCGACGCTGGTGCCGCTGCAGATCCACTTCAACGAGCGCGGCAAGGCGAAGGTGCTGCTCGGCCTCGCCGAGGGGCGCAAGAAGCACGACAAGCGCGCCGCCATCGCCGAGCGCGACTGGCAGCGTGACAAGGCGCGGCTGCTGCGGGCGAGGGGCTAGCGCACGGAGTTGTGTCCGGGTCTCACCTTCAGCGGGTGAGGCCGGACGGGCGATGTCGGCCGCTTCGAGCGTTCCCTCATGGGCGCTTGCGCTCGCCACGGGGAAGCACGCGCTGCCCGCAAGGCCACGCGCAGTGGTCCATTCATGGTGCTGTCGGGTGAGGCTGCGAGATCAGCGAGGAACCGGCTTCCCGCTTCCCTGATCGATATCGGTTTCTTCTGCGCCGCAGCATGACAAGTTTTGCTTCGGATGAACGAACTGCTTCATGGTGGTATGGTCTTGCTGCCTGATGAGCAGGCCAAGACTGTACGAGCGTCGGGCCAAGACCGCGCAGGTGTCCGGATAGTTCCGCCCTGAAAGACGGCTTGGTGAGAACAAGGCGCCGGCACCACATGGAGGAACGATTTGGGGGAACGGGCCCGCCTGATACGCGAAGCGCTTGACCGGCATGCCGGGATGGAGGGCGCGGCCCTGCCCATCCTGCATGAGATCCAGGAGGCGCTCGGCTTCATCCCCACCGAGGCGGTGCCGATGGTCGCCGCGGCCCTGAACCGCACCCGGGCGGAGATCCACGGTGTCGTCACCTTCTATCAGGACTTCCGCACCGCCCCGCCGGGGCGTCACGTGGTGAAGCTGTGTCAGGCGGAGGCGTGCCAGTCGATGGGCTCCGCCACCGTCGCGACCACGGTCGCGGAGCGGATCGGCATCGGCATGGGCGAAACCTCCCCCGATGGCCGCGTGACGCTGGAGCCGGTCTATTGCCTCGGCCTCTGTGCCTGCGCACCGGCCGGCATGGTCGATGGCGAGGTCGTCGGCCGGATCGACGCCGCGGCGGTGGAGATGATCGGCGAGGTCGTGGGGCGATGACCACGCGTATCCACCTCCCGTGCGATGCCGGCGCGGTTGCCCTCGGCGCGGATCGCGTGGCGCGCGCGATCGCGGAGGAGGCCACGCGGCGCGGCACGCCGGTGGAGATCATCCGTACCGGCTCGCGCGGGCTGTATTGGCTGGAGCCGATGGTCGAGGTGACGACGCCGCAGGGTCGCATCGCCTTCGGCCCCGTCCGCCCCGCTGATGTGCCCGCGCTGTTCGATGGCGGCATGCTCGAGGGCAGGGGCGATGCGCTTTGCCTCGGCCCACCGGAAGAGATCCCGTTCCTGGCGCGGCAGACGCGCCTCACCTTCGCCCGCTGCGGTGTGATCGATCCCGCCTCGCTGCCGGAGTACGAGGCGCATGGCGGGCTCGCCGGGCTGCGCGCGGCGCTGGCGATGACGCCGGAGGCGATCGTTGCCACGGTCACGGAGTCCGGGCTGCGCGGGCGCGGCGGCGCGGGCTTTCCGGCCGGCATCAAGTGGAAGACGACGCTGGGCGCGACCGGCGCGCGCAAGTTCATCGTCGCCAACGCCGATGAGGGCGACAGCGGGACCTTCGCCGACCGCATGCTGATGGAAGGCGATCCCTTCCTGCTGATCGAGGGCATGGCGATCGCCGGGCTCGCGGTGGGCGCGGCCCATGGCTACATCTACATCCGCTCCGAGTACCCGCACGCCATCGCGCGCATGCGCAAGGCCATCGCGACCGCGCGCGGTGCGGGTCTGCTCGGGGCCGACATCCTCGGCAGCGGCCGCGCCTTCGATCTGGAGGTCCGCGTCGGCGCCGGCGCCTATGTGTGCGGCGAGGAGACCGCGCTGCTCGAAAGCATCGAGGGCAAGCGCGGGCAGGTGCGCGCCAAGCCGCCGCTGCCCGCCCACAAGGGCCTGTTCGGCTGCCCGACCGTGGTCAACAACGTGCTGACCTTCGCCGCCGTGCCCACCATCCTCACCCACGGCGCGGCGGCCTACGCGGCGCTCGGCTTCGGGCGCTCGCGCGGCACCATGCCGATCCAGCTCGCCGGCAACATCCGCCATGGCGGGCTGTTCGAGGCCGGCTTCGGCATGACCCTGGGCGAACTGGTCGAGGAGATCGGCGGCGGCACCGCCACCGGCCGTCCGGTGAAGGCGGTGCAGGTGGGCGGGCCGCTCGGCGCGTACTTCCCGCCCGCCCTGTTCGACACGCCCTTCGACTACGAGGCGTTCGCCGCGCGCGAGGGGCTGATCGGCCATGGCGGCGTGGTGGTGTTCGACGACAGCGTGGACATGCTGGCGCAGGCGCGCTTCGCCTTCGAGTTCTGCGCGATCGAATCCTGCGGCAAGTGCACGCCCTGCCGCATCGGTTCAACCCGTGGCGTGGAGGTGATGGACCGCATCCGCGCCGGCATCGCGGTGCAGGACAACCTGCTGCTCGCCGAGGACCTCTGCGACACGCTGCGTTTCGGATCGCTCTGCGCGCTCGGCGGCTTCACGCCCTATCCGGTGCGGAGCGCCATGCACCATTTCCCCGACGACTTCACCGGCCGGGCGCCTGTCGCCCAGGCCGCAGAGTGAGGCGCGCCATGACCCTCATCCGTGAGACCGACTACGGAACCCCCGCCTCCAGCGCCACCACGACGGTGACGCTGAACATCGACGGAAGGCCCGTGACGGTGCCGGAAGGCACGTCGGTGATGCGCGCGGCGATGGAGGCCGGCACGACGGTGCCGAAGCTGTGTTCCACCGACAGCGTCGAGGCGTTCGGCTCCTGCCGGCTCTGCCTTGTCGAGATCGACGGCGTGCGCGGCACGCCCGCTTCCTGCACCACCCCCGTCGCGGCGGGGATGGTGGTGCATACCCAGACGGAGCGGCTGAAGCGGCTGCGGCGCGGGGTGATGGAGCTTTACATCTCAGACCATCCGCTCGACTGCCTGACCTGCGCGGCGAATGGCGACTGCGAGCTGCAGGACATGGCCGGCGCGGTCGGGCTGCGCGACGTGCGCTACGGCTACGAGGGCGCCAACCACATCACGGCGAAACGCGGCGGGGCGAAGAACGACCGCTTCCTGCCGAAGGACACCTCCAACCCGTATTTCGACTACGACCCGTCGAAATGCATCGTCTGCTCGCGCTGCGTGCGCGCCTGCGAGGAGACGCAGGGCACCTTCGCGCTGACCATCGAAGGCCGCGGTTTCGACAGCCGCGTCTCGCCGGGCATGCACGAGAGCTTCCTCGGCTCCGAATGCGTCTCCTGCGGCGCCTGCGTGCAGGCCTGCCCGACCGCGACGCTGACCGAGAAATCGGTGATCGAGATCGGCCAGCCGGAACGCTCGGTCGTGACCACCTGCGCCTATTGCGGCGTCGGCTGCTCCTTCAAGGCGGAGCTGCGCGGCGAGGAACTGGTGCGCATGGTCCCCTACAAGGATGGCAAGGCCAATCGCGGCCATTCCTGCGTGAAGGGCCGCTTCGCCTGGGGCTATGCCACGCACCGCGACCGCGTGCTGAAGCCGATGCTGCGCGAACGCATCACCGATCCGTGGCGGGAGGTGAGCTGGGAGGAAGCGTTCGGCCATGTCGCCCGCACCTTCCAGCGCATCCAGCAGGCGCACGGCAAGTACGCGATCGGCGGCATCACCTCCTCCCGCTGCACCAACGAGGAGACCTTCCTCGTGCAGAAGCTGGTGCGCGCCGGGTTCGGCAACAACAACGTCGATACCTGCGCCCGCGTGTGCCACTCGCCCACCGGGTACGGGCTGAAGCAGGCGTTCGGCACCTCCGCCGGCACGCAGGATTTCGATTCCGTCGAGCAGACGGACGTGGCCATCGTCATCGGTGCGAACCCGACCGACGGACATCCTGTCTTCGCCTCGCGGCTGAAGAAGCGGCTGCGCCAGGGCGCGAAGCTGATCGTGATCGACCCGCGCCGCATCGATCTGGTGCGCACGCCGCATGTCGAGGCCGCCTACCACCTGCCGCTGCGGCCGGGCACCAATGTCGCGGTGCTGGATGCGATGGCGCATGTCATCGTCACCGAGGGTCTGGTCGACGAGACCTTCGTGCGCGAACGCTGCGACTGGAGTGCGTTCGAGCACTGGGCGAGCTTCGTCGCGGAGGAACGCAACAGCCCCGAGGCGGTGGCCGCCTTCTCCGGCGTGGCGCCGGAACTGATCCGTGGCGCCGCGCGGCTCTACGCCACCGGCGGCAACGGCGCGATCTATTACGGCCTCGGCGTGACGGAGCACAGCCAGGGCACCACCACGGTGATGGCGATCGCCAACCTCGCCATGGCGACCGGCAACCTCGGCAAGCCCGGCGTCGGCGTGAACCCCCTGCGCGGGCAGAACAACGTGCAGGGTTCCTGCGACATGGGGTCCTTCCCGCACGAACTGCCCGGCTATCGCCACATCTCGGAGGATGCGACGCGGCAGATCTTCGAGAGCATGTGGGGCGTCACGCTCGACCGCGAGCCCGGGCTGCGCATTCCGAACATGTTCGACGCCGCGGTCGAAGGTTCCTTCAAGGGGCTCTATATCCAGGGCGAGGACATCGTGCAGTCCGACCCCGACACGCAGCACGTCGTTGCCGGGCTGTCGGCGATGGAGTGCGTGGTTGTCCACGACCTCTTCCTCAACGAGACGTCGAACTACGCCCACGTCTTCCTGCCGGGCTCGACCTTCCTGGAGAAGGACGGCACCTTCACCAACGCCGAACGCCGCATCAACCGCGTGCGCCGGGTGATGACCCCGCGCAACGGGCTGGCGGACTGGGAGGTGACGCTCGGCCTCGCGCGCGCCATGGGGTTCGACTGGCGGTACGGCCACCCGTCCGAGATCATGGACGAGATCGCGCGCACCACGCCGAGCTTCGCCGGGGTCTCCTACGAACGGCTCGATGCGCTCGGCTCCGTGCAGTGGCCCTGCAACGAGAAGGCGCCGGAAGGCTCGCCGGTGATGCATGTGGACGGTTTCGTGCGCGGCCGCGGCCGGTTCATGATCACCGAATACGTGCCCACCGAGGAACGCACAGGCCCGCGCTTCCCGCTGCTGCTGACCACCGGGCGCATCCTGTCGCAGTACAATGTCGGCGCGCAGACGCGGCGGACGGCGAATGTCGTCTGGCATGACGAGGACGTGCTGGAGATCCACCCGCACGACGCCGAACAGCGCGGCGTGCGCGACGGCGATCTGGTGCTGCTGCACAGCCGCGTCGGCGAGACCACGCTGCGCGCCAACGTCACGGACCGGGTGGCGCCGGGCGTCGTCTACACGACCTTCCACCACCCGATGACGCAGACCAACGTCGTCACCACGGAGAACTCGGACTGGGCGACCAACTGCCCCGAATACAAGGTGACGGCCGTGCAGGTGGCGCTGTGCAACGGCCCCTCCGAATGGCAGGAGCGCTATCAGGAGCACAGCGCGGTGAGCCGCCGCATCGCCACGCTCGACGCCGCGGAATGAAGCCAGCGATGCCCGTGCCGCTCGTGGAGGTGACCGGTACGGTCTGGCGAAGCGGCGCTGTCTCCTCCACCGCGCGCACCATCCCCGAGGAAGTGGCGATCGCCGTCACCTATGGCCGCACGACCCATGCGGTGATGATGGCGACGCCGTCCGACCTGGAGGACTTCGCCGTCGGGTTCAGCCTGGCCGAAGGGATCGTCGCCACGCCGGACGAGATTACCGGCATCGAGCCGGTGGCCAATCCGCTCGGCATCGACCTGCGGATCGCGCTGGCGGATGCGCAGGAAGGCCGGTTCCGGGACCGGCGCCGGGCGATGGCGGGGCCCGTCGGCTGCGGCCTCTGCGGTCTCGACAGCCTGAAGGAGGTGCTGCGGCCGGCGCCCCGCGTCGCGGACGATGGCGCCAGCATCCAGGCTGAGGCGTTGCTGGCGGCGACGCGTGCGCTGCCGCCGCTGCAGCCGCACAACATGCGCACCCGCGCGATGCACGCGGCCGCCTACTGGTCGCCGGCTGAAGGGATCGTGGCGGTGCGGGAGGACATCGGCCGCCACAACGCGCTCGACAAACTCTGCGGCGCGATGGCGCGGCGCGGCGGTGCGATGCGCGCCGGTGCGGCGCTGGTGACCAGCCGGGCCTCCGTGGACATGGTGCAGAAGCTGGCCGTCGCCGGCTGTCCCGTTCTGGTCGCGGTTTCGGCCCCCACCGCGCTCGCGGTGGCGACGGCGGAGGCGGCGGGCATCACACTGGTCGCGATCGCCCGCAGCGACGGGTTCGAGGTGTTCACCCATCCCGGCCGCATCATCTTCGGCAGCGCCGCCCGCGCCGCCTTCGCAACACCCGGCAGCATCGGATCAACGAGCGGCTATGTCGTCTGAGAAGCTTGTCCGCATGGCGAACCAGATCGCCATCTTCTTCCGATCACAGGACGAGGCCTCCGCGCCCACCATGGTCGCCGATCATCTGGAGAAATTCTGGGAGCCGCGCATGCGCAAGGCCATCATCGCCCATGGCAAGGCGGGCGGTGAGGGCCTCGACCCGATCGCGGCGCAGGCCGTGTCGCTGCTTGCGGAGAATGCCGGACGGTCCTGAGCGGGGCGCGCGGCGGTTGATAGGACGCCCGTAGCGGCAATCCCGCTCGCCTGCGGGACCGGGATCGCTGCCCCCTCCGGCACGACAGCGGAACCTTTGCTGCAACCCGCCTCGGCCTTGGCCGTTGGGGCCGTATGTCCCGCGCCGCGCTCTCCATCCTGTTCCCCTTCGTGTTCATCGTCCTGCTTCTGGTGCTGGTGCCGGAGGCGGTGCTGGCGGCCTTCGCGGGCGCGATGCTCGCCGTGGGCTGGCGGCGCGCGGCGGTGTGGATGACGCGCCGGACGGGCCTGCCGCTCTGGGCCACGCTGATGGCGGTGCCGCTCACGCTGGTGGGCGTGCTGGTCGCCGCCGGCATCTTCGCCGCACCCGTGATCGCGGAGGAAGCGCGGCTGCTGGCGGAGCAGTTCCCCGCCGCCGTGGCGGCCGTGCAGGAACGCATCGCCCACTACCCGTGGCTGAACGACATGATCCAGCGGATCGACACCTCCTCGCTCGCCACCGCGGGGAAGGAGGCGGCGGGGACGGCGACCGCGGTCATAGGAAACATCTTTGGCGGACTCGGCACCACGGTCACCGTCGCGCTGCTCGCCGTCTACGCGGCGGCGGAACCGCGGGTGTACCGGATCGGCATCATGGCGCTGGCGGCGCCGACGATCCGGGAGGACGCGGACCGGCTGGTATCCTCCTCCACCGATGCGTTGTCGGCCTGGCTGGGCGCGCAGCTCGCCGCGATGGCGGTGGTCGGCGCGCTCACCTGGGTCGGGCTGATGCTGCTCGGGGTGAAGCTGTCGGCGGTGCTGGCCCTGATCACCGGCCTGCTCACCTTCATCCCGGTGCTGGGCCCGGTGATGGCGGCCGTGCCGGCGGTGGTGCTCGCGCTGGCGGATTCGCCCGCGCTCGCGGTGCAGGTGGCGCTGCTGTACGTCGGCGTGCAGGCGGTGGAGGGCAACCTCGTCACGCCCATGCTGCAATCCCGCGCCGCCGACATGCCGCCGGCACTGCTGCTGCTGATGCAGCTCGTGCTCGGGACGCTGTTCGGCCTGCTGGGCCTCGTGGTCGCCGCGCCGCTGACGGCGGTCGCGATCGCGGCAGGGCGTGACGTGTACGTGAAGCGCTGGCTGGAGCGGGGCGACTGAGCCGCGCCGCCGGCGCATTCCGGGACTATCCTGACCGTCACCGAGGCAGGGGCGACAGGATGGTGAGGCGGATCGCGGCGCTGGGTCTGGTCGTGCTGCTGACTGCCGGCGCGCGGGCCGAGGAGATGCTGCGCATTCCGGGCCCCGGCGGCGTCACGCTCGTGGCCCGGCTGTGTCCGGCGGAGCGGGAGACGGGAAACGTCGCCATCATCGCCCATGGTTCGCCGCCGCGCGCCGCCGCGCGGCCGGGGATGGCGCCGGTCGCCTGCGGGTCCGAGGCGGTACGCTGGTTCGCCGCGCGCGGCTGGACCGTGATCGCGCCGATGCGCCGCGGCTATGGCGAGACCGGCGGACGCTGGGCGGAAGGGTTCGGCCACTGCTGGGATGCCAATTTCCGCGCCGCGGGCGAGGCCTCGGCGGATGATCTCGCCGCCGTGGTCGCGGCCGCGAAGGCGCGGGGTGCGCAGCGGATCGTGGTCGCGGGACAGTCCGCCGGCGGCTGGGCCGCCATCGCGCTCGCCGCCCGCAACCCGGCCGATGTCGCGGGCTTCCTGAACTTCGCCGGCGGGCGCGGCGGATACAAGGACGGCATACCCAACGCCAATTGCAGCCCCGACCGGCTGATCGAGGCCGCCCGCGCCTTCGGCGCCACGGCGCGCACGCCGATGCTGTGGATCTACGCCGCCAATGACAGCTTCTTCGCGCCCGAACTGGCGGCCGCGCTGCACCGCGCCTTCACCGACGCCGGCGGCACGGCCGCCATGCACGCGCTCGGTCCCTACGGCACCGACGGGCACCGCCTGTTCTTCGGCGCGGGCGGCCCGGCGGTGTGGGGCCCGTTGACGGAGACGTTCCTCGCGCGCCTACCCTGACGGGCCTAGTCTCCGGGCGAGCAGGAGGAGTGGATGGCCGACGAGGACCCCACGTGGACCGGCCAGATCAGGGACAAGCTGATCGACACCAAGCGGCGCTGGGCGCGTGAAGGCCGCCTGCTCACGGGCGAAACCGCCGATCCGCGCGCGCAGCGCCTGCCGCCCGGCCAGCGTCTGGTGAAGGACTGGCCGGTGCTCGATCTCGGCGTGCAGCCCGACATCGCGCGCCATGACTTCCGCCTGCGGCTGGACGGGCTGGTGGCGCTGCCGACCGCTCTCGACTGGGATGCGTTCATGGCGTTGCCGCAGGTGGAATCCGTGTCGGACATCCACTGCGTCACCCAGTGGTCCCGCTACGACAATCGCTGGAAGGGCGTTGCCGCGCGCACGCTGATCGAGCTGTGCCGCCCAAAGGATGAGGCACGGCATATCGTGTTCCATTCGCATGACGGCTACACCACGAACGTACGGCTGGATCAGTTCGACCAGCCGGACGTGTTCCTCGTGCACGAATGGGAGGGCACGCCCATCACGCGCCAGCATGGCGGGCCGGTGCGCGTGCTGATCCCGCGCTACTACCTGTGGAAATCCGCCAAATGGGTGCGCCGCATCGAGTTCGCGCGCGACGACAGGCCCGGCTTCTGGGAAGTCCGCGGCTATCACAACAATGCCGATCCGTGGCTGGAGGAGCGATATGGTTGACCGCCGCACACTGTTGCTTGGCGCGCCGCTGCTGATGGCCGCCGCACCCGCATCCCCGCGCGCGTGGGATTTCACCTTCCCGGGCATCGACGGCGCGCCGCTGCCGCTTGCGCAGTTCCGCGGCCGTGTGCTGCTGGTGACCAACACCGCGTCCTTCTGCGGTTTCACCTACCAGTACGAAGGGTTGCAGAAGCTGCACGAGGAGATGACCGCGCGCGGTTTCTCCGTGATCGGCGTGCCGTCGGGCGACTTCAATCAGGAGAGCGACAGCAACGCGAAGGTGAAGGAGTTCTGCGAGGTCACCTTCGGAATCGACTTCCCGCTCGCCGCGCTGAGCCACGTGCGCGGCGACGCGGCGCATCCCTTCTATCGCTGGGTACGCGACGAGGGATTCGGCGAGCCGCGCTGGAACTTCAACAAGGTCCTCGTCGGCCGCGACGGGCGTATCCGGGCGATGTTCGGATCCTCCGACCGGCCGGACGGCGCGCGCCTGCACGAGGCGGTCGAACAGGCCTTGGCGGAGACCACCTGATCGGTCCACGCTCGCGGGTGCACAACAACGGATGGAATCGATCCGATGATGCAGCCTGACCAACGCGGAGCCCGTTGATCGTATGCCCACACGCGACGAATTGCGCGGCAAGGCGCAGACGGTGCTCGGCATCGTCGATCCGGCCACGCTCGGCTCCACGCTGATGCACGAGCATCTGCTGTGGAACCTCGTTCCGCCCGCGCGGCGCAACGAGCCGGTGGGACCGGAGCCGGACGTGCTGGCCGATCACTGGGGCCAGATGTCCACGATGGACCAGAGCAACGCGAACGCGATCCAGCGCGACGTGGGCGTTGCGATCGAGGCGGTGGCCGAGGCGAAGGCCGCCGGCTGCGAGACGATCGTCGAGCTGACCATCGGCGGGATCGAGCCCGACCCGAACGGTCTCGCGGACGTCGCCCGCGCCACGGGCTGCAACATCGTCATGGGTTGCGGCCACTACGTGGAGGAGTACCAGGACCCGGCCAACCACGGGCGCAGCATCGACAGCTTCGCCGAGGAAATGGTCGCGCAGGTCCAGACCGGTATGTGGGGCACGGATGTGTGCGCCGGGCTGATCGGGGAGATCGGCTGCCAGAACCCGTGGACGGCGCTGGAGCGCAAGGTGCTCGCCGGCGCGCTGATCGCGCAGCAGCACACCGGCGCGGCGCTGACGATCCATCCCGGCCGGCGGCAGGACCAGCCGCAGGAGGTGATGGATTTCATCCGCGCGAATGGCGGCGATCCGTCGCGGACCATCATGTGCCACATCGACCGCACCCTGTTCGACGACGATGCGCTGTTCCGCCTCGCCGATACCGGCGTGGTGCTGGAATGGGACCTGTTCGGGCAGGAGAGCAGCTACTACCGCCCCAACCTCGACATCGACATGCCCAACGATGCGGGCCGGCTGCGGGCGATCCGCAAGGTGCTCGATCGCGGCCATCGCAGCCAGGTGGTGATCGCGCACGACATCTGCCACCGCGCGCACATGACGCGCTGGGGCGGCTGGGGATACGCGCATATCCACAACCGCATCCTGCCGCTGATGCGCCGCCGCGAGTTCGAGGAGTCGGAGATCAACGACATCCTTGTCGAGACCCCGCGCCGGCTGCTGACCTTCGTGTAGCCGGAAGCGCCGCCGTCTACGCCCGTATCACACGGGCGACGACGGCGGCCGCGTAGCCGGCGCCGGCAAGCGCGGCGAGACAGGAGTCCGCGCGCTCCGCGGCGATGCCCGCGAGCAGCCCGCCGGCGATCTCCGGCCACGCCATCACCGTCTCGGGATCGGCGAGTTCACGCGCGCCGGGCAGCAGCGGCAGGTGCGCCGGATCGAACGTGGCATCGAGGCTGGAGGCGCGCAGCATCCGCTCCAGATGCGCGGCGAAGCCGTCGTCGGCGATGCAGGTGCAGGCGGCAGCGCCGTGGGCGCGCAGGATGCGGGCGGCTGCGGTGTTGGTGCGGCGCATGGCGGCGAGTGCCGCATCCAGCCAGACAGTGCGGGCGTTGCCGCCGGCGTGGGCGCGCAGGATCAGCGCGGTCCCCAGCGGCTTGATCAACACGAGCGCGTCACCGTCCTGCAGCGCGTCGTGGCGCCATGCCTCGTCCGCGCGCAGCAGCCCGGTCATGGTCAGGCCCAGTGCCGTGTCCGTATCTGGCGTGCAGCCGATCAGTGCCACGCCTTCGGCTGTCAACACGCGCGTCAGGCCGCGAAGCGTGTCGGGGAGGTCCGCCTCCTCCGGTGCGCCTGCGGTGGCGAGCGCGGTCCAGGGCTGCGCACCCATCGCCAGGATGGGGCCGAGCCCATGGGAGGCAGCGATCTCGCCGCGCAGGTAGGGATCGTCGAGCGCGAGGCGCAGCCGCGTGCCGGCCTGAACGATGGCGAAGCCGGCCGGCGGGACAGCGACCGGCGCGTCCGCCTTCGCGAACAGGCCCAGCGCGATGTCGGCGCGCGGCGGTTCCGCATGTCCGGCCAGCGCGCGTGCGAGCGAGCCGGCGCGGGCCGGGTGAACCGGAGGTACGGCGCGCTTCGTGTCCGGCGCGCCGGTCAGCCGATCCGCGAGTCGCGCGACCCAAATGCCTGCCACCGCCATCTGGCCCGCCCATACGGCGGCGCGCCCGTCGGCGAGGTCCAGCCGCGTCAGCAGCGCCGGACGAGGGCGCGCGCGGCGCGGCGTGCGGCCAGTGGCCGCGGCACGCAGGCTGGCCGCGAGCGGCATGCCGGGGCGGGCGGCCAGCACGAAGGGATGGCTCACGCTGCGCAGCATCGCATCGGTGCGCACCGACCCGTCCTCGGCCGTGGCGAGGCCGCTCTCCGCCAGCCAGGCCGGCGCGCGCGGCGGCGTCGCCCAGATCACCTCGTCGAGCGCGAGGAAGGTGCCGTCCGACAGGGCAAGCCGCCCCTCGGCGAAGGCAATGGCCCGCACGCCGGCCGCCACCGCCACCCCCGCATCCGCGAGCGCGGCGGCGATGACGCGCTGCGCGGCGGGCGGGGCGGCGGGGATCGCGCCGGTCCCTTCGGCGATCAGCGTCAGCTCGAAATGGCCGGCGAAGCGCCGCGCGAGCGCCAGCGCGAGTTCCGTGCCGGCCACGTCCGCGCCTGCGATGCCGATGCGGGCGCCCGGCAGCAGGTGCGCCTCCATCGCCTCCAGCCGCGTGGCGAAGCCGGCGAGCGGCCACAGCCCCGGCTCCGTCGCCCCCGGCGGCGCCGAGCTGCCTTCCAGATCGAGCGAGAGCAGGTCGAACGGCACAGGCGGCCGGCCCGCGACCAGAACGCGCCGTGCCGCGAGGTCCAGCCCCGCGGGCTCCGCCCGGATCAGCCGCGCCCCGGCGGCCGCCGCGAGCGGGGCGATGTCCGCATGCGCCGCGGCATGAGGCTGCGCTCCGTGGAGCCAGCCCATCAGCCGGGCGCGATGCGGCATCTCCGCGGCCTCGGCGATCAGCGTCAGCCGCAGCCCCGGCACGGGCCGCGCGGCGAATGCGCGCAGGACGGCGAGATGGGCATGGCCGGCGCCGGTCAGGACGAGATTGGTGGCAGGCGGGCGGCGCGACTCCATCAGGCCGCAAGACTACAGCGCGAAGCGTCGCTCCACGCCGTCGAAATCCGCTTCCTGCGCATGCGCCCCCGGCACCGCGCCATCCTCGGGCCGCAGGAGCTGGCAGGTGACGAAGCCCGCCTGCGCAGCAGCGTCGAGTTCGGCGGCGACGTCGGAGAGGAACAGGGTCGCGTCCGCCGGCAGGCCGATCGCGCGCGCGATCGCGGCGTAGCTCGCTGCCTCCCGCTTCGCGCCGATGCGCGTGTCGTAGAAGCCCGCGAACAGGCCGGTGAGGTCGCCCGCCGCGCTGTGGCCGAACAGCAGGCGCTGCGCTTCCTCGGACCCGGAGGAATACACGTACAGCCGCAGCCCGCGCGCGGCCCAGCGGCGCAGGGCAGGGGCGGTATCGGGGTACAGATGCCCCTTCAGCGCCCCGCTCTCGAACCCCTCGCGCCAGATGCGGCCCTGGATGGCCTTGAGCGCGGTCTCCTTCGCGTCCGCGTCCATCCAGGCGAGCAGCGTGGCCAGCCGGTCGGGGCCGGGCACGTCCTCCAGCCCCGGCCCGCCGGACGCGACGTAGTCGGCCATCCGCGCGCGCGCATAGGGGAACAGCACGTCCTTGACGAAGGAGATGCTGCTGGTCGTGCCCTCGATATCGGTGACGACCGCGCGGATCGTGCTCAAGCCGCGGGGAAGCGCTTGCTGATGTCGTCGCCGGTGAAGTGCGGCACCCAGCCGGACGTGTCCTCGAAGATGCGCAGGGCGGTGAAGCGCGGCGCCTCGCCGGCATCGAACCAGTGCCTGGTGTTCGCCGGCACGGAGATCAGGTCGCCCGCCTCGCAGTGCGCGTCGTAGATGCGGCCGTCCACGTGCATGATGAAGTTGCCCGCGCCGTCGACGAAGAAGCGCACCTCGTCCTCGGTGTGGATGTGCTCCTCGAGGAACTTGGCGCGCATCGCCGCGGCCTGCGGGTGGTCGGGCGTCAGCCGGATCACGTCCGCCGAGCCGGCCTTGCCGCCCATCAGCGCGTCCAGATGCGGCCGGTAGGCGGCGAGGATGTCGTCCTGCGAATCGTCGGGCGAGACGGCGACAGCGCTCTGCCAGCGTTCGAAGCGCACGCCGATCCGGCCCAGCTCGGCGGCGATCTTCTCCGCGTCCTCGGTCTGCAGCAGCTTCGTGCCGGGTGCGTCGTCGGCGTAGATGGTCAGGCGGCTCATGCGATCCTCCGGCGTTCCAGCGTGCAGGCCAGAAGGAACTCCAGCGCCTCCAGCCGTGCCATCGCCTCGTTCATGGTGCGGCCCCATACATAGGTGCCGTGGCCGCGGATTACATAGGCTGGGGCGCCCCGTTCAAGGGCGGGGGCGATGGCGGCGGCGAGACGGGGGATGTCCTGGTCGTTGGCGACCACCGGCACGGTCAGCCGGACGTCGTGCGTGCTGGCGCCGAACGCCTTGAGCAGCTCGTACCCCTCCAGCTCGATGGCATCCGCCCCCTGCGAGAGCACCGTCGCCGCCACCGAATGGCCGTGCAGCACCGCCTCCGTCTCCGGCAGCAGGGCGTAGAGCTGGCAGTGCAGGCCGGTTTCCGCGCTCGGCCGCAGGCCCGGCGTGACGGCGGCGCCCGCTGCGTCCACCAGCATCACGTCGCGTGCCGTGAGCATGCCCTTGTGCACGCCCGAGGCGGTGATGGCGATGCGGCCGGGGGCGACGCGCAGGCTGATGTTGCCCGCGGTCGCCGGCACCCAGCCCTGCGCGTCCATCCGCCGCCCGGCCCGGATGATGGCCTCGGCGGCCCAGTCAGGCGGCGGCATGGCGGCTCCGCTGCCAGAGCCACAGCGCCCCGCCGATCGCGACGCCGACGAGGTCGGTCCAGATGCCGGGGATCATCAGGCACAGCCCTCCGCCGAAGGCCGCCACGCGCAGCGGCACCGGCAGCGGCCCCTTGCCGAACCATCCCTCCAGCCCGGTCGCGAGCAGGATGACGCCGATCGTGGCAGTGCCCGTCATGAACAGGATCTCGGTCAGCGGCCCCTGCGCGAGCAGGGCAGGGGAGAGCCAGAACATGAACGGCACCAGGAAGATCGCCGCCCCCAGCCGCACCGCCGTGATGCTGGTGCGCCACATATCCGCCCCGGCAAGCCCCGCGGCGGCGAAGGAGGCGACCGCGACCGGCGGCGTGATCGCCGACAGCACGGCGTAGAAGAAGATGAACATGTGCGCGACCAGCGGCGCGACGCCGATCTTGATCAGCCCCGGCGCGACCACGGCGGCGGCGATGACGTAGGCGGCCGTGGTCGGCACGCCGAGGCCGAGGATCATCGCCACGATCATCGCCATGATCATGGCGAGCAGGGCCGACGCATCCGCCACCGAGAGCAGCGTGGTCGCGAAGCGTCCGCCGATGCCGGTCAGCCCGATCACGCCCGCGATGATGCCGGCCGTCGCGCAGACGGCGATGAGCTGCAGCACCTCGCGCGAGGAGCCGACCAGCGCCTCGATGAAGGCATGGACGAACTCGCGCACCGCCGCGACGGTGCCGCCGATCAGCCCCAGCCCGCGCAGCCAGATCGCGTGCACGAGCATGGTGGCGATCATGATCGCGAGCGTCGCCGCGATGCCCCAGCCGGCGGCGCGGAAGGGCGAGTAGCCCGCCATCATCATCCACACCAGCAGCACCAGCGGCGAGATCATGTAGACGTGGCGGATCAGCCCGGACCAGCGCGGCAGCTCGCTGCGCGGCAGGCCGTGCAGGCCGTTGCGCCGCGCGTGCAGGTCGCAGTGCGCGTAGTTGCCGACATAGAACAGGAAGGCCGGGATGATCGCCGCGATGGCGATCTCGATGTACGGCATGCCGATCGTCTCGGCCATGATGAACGCGCCCGCGCCCATCACCGGCGGCGTGATCTGCCCGCCGGTCGAGGACGTCGCCTCCACGGCCGCCGCGGTGTGCCGGTTGTAGCCGACGCGGCGCATCATCGGGATGGTGAAGGTGCCCGAGGCGACGACGTTCGCGACCGAGGAGCCGCTGATCGCGCCGAACATCGCGCCCGAGATCACCGTCACCTTCGCCGGTCCGCCGCGTGCCCAGCCGACCATGGCGAGGGCGACGTCGTTGAGGTAGTCGCCAGCCTTGCTCGCCTGCAGGAAGGCGGCGAACACCACGAACATGATGATGAAGGTGGCGGAGACCTGCACCACCTCGCCCAGCACGCCGTTGTTGTTGAACAGCTCGCTGAGCGCCTGATCGATGCCGACGCCGCGGTGGTAGAAGATGCCCGGCATCCACGGGCCGACGAAGACATAGGCGATGAAGCCGATCGCGATCAGCGGCATCGCGATCCCGGCGACGCGACGGGTGAACTCCATCAGCACCAGCATGCCGATGCCGGCGACCCAGAAGTCGCGCTGGCTCGGGCCCATGAAGCTGCGCATCTCGATCCCGTCCGCATCGAGCACGTAGTGGATGGGCACCAGCACCGAGAGCAGGATCAGGGCGGCGTCGTACCAGGGCACACGGCTGCCCGCCGCGCGGGCGGACGGCGCGAACAGGGCGAGCGCGAGCCCGCAGCCGAGGAAGACGTGCAGCGCGCGGTAGACGGTGGGGTCGATCGGGCGGACCAGCAGCGCCCACATGTGCCACAGCACGAAGCAGATCGCGGCGATACGCCACACCTGCCCCTGCCAGCCGCCCAGCTCCCGCCGGGCGGAGGCGAATTCCATGTCGTCGACTGGCTGCTGCGGAACAGCCGCGTTCGCCGCAGATTCGTTCATGCGGACGGATTCCCCCCTGTCGGCCGCCCGCAAAAGGCGACGCCGCGACCCTATGCGGGCCGCGGCGTCAATCGCAAAGCGAAAATCCAGTCGGCCCGAGGCTCAGCCCTAGCGGGCCTCAGCCCTGGCGGGCGGCCGTCGTCTGCGACGTGCTGGACGTGCCCGCCGCACCGGGGCCGCTGATCGACCCGGCCGGCTTCTGGTCGGCTGTCGCCGCCATGCTCTCGTCCTTGTCATCTTCGGCCATGTTCTTCTTGAACGACTTGATGCCCTTGGCCAGATCGCCCATCAGGCCGCTGATCTTGCCGCCGCCGAACAGCAGCAGGACGACCAGCAGCACGACGAGCCAGTGCCAGATGCTGAAGCTCCCCATCGCGCTCCACTCCCGAAAAAACTGCGGGGCGCGCATGCCCCTTCCTGGCTGGGGACCCTATCCCGGGCCGCCCTTAGCCGCAAAAATCACATGGCCCGCGGCGGAGGCGCTTGCAAGCGATGTTTCGCTGGCGCGCCCCTGCCCGGGCCGGTTTCAGGCGGTGCCCGAGACGTTGGCCTGGCCGCGCCGGGACTGCCACAGGGCGAGGAAGTCGATCGGCGTGAGCATCACCGGCGGGAAACCGCCGTCGCGGGTGACATCGGCAAGGATGTTGCGCGCGAAGGGGAACAGGATGCGCGGGCATTCGACCAGCAGCACCGGCTCCACCGCCTGCTCGGGGATGTTGTTCAGCGTGAACAGCCCGCAATAGGCCAGTTCCGCGATGAAGACCGGCTTGCCGTCCGAGTTCGCCTCGACCTTGATGGCCAGCGTGATCTCGTACATCTGCTGGGTATCGTTCAGGCGGCGGGCCTGCACGTCCAGGTTGATATTGACCTGCGGCTGCTGTTTCAGCGTCAGGTAGGTCTCCGGCGCGCCGGGAACCTCGAAGCTGAGATCCTTGGTGTACTGCAGGTTCACCACCAGCGGCGGCTGCTGGCCGTTGGTGGAGGGCGGTGGCGGCGGTGGCGGAATGGTGTCGGACATGATCCTGGGCGGTCTTTCAGAAGCCGCGGCGGGCTAGCACGAGTGGCTCACGGACGCCACACGACCTCCGCGGGGGCGGGTTCGGTGGGGTCGAAGCGCAGCCATGTGCCGTTCGCCATGGACCGGCCCGTCAGCGACAGGATGAAGCCCCAGTGGCTGATCACCAGCGTGTCGCGCCAGTCGGGCAGGGCGGCCATCTCGGCCCGGAAGACCGCCGCGCGACCGATCACCTGGTCCTCCGGCTCCTCGTCGGCCGGCCACCACACGTCGTCGATGTGGGACAGGTCCAGATCGGGCCACGCCGAGCACAGCGCGCTGCGGGCGGTGCCGATGTCGCAGGTGAAGGCGTAGCGCTCCCGCACCGTCGTATTCACGTGGATCGGCAGGCGCAGCGCCTCGTTCACGCCGTGGGCCGTCTCCAGCGCGCGGGTGTAGGGGGAGACGAGGATCCGCTGCAGCCCGTGGCCCGCAAGCGCCTGGCCGGCCTCCCGTGCCTGCGCCCAGCCCAGCTCGGTCAGCTTGGGGTCCCGGATGCCCGGGTCGCGCCGCGAGTGGGTGAAATGGAGGTTGAACTCGCTCTGACCGTGACGCAGCAGAATCATGATTGCCCGCATAGCCGGTGGCGGAAGGTTGCGCCATGCCGCGCGTTTGTTGCGCCACGTCCGCAGCCCCCCTATGTCTCACCCATTAAGGGGGTTGGAGACATATGGGCGGTACGGGCGAGTTCCCGCTGGACCTCATCCTGTTCGGCATGGTCGCGGCGTTTCTCGTGCTGCGGCTGCGCAGCGTGCTCGGCCGTCGCACGGGCTTCGAGCGCCCGCCGCAGGCCTCCTACGACCCCCGGCCCGGGCAGGTCGACAGCACGGCTGAGGAGGTGCGCCCCGTGGCCGCGCCGGCCCGGCCGCTGCCCGACCCGGCGAGCCCGGCCGGCCAGGGCATCGCGCGCGTCCGCAATGTGGATCGCGGCTTCGATCCGGAGCAGTTCCTGCGCGGGGCGGAGACGGCGTTTCCGATGATCGTGGACGCCTACGCCCGCGGCGACCGGGCGACGCTGCGCAACCTGCTGGGCGACGAGACCTATGGCGGGTTCGAATCGGCTATCGCCGCGCGCGAGCAGGCCGGCAACACGCAGAAATTCGAGATCCGCGGCATCCGCGACGCGCAGATCACCGCCGCAGACCTGCGCGGCACGGTGGCCGACGTCACGGTTCGCTTCGTCTCGGATCAGGTGAACCTGACCACCGCCCATGACGGCAGCGTCGTGGAGGGCACGGACGCGGTCACCGAGATCGTGGACATGTGGACCTTCCGCCGCGATCTCGCTTCCTCCGATCCGACTTGGCGGCTGGTCGGCACCAGCAGCGGCGTCTGATTCCGGCCGGCTTTCCGGCTGACCCGATGTCCCGCTTGTGGTGTCGGCCCTCGTCCGCGGGCTCCAGCGGAGGGGAGGGGTGTCGGTGAGGGACGCCTTCGTGGCGGCCCGCGGCCTCCTGTGCGCTGCCCCGCTGGCCGTGTTGCTGGCCGCGCTCACCGCCTGCACGGCGCCGCGCGAACCGGAGACGCTCGCTGGCTGGAACGAGGACCGGCTGGAGGAGGCGCTGCCGGCGCTCGCCAACTCCTGCACGAAGCCCGGCGCCCTGCCGCCCGCACTCTGCGCCGCCGCGCGCGCGGTTCCGCGTGGAGACCGTGCCGCCGCCCGCGCCTTTTTCGACGCGCATTTCGCCCCGGATTCGAGCGCGGAAGGGCTGGTCACGGGCTACTACGAACCCGAGCTGGCCGGCGCGCTCAGTCCTTCCGCCCGCGCCCGCGTGCCGCTCTATCGCCCCCCGCCCGACCGTACCCGCTACGACCGCGCCGCGATCGAGGCCGGGGCGCTGCGGGGACGTGGGCTGGAACTGCTCTGGCTCGACGATCCGGTGGATGCCTTCTTCCTGCACATCCAGGGCGCGGGCCGCATCCGCCTCGCCGAGGGCGGCGTGGTGCGGGTGGGCTACGCGGGTGACAACGGCCGAGGCTACGTGCCCATCGGACGGCTGCTCGCCGAACGCGGCGCGATCCCGCGCGATCAGGTCTCGATGGCGACGATCCGGGCGTGGCTGGCGCGCGATCCTGCCCGCGGCGCGGCGCTGATGAACGAGAATCCGCGCTTCATCTTCTTCCGCCGCATCGACACGCTGTCGGCCGACTCCGGGCCGGTAGGCGCGATGGGCGTGCCGCTGGTGGCCGGGCGCTCCATCGCCGTGGATACGGCCCAGGTGGCGCTGGGCAGCGCGGTGTGGCTCGAAACCGTCGACCCGGTGGATGGCAGGCCATTGCGCCGGCTGGTGTTCGCGCAGGATCGTGGTGCGGCGATCACCGGCGCCGGTCGCGCGGATTTGTTCTGGGGCACCGGAGCCGATGCAGGCGCCCGCGCCGGCGCGATGCGCAGCCCCGGGCGGCTGACAGTGCTGCGCCCACGCTCGCAGTAGGGCCACGCTGCCGTGGAACCGCCGCGGCCCTGCCACGTTTGGGCGTGACGCTGCGTTGTCGTCGAAACCGGGGCAGATATGACCGAACGCGATTACACGACCAAACTCGCCGAACTTGAGCGCCTGCTGAACGATCCGGATGTGCGGATGGACCCCAACCGGGTGTGGTCGCTGCTGGCCGAAATCTCGGCCCACGACGCCATGCCCGCCGACGCGGCGCGCTGTATGGCGGCCTAGCTCCTGACGGCCGCGATCAGGAATTCGCGATTGCCTTCCGGACCCGTGATCGGACTCTCGGTGATGCCGAGCACGCGCCAGTCCGGCAGCGCCGACCACCATGACTGGATGCGTGCGCAGACGGCCTGATGCACCGCCGGGTCGCGCACCACGCCGCCCTTGGCGAGCTTCGGCCCCGCCTCGAACTGCGGCTTGATCAGCGCGACGGCCCACGCGCCCGGCGCGCAGAGGGAAAGCGGCGCGGGCAATAGCGTCTCGAGCCCGATGAAGGAGGCGTCGCAGACCAGCGCGCCGAGCGGTTCGGGCACCTGCGTCGCATCCAGATAGCGGGCGTTCACCCGCTCCAGCACCACGACGCGCGGGTCGTTGCGCAGCTTCCACGCGAGCTGGCCGTGGCCGACATCGACCGCGTAGACCCTTGCCGCGCCGTGGGCGAGCAGCACATCGGTGAAGCCGCCGGTGGAGGCACCGATATCGGCGGCGACCAGTCCCGTGGGATCGAGCCCGAAATGGGACAGCGCGTGCGCGAGCTTCAATCCGCCGCGGCTGACCCAGGGATGGTCTTGGCCCCGCACCTCCAGCGCCACGTCCTCGCGCAGCATGTCGCCGGGCTTGTTCACGCGCTGCTCGCCGGAAAACACAAGTCCGGCCATGATCAGCGCCTGCGCGCGGGTGCGGCTGTCGGCGAGGCCGCGTTCGACCAGCAGCACATCCGCCCGCTGCCGCCGCGCGCCGGCCGGCCGAACCGCCGGAGGGGCGGTCGTCATGCGGAGGCGGGCCTCAGGCCCGTGCCGGCATCATCGCGGTGTCACGCCCGAGCGCGTCCACGGCCGCCGCGACGATGTGCGACGCGTTCAGCCCGGCATCGTCGTATTGCTGCTTCGGCGACGCATGTTCGACCAGCCGGTCCGGCAGGCAGAGCGTGCGCAGGCGCAGGCCGCGATCGAGCAGGCCGCGTCCGGCCAGATGCTGCAGGACGATGCCGCCGAAGCCGAGCATGCTGCCCTCCTCGATCGTCAGCAGCACGGCGTGCTCGCGCGCCAGCCGCTCGACCAGCGCGGTGTCCAGCGGCTTGGCGAAGCGGGCATCGGCGACGGTGCAGGACAGGCCGCGATGCGCGAGCTCGTCCGCCGCCTTCAGGCATTCGGGAAGACGCCCGCCATAGGAGAGGATCGCGACCGCGGTGCCTTCCCGCAGCACGCGCCCTTGGCCGAGCGTGAGGGGCATGCCGCGCTCGGGGAGGGCCACGCCGGTGCCCTCGCCGCGCGGATAGCGGAAGGCGATCGGCCCTTCGTCATGCACGGCCGCCGTCGCCACCATGTGCACCAGCTCGGCCTCATCGGCGGCGGCCATCAGCGTCATGTTCGGCAGGCAGCCGAGATAGGCGATGTCGAACGCGCCGGCGTGCGTCGCGCCGTCCGCGCCCACGAGCCCGGCACGGTCCATGGCGAAGCGGACCGGCAGGTTCTGCAGCACCACGTCGTGCACGACCTGGTCGTAGGCGCGCTGCAGGAAGGTGGAATAGATCGCGCAGAACGGCTTCATCCCCTCGGTCGCCATGCCGGCGGCGAAGGTGACGGCATGCTGCTCGGCGATGCCGACATCGAAGGTGCGGTCGGGGAATCGGGTGGCGAATCGGTCGAGCCCGGTGCCCGAAGGCATCGCCGCGGTGATCGCGACCACGGCGGGATCGGCCTCCGCGATGCCGATCAGCGCGTCGGCGAAGACGCGGGTATAGGCAGGCGGGCCGGGCGGGGCCTTCGCCTGCTCGCCGGTGAGCACGTTGAAGCGGGAGACGCCGTGATACTTGTCGGTGGAGTTCTCCGCCGGCGCGTAGCCCTTGCCCTTCTGCGTGACGACGTGCAGCAGGATCGGCCCGTGCTCGTCCGCCTCGCGCACGTTGCGCAGCACCGGCAGCAGGTGGTCGAGGTTGTGACCGTCGATCGGGCCCACGTAGTAGAAGCCCATCTGCTCGAACAGCGTTCCGCCGGTGAGCATGCCGCGCGCGAACTCCTCGGCGCGGCGCGCCGTGCGCTCGATCGCGCGTGGGAAGCGGCGGGCGACCCTGGCGGCGATCTCGCGCAGGCTGAGGAAGGGGCGGGAGGAGATCAGCTTCGACAGATACGCGCTCATCGCGCCCACGGGCGGTGCGATGGACATGTCGTTGTCGTTGAGGATGACGATCAGCCGGGACTTCATCGCCCCGGCGTTGTTCATCGCCTCATAGGCCATCCCCGCGCTCATCGCGCCATCGCCGATCACGGCGATCACGTGGCGCTCCTCGCCCTTCAGGTCGCGGGCGATGGCCATGCCGAGGCCGGCGGAGATGGAGGTGGAGGAATGCGCCGCGCCGAACGGGTCGTACTCGCTCTCGCTGCGGCGGGTGAAGCCGGACAACCCGCCCGGCTGGCGCAGCGTGCGGATGCGGTCGCGTCGGCCGGTGAGGATCTTGTGCGGATAGGCCTGGTGGCCGACGTCCCAGATCAGCCGGTCGTGCGGCGTGTCGAAGACCGCATGCAGCGCGACCGTCAGCTCCACCACGCCGAGCGAGGCGCCGAGATGCCCGCCGGTGGTCGAGACCGCGTCGATCGTTTCCGCGCGCACCTCGTCGGCGAGCTGCCGGAGCTGCTCGGGCGAGAAGTTGCGCAGGTCGGCCGGGATGCGCACGCGGTCGAGCAGGGGGGTCTTGAGCTGCATCAGGTGCGACGCTCCACCACATAAGACGCGATCTCGCGCAGCCGGCCGGCGCGATCGCCGAAGGGATCAAGATAGCCCGCCGCCTGCTGCGCGAGCAGCCGTGCGTGGGCGCGGGCGTGGTCCTGGCCCAGCACCGCGACCAGCGTCGCCTTGCCGGCGGCGGCGTCCTTGCCCGGTGTCTTGCCTGTCTCCTCCCGCGTGCCTTCGGAGTCCAGCAGATCGTCGACGATCTGGAAGGCGGCGCCGAGGTCGCGGCCGTAATGGGCGAGCCGCTCGCGCAACGGCATCGGCGCCTTGCCGAGGATCGCACCGGCCTCGGTGCTGAACTGGATCAGCCGGCCGGTCTTCATCGCCTGCAGCCGCACGACCTCGGCGGCCGCGATCTCGTGGCCCTGGGTGACCATGTCGAGCATCTGTCCGCCGGCCATGCCCTTCGCACCGGCCGCCGCCCCGAGGGCTGCGACGAGGTCGGCGCGCACGGTAGCGTCGGCGTGCGTGTCCGCCTCGGCCAGCACCTCGAACGCGCGGGCCTGCAACGCATCGCCGGCGAGGATCGCGCTCGCCTCGTCGAAGGCGCGGTGCGTGGCCGGCTTGCCCCGGCGGAGGTCGTCGTCGTCCATCGCGGGCAGGTCGTCATGCACGAGCGAATAGGCGTGCAGCATCTCGGTGGCGGCCGCGACTCGCGCCGCACAGGTCGGGTTGACGGCGAACAGCCCCGCGCTCTCCATCACCAGGAAGGCGCGCAGCCGCTTGCCGCCGCCCAGGCAGGCATAACGCATGGCCTGCGCGAGGCGTTGCTCCGGCCCGTCCGGGGTGGGCAGCAAGGCATCCAGCGCCGATTCGACCGTGGCGGCGGTTTCCGCCATGGCGTCGGCGAGGGGCGAGGGGGGCGTGCGCATGGTCAGTCGGCGACAGGCCGCGTGCCGAGCGTGCCGTCGGCCCGCTCCACGATCGCCTGCACCTTGGCCTCCGCTTCGGCGAGTCGGGCCTCGCAGTGGCGGCGCAGCGCGGCGCCGCGCTCGTAGGCGGCGATCGCGTCTTCCAGCCGGCCCTGCCCCTGCTCGAGCTGGCGCACAATGGCTTCCAGCTCCTTCAGCGCCTCTTCGAAGCCAAGGGTGGAAACATCGGGCAGGGGGGTGGGCGCGCTCTGCTGCATCCTGGGGTCCGCGGTCGGTTCAGGCGGGTCCGTCGCCGGCGCAGGCCGGTAACGTATCGCAGGTAAGGCAGTGAGGAGAAACGGAAAAGGCCCGGCGCCGCATGGCGGCACCGGGCCCTTTTCATGTGTCTGGACTCAGAGGGGCTTGAGGTTCGTGGCCGCGGCCTTGCCACGCTCCATTTCCACCTCGTAGCTGACCTTCTGGCCCTCGTTCAGGCCACGCAGGCCGGCCGCCTGAACGGCGGTGATGTGGACGAACACGTCCTTGCCGCCGTCCTGAGGCATGATGAAGCCAAAGCCCTTGGTGGCGTTGAACCACTTCACGGTGCCGACAGCCATTCGTCCTCTCCGGAGCCCGCGCTGGTCAGATGGGCTTGAGGTTCGTGGCCGCGGCCTTGCCGCGTTCCATCGCTACGTCGTAGCTGACCTTCTGACCTTCATCGAGGCCGCGCAGGCCGGCCGCCTGGACGGCGGTGATGTGGACGAAGACATCCTTGCCGCCATCCTGGGGCATGATGAAGCCGAAGCCCTTGGTGGCGTTGAACCACTTCACGGTGCCGACAGCCATTCGTATTCTCTCCGAAACCCGTGCTGCTCAGAGGGGCTTGAGGTTCGTGGCCGCGGCCTTGCCGCGCTCCATCGCTACCTCGTAGCTGACCTTCTGACCCTCATCGAGGCCGCGCAGGCCGGCCGCCTGAACGGCGGTGATGTGGACGAACACGTCCTTGCCGCCGTCCTGGGGCATGATGAAGCCGAAGCCCTTGGTAGCGTTGAACCACTTAACAGTACCGGTCGCCATGGCGATCGGGTCTCCTCGCTGCGTTCGCCGGCGGGATTGCCGGCGGGGACAACCGGGCTTTGGAACGCTTGAAGGCACCCGGACAGCCGGAAGCGCAGCAAGGCACGCCAAACGTCGATTGTGGGCTGTCACTTGGCGCAGAAAGGCGCGCCAGAGTCAATCAATCCGGTAACGAGAAAAGGGCGGCCCGAAGGCCGCCCTTTCCGGTGCTTCGATCCGAATAGTATCCGGATCAGAAGTCCATGTCACCCATGCCGCCGCCCGGAGGACCGCCGGCCGGGGCCTTCTTCTCAGGCCGCTCGGCGACCATCGCCTCGGTGGTGATCAGCAGCGAGGCGACCGAGGCCGCATCCTGCAGCGCCGTGCGCACGACCTTGGTCGGGTCGATGATGCCGGACTTCACCAGGTCCTTGAACTCGCCGGTCTGGGCGTCGTAGCCCCAGGCGTAACCGTTGTTCTCCAGCACCTTGCCGGCGATCACGGCTCCGTCCTCACCGGCGTTCTCGGCGATCTGGCGCAGCGGGGTCTGGATCGCCTTGCGGACGATCTCCACACCGAAACGCTGGTCGTCGTTGTCGGCCTTGATCTTGGACAGCATCAGGCTGGCGCGGGCGAGGGCGACGCCGCCGCCCGGCACGATGCCTTCCTCGACGGCCGCGCGGGTCGCGTGCAGCGCGTCGTCAACGCGGTCCTTGCGCTCCTTCACCTCGACCTCGGTCGAGCCGCCGACGCGGATCACGGCCACGCCACCGGCGAGCTTGGCCAGACGCTCCTGCAGCTTCTCGCGGTCGTAGTCCGAGGTGGTC
>JBBCJT010000035.1:0-58723 GCA_037190665.1 Rhodovastum atsumiense | reverse complement strand
ATCCCGCCCTGCGCAGCTTCCACGACAGGCTCCGAACCGCAGGCAAGCCGGCCAAGCTCGCCATCACAGCCTGCATGCACAAGCTGCTGCGCATCCTCGCCGCCATCGCAAGAACCAACACACCATGGAGAGACGCTTGATCACACAGTCGCTCTCCCGCCAGCGGGAGAGGGGGAAGGGCAGGGCACGGCCGTTTAGCAAAGCCCCTGCACGGGCGCGACGTCAGCCGGCGCGGCCGTAGACGCGGGTGTTTCCGGTCACCGGGCAGGAGCAGGAGTCGCCCGCCGGCACCGCCCGGTCGAGCTGGCACATGTACGGCCCGGCGTAGCAGGCCTGGGCCGGCGGGCCGACCGGGGGATAGTAGGCCGGCGGCGGATAGTAGGTGGGCGGCGCGTAGTAGGCTGGGGGCGGGTAATACACCGGCGGAGGCGGCGGCGCGTAGTAATACGGGCGCGGCGCATAGTAGCCCGGGCCCCAGTATCCGGTGTTGAACCCGAGGAACACGCCCACCCGCCCGTCCGCCTGCGCGGGCGGCGCAAGCAGCGCCGCGCAGGGCAGCGCCAGCGCGGCCAATGCGACGATGATCCAGCGTCTCATGGCCGCAGGCTGCGCCCGGAACGTAACGGGATTGTGGCGGTCTCCCGCTTCCGGCGCAGCCCCGCACCCCGCGGCCGGCGTGGCTTCCGCTAGGCCCGCCGGCGCACGCCCCACGGATACGGCGCGGACCCGGGCAGCACCCCGGTCAGCGACTTCCGGTAGGCGGTCTTGATGGTGAACTGGCCGAGCGGGACGGTCGCGACCTCCTCCAGCGCCAGCCGGCCCAGCTCGCCGGCGACGCGCTTCTGCGTGGCCTCGTCCGGCGCGCTCAGCCAGTCCTCGGTCAGCGCCACCGCCTTGTCGTTCTTCCACCAGCCGAACCAGCCCGAAGCGCCCACACCCTGGACGAGCGAGGAGGAGGCCGGGGTGCTCCAGGTGAAGGACCCGCCGGTGGTGTGGAAGATGCTCCAGCCGCCCTTGTCCGTCGGCTCGCGGCTGTTGCGCCGCTGGATCACCGTGCCCCAGTCGCTCTCGCGCAGGTCGATGTTCATGCCGATCCGGCGCAGTGTGTCCGCCGTCACCTGGCCGAGCGGGCCGATATCCGGGAAGTCGCTCGGGTTGATGATGGCGACGGCCTGGTTGGTGTAGCCCGCCTCCTTCAGCATGGCCTTCGCCTTGTCGGGGTTCTGCGGCATCAGGTCCGCGTGCTCCGCGAAATAGGGCGTCCCGCGCGGCCACAGGCCCAACACCGTGGTCCAGGCGGTGCGGTCGTCGCCCTGGCTCGCGCGCATGTAATCCTCCTGTACCAGGGAGGCGAGGACGGCCCGGCGCAGGCGCACGTCGTCGAACGGCGGCTGGAGATGGTTGAGCCGCGCGATCGCCATGCGCCCCAGCGTGTCCGTCACCTCGCGCACGATGTCGGGGCTGCGTGCGAGCAGGGGGTGAAGGTCGGCCAGCGGCCGTTCCCACCAGTCCACCTCGTCGTTGATCAGCGCCGCCGCGGCCGTGGCGGGATCGGGGATGATGATCCACTCGATGCGGGGGAAATGCGCGACCTTGCCGCCCGCGCTGCGGCTCGGCGGCTCGTTGCGCGGCAGGTAGCCGTCGAACTTCTCGTAGACGACGCGGCTGCCGGAATTGAACTCGGCGGCGACGAACCTGTAGGGGCCGGAGCCGGTCATCTCCGTCACCTGCTTGCTCGGGTCGGTCTGCGCGAGGCGCTCCGGCATGATGACGGCGGGGTTCTCCGGCTTGCCCACCGCGTGCAGCAGCATCGGGAACGGCCGCTTCAGCCGGATCTCGAAGTTGCGGTCATCGACCGCGCGCCATTCCTCGACCACGCGGCCGAGCAGCAGGCCGAACGTGTCGCGCGCGCAGAAACGCTTCAGGCTGGTCGTGCAGTCCACGGCGCGGACCTTCTCGCCGTCGTGCCAGCGCAGCCCCTCGCGCAGGCGGAAGCGCCAGGTCAGCCCGTCGGCGGAAACCTCGTGGCCTTCGGCCATCTGCGGCCGCGGCACCAGATCGAGATCGAGCCCGTACAGCGTGTCGAAGACGTAGAAGCCGTGATTGCTGGTGACCGTCGCCGTGGTCCAGATCGGATCGAGCGAGCTGAGATTGGCCTGGGGAACGAAGCGCAGGGTCGTCGCACTGCGCGGCTGGGCGAGGGCTGGCGCTGCGAGCAGTCCGGCAGCGGCGGCCTGGACGAGGCTGCGACGGCGGATGGGCATGATCTTTTCTCCCCCAAAACTATCGCGGCCAGCCTAGGTCGTGGCCGCCGGTGCCTCAATCCGCGGCGAGGAAGCCGCGCATCAGCGCGGTCGCTGCCTCCGGGCGCTCCATCGTCGGCAGGTGGCCGCAATCGGGAATGATCTCGAGCCGCGCGCCGGGGATGCCGGCCGCGATCTCTTCTGCGTGATCGGGCGGCGTCAGCGCATCCTGCGCGCCCACCGCCACGAGCGCGGGCACGGCGAAGCGCGGCAGGTCCGGGCGGCTGTCGGGGCGGCCGAGGATCGCCGTCTGCTGGCGCAGGAACGCCTCCTTGCCCACGCGCTCGGCCATCGCCATCACCTCGCCGGCGAGCGGCTGCTCCGCGACCCGGTCGGGATGGACCAGCAGCGGCAGCAGCCGCGGTGTCACGCCGCGGAACTGGCCGGAGCGGGTCAGCGCCATCAGCCCCCGCCGCCGGCGCGACTGCTCCTCGGTGTCCTTGCGCGCGCTGGTGTCGAACAGGATCAGCCGGCTCACCCGCCCGGGTGCGCGGCGCATGATCTCGAGCGCCACGTAGCCGCCCATGGACAGGCCGGCCAGCGCGAAGCGGCCCGGCGCGGCGTCCAGCGCGCGGCCGGCCATCGCGGCGATGCTGTCGTCGCGCGTGAGATCGGCGATCGTCACGCCGGTGCCCAGCGCCTCGATCTGGTCGCGCCACAGCCGTGCGTCGCAGAGCAGGCCGGGGAGCAGCAGCAGGTGATCCATGCGACAGGTCGATAGCTGCCCGTCCCGACACGGTCCAGATGCCCGGATTTCCTTGACTTTCGGGCATCGAGCGTCGATATGCGCGCCAGCGGATCGGTTGGGTGGGCGCAGAGTGCGCTCCGACGGTCCGCAAGGATCCTGACTGCTTGAACGATACGATCGCCGAAACGGCCGCCCTTGAGGCGCCGGAGAAGAACGAAATCGCGACCGCTGCGCCCGAGACCGAGGCGCCGGCGACGTCTGCGACGCCGGATGAGATCGCGAAGACGGAGTTCTCCGAACTCGGCCTGTCCGACGAGATCTGCCGCGCGGTGAGCGACGCCGGTTACCAGTACCCGACGCCGATCCAGGTGCAGGCCATCCCGACCGTGCTGATGGGCCGGGACGTGCTCGGCTCCGCCCAGACCGGCACCGGCAAGACCGCGTCGTTCGTGCTGCCGATGCTCGACATCCTGTCGGGCAGCCGCGCGCGGGCGCGCATGCCGCGCAGCCTGATCCTGGAGCCGACGCGCGAGCTGGCGCTGCAGGTGGCGGAGAATTTCGTCAAGTACGGCAAGCACCTGAAGCTGACGCATGCGCTGCTGATCGGCGGCGAGAACATCGGCGACCAGCGGGACGTGCTGATGCGCGGCGTTGACGTGCTGATCGCCACACCCGGCCGCCTGCTCGACCTGTTCGAACGCGGCGGGCTGCTGCTGACCGATACGCGCATCCTGGTGATCGACGAGGCCGACCGCATGCTGGACATGGGGTTCATCCCCGATGTCGAGCGCATCGTCTCCCTGCTGCCGCAGAACCGGCAGACGCTGTTCTTCAGCGCCACCATGCCGCCGGAGATCCGCCGGCTCGCCGACGCGTTCCTGTCGAACCCGAAGACGATCTCGGTGTCGCGGCCGGCGAGCGTGGCGACCACGATCACGATGGGGCTGGCGCTGGTCGCCACGCATGACAAGCGCGAGGCATTGCGCCGGCTGGTCCGCAGCGAGGACGTGCAGAACGCGCTGATCTTCTGCAACCGCAAGCGCGACGTGGACATCCTGTACAAGTCGCTGTCGCGGCACGGCTTCAAGGCCGGGGCGCTGCACGGCGACATGCCCCAGCCCGCGCGCTTCGCGACGCTGGAGAAGTTCAAGGCCGGCGAGCTGCAGCTTCTCTGCTGCTCGGACGTCGCCGCACGCGGCATCGACATCGGCGGCCTGTCGCACGTGTTCAACTTCGACGTGCCGCACCACAGCGAGGACTACGTCCATCGCATCGGCCGCACGGGCCGCGCCGGCCGCGAGGGCCGCGCCTTCACCATCGCCTCGCCCGACGACCGCAAGGCGGTGGAGGACATCGAGAAGCTGACCGGCGTGGCCATCCCGCGCGTCGTGATCGACGGGCTGGATCCGGTCGATTGGGCCGAGGAAGAGGCCGGCGGCCGTCGCCGCCGCGGCGGGCGCACCAGCGCGGCCAAGACGTCGGCGAAGTCGCCGGCACGGGCAGGCGCGAAGACGTCCCGGCCGGCGGCAGCGGAGGCAGGCGCCAAGCCCGCGCGTCCGGCAGCGCCCGAGGCGGAGGCCAAGGTGACCAAGCCCGCGCCGGCGGAGCGCGCGAAGGCGCCGGCCCGGACCGAGCGGGCTCCGCGCCCCGAGCGCGAGCCGCGTCATGGCCGTGAGGAGCGGGAGGCGCCGTCCGCGCCCGTGCGCGGGTTCGGGGCCGATATTCCGGCCTTCATGCTGATCCGCGCCCGCCCGGCGCGTCCCACCGAAGCGGAGCGCGACGCCGCCTAGCCGGCGCGCGCGTCCAGCAGCCGGCGCTCCCGCCGCGTCAGCATCCGTCGTGCCACGAGATAGGCGAGCGGGATCGCGATGACGAGGCTGAGCAGCGCCGCGCTGTAATACACAAGCGCGGCCGCGGTGAAGGTGGACGCGAGGCCGGGGATCACCGACAGGATGATCACCAGGACGCCGAAGGTGACGGCCGCGGTCGGCAGAAAGGCGAGGGCGGCGAGCTTGAACATGGCGTGCCTCCTTTCCTCGGATCTCAACGCCCGCTTTTTGTTTCGGGTTGCCAATTCCCCACGGGATTCGCTTAATAATTGAACGCCGGGTCGGCGTTGAACGCATCGCTTGCGGATAAGGAAACATGAAACTGAATCGTCGCGTCTTTGGCTCGGCCGCCGTTCTGGGGATGGCCGCCGTCGCGCTCTCCGCCTGTACCGAAGCGAGCGCGCCCCAGCCGGTCTATGCCGGCACCTGCGACAGCCGCTTCCAGGTGGTGAACCAGTCCGGCGGGGTGATCGAGCGGCTGTATTTCAGCCACTCCTCCCAGGGGGGCTGGGGCCCCGACCAGCTCGGGCAGAACGTGCTGTACAGCGGGCGTATGATGACGTTCCGCGCCGCCAATGCCGGCAACTACGATTTCCGGGTGGTCTGGTCGAACGGCCAGTCGGCGGAGCTGCGGCAGATCAACATCTGCCACGCGGCCCGCATCACCGTGACGAGCCGCGGGCTTTACGCGAGCTGACCTGAGGGCAGGGGCGGGGGGACGTCGGTCCCCTTTGCCTGGGCCGCGCGGACTTCACCCGTCTTCGAAAGCTTTACCCGAAGGGTTGAGGCAAGGAGCGTCACGCGGCGTCCCCCCGCCGGCGAGATCCTTGCGGAACGGCTGCGCTGTCTCTCCCTCTCCCGCTTGCGGGAGAGGGCCGGGGTGTGGGGTAGCCCCCGCCAGCACCACGGTGAGGTCCCGCCTTCGTGCGGTGCCCTCACCCTCCCGCGCAAGCGCGGGCCCCTCCCTCTCCCGCTGGGCGGGAGAGGGGATTCTGCGAATCGTGCGTTCCTTTCCGCAAACCTCCCGCTTTCAGGGCGGCGGGCGGGGGCATTGTTTCGCCCGCAACCACCACACCCATCCACGCGGATGACCTTCACCCTGCCGATGAGAAATCACCGGCAAGGCCCGGCCGTCTCAGGCCCACTCGCCCTTGCGCATCACCGGCTCGCGCGTGCCGTCCGCGGCGATGCCGTCGATGTCGATCTCGCCGGAGCCGATCATCCAGTCGATATGGATCAGGCTGCTGTTGGCGCCGCGCCGGGCCAGATCCTCGGGCGAGGCGGTGGCACCATCCACGAAGCACATCGAGTAGGACTGGCCGAGCGCGATGTGGCTCGCCGCGTTCTCGTCATACAGCGTGTTGAGGAACAGCAGCCCGCTCTGCGAGATCGGCGAGGAATTCGGCACCAGCGCGACCTCGCCCAGCCGGCGCGCGCCCTCGTCGGTGTCCAGCACCTTCGCCAGCACGTCCTGCCCGGTCCGCGCGCTGCAGTCGACGATGCGCCCGCCCTCGAACCGCACCGCGATGTCCTGGATCAGCGTGCCCTGGTAGGACAGCGGCTTGGTGCTGCGCACCGTGCCTTCCGTGCGGTCCTTGTGCGGGGTGGTGAAGACCTCCTCGGTCGGCATGTTGGCGTTGCAGACGATGCCGTTCTTCGCCCTCGAGGCACCGCCCTTCCACGCATGGCCCTCGGCGAGGCCGACCGTCAGGTCCGTGCCGGGGCCGCGGAAATGCAGCGCGGCGTAGTTCTTGCCGTTCAGCCGGTCCTTGCGCGCATGCAGTGCCGCGTTGTGCGCCGCCCACGCGGCCACGGGATCGGGGCCGTCCACGCGCGTCGCCTTGAACACCGCGTCGGCCAGTTGCCGCACCGCCTCGGCCGGCGCGAGATCGGGGAACACCGCCTTCGCCCAGGACAGGCAGGGGTAGGAGACGATGGTCCAGTTGATGTCGGTGTTCACGATCAGCTCGAGCGCCGGCTTGTAGGCGGCTGAACGCGCGCGGTTCGCGCGGGACACCTTGTCGGCCGCGATGCCGGCGAGCAGCGACGGGTCCTCGCCCGCGATCGCGAGCCGTGCCGCGCCGCCGCGGAACGCGGCCGCCATGCCCTCGTACAGCCAGCCCGGTGCGCGGTCGAAGCTCGCATCCGGCGCGTGGCGGAAGCGGGCGAGGGTGGAGGCATCGTCGTTGAACAGCGTGGTGACCAGCGAGGCGCCGGCCTTGTAGGCCTCCTCCGTGATGGCCCGCGCGAGGTCGATCGCCTCCAGCGAGGCGGTCATCACCAGTTCCTGCCCGGGCGCGAGATTCAGCCCGACGCGTACCGCCACTTCGGCGAGGCGCTGCAGCCGGGCCGGATCGACCACGCCGGCAAGGCTGCCGTCCGATCCCGCAAGCGACTGGATGTCCATGATGCCTCTGCCTCCTACTCGGCGCGCTGGCGGTGGAAATGCGACAGGAAGGCGCGCGTCGACTCCTGCTGCGGCGCATCGATCATCTGGCGTGCCGCGCCGGACTCGGCAATGACGCCGCCGTTGAGGAACAGCACCCGGTCGGCCACGTCGCGCGCGAAGGCGATCTCGTGCGTGACGATCACCATCGTCATCCCGTCCGCGGCGAGCGCCTGCATCACCGCCAGCACCTCGCCGACCAGTTCGGGGTCGAGCGCGCTGGTCGCCTCGTCGAACAGCATCACCTCGGGCTCCATCGCCAGCGCGCGGGCGATGGCGACGCGCTGCTTCTGGCCGCCCGACAGCCGGGCGGGATACTCGGCGGCCTTCTCCGCCAACCCCACCTTGGCGAGCAGGCTCCGTGCCAGTTCCTCCGCCCGCGGCTTGTCCATGCGCTTCACGGTGACCGGCCCTTCCATGACGTTCGCGAGCGCCGTCATGTGGGGGAACAGGTTGAACTGCTGGAACACCATCCCGGTGGCGGCGCGGAACCGCGCTAGTTCCGCCGATCGCGGCAGCGACGTGCCGGCGCCGAAGGTGAAGCTGCGGTCGCCGATGCGCACCTGCCCGCCATCTGGGATCACCAGCAGGTTCAGGCAGCGCAGCAGCGTGGACTTGCCGGAGCCGGACGGCCCGATCAGCGCCACCACCTCGCCCTGCGCGACCTCGACATCCACGCTGCGCAGCACCTCGTGGCTGCCGAAGCGCTTGCTCAGCCCCGCCACCTCGATCATCGCGCGGGCGCTCATGCGTCCGACCGCGACAGCCGCTGCTCCAGCTTGCCCACCAGCAGGGTCAGCGGCAGCAGCACCACGAAGTAGATCACGGCGGTCAGCGTGTAGATCTCCAGCGGCCGGTAGGTGTCGTGCGCCACCGCCTGCCCCTGGTAGAGCAGGTCCGGCACGGCGAGCACCGAGACCAGCGAGGTGTTCTTGAGCTGGATGATCGACTGGTTCATCAGCGGCGGGACCATCCGCTTCAGCGCCTGCGGCAGCACGATCCGCCGCATCGCCTGCGCGGGGCGCATCCCCAGTGCGAGCGCCGCCTCGGACTGGCCGCGCTCGATCGAGGCGATGCCGCCGCGGATGATCTCGCTGTAGAAGGACCCGCCGTAGAGCGACAGGGCGAGCACGCTCGCGCTCGTCGCCGACATCTCGATCCCGGCCAGGATCGGCAGCGCGTAATAGAACCACACGAGCTGCACGAGCACCGGCGTGCAGCGGAATACCTCGATGATGCCCTGTACCAGCCAGCGCAGCGGCGCGAAGGGCGACAGCCGCGTCAGCGCCGCGATCAGCCCCACGAGCAGGCCGAGCACGACGATCGCGACGGTGAAGGCGAGCGTGACGCCGAGGCCGTTCACGAACAGCCAGCGATAGCCCCAGATGAAGGAGAAATCCCACTGATACATCGGCTCGCGCGGGGCGGCGCAGGGCCGCCCCGCCCTTCGTTCAGAGGGTGATGCCGGCGGGGAAGTCCGCCTCCGACAGGCCGACCAGTTCCATGTTCTTCAGGATCACGCTGCGCACCGCGCCGAGACCCTTGTTGAACTCGATCCAGGTATTGACGAAGTCGCGCCAGGTCTTGTCGGTCTCGCGCCGGACGCCGGCGTTCGACGTGGTGGCGAAAACCGGCGTGGGCACCACGACGTCACCGACGCCGGGGTTCTTCTTCTTCGCCGTCAGCGCCAGCATCAGCACCACGCACTGCGCATCGACGCGGCCGGTCTGCACCGCGATCGTCGCTTCGTCGACGGTCTTGAAGCGGGAGATCGTCGCCTTCGGCAGCAGCCGGGTCGCGACCTGATCCTGCGAGGAGCCGACATCGACGGAGATCTTGATCTCCGGCTTGTTCAGCTCGTCCCAGGTCGTGGGCGCGAAGCCGCGCTTGGTGACGAAGGCGAAGGCATTGTTGAAGCACGGAACGGTGAAATCGATCACCAGCGCGCGCTTCGGCGTGGGATTGAGGCCGAAGAAGATGTCGATCTTGTTCGATTGCAGATCGAGCACCGCGTTGCCCCAGGTCGTCTCGCCGAGTTCCAGCTCGACCTCCAGCTCCTCGGCCAGCATCTTCAGCAGGTCGACGTAGAAGCCGCGCCAGACGCCGGTGGCGAGGTCCTTCTGGTAGTAGGGCGCCGCGCCGGCGACGGCGGCGGTGCGCAGCTTCTTGGTGCGGCGGACGCGGTCGAAGGTCGACTCGGTCGCGCCCTGGGCCGCGGCGGGCGCCGCGGCTGCGGCGGCGAGCGCAAGTCCCAGTGCGGCGGTCCCGCCAGCCAGACGGCGTGACATCATGTGCATGTTCTCCCGTATTATGCCCCCGGCGCGACCGGCCCGGTCCGTGCCGCCCCCGGTCATGATAGGCTGCTTCCGCCGCCACCGAACACCCCGCCCGGCCAAGGTGGACGCGCGGCACCCCGTGATGTAGCAGGCCGCCGCCCGATGGCCCTGGCCCCGGGCGTCTCTCCGCGGCCGTTCAGCGCCGTTCTCTTCTCCCGCCAAGGAGGGTCCTACGGGATGACCGACTACCCTGTGCATGCGCGTTTCGACGGCCCGATCGTGATGATCGGCTTCGGGTCCATCGGCAAGGGAAGCCTGCCGCTGATCCTGCGCCACATCGCCTTCGACCGGCGGCGCATGGTGGTGATCGCGCCGGACGACGCCGACCGCGCGATCGCGGAGCAGGCCGGCATCCGCTTCGAGAAGCTGGCCCTGACCCCGGACAACTACCGGGAAGTGCTCACGCCGCTGGTCGCGGGCGGGCTGCTGGTGAACCTGTCGGTGGACGTGGAAAGCGTCTCGCTGGTCGGGCTCTGCCGCGAGATCGGCGCGCTGTACCTCGATACCTGCATCGAGCCCTGGCCGGGCGGCTACACCGACCCGTCGAAGACGATGTCGCAGCGGTCCAACTATGCGCTGCGCGAGGGCATGCGCGCCCAGCGCCGGCCGGAGCCGGACGTGACGGCGGTCGTCGCGCACGGCGCGAACCCCGGCTTCGTCAGCCATCTGGTCAAGCGCGCGCTGCTGACGCTCGCCGCCGATCTCGGCCACGGCGCCTCCCGCCCCAACGACCGCGACGGCTGGGCGCGCTTCGCCCGCGACCTCGGCGTGAAGGGCATCCACATCGCCGAGCGGGACACGCAGGTCGCGAACCGGCACAAGCAGCCGGACGAGTTCGTGAACACCTGGTCGATCGAGGGCTTCGTCGGCGAGGGGATGCAACCCTCCGAACTCGGTTTCGGCACGCATGAGAAGACCCTGCCGCCCGATGGCGCGCGGCACGATTTCGGCTGCGGCGCGGCGATCTACCTGAAGCGGCCCGGCGCCAACACGCGCGTGCGCACATGGACGCCGCAGGCCGGCGCGATCCAGGGCTACCTGATCACGCACAACGAATCGATCAGCATCGCCGACTATCTGACGCTGCGGCAGAACGGCGAGGTCGCCTACCGCCCGACCTGCCACTACGCCTACCACCCCTGCGACGACGCGATCCTGAGCCTGCATGAGCTGCAGGGCCGCGCTTTCCGTCCGCAGTCGCGCTGGCGGCTGATGAACGAGGAGATCGTCTCCGGCGTGGATGAGCTTGGCGTGCTCCTCTACGGCCACGCGCGGAACGCGTACTGGTACGGCAGCGTGCTCTCGATCGAGGAGGCGCGGCAGCTTGCCCCCTACCAGAACGCGACCGGGCTGCAGGTGACCGCGGCGGTGCTGGCCGGCATCGTCTGGGCGATCGAGAACCCGCGGCGCGGCATCGTCGAGGCGGACGAGATCGACCACGAGCGTGTGCTTGAGATCATGACGCCGTATCTCGGCACGCTGACCGGGTCCTACACGGACTGGACGCCGCTTGCGGGCCGGCCGGGCCTGTTCCCCGAGGACCTCGATCTCGACGACCCCTGGCAGTTCCGCAACGTGATCGTGCGGTAAGCGGCGCGGGTACAACGGCAGGTTGTGACGAAGGCGCAATTATCTTGTGATTGCGCCGCCTCCGCGCTACCGATTCGCGTCAGAAGCTGCTGGCGCCAGTCGAAGGGGATCACGACGGCCCGGTAACCAGTCAACGCGCAACCGCGCATGCGGGGTCGATAATGCCGGACGGTGTTCCGCGGGGGGAAGAGTCCGCCAGCTCGCTGAACGAGCAGGCTGTGGCGCGCCAGCTTCCCGGCTGGATCGTCGAGCCCCTGGCCGGGGCGGAGGATCATGCCTTCGCCGTGCTGCATCCGGTGAGCGGCGTCGCCCTGATCGACATCGAGCCGCACGAGACGCCCGATGCGGTGGACGATCTGGCCCGCCGGCTGGAGAAGGCGGGGTTCGTGGACCGTTTCGGCGCGCTGCCGCCGATCGCGTATCTGACCGTCGCCCCCGGCGACATGCAGGTCGGCGAGGCGGTGGCCGCAGCGCTCACGGCGCTGCCGCCGCTGGAACTCGCGCCCGGCCCGGAATGGGTGGCCGCGCTGCACGAGGTGCTGGCGGAACCGCCGCCTGCTCCCGTCCCCGCGCCGGCGCGCCCCGTGGAGCGCGCGCCGGAGGAGGTGGTGATCGCAGCCTCCGCCATGGCCGCGCTGCCGCGGGCGGGGGGGCGGACGCTGAAGGTGTTCTGGTCGCTGCTGGGCATCGTGGCGATCGGCGGTGGCGCACTGCTTCATCTGGCGGGGCCGCCGCAATCGGATGTGGCGGAAAGTCCGAAGGGCAGTGGTGGCCCCCAGGTCGCTGTCGCGCCGCCGGCCGCCCCGCCGCCGCTCGCGGGGCCGGTGCAGCCGGTGGTCGCCCTCGCGTCGGCGCCCGCGCCGGCGGTTGTCACGGAACTGCGGCGGCGGGAAGTCGCCCTCGCGCCTGTCCTCGGTGGTCAGGTGACGACGGATGCAGTGCCGGCGAGCGCGGCTGTCGTCGTGGCGGCGGTGAGTGAAGCGCCGAGGACGACGGAAGCAGGATCGCTGCCCGACATCCCGACCGAGCCTGAGCCGGCGGTGGTGGCGGACAGCGCCTCCGCTGCGCCGGAACCGCAGCCGATGCCGTTGCCGGATGTGCCGACCGAGACGGTCGAGCTGGAGGGTGTTGCGGACCCGTTCGCAGCACCACCGGCTCCCGCTCCAGCGGCAGTGGCCGAGGCCGCGCAGCCGCTACCGGATCCGCCCTCGGAGCCGATCGAGATCGCGCTGTCTGAGGACCCCTACGCGACATCGCCAGCGGCCGCAGCGCCGCCGCCGGCGACCCAGCCTGCTTCGGTGGCGACAGCGTCGCCCCCTGCGACGGCCGCGGCGCCACAGCCGCCAATCCCCGCGCCGCCGTCGTCCGCGCCCGTCGCCGCTGCGCCGTCGCCGCCCGCTACGCCTGCGTCACCGGCGATGCCGGCAGCGCCTTCCGCTGCAACGGCTTCTGCACCGCAGGCGACGGCTTCGGCTCTGGCGCCTTCTGCATCCGCGCCGGTCACGGCATCGCCGCCCACGTCTCAGCCTGCTCCGCCTGTGTCGGCGGTGACTACGGCAGAGCCGTCCGCCGCGACCCCTGCCGCGCCGCAGACAGCGGCTTCGACTGCTGCGTCTTCTGCCGCAGGGTCGTCGCCCGCGGCTCAACCTGCTCCCGCCGGGCCGGCGGCAACCGCCGCGCCGTCCGCCGTGTCGCAGTCGACGTCTTCGGGTGCCGCGCCTTCTGCAGTCGCAGTATCGCCGACCGCGATCCAACCTGCGCCCGCTGGGTCGACAGCAGCAGTCGCGTCGTCCGCTGCGACGTCTGCCGCGCAGCCGTCGACGCCCTCGACTGCTGCGCCATCTGCGGCGGCAATGTCGTCACCCGGGGTTCAGCCTGGTCCCACCGCGTCAGCAACGGCAGCCGCACCGCCCGCTGCGATGCCTGCCACGCCGCAGACGACTGCTTCGACTGCTGCATCTTCTGCGGGCGCAGTATCACCATCCGTGGTTCAGCCTGTTCCCGGTGCGCCAGCAACGGCAGTCGCGCCGTCCGCTACGACGCCTGCCACGCCGCAGGCGACTGCTTCGACAGCCGCACCTTCTGCGGGCGCAGTATCGCCATCCGTAGTTCAACCTGCTCCCGCCGCGTCAGCAACGGCAGCCGCACCGCCCGCTGCGATGTCCGCCGCGCCGCAGACGACAGCTTCGACCGCTGCACCTTCTGCGAACGCAGGGTCGCCACCTGTGACTCAACCTGCGCCTGCTGGATCGGCGGCGGGAGTCGCACCGTCCGCTACACCGCAAGCGACGGCCTCGACTGTTGCACCTGCTGCTGACGCAGTGTCGCCATCGGCGGGTTCTGCTCCCGCGGGCTCGGCGGCAGCAACGCCACCCGCTCCGACGCCTGCCACGCCGCAAGCAACGGCTTCGACAATTGCGCCCTCTGCCACGGTCGCAGTGTCGCCATCCGCGCCTCCTGCTTCCGCCGGAGCGGCGACAGCAGCAGGCGCGCCGTCCGCCGCAACGCCTGCCCACCCGCAGACGACGGTTTCATCTGCAACATCTTCTGCGGCCGATACAGTCGGAGCGTCATCGCTGGCGACAGCATCGGCGTCGCCGCCTGCGACATCTGTTGCGCCTCAGCCGATGACCTCGGCCGCAGCACCTACGACCCCGACTCCGGCTACGCCTTCCGTGCCGCAGTCGACATCTTCGGCTCCGCAGTCCTCCGCGACGGCGGCTCCTCCCGCATCTGCGCCTGGCCCCTCCGCTGCCCCGGCGGCTTCGGCATCGGCGGTTGCCGCACCTCCGCCGCCTGCGCTGCTTCCGCCGACTGCGCAGGTCCCTCCGGCGCCAGCGTCGCCGTCTGCTGCTGCGCACCCGGCACCAGCCGCTTCTGCGTCCCCGACCGTCCCGCCGCTGACGCCGGTTCCCGCAGCGCCGCCGGTCGCCGTCGCGCCGCCGGCTCAGCCCGTACCCTCTACCCCTCCCGTCGCGGCGGCCCCTGCGCCAGCGCCGACGCCACCCGTCATCGCCGCAATTCCACCGTCTGCGCCTACCGCCCCGCCCGCGCCCTCAGCTCCGCAGCCCGCCCCCGCGCCGCGCTCCGTCGACTCCCCGCTGATCGCCGCCCTGATCAAGCGCGGCTCCGACACACTCGCGACCGGCGATGTCTCCGCCGCGCGCCTGCTGTTCGAGCGTGCCGCCAATCTCGGCAGCGGCGCGGCCGCGCTCGCGCTCGGGCGTGCCTTCGATCCGGGCGTGCTCAGCCGGCTCGGCACCGTCGGCCTGCGTGGAGATCCTGCCCTGGCCGCGCGCTGGTACCGGATCGCCGCCGAACGCGGCGAGACCGAGGCCGACGGGCTGCTGGCCAGGCTCGGCACGTCGCGCGCCAACTGAATCCACTGCTGTCCCACGGAGGAACGAGACGATGCACCCTGGCCAGGCTCCGTCACGCCGCGCGCTGCTGGGCGCCGTCGCCGCCCTTGTCGCTTCGCCCGGCATCGCGGTTGCGCAGGCGCCGATGATCACGCCGCAGACGCTCAACACCCTCACGGCGCGCGCCAACGCGGGCACGGTGGGCGTGATCTCGGGCGGCGTGGACGGAACCTATATCCGCATCGCCTCCGACCTCGCCTCGGTGCTGGACGACGGCGACAACCTCCGCATCGTGGCCATGATCGGCAAGGGGTCGTTGCAGAACCTCGCCGACATCATGCTGCTGCGCGGCGTCGATATCGGCATCGTGCAGTCGGATGCGCTCGCCTTCGCGCGACGGCAGCGGCTGCTGCCCGGCCTCGACCGGCTCGTGCAGTACATCGCCAAGCTGTACGACGAGGAGATCCATGTGCTGGCGCGCAGCGACATCGCCAGCCTGTCCGACCTCGGCGGCAAGCCGGTGAACGTGGACGTGCGCGGATCCGGCACGGCGATGACCGCCTCGCTCGTCTTCGACGCGCTCGGCGTCGCGCCCGACATCCGCAACGACACGCAGGACGTGGCGCTGGACAAGCTGCGCCGTGGCGAGATCGCCGCCCTGGTGTTCGTGGCCGGCAAGCCGGCGCGGCTGTTCTCCTCCATCCCCGCCGGTAGCGGGCTGAAGTTCCTGTCCTTCGAGATGACGCCGGCCTTGCTCGAGACCTATCTGCCCGCGCGCATCGCCTCGACCGACTATCCCGCGCTGGTGCCCGAGGGCAGTGCCGTGGACACGATCGCGGTGGGCGCGGTGATGGCGGTCTATGGCTGGACGCCGGGCAACGAGCGCCACCGCAAGGTCGCTAACTTCGTCGAGCAGTTCTTCGCCCGCTTCGACGAGTTCCTCCGCCCGCCACGCCATCCGAAATGGCGGGAGGTGAATCTCGCCGCCCAGGTCCCGGGCTGGACACGCTTCGACGCGGCGGCGGCGAGGCTGCAGGGCCGCTGAGGCAGCCGGCGTCGCCGGGGGAGGCGAGGGCGGGTCCGCGATGACGTCCGGCCCCGGCAGGACCGTATCGGATCCGGAACGTGGACAGGCGTGCGTGGCCTCATACCTGCCCCTGTCGCCGTGCCTGCTTGCCGCCGGGCGCCGGGCGGCGATATGTGGGGCAACCCTTTTACGGGAGAAGCGCCATGAACGACGTCGCCCCCGCGACCAAGCCCGCCTCAGCCAAGCTGCCCCCCTTCAAGTGGGACGACGCGCTGCTGCTCGACGACCAGCTCACGGAGGACGAGCGCGCCATCCGTGACGCGGCGCACGCCTACTGCCAGGAGAAGCTGTTCACCCGCGTGCTGGAAGCCAACCGCAATGAGGTCTTCCACCGCGAGATCATGAACGAGATGGGGGAGATGGGCTTCCTCGGCGCCACGCTCGATTCCCACGGCTGCGCCGGCGTCTCCTACGTCGCCTACGGGCTGATCGCGCGCGAGGTGGAGCGGGTCGATTCCGGCTACCGCTCGGCCTTCTCGGTGCAGTCCTCGCTGGTGATGTTCCCGATCTGGGCGTTCGGATCGGACGCGCAGAAGGACAAGTACCTGCCCGGCCTGCGCACGGGTGAGTTGGTGGGTTGCTTCGGCCTGACCGAGCCCGACGCCGGTTCCGATCCCGGCGCGATGCGCACGCGCGCGAAGAAGACCGCGAACGGCTACGTGATCAGCGGATCGAAGACCTGGATCACCAATTCGCCGATCGCGGACGTGTTCGTGGTCTGGGCCAAGGACGATGCCGGCGAGATCCGCGGCTTCATCCTCGAGAAGGGTATGAAGGGCCTGACCGCGCCGAAGATCGAGGGCAAGTTCAGCCTGCGCGCCTCCACCACCGGCATGATCATGATGCAGGACGTGGAAGTGCCGGAAAGCGCGATGCTGCCGGGCGTGAAGGGGCTGAAGGGCCCGTTCTCCTGCCTCAACCGCGCGCGCTACGGCATCGCCTGGGGCAGCCTGGGGGCCGCCGAGTTCTGCTGGCATGCCGCGCGCAGCTACACGCTGGAGCGCAAGATGTTCGGCCGCCCGCTCGCGGCCACGCAGCTCATCCAGAAGAAGCTCGCCGACATGCAGACCGAGATCACGCTGGGCCTGCAATCGGTGCTGCGCCTCGGCCGGCTGTTCGACGACCACCGCGCCGCGCCGGAGATGATCTCCCTGATGAAGCGCAACAACTGCGGCAAGTCGCTCGCGATCGCGCGCGAGTCGCGGGATATGCACGGCGGAAACGGGATCGCCGACGAGTACCACGTGATCCGCCACGTCATGAACCTCGAGGCGGTGAACACCTACGAGGGCACGCATGACGTGCACGCCCTGATCCTCGGCCGCGCGCAGACCGGGATCGCGGCCTTCGGCGCCGCCTGAGCGCGACCGAGGTCACGATCGCCCGCCTCGGCGCGGGCGGCGACGGCGTGGCCACGGGGCCGGACGGGGCGGTGCTGCATGTCCCGTTCGCCCTGCCGGGCGAGGTGGTCCGCATCGCGCCCGGCCGGCGCGGTGCGCGGCTGGAGGCGGTGCTGGTGGCCAGCCCCGACCGGGTGGAGCCGACCTGCCCGCATCACGGGATCTGCGGCAACTGCCTGCTCCAGCACTGGGCGGACGCGCCCTATGCCGCGTGGAAGCGGGCGCGGCTGTCCGAGGCGCTGGCGCGTGCCGGCTATGGCGAACTGGACATCGCGCCGCTCGTGCGCACGCCGCCGCGGTCCCGCCGTCGTGCGGATTTCGCGATCCGGCGGGAGCGGGGGCGGATGGTGGTCGGCCTGCATCCGCGTGGCGGCGGCGAGCCCTATGACCTGATCGACTGCCCCGTCTTCGATCCGCACCTGATCGCGCTGCTCGATCCGCTGCGCGCGGCGCTGCGCGAGGTGCGGGCCCTGCGGCGGCAGGGCGATGCGGTGGTGAACCTGCTCGACAACGGCCCCGACCTGCTGCTGCGCGGGGAGGGCGAGCCATCCGCCGAGGATCGCGCGCGGCTGGTGACGCTGGCGCGGGAGGCGGGGCTGTGCCGCGTGGCCTGGGCGACCGGCCGTGGCGCGCCCGAGCCGATCGCCGAATTGCGGCCGCCGCGCATCGCACTGTCCGGCGTGCCGGTCGCGCCGCCGCCGGGTGCCTTTCTGCAGGCCAGTCCGCAGGGCGAGCAGGCCATCGTCGCGGCGACCGTCGCCGGATTGGCGGACATCAAGCAGGGCGCGGAGGTCGCCGACCTGTTCGCGGGCATCGGCACGCTCAGCTTCGCCATCGCGGCCCGGCATCGCGTGCGTGCGGTGGAAGGGGAGGCGGGTGCGCTCGCCGCGCTCGACCGTGCGGCGCGGGCGAACGGGCTCGGCGCGCGTATCCGGGGCGAGACGCGCGACCTCGCCCGCCGGCCGCTGGCGGCGGCGGAACTGAACGGGTTTGCCGCCTTGGTGCTGGATCCGCCCTTCGCGGGGGCCGCGCCGCAGGTGGCCGCGATTGCGGCATCGCGCCTGCGCCGGGTGGTCTATGTCTCCTGCAATCCGGCCGTGCTGGCGCGCGATGCCGCGACGCTGCGGCAGGCCGGCTTCGGGATCGTGTCAGCGACGCCCATCGACCAGTTCCTCTGGTCGCCGCATCTGGAAAGCGTCGTCGTCTTCGACCGCGGCTGAGGCCTATTCGTCGTAGGAGACGAGCGCGTCGAAATGCACGTCGAGGCGGCTGCGGCCGCCGAGGAAGTTCAGCTCGATCAGCGCCGCCGCCGCCGGGACCACCGCGCCGACCTGACGCAGCAGGCGGATGCCCGCGGCCATCGTCCCGCCGGTGGCAAGCAGGTCGTCCACCACCACCACGCGCTGGCCGGGCCTCACGGCGTCCGCCTGGATCTCCACCCGGTCGCTTCCGTACTCCAGCGCGTAGTCGAGCCCGACCGTCTCGCCCGGCAGCTTGCCGCGCTTGCGCACCATGATGAACCCGCAGCCGAGCTTCAGCGCCAGCGGCGCGGCCATCAGGAAGCCGCGGCTCTCGATCCCCGCGACCAGGTCGGGCTGGTGGTGGCGCACCGCGCGCGCCATCCGTCCCATCGCCACCTGCCAGGCATCGGCGTCGCGCAGCAGCGTCGAGATGTCGTAGAAGAGGATACCCGGCTTGGGAAAATCCGGGATGCCGCGGATATGGTCTCTGAGGTCCATCGTCACGTCGCTTGGGCGACGCGCGGGGCCTCGCCGGGTTTCAGTTGCAGGAGGCTTCTAGCTGAGCGTTCGTCCGGACACCACCGCCGCCACCCCCGCGCGCCCGCCACGGCGCAGCTTCGGCCGCGCCGGGCTTGCGGTCGTGGTCGGGCTCGCGGGCTTCCTGCTGTACCTGGGCCTCGTGCTGCGCGTCGGCGACTGGGCCGCGCACTGGCACTGGCTGCCGCAGTTCGCGTTCTACGCCGCCGCCGGCATCGCCTGGGTCTGGCCGGCGCGGCGGTTGATGGTCTGGGCGGCGCGATGACGCGGCGGGTGACAGCCGTCATCGAACCGTCATAGAAGTGCAGAGCGAGCGTAACACGCCGTCGTTAGGGCGCTTCCGAACCCAAAATCGAAGGGGAGAGACAATAAATGAACCGCCGCCACTTGCTCGCCGGAACCGCCGCCCTCGCGGCCGCGCCGGCCGTGTTGCGCTCCGCCGCCGCGCAGGCACGCACCGAGGTCACGTTCTGGCATGGCCTCGCCAACCCGCTCGGCCTTGAGGTCGAGCGTGTCTGCACGAAGTTCAACGAGAGCCAGACCCAGTACAAGGTGAACCCCGTCTTCAAGGGCGGGTATGTCGAGACGCTGACCTCCGCCGTCGCTGCCTGGCGCGCGGGACAGGCGCCGCACATCGTGCAGATGTTCGAGGTCGGCACCGGCTCGATGCTCGCCGCCGGCCCGGCGGTGAAGCAGGTCTGGCAACTGTTCGAGGAGACCGGCGTGGCGGTGGACCCCGAGCAGTACCTGCCGGGCGTGCGCGGCTACTACTCCACCGCCGACGGCAAGCTCGCCTCGATGCCGTTCAACTCGTCCACCACCGTGGTCTGGTACAACAAGGACGCCTTCCGCAAGGCGGGGCTGAACGCCGATGAGTTCCCCAAGACCTGGCCCGAGCTGGTCGAGGCGGCGCGCAAGCTGAAGGCGGCGAACGCCACGCCGACCCCGGTTTCCACCGCCTGGCCGACCTGGGCGCATTTCGAGCAGTTCAGCGCCATCCACGACCTGTCGTTCTCGACGCTGTCGAACGGGTTCGAGGGGCTGGGGACGGAGCTGAAGATCAACAGCCCGCCGCATGTGAGGAACCTGACGCGGCTGCTGGACATGGCGAAGGAAGGCACGTTCCGCTACGGCGGCCGCGACAACGCGGGCGAGGTGCTGTTCCCGTCCGGCGAGGCGGCGGTGATGTTCACCTCCTCCGGCTTCCGCGCGCGCGTCAGCCGCGAGGCGAAGTTCGACTGGGGCGTGGCGATGCTGCCGAACGACCCGGAGGTGCGGGCCGAGCCGATCAACTCCGTGATCGGCGGCGCGAGCCTGTGGGTGATGACCGCGCCGACGCGCACCCCGCCCGAGTACAAGGCCGTGGCCGAGTTCTTCAAGTTCATCAGCCAGCCCGAGAACGACGCCGAGTGGCACCAGCGCACGGGCTACGTGCCGATCACCTTCGGCGGGTTCGAGCTGTCGAAGAAGCAGGGCTTCTACGAGAAGAACCCCGGCGCGGACATCCCGATCCTGCAGCTCACCCGCGGGACGATGACGCCGAACAGCCGCGGCTTCCGGCTCGGCCGCTTCGTCGAGATCCGGAACATCATCCAGGAGGAGATGGAGAAGTCGCTGCAGGGTAACCAGAACGCCCAGCAGGCGCTCGACAGCGCGGTGCAGCGCGGCAACCGCGTGCTGCGCGAGTTCGAGCGGACCAACCGGACCTGACCGGCCGGGGCGGGCGGCCACAGGCCGTCCGCCCCGCCACTTTCCCATGCAGCGCCGCACGCTCTTCGAAGGCAGGTTGCTTCCCTACCTGCTGGTCGCACCGCAGCTCCTCGTCACCGCGATCTTCTTCCTCTGGCCCGCGGGCCAGGCGGTGAAGGCGTCCTTCCTGCGCCAGGATGCGTTCGGCATCCGCACCCAGTTCGTGTGGTTCGAGAACTTCACCGCGCTGTTCGAGGACGAGCTGTATCGCCAGTCGGCGTGGAACACGGTCATCTTCGCCGTCTGCGTCACCGCGCTGGCGATGGGGATCGCGCTGCTGTTCGCGGTCTTCGCCGACCGCGACATCCGTGCCCGCGGCGCATATCGCACGCTGATGATCTGGCCCTATGCGATCGCCCCCGCGGTCGCCGCCGTGCTGTGGATCTTCCTGTTCCATCCGCAGATCGGCCTGTTCGGGCGGATGCTGAACAATGCCGGCGTGCACTGGGACTACAAGCTGAACGGCACGCAGGCGATGATGGTGGTGATCGCCGCCAGCGCCTGGAAGCAGGTTTCCTACAACTTCATCTTCTTCCTCGCCGGGCTGCAGTCGATCCCGCGCGCGGTGATCGAGGCGGCGCAGATCGACGGGGCAGGGGCGTGGCGGCGCTTCCGGACCATCACCTTCCCGCTGCTGTCGCCGACGACGTTCTTCCTGATCATCGTCAACGTCGTCTACGCCTGCTTCGACACGTTCGGCGTGATCCACGCGCTGACGCAGGGCGGGCCGGGCAAGGCGACGGAGACGCTGATCTACAAGGTGTACGTGGACGGCGTGGTGAACCTCGATCTCGGATCCTCCTCCGCGCAGTCGGTGATCCTGATGGCGGTGGTCATGATCCTGACCATGATCCAGTTCCGTTTCGTCGAACGGCGGGTGCATTACTGAGATGAGCGACGTAGCCCTTCGCACCGCCGCAGCCGCCCCGGCCCGGGAGACGCTGCCGCGCGAACGCCCCGACTGGGTCGCCCATGCGGTGCTGATCCTCGGCGTGGTGCTGTTCGCGCTGCCGGTCTGGATCGTGCTGGTGGGTTCCACCTACGACGCCGCCTCCATCGGCCGCGGCGAGGTGCCGCTGATCCCGCGCGCCGACCTGTCCACCTATGCGGAGATCTGGGACGACGGATCGGGCCGGCAGGGTGCCACGCCGGTCTGGCGGATGCTGCTGAACTCCGGGCTGATGGCGCTGCTGATCATGACCGGCAAGATCGCGGTCTCGATCCTGTCCGCCTTCGCCATCGCCTTCTTCCGCTTCCCCGGCCGGATGCTGTTCTTCTGGCTGATCTTCCTGACGCTGATGCTGCCGGTGGAAGTGCGCATCATCCCGACCTACGAGGTGATGGCCGGGCTGCACCTGATCAACTCCATGACCGGCCTCACCCTGCCGCTGATCGCGTCCGCCACCGCGACGCTGCTGTTCCGGCAGGTGTTCCTCGCCATCCCCGACGAGCTGGTGGAGGCCGCGCGGATGGATGGTGCCGGGCCGCTGCGCTTCCTGCGCGACATCCTGATCCCGGTGTCGTCGACCAACATCGCCGCACTGGCGGTGATCCTGTTCGTCTATGGCTGGAACCAGTATCTGTGGCCGCTGCTGGTCGCCTCCGATCCGCAGCTCGACACGATCGTGATCGGCATCGTGAAGATGATCGGCTCCGAGGCGCAGACGGACTGGAACCGCGTGATGGGCACCACCGTGCTCGCGCTGCTGCCGCCTGTGGCCATCGTGCTGCTGATGCAGCGCTGGTTCGTGAAGGGCCTGACGGAGGGAGAGAAGTAGATGGCGACACTCGACCTTCGCGGCGTGCGAAAGTCCTTCGGCACCACGCCGGTGCTGCACGGCGTGGACCTGTCCGTCGCGGACGGGGAGATGGTGGTGATCGTCGGCGCCTCCGGTTGCGGCAAGTCCACGCTGCTGCGCATCGTCGCGGGGCTGGAGAAGCCGACCGAAGGGCGCGTGATCATCGGCGGCGAGGACGTGACCGCCAAGGGCCCGTCCGAGCGCGACATCGCCATGGTGTTCCAGAACTACGCGCTCTACCCGCACATGACCGTGTTCGAGAACATGGCCTACGGGCTCAAGATTCGCGGCATGTCGAAGGCGGACATCCGCACGCGGGTGGAGCAGGCGGCGAAGATGCTGGAGATCGGCCAGTTGCTGGACCGCAAGCCGCGCCAGCTCTCGGGCGGCCAGCGCCAGCGCGTGGCGATGGGCCGCGCGGTGGTGCGCGAGCCGAAGCTGTTCCTGTTCGACGAGCCGCTGTCCAACCTGGACGCCAAGCTGCGCGTGCAGATGCGCGCGGAGATCCGCCGGCTGCAGAAGCGGTTCGGCGTGACCTCGATGTTCGTCACCCACGATCAGGTGGAGGCGATGACGCTGGGCGACCGGCTGGTGGTGATGCACGAGGGCCGCGCGGCGCAGATCGCGACGCCGATGGAAGTGTGGTCGCGCCCCGCCGACACCTACGTGGCGGGCTTCATCGGCGCGCCGTCGATGAACTTCCTCGCCGGCCGGCTCGGCGCGGGCGGGGGCGAGGTGGCGCTCAAGGCCGGGCCGGTGCTGAAGCTGGTCGATGGCGCGCGCGACGGCGAGGGACGGGAGGTCATCGTCGGCATCCGCCCCGAACACGTCCTCTGCACCTCCGCGGAGGGGGCGCTGCCGGTCACGGTGGATCTGGTCGAGCCGCTGGGGTCCGAGACGCTGGTCCATGGCAGCCTGCCGGGCGGGGAGGTGATGACGGTGCGGGTCGCCGGCGCGACCGCGCCGCTCGCCGGGGCGATGATGCGGGTGACGCTGCCGCCCGAGAGCCTGCACCTGTTCGACGCTGAAAGCGGGCAGCGGCTGGAGGCAGGAGCGGGGCGGCCGGTCGCCGGAACGGTTGCCGCCCCGGTCCCGGCGGAGTAACGATTCAGGCGGAATCGCGGCCCGACCACGTCAGAGGAGTCCGCCAATTTTCGGCCCTGGACGGCGTTCAAGCCCAGCTTTCGCCCCAGACGGTCCCGGCGGCCCGGCCACACCGCCGGCGCCGGTGACGCCCGATGAAATGGCCCAGGCGGTGCGCCGGGCCGGGCTGACGCTCAACCCCGGACAGCTCGCCGACCTCGTCCTCGCCTGGCAGCAGCTTGTCGGGCTTGCCGCGCGGATCCCGCGCAACCGGCCGTTCGCGGACGATGGCACCGCCGTCTTCCGCCTGCCGCCGCCGACGCAGGCAGCACCTGCGCCCGCCACCGCGAAGAAGGCGGCGAAGTCGCGGAAGGCGGCGCCCGCCAAGCCCGTGGCACGCAAGGCCGCCCCCGCCAACCGGAAAAAGCGCCGATGAGAGAGGGGGCGCTGCATGACCTGACCATCGCCCAGGCGGGTCGGCTCATCGGTGCCCGCAAGCTGTCGCCCGTCGAGCTCACGCGCGCGCTGCTGGCGCGGATCGAACGGCTCGACCCTTCGCTGAACGCCTTCCTGCATGTCACGGCCAAGGCCGCGCTCGCCTCCGCCCGGGCCGCCGAGAAGGCGGTGGCGGCGCGGGCGCACACGCCGCTGACAGGCATCCCCGTCGCCTACAAGGACATCTACGACACGGCCGGGGTGCCGACGACCGCGCATTCGCGGATCCTGCAGGACAACGTGCCCAAGCAGGACGCGGAGACGGTCCGGCGGCTGGCTGCCGCGGGCGCGGTGATGCTGGGGAAGCTCGCCACGCATGAATTCGCCATCGGCGGGCCGGCCTTCGACCTGCCCTGGCCGCCCGCGCGCAACCCGTGGGACCGGGATCGGTTCACCGGCGGGTCCTCCTCCGGTTCCGGGGCCGCGATCGCGGCGGGGCTGACGCTGGGCAGCCTCGGGTCCGACACGGGCGGGTCGATCCGGCTGCCGGCGGCCTATTGCGGCATCGCGGGCCTGAAACCCACGGCGGGGTTGGTGTCGCGCCGGGGGGTGATCCCGCTGTCGCCCAGCCTCGATACCGCCGGGCCGATGGCCTGGACGGCGGAGGATTGCGCGATCCTGCTCGACGCGATCGCGGGCCATGATCCGGCCGATCCGGCCTCGGTCTCCGTTCCCGGCGTGGGGGGCTACGCGAAGGGGCTGGACGCGCCGGTCAAGGGATTGCGTATCGGCCTGCTCCGGCATTTCCACGAACGCGACGTCCCGGCCACGGCCGAGGTGCGGCAGATGGTGGCCGACGCCGCGCGCACGCTGGAACGCATGGGCTGCATCGTGGAGGAGGCGAGCCTTCCCTCCGTGCAGGACTACAACGCGGTCGGCCGCCTGATCCTCTGCGCCGAGGCCTATGCGCTGCACGAGCACACGCTGCGCACCCGCACCGCCGACTATTCGCGCACCTTCCGCGTCCGCGTGCTGGGCGGGGCGCTGATCCGCGCGGCCGACTACATCGCGGCGCTGCGGATGCGGAGCGACCTGATCCGGACCACCGCCGCCGCGTTCGGCCGCCACGACCTGCTGATCTGCGCCACCGTCGCCACACCCGCCCCGCGGCTGGTGGAGCAGAAGCCGGATGAAGGGATGGGGCGGCCGTTCCTGACCGCGCCCGCCAATGTCGCCGGCATTCCGGCCCTGTCGGTCTGCGGCGGGTTTTCCTCGATGGGTCTGCCCCTCGGGCTCCAGATCATGGGGCCGGCCTGGAGCGATGGGCTGCTGCTGCGCCTGGGACATCAGTTCGAGCAGGCGAGCGGCACGCGGAGCCGCCGCCCGCCCTTGTGAGGCGGCGATGAAGCTCAGCTACGGCGAGATCGTCGTCCTGTTCTTCATCACCATGGGCGCGACCAAGGCGATGGTCGTGCTGATGGGGGTGACGCACGGCCATACGCCCGCCCAGCGGCGCCGGGTGGCGACGCGTGCCGCGCTGACGGCGGCGGTGGTGCTGCTGATCTTCGCCTTCATCGGCCAGGCGATCCTGCACGCCTTCCATGTCTCGCTCGCCGCGCTGACGATCGCGGGCGGGCTGATCCTGTTCGTCTTCGCGCTCGGGATGGTGCTGGGCGGCAGCGAGCATCAGGCGCCGCCCGGCGACGGCGATGTCAGCGTCTATCCGCTCGCGGTGCCGCTGCTCGCCACGCCGCAGGGGATCGTGGCGATCATCGTCATCATGACCTCCGCGCACACGCTGGGCGAACAGCTCCGCGTCTTCGCCGCGCTGCTGACGGTGATCGCGGCGAATTTCGTGCTGATGCGCTACGCGGACTCGATCCTGCGGCACCTGCGGCCGGAGGTCATGCTGGTCACCGTGCGCGTGGTGGCCCTGCTGCTCGCGGCGCTCGCGGTCCAGCTCGTGATCTTCGGGCTGGTGATGCTCGAGGTGTTGCCGAGGACGGTGCTGCCGACGGCGGGTTGAGGCGGCGCGCCTGCCGGCTGCGGGATCGCAGCCGGCAGGGCCGTTGTGTCAGGCCGTCTCGCGCCGCCGGCGGGCGGCGGCCAGGCCCAGCAGGCCGGCGCCGAACAGGGCGAGGGTCGCGGGCTCCGGCACGCCGGTCGGGTCGATCGGCGTGTCGCCGATCTTCGCGCCGGCGACCGCCATGCCGGACTGGTAGGCCCAGTCGCTCCAGTTCGTCACGCCGAACTGCAGGTAGTAGTCGCCGGCATTGGCGATCACGAAGCTCGACTGGCTCCAGCCGGAGTGGCCGCAGCCACTGGCCCAGCAGGTGCCCGGTGAATGGCCGAGCTCATCCCAGTCAGTGCCGGGCTGGATGCCGATGCTGGACGGCGTCAGCGTCGCCTCCGCCGCCGGCAGCTCGAAACCGGGCACGATGTTGCCCGGTGAGGGCTGCGTGCGGGCGGTGAACAGGATCGCCACCTCGTTGAATGAGGAATCGAGCAGCCGCGCCCATGCGTAGTCCGAGTAACCGGACCCGTCGGTGGTGACGTAGTTGAAGTAGAACACCAGCGCGTCGTTCGCCGCCGCCGTGAACAGGCTCGTGGTCAGGGTGGAGCCGTTGGTCTCGCCCGACAGGCCCGCCGTCGGCAGCGTGCCGCCGCCGGCGACGCCGTTGTTGGTCGTGACGTAGCTGTAGACGCTGCTGCCGTCGGGCGGCGCGGTCACGACGCCATTGGCCGTGCCCGTGCCGGCGCTGCCGACCGCGGTCCAGCCGCTCGGGATCGGGCCGGCCTCGGCCGTCCCGCCCGCGACCGCAACCAGCAGACCGATAGCTGCCGCGCCGTCCAGCCAAATGTTACGCTTCATAATTGAAAAACTTCCTTGATAAGCACGCTATGATTGCAAGAAGTATTCCAAACCCATAAGGCGTTGAAATCAAAGCGACCATCCATTGATGGCAGGCACGCATGTAAAGTTTACCGACAAAAGCGGCACCGCGATCAGATGGAGGCGTCAGGCGCGGCTGCCAGGATGCGGCGGCGTTCGTCGGCGTTCAGGTCCACGCGCGCCAGTCTGGCATCGAGCGGAAAGGCCGGGCCGCCGGCCGAAGGGGCGAGGGCCAGCACGCGCGCGTTCGCGGCGTCGAGGATGAAGGGCCTGTCCTTCCGCCGCACGGGCCAGCGGTAGGATGCGCCATCCGTGCCCCGCACCTGCCATTGCCCGAGCGCCCCGTGCTCGAACAACGCCGAGACGGGGACCAGCTCCTGTCGGTTCAGCCCGCGCAGCCGCCGCGCCTCCCGCAGGGTGTTCCACATCCCGCGCAGCGCGCCGGCGACCAGCAGCAGCGTGATCACCCCGACCCCCGCAAGCGTCAGCGTCCGGTTGGTCAGCCGTTCCAGGCCCAAATCGGTCGTCACCAGTTCCAGCCGCGCCGGGTCGGCCATGGGCCGCACGCCCCAGCGACCGAGATGCGCTTCGACGAACAGGTAGTGGAGGGTGCGGATGTGGCTGCCGTCCTTGTCGCGCCAGCTCAGCGTCAGCGTGCAGTCCTGCACCAGCGCGAGCCGCGACCGGCAGCTTCCTTCCTTCAACGCGACCAGCGCGGTCGGCTGCGCGCTGTCGCGCACCAGGAAATCGTTGCGCAGGTCCGGCAGGACTTCGGCGGCGAGCATCGCGAGGAAGCCGCCGAACAGCAGCATGCCGGCGATCATCAGCAGGATGGCGCGGATGGACCCGCGCGCCCGCACCCGCAGCCGGCGTCGCGGGAAGGCCTCGATCACCGGATGCATGCGCCGCGTTCCCGTCCGCTGGCGGTTACGACCGCGGGTCCAGCCAGTCCTGCAAGCCGTCGCCGACCAGGTTGCATGCCACCACCGTCAGCAGGATGCACAGCCCCGGCCACAGCGCCAGCAGCGGCGCGGCGAAGACCATCTCCTGCGCGTTGGCGAGCATGCCGCCCCAGGACGGCGTCGGCGGCTGGATGCCGAGGCCGAGGAAGGACAGCGTGCTCTCCACCAGGATCGTGTGGCCGACCGCGAGCGTGGTCGCGACCGCGACCGGCCCCGCGACGTTGGCTGCCACGTGCCGCCGCAGGATCGTCCCGCCCGGCACCCCGAGCGCGACCGCCGCGCGCACGAAGTCCCGCCGCAGCACCGACAGCGCGGCCGCGCGGGCGAAGCGCGCCACGCCCACCCAGCCGAACAGCGCGACGATGATGACGATGCGCAGCATGTCCGCGGTGCCGCTCTCCGTCGGCAGGCCGATCCGGGCGGGATCGACGGCCGCGAGCACCACCAGCAGCGGCAGCGCGGGCAGGGCCAGCATGCCGTCCGCGAGGCGCATCAGCAGCGCATCCACCGCCCCGCCGGTCCAGGCCGCGACCAGCCCGAGCAGCGTGCCGATGGCGGCCGCGGCCAGCGCGGCGGCGATACCCACCGTGAGCGAGACGCGCGCCCCGTACAGCAGCCGCAGCAGCACGTCCCGCCCGAGTTCGTCGGTGCCGAGCGGATGCGCGGCATCGGCGGGGCCGTAGCGGCCGAGCAGGTCCGGCGCGAACGGGTCGTGCCCCATCACGCTTGCGATCCACGGGGCGGCGAGGGCGGCGGCCGCCATGACAAGAAGGATGATCGCGCCCGCCGCAGTGCCCGGGGCATTGCGCAGGCGGCGGATCATGTGCGCGCCGACCGTGCGGCGCACGGATCAGTCGTCGTCCGCGCCAGATCGGCAGCGAGCGTGGCGAGCATCGTCACCGGCGCGGCGTGTGGCAGTGCGAGCCTGCAATCCGCGCCGCAGGTCAGCCTGCCGACGCTCGGCCGCGCGAACATGGTCTCCGTGACCGGCACGCGGCACACGGGCCCGCCCGTGAGCAGACAGTGCATCATGACCGCGCCAGCCGCGCGGTGCGCGGGTCGATGGCGATCTGCGCCAGATCGGCGGCGAGCGTGGCGAGCATCGTCACCGGGGCGGCGTGCGGCATTGCGAGCCTGCAATTTGCGCCGCAGGACAACGCTCGGCCGCGGGAACATGGTCTCCGTGACCGGCGCGCGGCACACGGGCGCGCCCGTGAGCAGACAATGCATCATGCCCGCGCCAGCCGCGCGGTGCGCGGGTCGATGGCGATCTGCGCCAGATCGGCGGCGAGCGTGGCGAGCATCGTCACCAGCGCGGCGAGCAGCAATGCGAGCAGCGCGAGGTTGTAGTCCGCGCCCATCACCGCGTCGTAGATCAGCTTGCCCATGCCCGGCCGCGCGAACACCGTCTCCGTGACCAGCGCGCCGGAGACGAGTGCGCCGGCATCCAGCGCCATCAGCGTGATCACCGGCACCGCCGCATTGGGCAGCGCGTGGCGGAAGACGACCTGTGCGCCGGTGCAGCCCTTGGCGCGCGCGGTGCGGACATACAGTTCCCGCAGCGCCTCGCTCATCGCGCTGCGGGTGTGGCGCGTATAGGCGGCGAGGTTGGCCACGGCGAGCGTGACCACCGGCAGCACGATCGCCGACGGGGTCTCCGCCCCGCCGGCCGGCAGCCAGCCGAGTTCGACCGCGAAGGCGATGATCAGCAGGATGCCGAGCCAGAAGGTCGGCACCGCCATCGCAGCGAAGGCGAAGCCATTCACCGCGGCATCCGTCAGCGTGCCGCGCCGCGTGGCCGCGAGCAGGCCGAGCCCGATGCCGATGGAGGCGGCGAGCAGCAGCGTCAGCCCCAGCAGGCGCAGGGTGGAGGCGAGGGCGGGCCACAGCACCTGCGCGACGGGCTGCGCGTACAGCCGCGAGTAGCCGAACTCGCCATGCAGCACGCCGCCTGCCCAGGCGAGGTAGCGTGCGAGCAATGGCCGGTCGATCCCGTGCAGGGCGCGCAGCCGGGCGGCGTCCTCGGCGGTCAGGCGCGGGTCCGATGCGATGGCGATGTCGATCGGGTCGCCGGGCATCAGCCCGATCACCGCATAGGCGCAGGCGGAGAGCACGATCAGCGTGACGGCGATCTGGATCAGCCGCCCGCCGAGCAGCCGGGTCATGCCGGGCGACCCGGAACTGTTGCGAGGCCGCGGAAGTCTTGCGGAGAGGCAGCGACCGTCGCGCAGGCGGGAGGTCTGCGAAAGTGCAAGGACGCTCCCGCAATGTCCCCTCGCCCGCCCGGGGGGAGTGGGGGGGGCCCGCGCTTGCGCGGGTGGGTGTGGGGGTCCGGGTAGAGACGAAACCTCATCGGCGCGCCGTCGGAAGCACCCTCACCCCGGCCCTCTCCCGCAAGCGGGAGAGGGAGAGATGGCGCAGCCGTTCCGCAAAGCTCCCGACGGCGGGAGGCGGAGCCAAGGCAAGAGCGTTCGCCAGCTCTCGCCGGCATCACGGCGCCACCCGCCAATCCTCCACCCACAGCGAGGACGGGAACTGGTGGCCCGTCGGCCGCACCCCGGCCAGCCAGCGCGGCCAGATATGCGCGTCTGCGCGGAAGAACAGCGGGATCGCCGGCAGCTCCTCCGCATAGATCGCCTGCAACCGCGACCAGAGCGGCTTGCGCGCGGCGAGGTCGAGCGTGACCGGCAGGTCCTCGATGATCCGGTCCATCTCCGCGTTGCGGAAACCGGGATAGTTCTGCCCCGACCAGTTGCGCGCCTCGGTCGGGATCTCCTCGGAATGCAGCGTCGTGCGGGGTACGTTCTCCGGGCTGCTGATCCAGGCGAACATCGCCATCTGGAAGCGGCGCTGGCGCACCGTCTCGCCGAAGAACACGCGCGGTGGCTCGTTGCGGATGCGCACGTCCACGCCGAGCTGCCGCCATGCCCCCTGCAACACCTGCTGCACCAGCTCCCGCACGCGGTTGCCGGCGGTGGTCATCAGCTCCAGGCTCAGCCGCTCGCCGTCCTTCGCGCGGATGCCGTCCGCCCCGCGCCGCCAGCCCGCCTCGTCGAGCAGCGCCGCCGCGCGCGCCGGATCGTGCGGCCATTGCCGGACGTCCGGATCGAACACGCCGTCGAGCGGATTGATCGCGCTGTGCGCCACCGGCTGGCGGCCCTCGAACAGGCGCTGGCTGATCGCCGCGCGGTCGATCGCGAGGATCAGCGCCTGCCGCACGCGCCGGTCGGAGAGCGGCGGGCGGTCGAGGTTGAGGTCGATGTGCTCGTAGATCAGCCCCGGCCGGTACTCGAAGCGGAACCGGTCGCGCGTGCGCTTCTGCAACGCCAGCGCCTGGTCGAGCGGCAGGCCCAGTTCGCCCGCGATCATGTCCACCTGCCCGGCGAGCAGGTTCGCCTCCAGCGCCGGCGTGCTTTCCACCGTGCGCACCACGATCCGGTCGAAGACCGGCGCCGGGCCGGACCATGCCTCGTTGCGCGCCAGCGTCACCGAGGCGCCGGTCTCCTTCGCCACGACCCGGTAAGGTCCGTTCCACAGGCCCGGATTGAAGCTGTCCGTGTCGTAGCGGGTGCGGGTGCGGTAGGCGCGGGGATCGGCCTGCCACACCTCGCGCTCCAGATGCGCGGGTAGCGGGTTGAGGTCGCCGGCGCTGTTGTACTCGAAGGTCAGCTTGTCGAAGTGCAGCGTCACCGTGCGCGCATCGACCACGGTGATCTTCCACAGCGAGCGGTACAGCTCCGCCGGACCGATCCCCGAATTCGGATCGCGCCCCGCCTCCCACGCGAAGGTGATGTCGTCGGCGGAGACCGGCCGCCCGTCGCCCCAGCGCATCCCCTCCCGCAGCCGGAAGGTGACGGCGGCGCCGGCTTTGCCGTCGGGCGTCGTCTCCCGCACCGCGCCGCCATTCTCGAAGCTCGGCAGGTTGTCGCAGGCGAGGCAGACGAGCTTCCAGTCGGCGTCGTAGGTGGTCAGGTTCCGCCGCGTGAAGCCGAGGATGTAGGATTTCGCCGCCATCGCCTCGATCGAGGGGTGCCGCGTCGCCGGGTACTGGGTGATGCCGATCGTCAGCGTCTCGCGCGGCTGCGCGACGGCCGCTGCGGCGGCGAGCGAGAGGGCGAGGGCGGAGCGGATCAGCATTCCGCCACTCTGCCACCCGGCCGCGCCGCGGCGAAGCCAAGCCTGCGTCAGGTGGCGCCGGCCCCCTGCGTCGTCTCCGGCACCAGCTTGAACGGGTACTGCGGGTCCTTGTAGTCGCCCGGGTCCTGCCGCCTGGGCAGCTTGATCTTCGCCCGGTCCGTCCCGGTGTAGGGGATGCGGCTCAGCAGGTGGCGGATGATGTTCAGCCGCGCGCGGCGCTTGTCGTCGGACTGGGCGACGAACCAGGGCGCCCAGGGCGTGTCGGTGGCGGCGAACATCTCGTCGCGGGCGCGGGAGTAGTCGTACCAGCGGCTGTACGACTTCAGGTCCATCGGCGAGAGCTTCCACAGCTTCCGCCCGTCGTCGATCCGCGCCTGGAGGCGGCGCGTCTGCTCGTCCTCGCTGACCTCCAGCCAGTACTTCAGCAGGATCACGCCGGAATCGACCACCAGCCGCTCGAAGGCCGGGGTGAACTGGAGGAACCTCCGCGCGGCTTCCTCGCTGCAGAAGCCCATCACCCGTTCCACGCCGGCGCGGTTGTACCAGCTCCGGTCGAAGATCACGACCTCGCCGGCCGCGGGCAGGTGCTCCATGTAGCGCTGGCCGTACATCTGCGACTTCTCGCGCTCGGTCGGCGCCGGCAGCGCGACGACGCGGAATATGCGGGGGCTGACGCGCTCGGTGATGGCCTTGATCGTGCCGCCCTTGCCGGCCCCGTCGCGGCCCTCGAAGACGACGCAGACCTTTGCGCCGGTCTCCTGCACCCAGAGCTGCAGCTTCACCAGCTCGACATGCAGGTCGAACAGCGCCCGCTCATAGGCTTTCCCGGACAGCTTGCCGCCGGTGTCTTCCGATGGAGTTTCCGGCGAGGTTGCCGCAAGGGGCGCCTGCACCGCTTCCAGCTTCTTCCGCTTCTTGTCCTTCTTGCCCATGCCCTGTTTCCTTCCCTGCAGACGCAAACGGTGCACCATCGCAACTCGCGGCCGCGGCGCGAAGGTGTATCAGCGCGCAACCCCGCCTGCTGCGCCCCGCGATCCTCAGTTCGCCAGGAAACGGTCGATTTCCCCGATCATCCGCGGCCATGCGGGCTCGCCTTCCAGCACCACATGGTTGTCGCTGTTCAGCTCCACGAAACGGGCGCCCGGAATGGCCGCGGCGATGCGCCGGCCTTCCTCGAAGGGGGAAACGCTGTCGCCGCGGCTGTGCAGCACGAGCGTCGGCACCCGCACGAGCGGCAGCAGGTGCGAGACGTCGATGGCGTCGCAGGCCTCGCGAAAGCGGATCGCCATCTCCGCCGACGTCGTGCTGCGCTGGAGGTCCATCCACCAGCGGACCTGCTCCGGCGTGCCGCGGGGCAGGTAGACGGAACTGAAGACCTGCATGAAGGCCGACCGCTCGTCGCCCCAGCCCTCCCGCATCAGGGTCAGGAGCGCCTGGGCCTTCTCGGCCTCGACGGGTGCGCCGCGCCGGTTGCGGCCGCGCGCATAGGCCCCGCTCAGGATCAGCCGCGAAACGCGCTCCGGATGCGCGACGGCGTAGGCGATGGCGGCCGCACCGCCCTGCGAGGCCGCCAGCAGCGCGAAGCTTTCCGTGCCGAGCGAGTCCGCCACGGCTTCCAGATCGCGACAGAACGCATCGAAGGAGATCTCGGCGACATCGCGATCGGACAGGCCGTTGCCGCGCGCGTCGTAACGCACCAGCCGGTGCTTCGCGGCAAGGGTCCGCAGCAGCGGAGCCCAGACCGGGCTCTCCCAGTCCTTCTCGACATGGGTGAGCCAGGTCCCCGATCGCAGCAGGATCGGCCCCTGGCCGGCCGAGGCGACCGCCAGCGTCACGCCGTCGGCGGAGCGGCAGAACGTGACCTCCTGGCCGGTTCGGGAAGGAGCAGCGGGCGCGGCGCCGTCGCTCTCCTCCACCACCTCGCCGAGGAAGCGGAAGCCCCGGCGCGGCACCGTGCGGATCAGCCGTTGCACGTCCCCGCTGTCGCCCAGCGCCCGCCGGGCGGCGTTGATCCGGCTGTCGAGCGTGGAGTCCGAAACGATCCGCCCGCCCCAGACATCGGCCAGCAGCTCGTCCCGCGAGATCACGCGCCCGCCGCTGCGAACCAGCAGGTGCAGCAGGTCGAACACCTGCGGTTCGATGGGCACCGGCTCCCCGCCGCGGCGCAATTCTCGCTTCTCCGGATCGAGAGCGCAGCCGCCATCGATGAGGAACCGCATTCCATGCCCTGCCGCCGCCCATGGAAGGGTGGCGGCAGAAACAAGCTCGCCTCAAGCAAAAATGGAGCGCTCCTCAAAGCGCCGCGGCCTCGTCCGGGTCAGGGTCGCCTGCAAGGAGGATCCGGATCATGGCAGGCAGCTTCGAGGCGCGGCGGCACGCGGACGGATCGCTCGATCTGGACCACTACCGGCGGAAGGCCGTGCGCCTGAGGCGTGCGGCGCAGCGAGGACTGTGGCGCCGGCTGTGGGCCTTCATCCGACACCCGATGACGATCCGCCGCCCGGCAGCGCCATCGCTGGCGAAAGCGCCTCGCGCGGCCGGCGTGGCCTAGATCGCGCGCGCGGTCACTTCGTCGGCCAGCGACAGCGATGCGGTCAGGCCGGGGCTCTCGATGCCGAACAGGTTGATCAGCCCCGGCACGCCATGCGTCGCGCGGTCCTGGATGACGAAATCCTGCACCGCGACCTCGGGCGGCACGATCTTCGGCCGGATGCCGGAATAGCCGGGCTGCAAGGCGCCGTCCCTCAGGTCCGGCCACCAGCGGCGGATCGAGGCGTAGAACCCGTCGCCGCGCCGCGGATCCACCTCGTAGTGCAGCCCGTCCACCCATTCGACATCGGGGCCGAACCGCGTCTGCCCGCCGAGGTCGATGGTCAGATGTGTCCCCAGCCCGCCGGGCACGGGCACCGGATAGATCAGCCGGGTGAAGGGCGAACGGCCGGTCAGCGTGAAGTAGTTGCCCTTGGCGTAGTACGCGGTGGGCACGTGTTCCGCCGGCATGCCGGCGAGGCTGCGGGCGAGGGCAGGGGCGTGCAGCCCTGCGGAATTGACCAGCAGCCGGCAGCGCAGCCGCACCGGCTCCGCACCGCCGACATCCAGTTCGATCCCGTCCTCGCCGATGCGCCCGTGCGCGACCGGGGCGTGGAAGGCGAACATCGCGCCGGCATTCTCGGCGTCGCCCTGCAGCGCGACCATGTAGCCGTGGCTGTCGATGATGCCGGTGGAGGGCGACAGCAGCGCGGCCGTGCAGTGCAGCGCGGGTTCCAGCGCCTGCGCCTCCGCCCCGCTCAGCTTGCGCATGTCATCGACACCGTTCGCGGCCGCGCGCCGGGCGATGCCGTCGAGCTTGTCGGCCTCGTCCTGCGACGTGGCGACGATCAGCTTGCCGCAGTTGGAGAAGGGCACGCCGCGGTCGGCGCAGAAGGCGTAGAGCGCCTTCTTGCCGGCCACGCAGTGCTTCGCCATCAGGCTGCCGGCCTTGTAGTAGATGCCGGCGTGGATCACCTCGCTGTTGCGGGATGAGGTCTCGGTGCCGATACCCTCCGCCTGCTCCAGCACCAGCACCTCGCGCCCTGCGAGCGCCAGGGCGCGCGCCACCGCGAGGCCGACGACGCCGGCGCCCACGACGACGGCGTCGATCTGCTCCACGCTCAGGACGCGGCGGCCTGCTTGCGGGCCAGCGCCTCCTCCGCGCTCGCCACGCCGCCGTGCTTCGCCGACCACGCGACGGGGTCCTCGAGGAAGTTGCGCACCTGCTTGAGCGCGCTCTCCGGGAAGTACGGACGCTCCTTGCAGACCTCCAGCACGTCCCACCAGGTGGCGAGGTGATGCAGCGTCAGGTTCATGCGCTTCATCGTCTCGAACGCGCCGGGGAAGACGCCGTAGAAGAACACCACGAAGGTGTGGTCGCAGACCGCGCCCGCATCGCGCAGCGCCTGCGCGAAGGCGATCTTCGACCCGCCGTCGGTGGTCAGGTCCTCCACCAGCAGGGTGTTCTTGCCGGCGGGCACGTCGCCCTCGATCAGCGCGTTGCGGCCGAAGCCCTTCGGCTTCTTGCGCACGTAGGCCATGGGCGCGGCCATGCGCTCGGCGATCCAGGCCGCGAACGGGATGCCGGCCGTCTCGCCGCCGGCCACCGCCTCGATTGTCTCCACGCCGACGTGGCGGCCGATCTTCTCCACCCCGAGGTCGCAGATCTTCGCCCGGGCGCGGGGGAAGTAGATGATCTTGCGGCAGTCGATATAGACCGGCGACTTCCAGCCGGACGTGAAGGTGTAGGGCTCTTCCGGGCGGAAGTTCACCGCCTTGATCTCGAGCAGGATGCGCGCCGTGGCGAGCGCTGCGTCCCTGTCCCAGGCGGTGGTCTCGGTGGTGGTCATGCGGGGCGGTTCTCCTTGCAGGTTGTCGTAACCTTGCCCGCGCAGCCCGTCCACGGACCCCAAGCGGCAGGCGGTCTTAGCTTCAACCCCTAAGCATGGATGCCATGTCAAATACCCGCGGGATCTATTAGCCAATTCTTCAGCGCGATTCCGGATTTCAAGAGATGGGTCCAAAAGGAAAAAATATCGAGATGAGTATGCAGAAGATCGAATTGCGCTAACATTAGAAAACCCAACACCTCTGAGGCGATCTCCCCAATGTTCTAATTCTTCTTTATGCCCGCCCCTCATTCTTGTTTGATGATGATATGCAATCAAAGTTCGGCCCCGGCATCTCAGCTCCTGTAGCTCAGAGAGCGCGACGCTCTTTCCTGCCTTTGCTGCTCCGATGTCAAAATTCTTAGTTTCCAAGCCGTTGTCTGGGTCTAGGAAGATCAGGTTGCACGTATCCATCTTGCTTCGAAGACGGCAAAACCAATCCTTCCGCGCAGTTCGACGATGGGCAGCCGTCATGCCTGTTGGGATCTTCTCGCTGAAAAATACCGCACCGGGGAGCAAGTTTTCTTGCTCCAACGCAGCAATATGCCGTCGGTTATTCGAAACAATACACTTAAGAGAGCTAAATAAAGTATTGTCGAGATGCTCCCATCGTTCCGGAGCATCTAGGTAGCGGATGTGGTTTCCATCTTTGTTGTGGCCCTCATCCGGGTAAAGCCACCAAGCAACCCCGAGCTGATAGCCAGGCATGATTGCGCGCAGGATCGCGAGTTTAATGTAGTCGCCAATGTCTCCTGTGTAGCGATCCTGCATGCGAAACCTCTGTGTTCTGGATAAGAGGTTATTGTCAGCCCGTAGCGTTGACCACTACGCAACACGCGCCTACTCCGCCCATACGAAAGGAAACGTCCATGGCCGAACGCACCCACCGTATCGCAGTCATCCCGGGCGACGGGATCGGCAAGGAAACGGTGCCGGAAGGCATGCGGGTGCTGGAGGCGGCCGGGAGGCGGTTCGGCTTCCGGCTGGAGGCCAAGGACTACGACTGGTCCTGCGACCGCTACGCCAGGACCGGCGCGATGATGCCGGACGACGGGCTGGACCAGCTCCGCGAGAGCGATTCCATCTTCCTCGGTGCGGTCGGCTGGCCGGGGGTGCCGGACCACATCTCGCTGTGGGGCCTGCTGATCCCGATCCGCCGGGTGTTCGACCAGTACGCCAACGTGCGGCCCTGCAAGCTGATGCCGGGTGCCAAGACCCCGCTCGCCAACCGCGGGCCGGCGGACATCGATTTCTACGTGGTCCGCGAGAACACCGAAGGCGAGTACAGCAGCAACGGCGGGCGGATGTTCGCCGGGACGGAACGGGAGTTCGTCGCGCAGGAGAGCGTGTTCACCCGCGTCGGCGTGGACCGGATCCTGCGATACGCCTTCGAGCTCGCCCAGAGCCGGCCCAAGAAGCACCTGACCAGCGCGACCAAGTCCAACGGCATCACCATCACCATGCCGTACTGGGACGAACGCTTCGCGGAGATGGGAAAATCCTATCCCGGCGTGCGCACCGACCAGTTCCACATCGACATCCTCTGCGCTCATTTCGTGCAGCATCCGGACTGGTTCGACGTGGTGGTCGGATCGAACCTGTTCGGCGACATCCTTTCCGATCTGGGGCCGGCCGTGGCCGGTTCCATCGGCATCGCGCCGTCCGCCAACATCAACCCCGAGAAGACCGCGCCTTCGATGTTCGAGCCGGTGCACGGTTCCGCCCCCGACATCGCGGGTAAGGGCATCTGCAATCCGATCGGCCAGATCTGGTCCGGGGCGATGATGCTGGACCATCTGGGGGAAAAGGAGGCCGCCGCCGCGATCGTGACCGCGATCGAGACCATGCTGCGGGACGGCGGGCCGCGCACCCGCGACATGGGTGGGCAGGCGGCGACCGTGGATGTCGGCAAGGCACTGGCCGAGGCGGTGGCGCGGGGCTGATCCGGACCGCCATCGATAGCTTCGTTCGGCATCATCGAACGCGCCGCTTGCGATACGGGGGCACGGTGCCTATTCTGGGGCCGGTGATGAGAGCCATTCTCAACTAGGGATGCCGATGAGCCGGGACGTAAGCCACATCTCCCGACGGTGCGAACGCGCGGTGGTCACCGCGTATCGCGACCTGCGGATGCACGGCACCCCGGATGTGCCCGCTTTCCAGGCCTGCACCACGCTGTACCGGATCCACCATCCGGAAGCGTCGGTCAGCGAGGCCCGTCGGCTGGTCTCCGAGTGGATCGACCATCACGTGATCCGCGAAAGCACGGGCCCGACGCCGGGCTGCGACTGCGAACGCGGCTGACGCACGCGCGGCGGATCACCGCCGCGGCCTTCCTTCCTGCATGATCCCGGGTTAGGCGGCTGGCTTCCGGCCGGCCAACGCCATGGCCGTGGCGGGCAATGCGATGATTCATTCCCGGCCAGCCCTTCGGCAGACACGGCAGGCCCTCACATGTGGTATCACATCACCACAGCTCCCGCGGACGGGAGCTTTGCGAAACGGCCGTGACTTTCTCCCTCTCCCGCCTGCGGGAGAGGGCTGGGGTGAGGGTGCCTCCACCAGCACGACGGCGAGGTTCCGCTTCCACGAAAACCCCCTCACCCTGTCCCTCTCCCGCAAGCGGGAGAGGGGACGTGGCGTGACGGTCTCGTCCCCCGTTAGAAGGCGACACCATTGAGTGGATGGATGCTTTCGAGCGTCTCCCAATTCCATCCAGCCTTGCGGGGTTCCCCCGCCGACCGCACGTCCGTTCCACATTGAAGGCAATGCTGGGGCGATCCGGCAGGGGCCTGCTGTTCCAGTTCGTCGAACCTACCTTGTGCGACGTGCAGCCGCTCCACGGCCGGCCGGCGCGGATGGCCGATCCGGAGCAGGTCGGGCTGCGGAGTGATCGGAGAAGCCTGGGTCGGGCACGCGCGAGAAGAGCGCCCCCGCGCCGTAAGCGATGCCGCCGCCGCTACGCCGCCGCGCGCATCTTCTGGTCCGCCCAGATCAGCGCTGCGCGGGCCAGCGCGTCGATGGAATCGGCGATCGGCACGCCGAGCGTCGCGGAATCCGCCTCCGCGCTGACCGCGAGCGGGATCTCCGTGCAGCCCAGCACGATCGCATCCGCGCCGCGGTGGGCGAGCAGCACCGCCATGTCCAGCAACGGCCCGCGCGCCTCGGCGATCAGGTTGGCCTTGACCTGGGCGATGGCGGGGGAGACGAGGCGCTGCATCTCGTCCTCGCTCGGCACCACGCAACTGTAGCCGCGCGCCTCCAGCCGGTCCTGATACAGCCGCATCGCCAGAGTCCCCGCCGTGCCGAGCAGGCCGATCCGGCCGGAGCGGACGCCGAGGCGCAGCAGCTCCTCCGCCGTCGCATCCACGATGTGCAGGATCGGCACGCGCGCGGCCTCCGCCATCGGCGCGTACCAGCCATGGGCGGTGTTGCAGGGGATGGCGATGGCGCCGCAGCCGGCCGTCTCCAGCCCGCGGATGCCGTTCAGCAGCTTCGGCAGCGGATCCGCGCCGCCGGCCACGCGCGCCGCGGTGCGATCGGGCACGCGCGGGTCGCTCCAGAGGACGGAAGGCAGGTGGTCCTGGTCACGGGTGGCAGGGGTCAGCAGCGTCAGCCGCGCGAGGAAGGTCGCGCCCGCCAGAGGGCCCATGCCACCAAGGATGCCCAGACACGGTTGTTGCATGGCCTGTGCCTCTACCCCCGCAGGTTGTACCACGATCCTATGAGGCATGTTCGGCCGGTCGAGTCCATTCACGACTGCTCGGCCCGTGCTGGGACCCCGAGATCCCGGTGTTTTCCTTCCGTTCCTCTGGCTGCTAGAAGCCCACGCCTCAGCAAGACACCGATCCAGGAGCGACTCGAATGGCGGGCCATTCGCAGTTCAAGAACATCATGCACCGCAAGGGCGCGCAGGACCAGAAGCGCGCCAAGGTGTTCAGCAAGATCATCCGCGAGATCACCGTGGCCGCGAAGACCGGCATGGCCGATCCCGCCACCAACCCGCGCCTGCGCGCCGCCATTTCCTGGGCGCGGGAGGAGAACATGCCGCGCGACACGGTCGAGCGCGCGATCAAGAAGGCGGCGGGCGCCGGGCAGGGGGACGACTACGCCGAGGTCCGCTACGAGGGCTACGGCCCCGGCGGCGTGGCGCTGATCGTCGAGGCGCTGACGGACAACCGCAACCGCACCGCGTCTGACGTGCGCTCCGCCTTCTCCAAGCACGGCGGCGCGCTGGGGGAGACCAATTCCGTCTCTTTCCAGTTCACCCGGCTCGGCGCGATCCGCTACCCGCTGCAAGCCGCCTCCGCGGACGACATGCTGGAGGCCGCGATCGAGGCCGGCGCGGACGACGTGGAGAGCGGGCCGGACGGGCACGAGGTGACCTGCGCGATGGAGAGTTTCTTCGCCGCCCGCGACGCGCTCGCCGCCCGGTTCGGCGATCCGGAATCGGCCCGCATCGAATGGCGCGCCCAGACCACCGTGCCGGTGGACGAGGACACCGCCGCCTCGGTGCTGAAGCTGGTCGATGTGCTGGAGGACAATGACGACGTGCAGCAGGTCTACGCGAACTTCGACATCCCCGAGGCGGTGATGGCGAAGTTGTCGGCCTGAGACGATGGTCCGCCTCCTCGGCGTCGATCCGGGCCTGCGCTTCACCGGCTGGGGCGTGATCGAGAGCGACGGCAACCGGCTGCGCCACATCGCCGACGGGGTGATCGCCACGGACGGGGAGGCGAGCGTGCCGGAGCGACTGAAGGCGCTGCACGACGCGCTGATGGCCGTGCTCGCGCTGCACGCGCCGCACGAGGTGGCGGTCGAGGAGACCTACGTGAACAAGAACGCCGGCTCCACGCTCAAGCTCGGCTACGCACGCGGCGTGGCGCTGCTGGCCCCCGCGCTCTCCGGGCTGCTGGTGGTGGAGTACGGGGCGATGGAGGTGAAGCGGTCCGTGGTCGGCACGGGGGCCGCCGCCAAGGAGCAGGTCGCGGACATGGTGCGCCGCCTGCTGCCCGGGGCGACCCTGCGGCGCGCGGACGCGGCGGATGCCCTCGCGGTCGCCATCTGCCATGCGCACCACCGCGCCACGCGCCGCGCCTGGACCGAGGCGGCGCGGGCGTGATCGCACAGCTCACCGGCCGCGTCGGCGGCATCGAGGCGGATCGCTGCATCGTGGACGTGAACGGCGTCGGCTACCTCGTCCATGCCTCCACCCGCAGCCTCGCCAGCTTCCCCGCTCCGCCGGCGGTCGCCACCGTGCTGGTGGAGACGCAGGTGCGCGAGGACGCGATCATCCTCTACGGCTTCGCGGACTCGGCCGAACGCGACTGGTTCCGCCTGCTGACCACGGTGCAGGGCGTGGGGGCGAAGGTGGCGCTGTCGGTGCTGTCCACCCTGTCGCCGCGCGATCTGGTCTCCGCGCTCGGCGCGGCCGATGTCGGCGCGCTGTCGCGTGCGCCGGGCGTGGGCCGCAAGCTCGCCGGGCGCATCGCCTCCGAGTTGCGGGAGAAGGCGGGCGGCATGCCGACCGGCGGCGGGGTCGGCCTGCCGAGCCTCGCGCCCGCGAGCACGCCGGCGGGCGATGCGATCTCCGCGCTGGTCAACCTTGGCTACCGCCGGCCGGAGGCGGAGGCCGCGGTGAACCGCGTGGCGGATCGGCTGGGCGAGGAGGCGGCACTCGATACGCTGATCCGCGACAGCCTGAAGGAGCTGGCGCGATGAGGGCGCGGCCGAACTCCCTGTTCCGCCTGCGGGAGAGGGGCGGGGTGAGGGTGGTGGCATGAGCGAGCAGCGCGCCGTGGATGCCAGCCGCACCGAGGAGGACGCCGCCGAAGCCTCCCTCCGCCCGCAGCTTCTGTCCGAGTTCGTCGGCCAGCGGGCCAGCCGCGAGAACCTGCGCGTGTTCATCGAGGCCGCGCGCGCCCGCGGCGAGGCGATGGACCATGTGCTGCTGCATGGTCCGCCGGGCCTCGGCAAGACGACGCTGGCCCAGATCGTCGCGCGCGAGCTGGGCGTGGGGTTCCGCGCGACGTCCGGGCCCGTGATCCAGCGCGCCGGCGACCTCGCCGCGATCCTGACCAACCTGCAGCCGCGCGACGTGCTGTTCATCGACGAGATCCACCGCCTGCAGCCCGCGATCGAGGAGGTGCTGTATCCGGCGATGGAGGATTTCCAGCTCGACCTCATCATCGGCGAGGGGCCGGCAGCGCGGTCCGTGCGCATCGACCTGCCGCCCTTCACGCTGGTGGGGGCGACGACGCGCGCCGGGCTGCTCGCCACGCCGCTGCGCGACCGGTTCGGCATCCCGCTGCGGCTGATCTTCTACACGCCGGAGGAGCTGGAACGCATCGTCAAGCGCGGGTCGGAGAAGCTCGGCTTTGCGCTGACGGCGGATGGCGCGGCGGAGATCGCACGCCGCTCGCGCGGCACGCCCCGCATCGCAGGAAGGCTGCTGCGCCGCGTGCGCGACTTCGCGGCGGTGGAGCGGCGTGCGGAGGTGGATCGGGCGATCGCGGATGCGGCGCTGGCGCGGCTGGAGGTGGACACGCTGGGCCTCGATGCGATGGACCGGCGTTACCTGCGGCGGCTGGCCGATCATCATGGCGGTGGGCCGGTGGGCGTGGAGACGCTGGCCGCCGCGCTGGCCGAGGCGCGCGACACGCTGGAGGAGGTGGTTGAGCCCTACCTGATCCAGGAAGGGCTGATCCTGCGCACCAGCCGGGGGCGCGTGCTGGGCGATCCGGGCTGGCGGCATCTGGGCTTGCGTGTGCCGCCACGGCAGGCGGGGCAGGGGGAGTTGCTGGCGGAGGAGTAGGGCTGCGAAGCGTACCTCGCGTGCGTTGCTTGGCCCTTACAAGCGGACATTGGACCGAGCCGCCATCGTTCCCCTCTTGTGGCGTCACTTGGCCGAAAGCCGCGCGTCGGCGTTCGACGCTGGGCGCGGAGAAGCAGACATGCGGCATTCGGTCGAATCCGGGTCGCTCCCGACCCATTGCAGCACCTGGGGACGGCACGCGAAACGACTGGATTGCGTCCTGAGCAGAGGTTGGAGGTCGGTCGTCCCGGTCGCTGATACAGATCGTCTTCTGATGCGCCATGTTGACGTCAGGAATGGCCGATGAACGGCTTCTGGCGTATGAAGCTCGCGTCTTCCAGGCTGTCGAGGATAAAGTCTGCAACCTCGGTGCGGGTGATGGATCTAAGCTGCAGACCCTCCGGGATTTCCGTGTGGACCTGCAAGGGACCAGCCCCTGCACTGGCGGCAAAGGGCGCGGGCCGGACGATGGTCCAATCCAGATCGCATTGTTCGATGATTGTCTCCTGGCGATCCTTGTCGGCATAGCGAGTGCGCGTGATAAGCGGAAAGATGATGCGGTTGTAGAGCCATCCGCCGTGGCCTTTGCTGTCGCCGGCCCCAACCCCGGTAACCGCCACGAGGCGTCGAACGCCGACCGCTTTCATCACTTCCACGACCACCTTGGTGGTCTCGGAAAACAGGGTTGTCTTGCCTGATCTGTCGATCCCGAGACACATCACCACGGCGTCGTGCCCGGCAATATGCCGTCGCAGGAATGCTTTGCAGATTGGGGTGCCGATTACGACGCGGACTCCCCGGGTTTCGATCAGTTTGGCTGCGCTGCGGGTCTGCGCAGTGATCTGGTGTCCGCGCGTGACGGCCTGCTCCAGCAAGCGGGACCCCACACCACCTGACGCACCCAGAACAAACAATCGCATCTCGCCTCCGAAACCGGATGCTCCTTGTGGTCACAGATGACCATTCTACGACGATCTGGACGGTCATCGATCGGGCCGAAATAAATTTCGATTGCGAACGAAATCTCGCACGACTTTAGTGGGCCGAATTTCTCGCAGGGGAAACATCGAGTCGTGAGCGCAATCGATGACGCTGTTCATGCCCAGCTGCAAATGCTCGCTCGCATGCAGCTCGACGGCATGGAGCCCGAAGCGGCGCTGGAGTGGAAGAACAAGATCAATCTCCTGAAAACCCAGTATGACGCTGCTCGCCGAAAGGAGAAGGACGACAAAAGCACGGCCGCGGAGAAGAAGTACGCCAAGGATCTTGGTGACAGCATTGCAAAGGGGTTGCCCCTTATTGTGAAGGGGCTGCAAGCAGCGATTTCGGCCTTCGACAAAGGCGATACCGTCACCGGGTCCGCGGCGATCATGGATATCTGTGCAGCGGCCGCGCCCATCATCGGCGCCCTGGCGGGGGCTACGGGCCCTGAAGGAGCGCTGGTCGGGTCATTCTTCTCCGTAATCGGGCAGATCCTGTCCTTCTTCGCGCCGAAGCAAGCGTCCTTGAAGGATCAGATTCAGTCGATGCTCAAGGAACTCGACGCAGAGGAGCAGTTGCAGGGCCTGGGTGCTGTCAGCCTGTCCAATGAAGTGCTCGACAGGGAGTTGACGGCCAACGCTGGCAATCTGGCCAACTATTCGCAACTGTCGCTGCTGATCCGGACACCCGAGAAAGCCGAGTTCGATGACTGGAGAGGCTTGAGCGGGAAGAGGATCGTTGTCGACCGAGGGTCAAGAGCGGACGCCGCCGCGCATGCGCGCTATCCAGAATGCACGATCCTGTTCGTCGACGAGGTCGCCAGGAACCAAAGCAATCCACGAGAGTACGTCGTCACGACGCTGATCGCCAACCACCAGGCCGACGCCTTTTTCGGCATCAATGCAAACAATTCCGACCTCCGCGACCAACATGCCGGCACCGCGATCGCGGACATTCATCAGGACGGGGACCAGCGGCTCGCAATCCTGGAACTGCCCCTTCTGACCGAAGATGACGCCGACGAATTTGAAACCCGGATGAAGGCGCTGAACTTCTCAATCTGGCGCGCCAAGGCGAAAGCAGACCACGGGGTGTTCAAGACTTGGGAAGTCGCAGCCTGGCTCAAGATGGAGTCAAAACAATCCAACCCCAAATGGCCTGAAGTCCTTGGGGTGTGGTGCCGGACCTACCACGACATAGTTAACACCAACATCAAGTTCAATTGCCTGGTCGATCTGCCAATGGTCAAGAAGCTGGTGAGATATACCCACGATAAGGATGGGTCTTGCCCTCTGCCCAGGCACAGGAAAGATGCGATCCGCAGCTTGCTGACAGATCTCCTGGGGCTGGCGATGGACCTCCGCTCGGAATGCGTGTCCTTTAGTGAGGTCGTGCTGGAAGTCCTCGACGCCGTTACTCCGGCAGCCCAGGCCTGGGGGTGGTTCGCCATCCTGGGGACCAATAACGGCCTGTTCTTCACCAGTCGGGCTGTTTCGATGAACTGGTCGAACAAGAGCGATACGAATTACTATCACCGAATGACGGTTTTCGCGCCCGAGTCCAATCATGGGTCCAGCGGGTCCCCGCAGCCGGAGTTTGAACTTAAGCCGCGCTACCATTGCTTGCTCCTCAAGAGCAATGGTGGCGATTACCCTTCCACTCATTCATGGCTCGATCATCTTCTTGTTCGGCCCGACACGCTCTCTATCGTTGACTCGCGCCTTATCCGCGACCAACCGATGTTCTTTGACATCTGTGCGGCCCAACGCGCCGGGTCCATTGATTGCTGGGCGATACCGGGAGGAAGGGACGGGATCGAGCGGTGGTCTCTCAACAAGGCGGGCGATTTCCAACCTGGTCCCGGTGGATTCATTCGCGTCGACGGCTCGAAACTCGAGACCGTTCGAGCGCTATACCCGACGCTGGCTTCACCCGTGGAAGGCGATCCGGACAGCGGCTCGATCGAACCTCGATCTGCCTGGCTGGACCCGGCGGAGGCGACCTATTCAGCGCTCCTGTATGCCGGGCTCCGTGCCTCGCGCGACATATATGTCCACCGGCTCAACGACGGCTATCGCGTGCCATCTCCCTGGTCGGACTACATCGGCATCGCGGTAGACAGGCATTACGTCTGGGTATTCTCCCATTGGGGCATCGCCTGCGCCACGCACGCCTCGATCATCGCGTGCGTTCTGAAGAAGCGTACGTCGCCAAGATGGATGGAGTACTCCATTCCAGCCGCGATGCTGGGGCGCTACCCCTACTTTGACGAACACCACGTGCGGCAAGAAGACAGGGATGGTTGGGCCGAACTGGGCAACCCGACCACCATGAAAGGACTTCTCTCTCTGAGCCCCTGCGCGGACGGCACGATGCTGGCCAGCGTGGTCTATCGCGGTTTCGGTTCCCACGCGAACCCGTGGACCGGGCAATGGACCGCGTTCGATGATCCTCGGATCTACACGACGCATTACACGATCGACGTAGCGGGCCAGTCTCTGCAGATCGTTGAGCCCTGGACCAGGATCGATGGGCAGGCATACCAGGTTCAGAAGATGCCGATCCCATGCTGGTCCTTGATGGCATCTTTGAGAGAAGAGCTGGTGTTCAAGTAAGCAGGGACGTGAATTGGCCCATCCGCGGCGCGGTCGCGTGCGACGGGCGTCCCAGCACAGGGGAAACCCGGCACCCAAAACTCTACGTTCAACTGCTCCAGTTTCTCGGGTTCAGATCAGGGCACGACGAAGTTGGCCACCACGATTGATTTGGGCGCAAAGCTGCCAATGCAGGCATCTGAAGCCTTCGTCGCCCCTCGGTTCCTCTCCATCCTAACCCTCCCTCTCCCCATCCGGCATCGCCACATAGATCAACACCGCGATGATGGTGATGAAGAACCGGAACGCGGACTCGATGCCGTTCCACGTGGACGACATCCACATGCCGAACCATTCCCCGCCGATCGACATGAAGCCCACCTGCCAAACAAGAAAGCCCAGCGTCAGCCCCGCCACCGCCCATCCCTTCGCGCGGTTGAATGCCCGCGCCGGCGCGCCGAGATGGCTCGCCATCGCGAACGCGCCGATCCAGCACAGGATCGCGGTCACCGTCTCCACCGCGATGATCAGCACATAGGCGACCGTGTGCAGCTCCGGCGCGGTGATGGCGCGGTAGCGGATCGTCGCGGTGGGGAAGATCGTGTCCATCGCCAGCACGTGCTGGACGAAGGCGAGGTTGGTGCCGTAGTCGGTGATGTTGCCGAAGGACACCAGCGTGGCGAAGAACGCCATCGCCGCCACGAACGCGGTCTTGCTGAGCCGGATGATCAGCACCGGATGCTCCCTTCCTACGGCGTGACCCGGCCCAGCGTGCCGAGCCCGTTGTCGTCCAGCGATTCCGCCGTCAGCGCCGTCGCCTTGCCGTTCGGCCCTACCGTGAAGCGCAGTGCCGCCGGCGTGTCCGGCATCTCCTCGGCGGGGAAGTAGAGGAACAGGTCGCGGTCGAAATGCCGCAACCGGAACCGCTTCGCGCCGTCCGGCCCGAGGGCGAGCGTCAGCGCGCCGCCGTCCTCGGAAACCGTCGCCTCGCCGGCATAGGCATTGGCATAGCGCCCGACATAGGCGTTCGCCGGCAGCGCCGGTGTCGCGGGCTGCGGCGGTGATGCGTAGGTCGCCTTCGCCGCCGCGATCGCCGGCCCGAACAGGCTCTCGTAGAGCGCGTTCCACGGCGCGACGTAATCCTTGGCGACCCGCCCCAGCAGCACGAGGTCGAAGAAGCTGTCCGCCAGCCCTTCCGGCACGCCGGTCGGGAAGGCATTGGCCAGCACCACGATGCCGAGCCGGCGGTCGGGCAGCAGGCTGATCAGCGTGCGCGCGCCCATGCTGAACGCGCCGGCATGGCCCCAGACCAGACCGTGCGGACCGAACTCCACGTTCCAGCCCAGACCGTAGAAGGATGTGGCACCCGTCACCGGGTTGCGGCCGCGATAGTTCAACGGCGCATGCGTCGCCTCCAGCGCGGCGCGGTCGATCACCGGCCTGCCGTCCAGCTCGCCGCGCCCCAGGATCAACCGCACCCACACCGCAAGGTCGCGGGCGGACGAACTGGCCGCGCCGGCCGGCGCCTGCGTCGCGGGGTCGTAGGTGAGCTTCGCGGTCCATGGGCCGTCGGTGCGGATGTGCAAGGCGGACGCATTGCCGCGGCTCAGGAACGCAGCGTGCCGGTAGCTGGTCGATGCCATGCCGAGCGTCGCGAAGAACTCGTCGGCGACCGTCTCCCAATCCTTGCCCGTGGGCCGGACGGCCGCGAGCGCCCCCGCTGTGATGCCGGCATTGCTGTACGCGTAGCCCGCGCGGAAGCTGTAGGCGGCTGGCACCAGCCGCAGCCGCTGCATCACCGCCGCGCGCCCGAAGCCCACATTCTCCAGATCGTTGCCGGCGCTGCCCGGCAGCCCGCTGCGGTGGTTGAACAGGTCGCGCACCGTGACTTCGGCAGTCGGGTACGGATCATGCAGCGCGAAGGACGGGTCGAGCTGTGCGATCCGAGAGTCCCATCCGAGCACGCGCTGCCCGACCAGCCGCGCGACCACGGTGGCCGAGAGCGGCTTCGACACGGAGGCGAGCTGGAACACCGTATCGCCATCGACCGCTTCCGGGCTGCCGGCCTTCCGCACGCCGAAGCCCTGCAGGTAGACGAGCGCGTCGTCATGCACGACGGCGATGGCCAGCCCCGGCACGCCGCCGCTTGCGACGATATCGCGCGCCATCGCCTCGATCCGCGGCAGCGCGGCTTCGACCGCGGCGCGCGGCACCGACTGGGCGAGGGCGGTGCCGCAGAGAAACGCGGTGGCAAGCAACGCGCCGCGTGCCTTGCCGTCGAAGCGCCGTCTATCCGGGATCACATTCATCCACAGCCTCCCGATATCGCACGGCCCCATAACACGCCTGCTCGGTTCGTGCCCGGAACATGGTGGCGGGAATCGTATCCGGATCAGGGGCTTGCCGCTGTGTTGCCTGTAGCCTTTGCTGCGCGCCGGGACCGTTCAAGGACATGCGCGTGGCACAAGGGCCATCGCTGAAGACGCGACTGCGCGAGGCAGCGCCGCTCTATGGCTTCTTCGTCGGCATTCCATCACCGGCCGTGGTCGAGATGGTGGGATGCGCCGGCTTCGATTTCGCCATCCTCGACTGCGAGCACGGCCCCACCGGCGTCGAGACGCTGGAGAACATGGTGCGCGCGGCCGAGGCGGTCGGGCTCGCCTCCATCATCCGCGTGCCGGACGCATCCGCCGCCGCGATCATGGCGGCGGTCGAGACCGGGGCGGATGCGATCATGGTGCCGCATGTCGCGTCCGAGGCGGCCGCGTGCCGCGTCGTCGATCATGCCTGCTATCCGCCGCTCGGCCGGCGCGGGATGAACTTCATGTCGCGCGCCGCGCGCTACGGCGCGGGCGACCGCGGTGCGTTCATCGCGGGCGAACGCGAACGGCTGACCGTCATCGCGATGGTGGAGGATGCGGAGGCGCTGCCGCATGTCGGCGCGATCGCCCGCGTGGAAGGGATCGACGCGATCTTCGTCGGCCCGAACGACCTCGCGACCTCGCTCGGCCATCCCGGCGACGTGGCGCACCCGGATGTGAGGGCGGCCATCGCGGGCATCCGCCGCGACGTGCGCGAAGCGGGCGACATGCCGCTCGCGACCACCACCTCGGGCGGCCCGCTGAACGCCGCGCCGCGCATCGCGGCGGACGGTTTCGCGATGGTCTGCTTCTCGGCCGTCGGCCTGCTGATGGCCACGCTGCGCGACCTGCGCGCCAGCCTCGTCCCCCCTGCCTGAAAGCGGAGAACGACATGCCAAGCCGGATCACCCGCCGCACCATCCTCGCCGCCGCGCCGCTGGCCGCCGGCGTGGCGCGCGCGGACGAGTTTCCCTCCCGCCCGATCACGCTCGTCAACGCCTATGCCGCCGGCGGGCAGACCGACATCGCAGCACGGCTGCTGGCGGAACGGCTCAGCACCGTGATCGGCGAGCGCGTGGTGGTGGAGAACAAGGTGGGCGGCGCGACCTCGGTCGCCTCGACCGCCGTCGCCCAGGCGCGGCCGGACGGGCACACGCTGCTGGCCGGCACCAGTTCGCTCGCGATCAACCCGACGCTGCAGCCGAAACTCACGCCGCGCGACCCGCGGGCGGAGCTGGTGCCGATCGGCATGGTCTATCGCGGCCCGTTCGTCTTCCACGTCCATCCGGGCGTGCCGGCGCAGACGCTCGGCGAGTTCATCACCTATGCAAGGGCGAACCCTGGCAAGCTGAACTACGGCGGCGTGGTGGGAACGGTGGTGCATCTGGCGACCGAGATGCTGTGCCAGCGCGCCGGGATCGAGATGGTCGCCGTGCCGAACCGGGGCGGGGTGCAGGGCCTGCTCGACCTGCAGGCCGGGCGGATCCACTGCAATTTCCAGTCGCCCATCGAGGCGATGCCCTCTCTGAGCGAGGGCAAGACCCGCGCGCTCGCCATCTCCTCCCGCGAGCGGCTGTCGGTGCTGCCTGATGTACCGACCGTGGCCGAGACGCTGCCGGGGTTCGAGGCTGTGCTGTGGCTCGGTCTGTTCGCGCCGGTGGGTACGCCCGAGCCTGTGGTCGCGAAGATCGCCGCCGCTCTCGCCCGCGTGACCGACGATCCGGCCTATCGGACCCGGATGGGCGAAACAGGGCTGGCGGTGGAAACGGGCGGTCCGGCAGAACTGCGCGACTTGCTGGCGGCGGACACGGAAAATTGGCGGAAGGTGATCACGGAGGCGGGCATTCCAACCGGCTGAACCAGCCGGCTGCGAAACAGCCGCACGTATACAACCTACGCGTGTATTTCGAGGATACGGACGCCGGCGGGATCGTATATCACGCCTCCTATCTGCGTTTCGCGGAGCGCGCGCGCACCGAATGCCTGCGCGATCTCGGCATGCCCCATGCGGAATTGATGGATCGGCACCGCCTTATCTTCGTGGTGCGACGCGTGCAGGTGGACTATCTGCGCTCCGCGCGACTCGACGATGTGCTGGCTGTCGCCACCTCGGTTGCCGATCTCGGCGGCGCGAGCGTGACGCTCGACCAGCGGATCTCGGTCGGAGGGGAAACATCAGCGGCGCTGCGCGTCCTGCTGGTGTGCATGCGGCAATCGGACGGCAAGCCGGTCCGCATCCCGGAACCCTGGCGGAGCGCGTTCATCGCGCTCCGGCCGGCTGAGGAGGTTGAGGATGCCCGAGCGGGCGGTTGACGCGGCGGCCCTGGGCCACGCGGGAGATCTGACGATGTGGGGCCTGTTCCTGCAGGCCGACATCGTCGTGAAGTTCGTCATGCTGGTCCTGCTGTTCGCCAGCATCTGGGTCTGGGCGATCGTGTTCGAGAAAGTCGTGTCGCTGCGGCGCGCCAACCGCGCGGCGGATGCGTTCGAGGAGCGGTTCTGGTCCGGCGGCTCCCTGCAGGAGTTGTACGAGCGCGAGGGCGCCTCGCCGTCGCACCCGATGGCCGCGGTGTTCGGCGCGGCGATGGGCGAATGGCAGCGCAGCGGCCGCGTGGCGGGTGCGGACATGTCCCGCAGCGGCACCCAGCAGCGCGCCGAACGTGCGATGGACGTGACCATCCAGCGCGAGATGGGCCGGATGGAGCGGTGGATGATCTTCCTCGCCTCGACCGGGTCGGTCGCGCCCTTCGTCGGCCTGTTCGGCACGGTCTGGGGCATCATGAACTCCTTCTCCGCCATCGCGCAGATGCAGAACACCAACCTCGCGGTCGTCGCCCCCGGCATCGCGGAGGCGCTGTTCGCCACCGCGATCGGCCTGGTCGCGGCCATCCCGGCGGTGCTCGCCTACAACAAGATCAGCACCGACCTTGCCCGCTTCGCCGCGCGGATGGAGGCGTTCGCCACCGAGTTCGGCGCCATCCTGTCGCGCCAGAGCGAGGAGCACGCCTGAGATGGCCGCAAGCCTCGCAGGCGGTGGCAGCAAGACGCGCGGGCGCTACCGCCCGCTCGCCGAGATCAACGTCACTCCGATGGTGGACGTGATGCTGGTGCTGCTGATCGTCTTCATGGTCGCCGCCCCGCTGAAGACGTCCGGCGTGCAGGTAGACCTGCCCAAGACCGACGCGCGGCCGCTCCACCAGGACACCGAGCCGCTGACCGTCAGCGTCAATGCGGAGGGCAAGATCTTCCTGCAGGAGACGGAGGTTTCGATCGAGGATCTCGTCGCCCGCCTGCGCGCGATCTCCGAGAACAACCCCGAGCGCCGCATCTTCGTGCGCGGCGATCGCGGCATCGCGTACGGGCGGATCATGGAAGTGATGGGCACCATCACCCAGGGCGGCTTCAACAAGGTGGCGCTGCTGGCCGAGCAGCCGGCCGGCCAGCGGCCCGGAGCGTCGCGGCCGGGCGGCACCCAGCCGACCAGCGAGCGCGGGACGCCCGGGCGGGGCTGACGCGGCGAAACGAATGGATCGGGACCTCCGGTTCGGTACGGCGGCATCGGCGGCACTCCATGCCATCGCTGCCGCGCTGCTGCTGTTCCAGCTGCCGGCCCGGCTGGAGGAGCCGCGCGAACTCGCCATGACGGTCGAGCTCGTGTCCGACTCGCCGCGGGAAGTGGCGCAGGGGCCCGCGCCCGCGCCGACCCCCGCGCCGGAACCCGCACCCACGCCGTCGCCGGAACCGCCCGCGCCGACACCGCCGACGCCCGCGCCCCCGGCGCCGCCGCCTCCGCCGCCACCCCCGCCGCCGCCTCCGCCCCCACCGGCGCCCGCGCCGCCGACGCCAACGCCGCCGGTCCCGGCACCGCCGCCCGACCCGACGCCGGCGCCCGCGCCGCTGCCCACGCCGCCGGCTCCACCCGCGCCGCCGGCCCCGCCGCGACCGGACCCGCAGCCGACGCCGCCCGCGCCGCTGCCGCCACCTCCCGTGCCGACGCCGCCGACCCCGCCGTCGCCGACGACGCAGCCCAACCCGGCCCCGCGCCCGCAGGACCGGAGCCAGAGCGTGCTCAACACGCTGGAGCGGCTGCGCCAGCAGCAGCAGCGCGAACCGCCGCGCGCCCGGCCGAATCCGACGCAGGGCGGGGCGCCGAACGCCGGCGGCGATCCCAACGCCACCAGCACCGCCGCGCTCTCCGAAGGCCAGCGCGCGGCGATCGGCGACCACGTGCGCGCCTGCTGGACGGCGGACACGGCCGCGCTGAATGCGGACCAGCAGGTTGCGCTGCTCACCGTAACCACTGACGCGCAGGGCGTGGTGCGCCGTGCAACCGTGGCGGATGCCGACCGTTCAAAACTGTCTGACCCGCGCTTTCGCGCGTTCAGCGAACGTGCCATCCGTGCGGTACTCGACAGCCGCTGCGCCAACCTGCCTCTGCCGCGCGAGATGCTCGGCCAGACGCGAACCTGGGATTTCCGCTTCCGACCATGAGGCACGCATGAGCCTGGACTTCAATCGACGCATCCTGCTCGGCGGGTCCGCCGCCCTGCTGGCATCGTCCGCGTTCGCGCAGCAGCCGGCGCGCCCGTCCTCGGCGGTCATCGACGTCGATCGCGCACGGACGGCGCCGATCCCGGTCGCGATTCCGGATCTGGTGGGCGGCAATGCCGAGACGCAGCGCATCGGCCGCGACATCGCCGGCGTGATCACCAACAACCTCGCCCGCTCCGGCCTGTTCCGGCCGGTCGATCGCGCGGCCTTCATCCAGAACGCCGCCCAGGCGGCCGACCTCCCGCGCTGGCAGGACTGGCGCGTGATCGGCACGCAGGCGCTGGTGACCGGCAAGGTCGAGAGCCAAGGCGGCGACCGCGTCCGCGTCGAGTTCCGCCTGTGGGACGTGCTGCCCGAGACGCAGATCCAGGGCACCGCCTACACCACGCAGATCAACAACTGGCGCCGCATCGCCCACATCATCAGCGACGTGATCTACGAGCGGCTGCTGGGCGAGAAGGGCTACTTCGACACCCGCGTCGTCTACGTCGCCGAGACGGGCCCGCGCGACCGGCGTACGCGCCGCCTCGCGATCATGGACCAGGACGGCGAGAACAACCTGTTCCTGACCGACGGGTCCTGGGCCGCGCTGACGCCGCGCTTTCATCCCTCGCGCGATCAGATCGCGTTCATGTCCTATCAGGGCGGCGGCAACCCGCGCGTGTACCTGTTCGACCTCGGCACGCGGCGGCAGCAGGTGCTGGGCGATTTCCAGGGCATGACCTTCGCGCCGCGGTTCTCGCCCGATGGCAACAGCGTGATCATGTCCGCCACCCGCGGCGGCAATTCGGACATCTTCATCGTCGATCTCGCCAGCCGGCGGGAGCGGCGGCTGACCGATTCGGGTTCGATCGACACCTCGCCAAGCTTCAGCCCGGACGGTCAGCAGATCGTGTTCAACTCCGATCGGGGCGGCGACCAGCAGCTCTACGTGATGAACTCGGACGGCTCGAACGTGCGCCGCATCAGCTTCGGCCGCGGCCGCTACGCCACGCCGGTCTGGGCGCCGCGCGGCGACCTGATCGCCTTCACCCGGCTGGGCGGCGGCAGCTTCGCGATCGGCGTGATGCGCCCCGACGGATCGGGCGAGCGCATCCTGAGCGAGAACTACCAGTGCGAGGGGCCGACCTTCGCCCCCAACGGCCGCGTGCTGATGTTCTTCCGCGAGACGCCGGCGCGCGATGCGAGGGGCGGCGGCTATTCCTCCCGCCTCGTGTCCATCGACATCACCGGCTTCAACGAGCGGGCCGTGCAGACGCCGACCGATGCGTCGGACCCGGCATGGTCGCCGCTGCTGGCCTGATCGCGACGGGCAGAGATGCGCCGCGCTCAAGGCCCTGCTGCGAAGGACTCCTTGACGTCATGAAGAGCGCCACGTTAAGCGCCGTAACGACCTGCGGGGCGGGAGTCCCGCAGGAATCGCCCCGTTTCCAAAGGAAGATTCTGCGATGAAGACCAAGCTGCTGGGTGCGCTTGCCGCCGTCGCCATGCTCGGCGCCTGCGAGTCCGCGAACCAGACTGCCGACACGTCCGGGGCCGGTGCGGCCACGGGGCCTCGCCCGGGTAGCCAGGAAGACCTCGCGGCCAATGTCGGCGACCGGATCTTCTTCGACTTCGACAAGTACAACATCCGCCCCGACGCCACCGCGACCCTGGACCGCCAGGCAAGCTGGCTGGGCCAGTTCCCGCAGAACAACGTCCAGATCGAGGGCCACACGGACGAGCGCGGCACGCGCGAGTACAACCTCGCCCTCGGCCAGCGCCGCGCCAACGCCGCGCGCGAGTACCTGGTCGCCCGCGGCGTCGCCGGCAACCGGATCAGCACGATCTCCTACGGCAAGGACCGGCCGGCCGCGCTGGGCTCGGACGAGGCCGCCTGGGCGCAGAACCGCCGCGCGGTGACTGTCGTTCGCTGAGCGGTCCGCCCCGTCGGAAAGCATGCGCGGGCGGCCTTCGGGCCGCCCGTTTTGCGTTCCAGACCGGCGTGGCGGATGCGGCGCGGCGCGAAACGCTCTACATCCCGCGCTTGGGCGATGAGGGGAATGGCATGAGGTACTGGATCGCAGCCTTCGGGATGATGCTGCTGGCGCTGCCCGCGGCGGCGCAGATCGAAAGCCGCGAGGGCATCGCCCTCCAGAACCAGATCCTTGAGTTGCGCCGCGAGGTGCAGGCGCTGGCGGCACGCGGCGGCGGCGCGGTGGCTGCCCCCGTGCCGCGCAGCGGCGGCGGATCGGCGGGCGGCACCGAGCTGACCGCGACCCTGCTGGAGCGCGTGCAGCAGCTCGAGGAGGAGGTCCGCCGCCTGCGCGGGCGTTCCGACGAACTGGGCTTCGCCGTGCAGCGCTCCACGGACGAGCAGCAGAAGGCGCTCGGCGACCTCAATTTCCGGGTGCAGGAGCTGGAGGGCAGGGGCGGTGGCGCGCGACCGGCCACGCCGCCGGCCCAGCAGCAGGGCTCGCTCGGCGCGACCCGGCCCGCAACCCCGCCGGCCACGCCGCCCGCCGCGACGCCGGCTGCTCCGCCGCGGACCCCGGAGGTCGCGCTGCGAGAGGGCAATGCGGCGCTCGCCCGGCGCGACTATGCGGCCGCCGAGGCCGCCGCGCGCGAGGTGCTCGCCAACCGCCAGACGCCGCGCGCGACCGATGCGCGCTTCCTGCTCGCGGAGGCGCTGTACGGCAAGCGCGACTACCAGCAGGCGGCGCTGGCCTACGACGACACCTATCGCCGGGCCAAGACGGGCTCCAAGGCGCAGGATTCGCTGCTGGGCCTCGCGAACGCCTTCACCGCGATCAACGAGAAGCAGTCCGCCTGCGCCACGCTCGACCAGCTCCGCAGCGAGTTCCCGACCGCGCGCGCCGATCTGCGCGACCGGATCGCGCAGGCGCGGCAGCGGGCGGGGTGCCGCTAGGGCGCGTTCGCGCCTGACCGGGCGTGGTCGAGATGGCGCCCGCGTCCGGCTTCAGGCAGGCTGAGCCGGCTCGCCCCGAGCCCGCTCTGGAGTGCCGCTTCGCCGGGGCGATGGCGCGGCTGGGACCATGGGGGCCGGCGCCGCGCATTGCCGTTGGTGTCTCCGGCGGGGCGGACAGCCTCGCACTCGCGCTGCTGTCCGATGCGTGGGCAAGGGCGCGCGGCGGTGCGGCGCATGCGCTGATCGTCGATCACGGCTTGCGGCCGGAGGCGGCACGGGAAGCGGCCTCCACGCAGGCCGCGCTGCATCGGCGCGGTATCGCGGCGGATGTGCTCGCCCTCGGTCTGGGCGCGGCGAATGCGGCGAGGGCGCGGACGGCGCGGCTCGGGGCGCTGGAAGCGGCGTGTGCGCGCCTCGGCCTGCTGCACCTGCTGCTCGCCCATCACGCGCTGGATCAGGCGGAGACGTGTGTGATCCGGGCGCTGGACGGCAGCGGGCCCGCCGGCCTCGCGGGCATGGCCGCGCTTCGCCATGGCACGGCCGTGCGCATCGTCCGACCGCTGCTCGGTGTGCCGCCCGCCGCACTGCGCCGCTTCGTGGCCGGGGCGGGACTGCGGCCGGTCGTCGATCCGACCAATACCGACCCGCGTGCGACCCGCGCGCGGATTCGCATCGCGCGGGCGGATCGGGACGGGGAGGGCGCGGCCACCCGCGCACTTGTGATCGCGGCCATCGCCAACGGTGTCAGGCGGGCGAAAGCCGAGAGCGACGACGCGGACTGGCTGGCGCGCCACACGTCGATCCGGCCCGAGGGCTTCGCCATCCTGCCCCCCGGTCCCTGGCCCCCCTCCGCCCTGGCGCGGCTGATACGGGCCATCGGTGGCCGTCCTTATTCACCGTCCTGCATCGCCGCGCTCGCCGCGAACCCGGCCCCGGCCACGCGCGCGGGCGTGCGGGTGATGCCCGCAGGCCGCTTCGGCCCGGGCTGGATGCTGGTGCGCGAGACGCCGCCGCCAGCCGCGCGCGCCGCGGATGGCGTGCTGTGGGGCGGGATGTGGCGGGTCGTCGGCGAATGGCCCGGTGGCGCAACGGTGACGGCGCTGGGTGATGCCGCGCGCCCCGACCTGCCGGCGGTTGTGCGGCGCGTGTTGCCTTCCATCCGCGTGGATGGGCAAATCCTTGCCTGGGGTCCGGCCTGCGCATGGTTCGCGCCGCCCGAACCCGCCTGCGGCGCACCCTTTGTCGCGGAGTCCGCGGCCTGAGGCCGGGTTCCGATGCCCTGACGGCATGCGGAAGGGGGTGCGCGCGGTCGCCGGACACCCTATGTTCCCTCCTGCGGCGAGAGCGTCGCCCCTCGCACAGCATCCATTTGCGAGGTAACGGACGGACAGGATGAGCAATTTCGGCCGCAACCTCGCCCTTTGGGTCGTCATCGCACTGCTGCTGGTGGCGCTTTTCAATCTCTTCCAGCCGGGCACGACCCGGACGAGCGCCGCGCAGGTCGCCTACTCCGACTTCCTGACGGAAGTGAACGCGGGGCGGGTGCGCGACGTCACGATCCAGGGCCGCACCGTGTCCGGCCAGCTTACGGACGGGCGTAGCTTCCAGACCTACACGCCGGAAGACCCCACGCTGGTCTCTACGCTGACCGGCAAGGGCGTGCGCGTGGTCGCGAAGCCCGAGGAAAGCGACGTCAACCCGCTGTTCCACTACCTGCTGTCCTGGTTCCCCATGCTGCTGCTGATCGGCGTGTGGGTGTTCTTCATGCGCCAGATGCAGTCGGGCGGCGGGCGCGCGATGGGCTTCGGCAAGTCCCGCGCCAAGCTGCTGACCGAGAAGCAGGGCCGCGTGACCTTCGACGACGTCGCCGGCATCGACGAGGCGAAGGCGGAACTCGAGGAGATCGTGGAGTTCCTCCGCGACCCGCAGAAGTTCCAGCGCCTCGGCGGCAAGATCCCCAAGGGCGTGCTGCTGGTCGGCCCGCCGGGCACCGGCAAGACGCTGCTCGCGCGTTCCATCGCGGGTGAGGCGAACGTGCCGTTCTTCACCATCTCCGGCTCCGACTTCGTGGAGATGTTCGTGGGCGTCGGCGCGTCGCGCGTGCGCGACATGTTCGAGCAGGGCAAGAAGAACGCGCCCTGCATCATCTTCATCGACGAGATCGACGCGGTCGGCCGCCATCGCGGCGCCGGCCTCGGCGGCGGCAACGACGAGCGCGAGCAG
>JBBCJT010000034.1:0-40057 GCA_037190665.1 Rhodovastum atsumiense | reverse complement strand
AACGCCGGGCGGGCGCATCCGCGCCCTGGGCTCGCCGCATAGGCGGCGGGCCCCGTTCGGGGCCTCGGATCGGCAGAGGCCGATCCGGGTTGGCGATGTCCTCAGGCGCCTCTTCTTCCCCCTCTCCGCGTGCGGGAGAGGGCCGGGGTGAGGGTGCGTCCGTCAGCACCACGGTGAGGTCTCGCCTTCGCGCGCGTACCCTCACCCTCCCGCGCAAGCGCGGCCCCCCCCCTCTCCCGCCGGGCGGGAGAGGGGACTTTGCGTGATGCACCTTGCCTTCTCCCGCTCCCGTTCCGCCCTTCCGCAAAGTTCCCGCCGCGCGGGAGAGCGGAAGAAGGTCACGGCGGCGGGGCGAGCACGCTCAGCGCCCCGCGGCGGATGGCGAAGCGGATGGGGGTTCTCATCCGCGTCACCTCGCCGTCCAGCGCGATGCGGATGCGTCGTCGCCTCGTCTCCACGGTCGCTTCCGTAACCTCCAGCATGTCGTAGTCGCGGCCGGGCTCGGTGCGGGCGAAGATCGCGCGCAGGATCATCCATGCGAACGCCCGCTTCGTCTGCTGGCGCGTGACGAACAGCGACAGCAGCTCGCGCCCCGGCAAGGCGCGGCCCGCGAGCCCGTAAGCCTCGATGACGTAGCGGTTGTTCGCGGCGAAGACGAGCGCGGTGCGCCGCAGCAGCGTCTCCGCCCCCACGCGCAGCCGCAGGCTGAAGCGGCGGAAGCGCCGGTAGCCGGCGATGAAGGCGCGCACGGTGGCGATCCGCTTGGCGATCCCCCGCTCCGCCACCAGCCGGTTACGCTCCAGGATCGTCTCGACATACAGGCCGATGGCGGCGTGGTTGACGAAGATGCGGCCGTTCGCCTCGGCAAGGTCGATCCGCCGCCGATGCCCCGCCGCGATCACCGCCGCCGCGCCGGGCAGGTCGATCGGAATGCCGAGATCCTTCGCAAAGTGATTGAACGTGCCGAGCGGCAGCACACCCAGCGTGCACTCCGTGCCGGCGAGCGCCGCCGCCGCGCCGCTGATCGTCCCGTCCCCGCCGCCCACGACCAGGACGCCCCGTTCGATCGCGCACGCCGCCTTCAGCGCGGCATCCATGCCGGCGGCATCGACGAGGTCCAGATCGATATCGGGCAGCCCCGCGCGCGCGAAGGCATCGCGCACCCGCGCATCAGCATCCGCCATCCCGGCCAGCGTGCCGGCGGCGCCGTTGAGCAGGACGTGGACCCGCTCAGCCGTCGATGCGGATGCCGAGGTCACGGATCAGCGGGCGCCAGGTCGCCGCTTCCTTCGCCACGAAGGCGCGGAAGGCGGCCGCGTCCACGGGATAGGGCTCGGCCCCGATCGCCTGCAGCCGGCCGCCGACCTCCGGCGTGGCGACCACGGCGACGAGTTCCTCGTTCAGCCGTGTGACCACCGCTTCCGGCGTGCCGGCGGCGACGGCCACGCCCTGCCAGCCATAGGCGACCAGCTCCGGGTGGCCGAGATCGACCACCGTCGGCAGGTCGGGCAGCGCGGGGATTCGGCGCTCGCTCAGCGCCACCAGCGCCCGTGCGCGGCCGGAGGTGACGAAGGGCAGGCCGGTGGCAGTGTCCATCACGACGAGATCAACGAGTCCGGCCAGCAGATCGTTCATCGCCGGCGGCCCGCCGCGATAGGGCACGTGCGTCGCGGGCATCCCCGTGTGCCGCCGCACGAGTTCCATCGCGAGATGATGCGGGGAGGCGACGCCGGGCGTGCCGTAGGTGGGGACCTGCGCGGCCCCCTTCGCCCAGGCGACCAGCCCGGCGAAATCGCGCACCGGATGATCCGGGCGCACCAGGATCATCAGCGGGAACAGGCCGATGAAGCCCACCGGGACCAGGTCGCGGTCCGGATCGAAGGGCAGCCGGGCATAGAGCGCGCTGTTGTAGGCGAGCACGCCGTTATCCACGGTCAGCATCGTGTAGCCGTCGGCCGGCGCGCGCACGACGATCTCGGTCGCGAGCACCGCGCCGCCGCCGGGCCGGTTCTCGACCACCACCGGCTGGCCGAACCGTGTCGACATGGCGTTGCCGAACAGCCGCGCCATCACGTCCGACGCCCCGCCGGGCGGGTAGCCGACCACCCAGCGCAGAGGGCGCGTGGGCCAAGCCTGGGCAGCGGCGGGCAGGGCGGCGAGGGGCGCTGCCGCCAGCAGCGTGCGGCGCGGGAGCATCAGCGGGTGTCTCATCGGCGGGATGGTGGCGCGATGGCCGTCGCTGCGCCAGCGCCCCGAATTGTAAAGAAACCTGACATTCCTGGGACGGAATAACGTCAGAATACCTTACACTTTCTGGGATCGGAAAAATCTCGTTCCCAAACAAAAATGGTAGACGATTGAAATCGAGTACAATTTTGCGAACCACTAGCTTGGCACGGAAAGTGCGTAAGTACCCCTGACTCTTTGGGGTCCTCTGATCTTAAACTGGAGACTTATCTTGACGGGACGTAAGTGCCTAACCGCCCTCGCGCTGACTGCCATGCTGGCCCCCGGCCTGGCGAATGCTGCGATCGTGACGATCAAGTCGATGACGGGGGCGTGGTCGCATGCGACCTCCGACGCGCCGGCCACCTACGCCGGTAGCGGCACCGTGCTGTCGACCGTGCGCTGGGGCGATCCGGTCCATCCGCACTATCAGAACGGCTACGACTTCTACACGGTCGCGCCGCACATCCTCAGCGTCGATCCGTCCGATCCGAGCAGCCAGTTCCACGTCGGAACGCTGATCCACAAGAACTACCCCCTCACCGGGGACAGCGGCACGACCAGCATCCGCCTGACGCTGACGGCGATGATCAGCATCGATGGCGGCGCGGCCTTCTCGAAGGACTTCGTCTACGACTTCCTGCACTTCGAGTCGGTGGACAACGCCGCCGTGTGCGCGAACGGCGAGGCGAACTACACGGGCCTCAACATCCATGGCTGCGCCGACCGGATCACCTTCGTGACCAACGAGCTGAGCGAGAACTTCTCGATCGACGGCGTCGACTACACGCTGCAGCTCGCCGGCTTCCACACCGCGGCCGGCATCGAGAGCGAGTTCTGGGCGGGCGAGCACCTCCACTCGACCACCTATCTGAAGGGGAACCTCGTTGCGAGCCCCACGGTCACGCCGCCGGGCCCGACCCCGGTTCCCGAGCCCGTCTCGCTCGCGATCTTCGGCACCGCGCTGCTCGGCCTCGGCGTCGCCTACCGCCGCCGCCGCTGAGACACGCGGACCGGCTTGAGTATGGAAGGGACGCTTCGGCGTCCCTTCTTTTTTGTTCGCAACGGACGCCCCGGCGCGGAACCGGCGCGATCGCAATGAATTCATTCGTGCTCCCATTTCTTACGATTGCAGGACGTTCGCGTGATGCGTGCATCACCGGGGCACTGCGGGTCTCGCGATATCAACTGCCTAGATCGGGGCCGTAGAGGTGGCACAGCTTGTGCTTCCTATTCAGGGCGAGGAGGTGTCACTCATCCTCCTGGGACAGAAATCGCAACGAATGGGAGGGCATTCCGAATGAAGTCGTTGTCCGGATATCTCTTGGCCGGCGCCGCCGCTGCCGCGCTGCTCGTGCCGGCGGCCGCCGACGCGGCCATCGTCACGTTCAACTCCCTCACGGGCGCCTGGTCGATGGTCGCGCCGCCCGGTCTCAGCCCGGCGCCGACGATCACGAACCAGGGCACCACCACGCCGCAGATCCGGTGGGGCACGCCTGCCTCGACCGGCGGGGAAAGGAGTGGCTATCTGTTCGCGGCTGACACAACGCCGTTCAGCATCAACATGCCGCCCAGCCCGTCCAACCCGTTCGATCTGGGTGACTTTACGCACTACAACTTCCCCATCAACTCGGGGACCAGCATCACCGGTGTCCGGCTCACGCTGACCGCGAACATCCTGGTCGACAACGAGGATGGCACCGGCACCCATGACCTGGGCGCCTTCAACTTCATCTACGACATCTCCCACTTCGAGACGCCGAACGCCGACAACCCCTGCGCCAACGGCGAGGCGAACAACCAGGGTGTGAACGTCAACGGCTGCGCGGATCGTGTGATCTTCACGCTCAACACGGCCGAAAGCCAGTTCTTCCAGGTCGGGGACACGGATTACACGCTGAACATCCTCGGCTTCGACATCGGCGGCACGACGGTGCAGCAGTTCTGGACGACCGAGAACCAGAGCAACACGGCCACACTCAAGGCAACCGTCGCCTCAAGGCGGGATGTGACGAACGTTCCGGAGCCGATGGCGCTCGCGCTGTTCGGCACCGCGCTTGCCGGGCTCGGCATCGCCTATCGCCGCCGCCGCGCCTGACGGAGCTGACGGAGGGGCGCAGCGTCGCCCCTCCGCTTCCGCCGGTCAGTTCTTCAGATCGTCCGGCACCTTGCCGCCGTTGTCGGCGAGCTTGCGCATGACCTGCTTGTGCAGCCACACGTTCATCGCCGCCGAATCATCCGTGGAACCCGTGTAGCCGAGTTCCTTCGCCAGTTCCTTGCGCGCCCCGAGGCTGGAATCGAGGCCGAGCAGCTTCATCAGGTCCACGATGGACTGCCGCCAGTTCAGCTTCTGGCCGGCCTGCGCCTCCAGCCCTGTCAGGATGGCGACCACGTCCACCGGCGCGGCCGGGGCCGGCGGGGGTGCGGGCGTTGCGGAGACGGGGGGCACGGGGGGCGGCGAAGCGGCATCGGCCGCCAGCACCGCGGCCGCGGAGGCCGGCGTCTCGACCGCCGGATCGGCGGGAGCAGCCGGCGGTGCTGCCTGGGCCCGGCCGAAAATCGCGGACATGATCGACCTGAAAACGCTCATCCGGGTCTCCTTTTGCTGTTGATCCGATACGCCTGGCAGGGGTCGGCAGTTCGGTCGGAATGATGTCCGGACCACGATAACGCCCTTCCATGCCGCCCCGGCAACCGCCGACCGCCGCGGATCGGACGAAGCCTCCGCGCCGGAACGATCCCGGCCGTCCCATTTCCGCACGGCCCGCACAGCCTGTTTCCGGCTGTAAGGAAAGCCGACAAACCGGATCGAATACCGTCGGAAAAGGTTACAATCCCTGCGCCTCCGCAGAAAACCCGTTCCGAAAGGGAAATTTCAGGCGATTGAAATCGAATACTATTTCCTGAACCCCGAGTTATGGCACAAAACATGCCTGTGAATTCGCGCTTGCCTGACTCGCCCAATCATTACGCGGAGACCTATCTTGACTGCATCCAGGCATCTGACCGCCCTCGCATTCGTTGCGATGCTGACTCCCGGCCTCGCGAATGCTGCGATCGTGACATTCGAATCGATCACCGGCACGTGGTCGAACGCCACGGGCAATCCCGCCATCTATACCGGCAACGGCACCGCGAACCCGAGCGCACGCTGGGGCGAGGCGGTCTCCGGCAGCGCCCGCAGCGGCTATGACTTCGTCTCGGTGGCCACGCCGCTCAACATCGCGGTGAACCCGCCGCCGCAGACCGGCCTGTTCGACGTCGGGTCCTTCACACATCTGAACTTCCCGATCGGCGGCGGCACGGCCGTCACCGGCATCCGGCTGACGCTGACGGCGATGATCAGGGTCGACGGCGGTGCGGCGTTCGCGAAGAACTTCGTTTACGACTTCCTGCACTACGAGACGGTGAACACCGATGCGCCCTGCGCCAACGGCGGGGCGAACGGCAGCGGCGTCAACGCCAATGGCTGCGCCGACCAGATCCGCATCGTGACCAGCGAGCTGACGGACGGCTTCATGGTGGACGGCGTCGACTACACGCTGCGCATCGCGGGCTTCCAGCTCGGCAGCGGCTTCGTCAGCGAGTTCTGGACCGGCGAGGACATGAGCAACACCGCCGTCCTGAAGGCGGACATCGTGGCGCGCGACACCGTCGTGCCGACCCCGGTTCCCGAGCCGTTCACGCTCGCGGTCTTCGGCACGGCCCTGCTCGGCCTCGGTGGCGTCGTCCATCGCCGCCGCTGAGACGGGACCTCACCGACTGCGGAAGGGGCGCCCCGGCGCCCCTTCTCCGTTTCCGCGATCAGGCCACCACGCTTCCCGCACGCGCGGCGAGCACCTCCGGCGCCGGCAGCGCGCCCTCGAACCACAGGCCGGCGGCGGCGACCGACATGGCGTGGCCGTCATGGCCGATGCCCGGCACCTCGACCAGCCGCCAGTTGCACACCGCGCCGCGCCGCGCCGCCTCGGCCCGGCCGGCGGCGAGATACGCACGCGCGCGGGCGAAGCGGTGCGGCCCCTGCGCCAGCGCGGCCTCGTGCGCCGGCAGGGAGGGGCCGGAGGTCTCCGTGTCCGCATCGCCCGCGAGGATGGTCAGGTCGCGCGCGAGGAACCGCACGATGTCCGCATCGGCGAGCCCGATCCCGCCCAGCCCTTCCGGAAACGGGCGATCCGCGTCCGGCAGCGTGTACCAGCCGGCATTGCCGCAGACCGGTGTCTCCCACGGCCCGTCCATCACCGCGAGCAGCCGGTGCAGGAACTGGCTGCCGGCGGAATGGCCGAAGATGCGCGCCCGCTCCCGCGTGGTGATGCCCGCCGCGCGGAGTGCCGCGAACACGCGCCCCGGCACGCCGTAGCTCCACTCGGCGCGCGGGCGGATGGTGCCGTCCTCCGCACGCACGCGGCCGTTGTTGTAGGTCTCGGCCTGCGGGAAGGCCTCGTTGGAGAAGGTCGGCGCGACGATCAGCGCGTCGTGGCGCTCCGCGGCCTCGATCCAGAAGTCGCGATACTCGTCGCCGTTGCGGTTCATGCCGTGCTGCACGAACACCACCGGCCCGTCCGGCCGGTGGCCGGCGGGGCGCCAAGTGTGCAGCGTGACCGGCAGGCCGATCGGATCCTGCCAGGCGATGGCTCCGCGTCCCTGCGGAATGTTCATTGCGGCACCGCCTCCGCCGCCAGCGTGCGCTGGTCCATCCGGCCCGGGTAGGAGATGCCCTTGCGGAACGCCCACACCGCCATCTCGAAATGCAGCGGCACGATCGGCATCTGGTCGATCATGATCCGCGTCGCCTGCCGCTGCAGCTCATGCCGCCCGGTATCGTCCATCGTGACCAGCGCCTTCTTCGCCACCACGTCGAACCCCTCGTTGGACCACGCGCCGTAATTGCTGGTGCCGAGGCCGCGCGGCGCGTCGGTGGTGATCAGCCACGGACGGAAGAACAGCAGCGGCTCCTCGCCGCTCGCATAGCCGCCGAGGGCGACGCTGAACTCGCGCTTGGCGCGGCGGCCGAAATACACCGCCGCCGGCATCGCATCGACCTCCGCCTTCACGCCGATGCGGTTCCACATCTGCGCGATCACCTGCAGGATGCGCGCATCGTTGATGTAGCGGTTGTTGGGCCCGCTGAGCGTCAGCGAGAACCCGTCCGGATACCCCGCCTCGGCCTGCAGCCTGCGTGCGGCCGCGACATCGGCGAGCGGCGCCGGCATGTCCGGGATCGTGCCCGCCATGCCTTCGGGCAGCAATTGCACCGTCGCGAGCGCGAAGCCGTCCATCACGCGCTCCACGATCGCGGCGCGGTCGATGGCGAGCGACAGCGCGCGGCGCACGCGCACGTCGCGCAGCGGGTTCTTCCCGTCCGGCGCCTGCACGAAGGGCGACTGCTCCCGCTGGTCGAGCTGCAGGAACAGCAGCCGCGGCGTCGGCGCGCTCGAATGCCCGAAGGCCGGATTGGTGCGCAGCCGCGGCAGATCCGCCGTGGCGGGCGATTCGATCAGGTCGTAGTCGCCGGCCAGCAGCCCGGCCATGCGCGGGCCGTTCTGCGGCACCGATAGCATCCGCACCTCCGCCCAGGCCGGGCGTGGGCCCCAGTAGGCGTCGTTGCGCACGAGCACGATCGCGCCCCCCTTCTCGAAGGCGCGCTGGCGGAACGGGCCGGTGCCGACCGCCGCCGTGCCGTCGTTGAACTGGGCGAGCGTCGGCCAGCCATCGCCGCCGCCGCACTTGCCCGCGACATCGAAGGCGATCGGCCGCTGCGGGCCGAGCCGGCGCGGCAGCACGGCAAGCCCGCTCAGATCGGCGAGCAGCAGCGGTTCCGGCGCGACGGTGCGGATCACCAGCGTGTGCGGCCCCTCGGCCGTGACCGCGGCCAGCCGCCGCACGTCGGAGGAGAAGGAGCTCGCGATCTCCGTCTCGTTGTTCAGCGTCCGGCAGTAGCTGAACACCACGTCCTCGGCGGTGAAGGCGTCCCCGTTGTGGAAGCGCACGTCGCGCCGCAGCTCGAACCGCCAGGTCAGGTCGTCGCTGCGGGTCCAGGAGACGGCGAGCGCCGGCTGCGCCTTCAGCTTCGCGTCGAGATTGACCAGCCCGTCATAGACGTTGCCGCGCAGCGTGTTGTTGGGCGTGAAGCCGTAATGGTGCGGGTCGGCGGAGGTCGGTTCCGCCGACAGCGCCACGCGCAGGGTCTGGGCCTGGACGACGGGGGCGGCGAGGCAGGCGGCGAGCAGCAGGGTGGCGAGGCGCATCGGAAGCTCTCCGGGGACAGGATGCCCACGCTGCCCAAGCCGGGGCCGGACGGCAATCGTGCCTGCCCCGCGAAACCGCAGGATTGACCCCGCGGCCGATACGGCCATGTGATCCCCCGGGCCATCCGGCCTCGCGAAAGGAGCGCCGATCCGTGAACGTGCAAGCCCCGCGCCCCGGGCGCAACGACCCGCCCGCCTCCGCCGGCCGGCCGACGCGGGAGGAGGCCGAGGCGGCGGTGGAGGTCCTGCTGCGCTGGGCGGGCGACGATCCGGCCCGCGAGGGGCTGCGCGACACCCCCGCCCGCGTCGTGCGCGCCTATGAGGAGCTGTTCTCCGGCTACGAGGTCGATCCGGTCGCCATCCTCGAACGCACCTTCGAGGAGACGGACGGCTACGACGAGATGGTGCTGCTGCGCGACATCAGGCTGGAGAGCTACTGCGAGCACCACATGGTGCCGATCATCGGCCGCGCGCATATCGGCTACCTGCCGCATCGCCGCGTGGTGGGCATCAGCAAGCTGGCGCGGCTGGTGGACGCCTATGCCAAGCGGCTGCAGATCCAGGAGAAGCTGACCGCGCAGATCGCCAACACGATCCAGGACGTGCTGGAGCCGCTCGGCGTGGCGGTGGTGATCGAGGCGGGGCACCAGTGCATGACCACGCGCGGCGTCCACAAGCCGGGCGTGGGGATGGTGACCAGCCGCATGCTCGGCGCCTTCCGCGACAATCCGGCGCTGCGGCAGGAATTCCTGACGATGATCCGCGACAACGGGCGGAGCTGCGAGCCGGTCTGAGGCATCCGCCTGCCCTCGGCCGCCGGGCCGCGGTGACGGTTCGACGATGCGATCCATGACAGCCTGAGCTTGAGGAGCCCTTCGCCATGGAACAGCGGAAGCTAGTCAGTTCGGGATCGCCGTTCGAGCCGGAAATCGGGTTCAGCCGCGCCGTAAGGGTCGGCCCTTTTCTCGCCGTGGCCGGAACGGCCCCCATCGGTCCTGACGGCCGCGCCGCCCATCGTGGCGATGTCTACGCACAGACCAGGCTATGCCTCGACATCGCACGCCGCGCGATCGAGGAAGCCGGCGGCACGCTGGCGCATGTCATCCGCACGCGCGTCATCCTGACCGATATCGGGCAATGGCGGGAGGCCGCGCGTGCGCATGGCGAGGTGTTCGGGGCCATACGGCCCGCCTGCACCTTCATGGAAGTCTCGCGCTTCATCGACCCCGACTGGCTGGTCGAAATCGAAGCCGATTGCGTCGCGCCCGATCGTTGGGGAGCAGACGCCCCGAGCGCGGCGCCCGCGGACTGACCGCGGGCGCGGCCTACGCAGGCTCCGGCAGGCGCATCCAGCCGGGCACCTGCGGCCGCAGCACCGCCTCACCCGCGCGCAGTTCGCCGTTCAGCGCCTCCAGCCGCAACGTGGCCAGCCCGCGCGCGCCGCGGCCGGACCGCATCGTGCCCACGTCCTTCTCGCCATTCAGGATCACCGTGCCGGACGCGGGCAGCGGGCCGCTGACCTCCACCGGCACCAGCCGCCGCTTGATCAGGCCGCGATACTTGGTCCGCGCCGTCAGCTCCTGGCCCATGTAGCAGCCCTTCGACCACGACACGCCGTTCAGCTCGTCGAAGCCGGCTTCCAGCAGCAGCGACTTCTCCGCCTCCATGTCGCGGCTGCCGTCCGGCAGCCCGAGCGCGAGCCGGCGCGCATCCCATGCCGCCGCATCCGCCCCGGCCGCGGCGAGCGGCGCATCCGCCAGTACCCGCCACCCGGCCTCCGGCAGGCGGGGATCCGGCGCCGCGATGCCGCCGCCGGTCCAGTCGCCATCCCACGCGACATGCACCGCCATGTCCGTCAGCCGCAGCGCGGCGCGGGAGCGCAGGCGGAAGCGGGAGAGCTTCTGCTTCACCATCTCCGCCTGCCCCGCCTCGACATCCAGCAGCAGCCGGCCGTCCTCCGCGAGGACGAAGAAATCCGCGAGCCATTTGCCCTGCGGCGTCAGCAGCGCGGCCCACACGGCGCGGCCCGGCGCGGCCAGCGCGACATCGTTGGAGACGAGGCCCTGGAGGAAGGTGACGCGGTCCTCGCCGGTGACTTCGATGACGGCGCGGTCGGGCAGATGGGCGAGTTGCATGTTGCGCATGTGGCGGCCGCTCCCCGCCGCGGCAAGAAGTGTCACAGTCGCATCATGACGGACGCGGCACGGCGCTTTGCGGATGCGATCCACCTCGCGGCGGGCGGCGGGCCCGCGCCAACCCTGCGCATGACCGGAGACGGCGGCTTCACATCCGCCTTCGCCGTCACCGATCTGGCGGCGGGTGCGGTCGGCGCGGCGGGGCGCGCGATGGCGGCGCTGGCCGGCGCGCCGGCGGTCGCGGTGGACCGCCGCCTCGCCTCCTTCTGGTTCGCGTTCTCCGTGCGGCCGCAGGGCTGGACGCTGCCGCCGGCATGGGATGCGGTCGCCGGCGACTACGCCGCGCGCGACGGCTGGATCCGGCTGCACACCAACGCTCCGCACCACCGCGCCGCCGCGCTGCGCGTGCTGGGCGCGGCTGCCGAACGCGAGGCGGTGGCGCGCGCCGTCGCGGCGTGGGAGGCGGGTGCGCTAGAGGACGCGGTGGTCGCCGCAGGCGGCTGCGCGGCGCGGATGCACGACGCGCCCGGCTGGGCGGCGCATCCGCAGGGCGCGGCGGTCGCGGCCGAACCGCTGATCCATCGCGCGACCCTGCCCGCCACGCCGCGCGACTGGTCGCCGCGCCGCGACCGCCCGCTTGCCGGGCTGCGCGTGCTGGACCTGACGCGGGTGCTGGCCGGCCCGGTGGCGAGCCGCTTCCTCGCCGGCTACGGCGCGGAGGTGCTGCGCATCGACCCGCCCGGCTGGGACGAGCCGTCGCTGGTGCCGGAGATGACGCCGGGCAAGAGCTGCGCCCGGCTCGACCTGCATCGCCCCGGGGACCGCGCCCGGTTCGGGGCGCTGCTGGCGGGCGCGGACATCCTGCTGCACGGCTACCGCCCCGGCGCGCTGGACGGGCTGGGCTACGGCGAGGCCGCACGCCGCGCCATCGCGCCGGCGCTGATCGACGTCGCGCTCTGCGCCTATGGCTGGACCGGCCCGTGGGCCGGCCGGCGCGGCTTCGACAGCCTGGTGCAGATGAGCAGCGGCATCGCCGCGGCGGGCATGGCGTGGAAGGGCGCGGACAGGCCGACGCCGCTGCCGGTGCAGGCGCTCGACCACGCCACCGGCTACGCGATGGCGGCAGCGGCGGTGGAGGGCGTGCGGCGTCTGTGGGTGGAGGGGCAGGCGACGACGGCGCGGCTGTCGCTGGCGCGGACCGCGGCGCTGCTGGCAGCGGAACCGGGCGGGCAGGATGCGGGGCTGGCGGCGGAGACGGAGGCCGATCTCGCGCCGGCAATCGAGGCCACGGCGTGGGGACCGGCCCGGCGGTTGCGGCCGCCTGTGGATGTCGAAGGCGCGCCGCTGGCGTGGGGCCTGCCGGCGACGGAGCTGGGGTCGGCGACGGCAGCCTGGCGGTGAGGCTGCGCGCATGCGCGACGAACGGGTAACGGCTCAGCTTCGGCGCGGACGGAGCGTTCACCGGCTCGATGCGCCCGATCACCGCGTTCGTGCCCGAGCCCACGACGACCGCGCTTCTCGTGACCGGTCTGCTGAGGGCCCGGCGGCAGGCGGTTACAGGTACCGCCCGCGCTCCATGATCTCGAGCGTGTATTCGCGGTAGGTCATCCCCACCGCCTCGGCCCTTTTCAGCCGCCGCAGCATCACCTCGCGCGGCGGCGTCTTCCATGCCCGCCTATGCGCCTGCCGCCAGCAGAACAGGCGCCAGGAAGCGTCCGGGTCGGGCGGCTCCAGCGGCGGGCCGCCATTGTGGCCGATCGGGAATGACATCGCGCTGTCCACGATGATAGACATAAATCCATTATGCAAGACGATCCCGACACCGCTCCCCTTGCCCGGCGGCTGAAGGCGGAGCGCGAGGCGCGGGGCTGGACCATCGCGGAACTGGCCAGCCGGTCCGGTGTCTCGCGCGCCATGATCAGCAAGGTGGAACGCGCCGAGGCGAGCCCGACCGCCGCCCTGCTGGGCCGGCTGTCCGGCGCCTTCGGCCTGACCGTCTCCACGATGCTCGCCCGCGCGGAGGCGGGTGGCGGGGCGCTGCACCGCGCCGCCGCGCAGATGCTGTGGCGCGATCCGCAGACCGGCTACCTGCGCCGCGCCCTCACGCCGCCGGGCGCGGACCCGGAACTGGTGCAGGTGGAACTGCCGCCGGGCGCGCGGGTGAACTACCCCGCCGCCAGCTACGCCCTGTTGCGCGGCCAGTGTGTCTGGCTGCTGGACGGCGCACTGGTCTTCGAGGAAGGCGCCACCGTCCACGCCCTGGAACCGGGCGACTGCCTCGCGCTCGGCCCGCCCGCCGACTGCGCCTTCGTCAATCCGTCCGCCGACACGCCGGCCCGCTACCTCGTCGCGCTCGCACGCCGCTGACGCACCCTGATCGCGCGGCGCCAGCAGGACCGCGGCCGGGCAGACAACAGCCACGGCTGTCAGGGCCGCACGAATGCGCTAGACGCGGCCGGTGCGCATCCTTTTCGTCACCGCCACCCGCATCGGCGACGCGGTGATCTCCACCGGTCTGCTGGACCACCTGCTCCGGACCTATCCGGACGCGCGCGTCACCGTCGCGTGCGGCCCGGCGGCGGAGGGCGTGTTCGCGCGCATGCCGCGGCGGGATGCGACCATCGTCATGGACAAGCGCGCCTTCAGCCTCCACTGGCTGGACCTGTGGCGGCGCGTCGCCTTCACGCTGTGGGATCTGGTGGTGGACCTGCGCGGCTCCGCGCTCGCCTTCCTCGTGCCCGCCCGGCGGCGGGCGGTGATGCGCGGCGGGCGCCGGCCCGGCCACCGGCTGGGCCATGTGGCCGAGGTGCTGGACCTGTCACCGCCGCCGCTGCCGGTCGCGTGGACGGCGGCGGAGGATCGTGCCCGCGCCGCCGCGCTGCTGCCGGACGGGACGCGCTGGATCGGCCTTGGCCCGACCGCCAACTGGGACGGCAAGGTCTGGCCGCCGGAACGCTTCGTCGCGCTGTACCGCGCGCTCGCCGAACCCGGCACGCGGCCGGTGATCTTCGCCGGGCCGGGGGAGAAGGAACGCGCGCTCGCCGCCCCGGTGCTGGCCGCGCTGCCGGATGCGGTGGACCTCGCGGGCGGGCTCGGCCTGCCGGAAGCGGCCGCCTGCCTCGCCCGCTGCGCGATCTTCGTCGGCAACGATTCCGGGCTGATGCACCTCGCCGCCGCCGCGGGCACGCCGACGCTGGGCCTGTTCGGCCCTACGCCCGCCGACGAATACGCCCCGTCCGGCCGCCGCGCCGCGGTGGTGCTGTCGCGGGGGACGGAGATGGCCGACCTGCCGGTGGAGGACGCGATCGCGGCAGCACGGGGGCTGCTCGCGCGATGAGGACGATATCTCGGGCACGGACCCTCGCGCGCCTTCCCCCTCTCCCGCCTGCGGGAGAGGGCCGGGGTGAGGGTGTTTCCGCCGGCACGACGACGAGGTCCCGCCTCTGCGCTACCCCCCTCACCCTCCCGCGCAAGCGCGGGCCCCTCCCTCTCCCGCAGGGCGGGAGAGGGAATTCCGCGCCCGCCCGGCGTCTGAGGGCACGTAAAGCATGAACCTCGCCATGGTGATGGCGGGCGCGACCCATGGCGGGGCGGAGGCGTTCTTCGAGCGCATCTGCGCCGCCCTGCACCGCGCGGGCGAACGCGTGCTGCCGGTGATCCGCACCGACGCCGCCCGCGCCGCCCGGCTGCGCGCATCCGGCCTCGCGCCCGTGGAACTGCGCTTCGGCGGCCCGCTCGACCTGCTGACGCGCCCGCGCCTCGCCCGCGTGCTGCGCGGCTTCGCGCCCCGCGTGACCATGACGTGGATGAGCCGCGCGACGCGCCACGCCCCGCGCGGCGACTGGGTGCATGTCGGACGGCTCGGCGGCTACTACGACCTGCGCAACTTCCGCGCCTGCGACCACCTCGCCGGCAACACGCAGGGGCTGGTGGAGTGGATCGCGGCACGGGGCTGGCCGCGCGAACGGCTGCACCTGCTGCCGAACTTCGTCGACGACTTCGCCGCCACCCCACCGGCCGACGAGCGCGCGACGCTGCTCGCGCTCGGCAGGCTGCATCCCAACAAGGGGTTCGACGTGCTGCTGCGCGCGCTGGCGCTGCTGCCCGGAGTGGACCTCGCCATCGCGGGCGAGGGGCCGGAACGCGGCGCGCTGGAAACGCTCGCGCGCGAACTCGGCGTGGCCGATCGCGTGCGCTTCCTCGGCTGGCGGCAGGATGCCGGCGCGCTGCTGAAGGCATCGCGCATCTTCGTCTGCTCGTCGCGGCAGGAACCGCTCGGCAACATCGTCATCGAGGCATGGTCCGCCGGCCGGCCCGTGATCGCCGCCGATGCCGAGGGACCTCGCGAACTGATCGCCGACGAGACGGACGGAGTACTGGTGCCGAAGGAGGACCCCGCCGCGCTCGCCGCCGCCATCGCGAAGCTGCTCGCCGATCCCGCGCGCGCCGATGCGCTCGCCGCCGCGGGCCGCGCCCGTTTCGAACGCGACTATGCGGAAGCGCCCGTCGTCGCCCGCTGGCGCGACTTCCTCGCCACGGTGACGCGCTGATGTGCGGCATCGCGGGTCTCAGCCTCGCCGCGGGCATCTCGCCGGACCCGGCCGTGCTGGCGCGGCTGACGGCGGCCCTCGCGCATCGCGGGCCGGACGGATCGGGCCATACCGTGCTCGGCAACGTCGCGCTCGCGCACACGCGGCTCGCCATCATCGACCTCGCGACCGGCGACCAGCCGCTCTTCGCCGGTCCCGCCGCGCTGGTCGGCAATGGCGAGGTCTACAACTACCGCGAACTGCGCGCCGCGATGACCGGCTGCAGCTTCGCCACCGCCAGCGACTGCGAGCCGCCGCTGCAGCTCTACCTGCGGCAGGGCGCGGCCTTCGCCGAGACGCTGCGCGGGATGTACGCGCTCGCGCTGCACGACCGCGTTCACCGCACGCTGACGCTGGCGCGCGACCCGTTCGGCATCAAGCCGCTCTACGTCGCCGAGACGCGCGACGGACTCGCCTTCGCCTCCGAGCCGCAGGCGCTGGTGGCGGCCGGGCTCGTCGCGCCGAAGGTCCGCATCGGCGCGCGGGACGAGCTGCTGCAGATGCAGTTCACCACCGGCGCGGAGACGATCTTCACCGGCATCCGCCGCCTGCTGCCGGGCGAGACCGTCACCGTCTCCGACGGCCGCATCGTGGAGCGCCGCCACCGCGCCGCCCTGCCCGCCGGCGGGCCGGAGAGCATCGAGCAGGCGGCCGCCCTCGCCCGCTTCGATGCCGCCTTCGCCGAAAGCGTCGATATGCACCAGCGCAGCGACGTGCCCTACGGCATGTTCCTCTCGGGCGGCGTCGATTCCGCCGCCGTGCTGGCGATGATGGCGCGGCTGAACGAGCGCCCGGTGCTCGCCTTCACCGCGGGCTTCGACGTGCCCGGTGCCGCGGATGAGGGCGAGGCCGCCGCCACCGTCGCCGCCGCGGTCGGCGCGCGGCACGAGCGCATCACCGTCACCGAGGCCGAGGTCTGGCGGCACCTGCCCGAGATCGTCGGCGCCATGGACGATCCGGCCGCCGACTACGCCATCATCCCCACCTGGTTCCTCGCCCGCCGCGCGCGGCAGGACGTGAAGGTGGTGCTGTCGGGCGAAGGCGGGGACGAGATGCTGGCCGGCTACGGCCGCTACCGTTCCGCGATGCGGCCGTGGTGGCTGGGCGGGCGGGTGATGCGGGCGCGCGGCACCTTCGACCGGCTGGACGTGCTGCGCGCCCGGCCGCAGGGCTGGCGCGACGGCATCGCGGCGGCCGAGGCGCGGGAGGCCGAGGGCGGGCGCACGCGCCTGCAGGCCGCGCAGGCCACCGACATCGCGGACTGGCTGCCGCACGACCTGCTGCTGAAGCTCGACCGCTGCCTGATGGCGCACGGGCTGGAAGGGCGCACGCCGTTCCTCGACCCCGGCATGGCGGCGGCGACCTTCCGGCTGCCCGACGCGCTGAAGGTGCAGGACCGGCGCGGCAAGTGGCTGCTGCGGCAATGGCTTTCGCAGCACCTGCCGCAGGCGCGGCCCTTCGCGCCGAAGCAGGGCTTCACCGTGCCGGTCGGCGCCTGGATCGCGGGGCAGGGCGCGCGGCTCGGCCCCCTCGTCGCCGCCGATCCGGCCATCGCCGAGATCGCGGCACCCGACCGCGTGGTGGCGCTGTTCCGCGCCGCCGCCGGCCGCCGCGAGGGGTTCGCGGCCTGGACATTGCTGTTCTACGCCCTCTGGCATCGCCGCCATATCCGCGGCCTGCTGCCGGACGGCGACACGTTCGACACGCTGGCGGCAGGAGGCTGAGCTTGGCGCATTACGACATGGTGCTGCGCGGCGGCATCGCGGTGACCCCCTGGGGGACGGAGGCGACGGATATCGGCGTGCGGGACGGGCGCATCGCCGCCTTCGCCGTGGCCGCCGCCGATACGGCGGACACCACGCTCGACTGCCGCGGCCTGCACGTGCTGCCCGGTCTGGTCGATGCGCACGTGCATCTCCGCGATCCGGGTGCCGCCGCCGTCGAGACGATCCCCACCGGCACCAAAGCCGCGGTGCTGGGCGGGCTGACGGCGGTGTTCGACATGCCGAACACCAGTCCGGCGATCACGGACGAGGAACGGCTCGCCTGGAAGCAGGAGTATGTCGAGGGCGGGGCCGCCTGGTGCGACATGGGCCTGTATGTCGGCGCCGGCAAATCCAACATCGCCGAACTCGCGACGCTGGAGACCGGCCGCGGCGTCTGCGCGATCAAGGTCTTCGCCGGCTCCTCCACCGGCGACCTGCTGGTGGAGGACGACGAGAGCCTGGAGCGGGTGATGCGCTCCGGCGTGCGGCGCATCGCCTATCACAGCGAGGACGAGTACCGGCTGCGCGAGCGCAAGCCGATGTTCGCCGCCGGCGGCCCGCACCGGCTGCACATGGAATGGCGCGACGAGGAATGCGCCTTCCTCGGCACGCGGCGGCTGATGGCGCTCGCGCGCAAGACCGGCCGCCTCGCGCATATCCTGCACGTCTCGACGGCCGAGGAACTGACCTACCTCGCCGACTATCGCGACGTCGCGACGGTGGAGGTGCTGGTCAACCACCTCACGCAGGTTGCACCCGATGCCTACGACACACTCGGCGGCTTCGGCGTGATGAACCCGCCGATCCGCGGCGAGCGGCATCGCGCCGCTGCCTGGGCGGCAGTTGCAGACGGAACGGTCGACGTGATCGGGTCGGACCACGCGCCGCACCCGCGCGAGGCCAAGATGAAGCCCTGGCCCGAATGCCCGGCCGGGCTGACCGGCGTGCAGACGCTGGTGCCGGTGATGCTCGACCATCTCGCGGCCGGCCGGCTGTCGCTGGAGCGGCTGGTGGACCTGATGGCCGCGGGGCCGGCGCGGGTCTACGGCATGCTGGGCAAGGGCCGCCTCGCGCGCGGCTACGATGCCGACTTCACCGTGGTGGACCTCAAGGCGCGGCGGACGATCGAGGAAAGCTGGATCGTATCTCCTTGCGGCTGGACGCCGTTTGCGGGCATGGCAGTGACGGGGTGGCCTGTGATGACGGTCATACGGGGTCAACCGGTGATGCGCGAGGATACCATCCAGGGCGAGCCATCCGGCCGCCTCGTGCGCTTCGCGGGGACGCGGAACGCGCTATAGACGCGCTATGGACTGGACCCGGCCGGCCGTGTTCCGGCGACGAGAAAGGGGAGTGGGGACCGATGGCTGAGATCATGCGTTCCGGCACGCTGCGTATGGTGATGGCGGGCGCAGTGGCCCTGCCGTTGCTGACGGCGTGCGAGACCACAGGCAGCAACCAGCAGGCCGGCCAGCTCGGCGGGGCGGCCGTCGGCGGCATCCTCGGCGGCATCGCCGGCAGCGCGATCGGCGGCAACCGCACCGGTGCCGTGATCGGCGCGCTGGCGGGTGCGGCGGCGGGCTATTTCCTCGGCGGCGCGATCGCCAACGCGCTGTCCAACCCGGCGGACCGGCAGAAGGCGAGCACGGCGACGCAGCGGGTGCTCGATACGCCGGCGCCGGCGACTTACAACGCCGCGTCCTCCGCGCCGACCACCACCAACCGCGCCGCGCGCCAGCCGCAGCAGACGCGCCCGGTGCAGGCGAGCTGGCGGTCCGACAGCAGCAACAACATCTCCGGCAGTTCCACGCTGACCTCCGTGCAGCGCGGCAACGACGGAGCCGAGTGCCGCACGGTGCGCGAGGTCGCCTACGTGCAGGGCAAGGAAGTGCAGCAGGACACGCGCTACTGCCGCAGCCCGAGCGGCGGCTGGGCGCAGGCATGATCCGCGCGCTCGCCGCCGCGGCGCTGGCGCTCTGCCTCGCCGCGCCGGCGGCGCACGCGCTGGAGTTCAGCACCCGTGCCCAGGGCCGCGGCTCCGTCATCATCGCGCAGGGTCCGATCCAGACCGGCGATGGCGCGCGGCTGCGCGCGCTGGTCGCGCAGACCCGCGGCGTGGACGAGGTGTGGTTCAACTCGCCGGGCGGCGCGGCGGTGGAAGGCCTCGTCCTGGGCCGCGCCATCCGCGACATGGGGCTGGCGACGCGCATCCCGAACGGGGCGATGTGCGCGTCGGCCTGTTCCTACGCGTTCCTCGGCGGGCTGATCCGTTCGGTGGACCAGGGCGGGCGCTACGGCGTGCACATGTTCACCGCGGCTCGGGACGACTCCTTCATCCGCGAGGTGGCACGCGTGGTGCAGGAAAGCGGGCCGCAGGGGGCCGCGCAGGTGGTGATGTTCATCGAGCAGCGCAGCGCCAAGCTCGCCGCCGAGCGCGCGCGCTTCCTGGTGGAGCAGCGCGTGTCGCTGGAACTGATGACGCCGGCTTTCGAACAGGATGCCGACGGCATGAACTGGCTGAACCAGCAGGAACTGCGGCGCTACAACGTGGTGAACACGCGGTAGGTGGACGGCGGGGCTCTGCCCCGACCCCGGAAGGGGCTTTGCCCATTCACCCCACCAGGGGGCACGGCCCCCTGGACCCGCGATCCCTTAAGAAAGCTTTGATCAGGTCGGTCATCTGTCCCCACCCCCTCGATGATTATCGAGGGGGTGGGGACAGATGACCGATTTTGCCGAAGGCCCTCTTGAGGAATCCCGGGTCAAGGGGCCGGTGGCCCCTTGCGGGTGCAGGGCAGCGCCCTGCCGGGGTGTGGGGCAGCGCCCCACGGCTACGACGCGTCGAACGCCGCGTGGTAGCGGACCTCGCCTTCCGGTGGTGAGCCGGTGAAGATCGTGCGTTGCAGGTATTCGGCGGGAATGTCGCCGTAGCGCAGCGCACCGTCGCTAACGAAACCGAAGCGCCCGTACCAGCCCGGGTCACCCAGCACGACGATGCCGGCCGCCCCCTCTTGCCGCAGCCGCGACAGCCCTTCACGCACCAGCGCCGCCCCGATGCCGCGCCGGCGGTGATCCGCACGCACCGAGATCGGGCCGAGGCCGAACCAGCGCCCTTCGGCCCGTTCGATGCGCACGGGCGAGAAGGCGACGTGGCCAACGATCTGTCCGCCGTCGTGCGCCACCAGCGACAGGCTCAGCGCGCCGGCCGCGCGCAACGCATCGACGATGGCAGCTTCGGTGCCGCTGCCGTGCGGGGCGTCGCGGAACGCCGCCTGCGTGAGTACGCGGATCGCATCCGCATCGCCCACGATCTCCGTGCGAATCAGCACGTCGTTCATCGCACTCGCGCCGGCGCGATGGCCGGGTCCTCCGGCCAGTTGTGCTTCGGATAGCGTCCCCGCATGTCCTTGCGCGCATCCGCCCAGCCGCCGCGCCAGAAGGCGGCGAGGTCGGCGGTGACCGCGATCGGCCGCCCGGCGGGCGACAGCAGCGCGAGCCGCAGCGGCACCCGCCCGCCGGCGAGGCGGGGTGTCTCGGCCAGGCCGTAGAAGGCCTGCGCGCGCGCCTCGGCCAGCGGCACGGGCTGGGTGTAGTCCACCGCGGCACGGCCGCCGGGCAGCGCCAGATGCGTCGGCAGGTCGCGGTCCAGCGCCTGCGCCTGACCCCAGTCGAGCAGCCCGCGCAGCACCGTCACCATGTCGAGCCGCGCGAGGTCGCCCTTGCGTGTCATCCCCGCCACCCAGGGCGCCAGCCAGTCGAAGCCGGCCGACAGCGCCGCGTCCGACAGGTCCGGGAACCCGGCGTCCTGCCCGCGCATCAGCGCCGCGCGCGCCTGGAACTGCCGCGCCGCCTCGGTCCAGGGCAGGTCGGCGAGCGCGATGGCCGCGAGCAATGCCTCCGCCACGTCCGCCGCCGCACCGGCCTCTGTGCGGTCTGACAGCACCAGCGCGCCGAGCCGCGTGCGGCGGCGGCGCAGCACGCTGCCGGTGGCGGGGTCGAGGCTCGTCTCCACCGTCTCCGTGATCCGGTGCGGCAGGGTGGCGGTCAGGGCCTCCTCCGTGATCGGCGCGGCGAGCCGGATGCGGGCGGAGCCGCGCAGATCGAGCGCCGCGACCGCGAGCAGCCTCTCCTTCGCCAGCGGATCGGCCTCCGTCACGCTCGCCCCGCCGCCGCCGGACAGGCGGAACGCGCCGCGCCCGTCGCGCCGCTGGGCGATGCGGTCGGGGAAGGCGGCCGCGATCAGCGGTGCGGGATCACCCACGGGCGCCGCATCCCCGGCACCGAGCCGCCGGCGGAACTGTGCGGCGGTGCGGCGGATGCGCGAGATCGCCCCCGGATCGCCGCCACGCCCGCGCAGCGCGGCCAGCCGCAGGCCGATATCGGCGCTGCCCGCGTCACGCAGCGGGTCGCGTTCCTCCAGCAGCGCGGCGAGGTCGGCGGCCAGCGCGCGCGATCCCGCGTCCTCCGCCGCCAGCATCATCGCCGCCAGCCGCGGATGCGCGCCGATCGCCGCCATGCGGCGCCCGCGCGGGGTGATGCGCCCCGCGTCGTCCAGCGCGTCCAGCTCCCGCAACAGCGCCTCCGCCACCGCGAGCGCGCCGGCCGACGGCGGATCGGGAAACGGCAGATCGGCAGGCGCGCTGCCCCAGGCGGCGCAATCGAGGCGCAGGCCGGACAACTCGCTCTCCAGGATCTCCGGCCGGTCGAACGGCGCGAGGCCGCGATGCAGCGCCGCGCTCCACAGGCGGATCGCCACCCCCGGCCCCTCCCGCCCCGCACGGCCGGCGCGCTGGTCGGCGGCGGCGCGCGAGATGCGCGCGGTGACCAGCCGCGACAGGCCGGAGCCGGGGTCGAGGCGCGGGGTACGCCGGAACCCGCCATCCACGACGATGCGCACGCCCGGCACGGTCAGCGAGGTTTCCGCGATCGAGGTCGCGAGCACCACGCGCCGCCGCTCCGCCGGGTTCAGCGCGCGGTCCTGCGCCTCGGCCGGCAGGTCGCCGTGCAGGGGCAGCACCAGCGCGGGCGCGTCGGACAGCAGCGCCTCGGTGCGGCGGATCTCCGCCATGCCGGGCAGGAAGGCGAGCACGTCACCCTCCTCGCCCGCCAGTGCGTCGCGGATCGCGCGCGCCATCGCCCCGGGAAGGTCGCGCGCGTCGGCAAGGTCGCGCGCCGCGTGGCGGATATCGACCGGGAACATCCGCCCCGCGCTCTCGATGATCTCGGCATCCAGCAGCCCGGCCAGCCGCGCGCCATCCAGCGTGGCGGACATGGCGAGCAGCCGCAGCTCCGGCCGCAGCACGCGCTGCAGGTCGAGGCAGAGCGCGAGCGCGAGGTCGGCTTCCAGCGCACGTTCGTGCACCTCGTCGAACAGCACGGCCGCGACACCGTCCAAGCCCGGATCGGATTGCAGCCGCCGCACCAGCAGGCCCTCGGTCACGACCTCGATGCGGGTGGCGTCGGAAACCGCGCTGTCGAGCCGGGTGCGGAAGCCGACCGTGCCGCCCACGGTCTCGCCCAGCAGCGAGGACATCCGCCACGCCGCCGCCCGCGTGGCCACGCGCCGGGGTTCGAGCACGACGATGCGCTGGTCGCCCCGCCACGGCGCGTCCAGCAGCGCGAGCGGCACCAGCGTCGTCTTGCCCGCGCCGGGCGGGGCGACGAGCACCGCGTTGCCGCCGCGCGCGATCGTCTCCAGCAGCGCGGGCAGCGCCTCGGCCACCGGCAGGTCAGGCAGGCTCATGGGGCGGGGTTATACGCGCGGGGCCGACCGGATGCGCCCCGGTGTGCGCGGATCGCGCATGTGATATTATAACACCATAACGCCCGTACGCCCTTTCACCCCGACGGAACCGGATTGGCACAGCAGACAGGCGAGGCCGCGCAGACTTCAGGGATCCGGTCGCCCGGCTTCCTGCGCCTGTGGTCCGGCAGCACCGCATCCGGGCTGGCGACCTGGGCGTTGCCCTTCGTGCTGGGCCTGGCCGTGCTGGACGGCACGATCACGCCGGTGGCGCTCGGCATCGTGCTCGCCGCGCGGAGCGTCGGGTTCCTGATCGCGATGCCGGTGGGCGGTGTGCTGGCCGACCGCGCCGCGCGGCGCCGGGTCGTGCGCGATGCGAGCCTCATCGCCGCCGCCGGCATCCCGCTGATCGTCGGCGGGCTGGCGCACGGCTTGGCGCTGATGGTGGCCGGTGCGGCCATCGCGGGGATCGGCCAGGGCGCGTGCCGCCCGGCCTATCAGGCGCTGGTGCCGATGGTGGTGGGCCGGGCGGCGCTGCAGCCGGCCAACGCGGCGATGAGCATCTCCGTCCGGGTCACCAACCTGGTCGGCCCGGCACTGGCCACCGCACTCGCCTTCGCGCTCGGCGTCCCGGCCGCCCTGCTGGCGATCGGCGCGCTGTGGCTGGTCAGCGCCTTCGCCCCGCCGCATCCGGCCGAACCCGCGCGGGCCGACGCGCGGCTGACCCTGGACCGCTTCCGGCGAGACCTGACCGAGGGCGTGCGGGAAGCGCGGCGCCATCCCTGGTTCGTCGCCGGCCTCGGCGCGCTCACCGTCGTCGTCGCGCTGGGCTATTCCGCCTCGGGCGTCTTGCTGCCGATCGTCAGCCGCGACACGCACGGCGACGCGCGGATCCTGGTGGCGGCCACCACGGCGTACACGGCGGGCGCGCTGCTCGGCGCGGTGCTGATCGCCCGGTGGCGACCGCGCAACCAGGGCTGGACCGCGCTGGCGGGGCTCGCGCTGTATGGGCTCGTACCGCTCAGCCTGCTCGCGCCCGCGTACATCGCCGTTCCGGTCGTGGCCTTCTTCCTGGCCGGGATCGGGATCGAGGTGTTCAACGTGCCCTGGTTCACCGCCACGCAGCGCGAGGTGCCGCCGGACCGGCTGGCCCGGGTCTCGTCGCTGGATTTCCTGCTGTCCTACGGCCTGGCGCCGCTCGCCCTCGCCGCGATCGCACCCGCCGGGCAGACGTTCGGCTTCGCCGTGGTGCTCGCGGTCTGCGGGGCGGCCTGCCTGCTTGCCCCGCTGGCGGCGATGCTGCCGCGGAGCAGCCGCGGCTTCACGGCATCCCCACCGGCATGAGCCGCCAACGGTTCACGACCGTGTGGGAGCCGTTCACGAACGCCGCGAACGGCTGTGCTTCGGATCGGCCGGCGGTATATCGCTTGCCCATGAAGCGCCTCCTCGTCGCTCTGCTCGCCCTGGCCGGCCTCGCCCATGCGGCGGAGAGCCCGGACGTGCGCAGCGAGCGCGCGACCGTCACGCTGGTCAGCGACACCGACCGCGTCGCCCCCGGCCAGACCTTCCGCGCCGGGCTGCGCTTCCGCCTCGCGCCGGGCTGGCACACCTACTGGGGGCCGAACCCGGGCGATGCCGGCACGGCGGCGGAGATCGCGTGGTCGCTGTCGGAGGGCGCCTCGGCGGGGGAGATCGCCTGGCCCGCGCCGCATCGCATCCCGTTCGGCCCGACCATGTCCTACGGGTACGAGACCGAAATCGTGCTGCCGGTGCAGATCACCGCGCCGCAGGCGCTGAACGGGCCGCTGGTGATCGAGGCGAGCGCCAACTGGCTGGTCTGCGAGAAGATCTGCGTGCCGGAGGAAGGCGTCTTCCGCCTCTCCCTGCCCGCCGGCCCGCCCGCGACCTCCGCGCAGGCGCCGCTGTTCGCAGCGAGCGACGCGACCCTGCCGCAGCCGTCGCCGTGGAAGGCGCACGCGGCCGAGGACGGGACGCTGACGGTCGCGGGCGAGGGCATCTCGCCGGCCGCGATCCGCGATGCGTATTTCTTCCCCGCCGCCTGGGGGGCCATCGACCACGCCGCGCCGCAACGCCTGTCGGTCGCGGACGGGCGGATGACGCTCGCGCTGGCCAAGGGCCCGCAATACGCGCCCGCCGCGCTGTCCGGCGTGCTGCAGGTGCAGGACGGCGCGGGGATGACGGTGAACCTCGCGCTCGCCGCCGAACCCGGACCCGCCCTGCCGGTCCGCCCGGCGATCCCGCTGTGGCAGGCGCTGCTGCTCGCGCTCGCCGGCGGCGTGCTGCTGAACCTGATGCCCTGCGTCTTCCCGGTGCTGGCGATGAAGGCGATGGCGATCGCCAAGCTGTCCGGCGCGGCGCGGGAGCAGGTGCGCGCACATGCGCTGTCCTACACCGCGGGCGTGCTGGTCACGTTCCTCGCGCTCGGCGGCGCGCTGGTGGCCGCGCGGGCGGCGGGCGCGGTGGCCGGCTGGGGCTTCCAGTTCACCTCGCCCGCCTTCGTCACGCTCGCCGCCTGGACGATGGTGGCGGTCGGGTTGTCGCTGTCGGGCGTGTTCCATGTCGGCGGCGGGTTCGCGGGCACGGGCCAGTCGCTCGCGACGCGCGGCGGGCATGCGGGGTCCTTCTTCACCGGCATGCTGGCGGTCATCGTCGCCTCGCCCTGCACCGCGCCGTTCATGGCGGCGGCGCTCGGCGCGGCGCTGGCGATGTCGCCGGCGGCCGCACTCGCCGTGTTCGGGGCGATCGGCCTCGGCCTTGCCGCGCCCTATGCGGCGCTGGCGGCGTTCCCGCGTCTGGCCGCGCTGCTGCCGCGCCCCGGCGCGTGGATGGACCGGCTGAAGCAGGCGCTGGCGTTCCCGATGTACGGCGCGGCGGTGTGGCTGGTCTGGGTGCTGAGCCAGCAGGCCGGGCCGACCGGCGTGCTGGTGGCCGGCGCCGGCATCGTGCTGATCGCGTTCGCCGCCTGGGCCTGGGGAACGGGCGGACGGGTCTTCCGCGTGGCGGCGCTCGCAGGTGCCGCGGCCGCGCTGGCGCTGCTGCCGGGCCTGTCGGATGCGCAGCCCCCGGGCGCCGCGGTGGTGGCGGACGGCCGCATCGAACCGTTCAGCGAGGCGCGGCTCGCGGAATTGCGCGCCGAGGGCCGGCCGGTCTTCGTCAACATGACCGCCGCATGGTGCGTGTCCTGTCTGGTGAACGAGCGCGTCGCGTTGTCCACCGATGGCGTCACCGGCGAGTTCGCGCGCCGCAACATCGCCTACCTGAAGGGCGACTGGACGCGGCAGGATCCCGCCATCACCGCGTTCCTGCGCGCGCATGGCCGCGATGGCGTGCCGCTGTACCTCTACTACGCGCCCGGCGCGCGCGAGCCGGTGGAACTGCCGCAGCTCCTGACCGAAGGCATCGTGCTGGAGGCGATCGGCACCGCGAGCGTGGCCGCGCGCAGATAGGCCTCCCGGCCCCACGGATTCCCCATCGAGTGGTTGACATGTGATCGATGCTGCCCTGCATTGAGTCGCAGGGGCACAGCGCCGCACCGGATGGCGTTGGCGAGAAGACCACCGGGAGGAATGCAGTGCGATCCACAGCTTCGCTGCGGCGACGCAGCGTCATGGCCGGCGCGGCCGGCGCGATCCTGACACGCAACGCCTTCGCGCAATCCGACTGGCCGAGCAGGCCGGTGCGCGTGGTGATCTCATGGCCGCCGGGCGGCGGGGCGGACACGGTGGGGCGCATCCTGTTCCAGGCGCTCGGCGAGCGCTGGGGCAAGACCTTCGTGATCGAGAACCGCGCCGGCGCGGCCGGCACGATCGGCGCGGCCGCGGTCGCCCGCATGGAGCCCGATGGTTACTCCGTGCTCTACGATTCCACCGGCCAGTCGATCCATCCGTCGCTGATGCCGAACATGACCTACGACATCCGCAAGGACTTCACGCCGGTCGCGCTGACGGCGCTGGTGCCGAACCTGCTCGTTACCCATCCGTCGACGAAGCCGCGCACGGTGGCGGAGGTGATCGCGCTCGCGAAGGCGACGCCGGGCGGGCTCGACTTCGCCTCCTCCGGCCCGGGTTCGGTGCAGCACATGGCGCTGGAGCTGTTCAAGCAATCCGCCGGCATCCCGATCAACCATGTCCCGTATCGCGGCGGCGGGCCGGCGCTGAACGACGTGGTCGCGGGGCATATCCAGTACTACTTCAGCAACGCTTCCGCCTCGACCGGCATGGCGAAGGCGGAACAGGTGATCGCCATCGCGCACACCGGCACCGGCCGCATTCCGGCCTTCCCCGACCTGCCTTCCGTGGCCGACACGCTGCCCGGATACGCGGCGTACGAGTGGAACGGCGTGTTCGCACCGGCCGCCACGCCGCCCGCCATCGTCGCGAAGCTGAACGAAGGGCTGAACGAGGTGATGACGGATCCCGCGATCCAGCAGCGCCTCGACTCGCTCAACGTCGCGGTGCGCCGCAATTCGCCGGAGGAGTTCCGCGAGTTCTTCGAGGGAGAGGTCACGAAGTGGGCGCGGGTGATCCGCGAAGGCAACATCCAGCCGACCGGGTGATCCCGCCGGCCATCGCGGGGCCGGTCGCGACACCGCGCCGTCCGCGCACCGCACCCCCGGCCGGCGCGACCGACACCCACGCGCATCTGTTCGGCCCCGTCGCCCGGTTCCCGTTCACGGACGGGCGCGGCTACACCCCGCCGGAAGCGCCGCTCGAGACCTATCTCGCGCTGCTCGACCGGCTGGGCTTCGCGCGCGGCGTGATCGTGCAGGGCAACGCGCACGGGTTCGACAACAGGGTGGTCCTGGACGCGCTGGAGCGCGCCGGCGAACGGCTGCGCGGCGTGGCCATCATCGACGCGCAGACCAGACCCGAAACGCTGCGCGACTGGCACGCGCTGGGGATGCGCGGACTGCGCTTCCACGAACTGCCCGACGAGGCGCCGGCCGGATACGTCCGCGGCGTGCCGCTCGACGTGCTGGAGCGGTTCCGGCCGGTGATGCGCTCGCTCGGCTGGATCGTGCAGGTGTTCTGCGACTGGCGGCAGATGCCGCGCATCGCGGACCGCATCGCGAGCATCGCGGCAGAGATGCCGGTGGTGATCGATCACATGCTGTGTACGCCTGCCGCGCGCGGCACCGGCGATCCGGGCTTCCAGGAGGTGCTGCGGCTGGTGGGCGAGGGGAAGGTCTACGCCAAGGTCTCCGCGCCCTATCGCTGCTCGCAGCAGGCACCGGACTATCCGGATGCGCGCGCCCTGCACGATGCGCTGCTGGCCGCCAACCCGGACGCGCTGATCTGGGGCACGGACTGGCCGCACCCGCAGGTCGCGGCCCCGCTCATGCCGGATGACGGGCATCTGGTCGACCTGCTGATGGAGTGGACACCGCGCGCCCGGGACCAGCAGGCGATCCTGGTCGACACGCCCTCGCTTCTGTTCTGGCCGGCCTGAGCGGCCCGCTCTCCGGATTGTCAGCACGCCCGCGTCGCTTGCCGGTGGCCTGAACGCGGCGCCGGAGGGTAGAAGACCGTTGCGATCCCGCCCGGACCCGGTGGGGTCCAACAAGCGGACCAACAGTCCCATTCAGCCGGAGATCAGATCATGACGACACGCCGCCATGTGATGCTGGGCACCGCGGGGCTGCTGGCCGCGCCAGTCCTCGTCACCACCGCCCGCGCCGCGCCCGCCGTCGGCAGCCCGGCGCCCGCGTTCGAGGGCACCGACACCAAGGGTGCGCCCATCCGCCTCGCCGACCTGCGCGGCAAGGTGGTGGTGCTGGAGTGGTGGAACCACCAGTGCCCGTTCGTCGGCAAGCATTACGGCAGCGGCAACATGCAGGCGCTGCAGAAGGAAGCCGCCGCGCGCGGCGCGGTCTGGATCGCGGTGCAGTCCTCGGCCCCCGGCGAGCAGGGCTTCGTCTCGGCGGACGAGGCGAACGCGCTGATGACGCGCAAGTCCGCCACGCCCGCGCATGTGCTGATCGACACGCCCGGCCGGATCGGCACCGCCTATCGCGCCAGCGTCACGCCGCACATGTACGTCATCGGGCCGGATGGCATGCTGCGCTACATGGGCGGCATTGACTCCATCGCCTCCACCCGCGTCGAGGACATCGCGCGCGCGACGCCCTATGCGCGGAATGCGATCCTCGCGGTGAGCGAGGGCCGCGCGCCGGCGGAGACGTCGACACGGCCCTATGGCTGCGTGATCAAGTACGCGGCCTGACGAAGGCTTCTTCTTCCTCTCCCGCTTGCGGGAGAGAGACGAGGGGGAGACGGCAAGGCACGACGGACATGAGTGACGTCGCCGGCCTGTCCTGACGGAGGTGTTGCGGGGGCGCGACACCTCCCCTCACGCATGCGAGGCTGCCTTCGCAGACAATTCGAGGAGCGGCCATGGCCAGACCGGAACCCGGGATGACGATCGTGCGCGGCGCGCGGATCGTGGACCCCGCGCGGCGCCGGGCCGAGCCGGGCGACATCCTGATCCGCGATGGCGTGATCGCCGAACTCGGCGTGGCCGGCATGCCCGCCCCCGACTCCGCACGGACCTTCGATGCCGCCGGCCTGCTCGTCCATCCGGGCCTCGTGAACGCGCACACGCACGGCCATGGCGGCCTGTCGCGCGGGCAGGGCGGGCGCTGGACGCTGGAACTGCTGCTGACCGCCGCGCCATGGACCGCCGGCGGCGGCCGCACCGTGGCGGAGTACAACATCGCCGCGCGCATCTGCGCCGCCGAAATGGCGCTGAAGGGCGTGACCGCAGCCTACGACCTGTTCTCGCAGATCCCGCTGCCGACGCAGGACGGCATGGACGCCGCCGCGGAAGCCTATGCCGAGGTCGGGCTGCGCGCGGTGGTCGCGCCGATGGTCGCCGACCTGTCCTTCTACCAGGCCATCCCCGGGCTGATGGATGCGCTGCCCGATGACCTGCGCCGCCGCGTGGAGACGATGCGCCCCGGCGATCCCGATGCCTGCCTCGCGGCGATGGAGACCGTCCTGCGCAACTGGCGCTGGGCATCGCACGATATCCACGCCGCCATCGCGCCCACCATCCCGCATCACTGCACCGAACGCTTCATCTGCGGCTGCGCGAAGCTCGCGCGCGACAATGGCGTGCGGCTGCACACGCATCTGGGCGAAAGCCGCGTGCAGGCGGTCGCCGGGATGCGCCGCTACGGCCGCAGCCTGACCGCGCAGATGGATGCATGGGGCGTGCTCGGCCCCGACTTCACCGCGGCACACGCGATCTGGCTGGATGAGGACGACATGCGCCGCCTCGCCGATCGCGGCGCCTCCGTCGCACACAACCCGGTCAGCAACATGCGCCTCGGCAACGGCGTGTTCCGCTTCCGGCAGATGCGCGACATGGGCATCACGGTCGGGCTCGGCAGCGACGGCGTGTCATCCTCCGACAGCCAGAGCGTCTACGGCGCCATGCGCGCCGCCTTCGGCCTGTCGGCCATCACCACACCCGACCCCAAGCGATGGATCGAGGCGGAGGAGGCGTGGCACGCGGCGACCGAGGGCGGGGCGGCCGCGCTGGGTATCCCGGGGATCGGCCGCATCGCGACGGGCTACAAGGCCGATCTGGTGTTCCTCGACCTCACGCACCCGAACTGGCTGCCGCACAACGCCACGGTCAACCAGCTCGTCCATGTCGAGGACGGCACCGCCGTGCGCCACGTGATGGTGGGTGGACGGCAGATCGTCCGCGACGGCAGGCTGCTCACGCTCGATCTGGCGAAGCTCGCCGCCGAGGCGGAAACCGCCCGCGCACGGCTGGACGCGGCGACGGAGGAGGCGAAGGCGCTGGTGGCGCGGCTGTCGGACGTGGTGAGCTGCTTCTGCGTCGGCCTCGCGCGATCGCCCTATCCGCTGCGGCGGTATGCGGCGGACGATCCGACGCTGTAGCCGGCGGTATCGCTATCACCGTCCCGGCCGCGGTACCGTCGCGACGAGCACGCCCAGCAGGATCAACCCACCGCCGGCGATCAGGTCCCAGCCGAGCGGCTCGCCCAGCCACAGCGTCGCGACCGCGATGCCGGTGGCCGGCGTGGCGAGGAAGCCGATCGAGACGACAACCGCCGGCAGGCTCGCCTGCGCGGCGAGCGCGCACCACGTGCCGATCGGCGCGCCGATCAGCCCCACGAAGCACAGCGCCAGCCACGGCCCCCACCCCGCCTCCGCGCCAGGGAACGGCGCGCCCGACAGGGCGAGCGGCAGCAGCATCAGCGCCGACAGGGAGAACGACCACGGCAGCAGCGACAGCATCGGCACCATGGGCGGGCGCAGGCGCAGGAGGATGATGGCGACGGACCAGCACAGCGCGGCACTCAGCAGCAGCGCGTGGCCGAACAGCACGCCCGGCGCGGACCAGTCGATGCTCCATGGCCCCGCCAGCACCACCACGCCCGCAAGCCCCATCGCGGTGGCCACCCAGCGCGCCGGCGGGATGTGCTCGTGCAGCACCAGCAGCGCGAGGGCGGGGATGAAGATCGTGGTCACGTTGGACAGGATCGCGGTGCGCCCCGCCGGCACGTACGGCAGGGCGATATGCGTCAGCGCGAAGAAGCCGCCGATCTGGAAGCACGCGATGATGACGACGCTCAGCACCTCCCGCCGCGGCAGGCGCCGCAGCCGGCCGAGCAGGGCGAGGACCAGCGTCACGGAGATCGCCGCGAACGCCGCGCGGCCCACCGCGAACCACAGCGGCGGGATCGCCGGGACCGCGTACTTGGTGATCGGCCACGCGCCGCCGAGCGCGATGACGGAGCCGACGAGCTGCCCCAGCGCCGTCCGCGACAATCCCTGGTCCGGCCGCGGCGCGGTCATTCAGGCCGCGAGGCCGCGCGTCATGAACACCGCATCCGCGCCGTAGCCCGCGAGTCCCTTCGCCGGCGGCGGCGCGGGGTCGAATCCCTGCCGCAGCCAGAACGGCGCCGAGCCGTTCACCGCCACGAGCGCCATCCGTGGCAGCCCCGCCGCCCGCGCCCGCGCCGCCAGCAGATCGACGGCGACCGGCCCCAGCCCCGCACCGCGCGTCGATGGCAGCAGCGCGAGATCGTGCAGGTACCAGCAGTCCGGCGCGGCCGGCAGCGCGCCCAGCAGCGTGTCCAGCACCGGCGGCGAGGCGAGGGTCCATGGATGGCTCAGCACGTAGCCCTCCGCCGCGTCGCCGGTCTGAAGCATCAGGCAGCCGGCGGGCGCGAGGCGCTGGCGTTCGGCGAAGACGGCGGGGCTTTCCGGAAAATCCGGATGGACACGCGCGGCGATGGCGGCCACCGCGGCGATGTCGCCGGCCGCCATCGGCCGCCAGCTCCGTTCAGGCAAGCGCGTAGTCCACTTCCGGCGTGTAGACGGCCTGATCCTTGCCGAGCCGGGAGGAGAACAGGGTGAACCGCTCCACCGGCAGCGGTTCGGAGCGGAACAGGTTATGCGCCTGCACGAAGGCGGCGATCTTGGCTTCGGGCGCGGCCTCGTCCAGCCGCGCCAGCGTCACGTGCGGGGCGAAGCGGCGGCGCTCCGGCTCCAGTCCGGCCCGCTGCAGCGCCGTTTCCACCTTGGTCTGCAGGTGATCCAGCCGCTCGTTCCGCTCCACCCCCACCCACAGCGCATGGGTGCGGCCGGCGCGGGCGAAGGTGCCCACGCCGGCGAGCGTCAGCGTGAAGCCCCGGCCGCGCACGGCGGCGAGCGCGTCGTCGATCTCCTGCGCCTGCCAGGACTGCACCTCGCCGATGAAGCGCAGCGTCAGGTGGAAGTTCTCCGCCGGCACCCAGCGGCCCCCCGGGATGCCGCCGCACAGCCCGGCAAGGCGCATGCGCAGCATCGGCGGCAGGTCGAGCGCGACGAACAGCCTCATCGCCGCACCTCGCCGATCAGCCGTTCCACCATCGGCAGCAGCCGCGCGACGATGCGCCGCACGCCTTCGGGGTTCGGGTGGATGCGGTCCGGCTGGTTGAGCGCGGGATCGCCCGCCACGCCGTCGAGGAAGAACGGGTCGTAGATCACCCCCGGCCGCGCGCCCATCCGGTCGAAGGCGGCGCGGAAGTCGCGCTGGTAGTCGGCGCCGAGATTGGGTGGCGCGTACATGCCCGAGAGCAGCACGGGGATGCGCCGCGCCGCCAGCGCATCAAGGATGGCGGCGAGGTTCTCCTCCGTCTGGCGCGGATCGAGGCCGCGCAGCCCGTCATTGCCGCCGAGTTCGACGATCGCGGCCTCGGCGCCTTCCGCCAGCGCCCAGTCGAGCCGGGCGCGGCCGCCGGCGCTGGTATCGCCCGAAACGCCGGCATCGATCACCCGCACGTCGTGCCCGCGCTCCCGCAGGGCGCGTTCCAGCACGGCGGCGAACCCCTCGCTCTGCGCCAGCCCGTAGCCGGCGGTCAGCGAGTCGCCGAGGGCGAGGATACGCAGCGTCTGCGCCGATGCTGACACGGAGGTGATGAGCATCAGGAGAAGGAGCGCTTTCCGCGCCGCAGCACCAAGCCGATATGCTGCCGCCATGGACGCCATCACCCCGCGCGACGCCGCGCCACTGATCGAAGTACGCGACCTGCGGCTGACCGTGCCTGCCGCGGGCGGGCCGGTCAACATCCTCCGTGGCGTCGACCTGACCGTGGACCGGGGCGAGGCGGTCGGCATCGTCGGCCCCTCGGGGTCCGGCAAGACCAGCCTGCTGATGGTGCTGGCGGGGCTGGAGCGCGCGAGCGCGGGCAGCGTGCGCATCGGCGGCACGGAGCTGACCGCGATGGACGAGGACGCGCTGGCCCGCTTCCGCCGCGATTCCATCGGCATCGTCTTCCAGTCCTTCCACCTCGTTCCCACCATGACCGCGCTGGAGAACGTGGCGGTTCCGCTGGAGTTCGCCCGCGCGCCCGACGCCTTCGCCCGCGCCGAGGCGGCGCTGAGGGAGGTCGGGCTCGGCCACCGGCTGGATCACTATCCGGGGCAGCTCTCGGGCGGCGAGCAGCAGCGGGTGGCGCTGGCCCGGGCATTCGCCCCCCGCCCGGCCCTGCTGCTCGCGGACGAGCCGACCGGCAATCTCGACCAGGCGACGGGCGAGACGGTGATGGACCTGCTGTTCGGCCTGCGCGCCGGATACGGGGCGACGCTGCTGCTGATCACCCACGATCCGCGCCTGTCCGCACGCTGCGACCGGGAGGTGCGGGTGCGCGACGGGCTGGTCTTCGCCGGGGCCGACATCCCCGCCGGAATCGGCTGACCGGGCCGCTTCCGCCGCCGCGCTACATGCGCAGGTTGCAAACCGCTCCGTCGGCGGCACGCAAGTGCAACCGGGGTTCGCTGGCGCTCGCCGCTGCAATACCGTAACGGATAGCGGTCTCCGGAGGGATGATCCCATGCAGACCCGCCTGCCGATCCTGGCCGCGCTCACGGCCTTCGCCGTCGTGGCCGGCGCCGCGCCGTCGCAGGCCAGCCTGCTCGGCCACAGCTTCACGGCGAGCTACCGGTATCCCGTCCTCGGAGATGTCTATCCGTTCTCGACCTGGACCCCGGAGACCTTCGTGTCCGGCGCCGGCGTGGACACGACGGCCGATGTCGAAGGCGTGACGCAGATCGCGGTGGACTTCACGGCGAACACGCTGTCGCTGGTCTTCACCACCGTCCTGTCCAACCCGACCTGGACCTCCGCGAGCTTCAACGGCCCGGTGTTCACCTCCGCCGACGCGCTCGGCATCATCTCCGCGACCGTCGACAGCCTCACCACCATGAGCGGCTTCGACAACAGCCGCGTGTCGTTCACCGACAACGAGATCCGGATCAACTGGAACGGGTTGGCCTACGTGAACGGCACGCAGGTCGTGCTGAACTTCGTGACCGCCACGGCGGTGCCGGAGCCGGCGACGCTGGCCGTCCTCGGCGTCGGATTGCTGGGGCTTGCAGCCGTCCGCCGCCGGGCCTGACGACCGCCGCAATCGCAGCAAAATAACTGCGGGGCTGAAATCCGGCTGAAACGTTCGCCCGGCAGGCTGCCGTCATGTTCACGGAGATCGTCGTCTTCGATCTGCCTGAGAACGCGCCGGACGCGCTGCTGCGCCTCCGGACCTGCGAGGCGCTGTGGCGGCCCGCCCCCGATCTGCTGCACGCCCGCTTCCTGCACGACGAACCGGCCGGCGCCGCGGGCGTCGCCTACATCTGGCGCAACCGCGCCGCGGCCGCGTGCAGCCACGATCCCGGCTGGCGCGCCGAGATCGCCGCCACCTTCGGCACGCCGCGCATCACCGAGGTCTGCGCCCCCGACTACAAGGACGGCGAGGCCCCGTGGCCCGAAGGTGCGCTCGCGGCCTGAACAAAGCGCGAGCGAGGCGGGCGCGGTCTGGCGCCGGCTGCCTGCCCCCCTAACATCGACGCCATGACCGACCTCCCCCTGGCCTGGCGCATCGCGCGCCGCGAGTTGCGCGCGGGCACGCGCGGGCTGCGCATCGTGCTCGCCTGCCTCGCCCTCGGCGTGGCCGCCATCGCCGCCGTGGGCACGCTGCGAGAGGGCGTGGTCGAGGGGATGCGCGCCGACGGGCGGCGCATCCTGGGCGGCGATATCGAGGTCACCTCCACCCGCGCGCCGATGCCGGCCGAGGCGCGCGGGTGGTTCGCCGCCCGCGGGGCGCGGCTGGGCGACACGGTGGAGATGCGCGCCATGGTCGTCGCCGCGGGCGGCGAGCGCATGCGGGTGGAGCTGAAGGCCGTGGACGCCGCCTGGCCGATGGTGGGCGAGGCCGCCATCGCGCCGGCCGACGCCCGGCCCGGCGGCGGCGGGCTGGTGCTCGACCCGCTGGTCATCGAGCGGCTGTCGCTCAACCCCGGCGACAGCGTCCGCATCGGCGATGCCAGCTTCACCGTGCGCGGCGCGCTGACCGTGGAGCCCGACAAGGTGGCGAGCCCCACCATCCTCGGTCCCCGCGCGCTGATCGCGCTCGACGACCTGCCCGCCACCAACCTCGTCCAGCCCGGCTCGCTGCTGCAGTTCAACACCCGCGTATTGCTGCCCGACGGCGCGAACGCCCCCGCCACGGTGGCGGCGGCGCGAACGCGCTTCGCCCCCGAAGGCTGGCGCATCCGCGACAGCGGCAACGCCGCGCCGGGCGTGGTGCGCTTCATCGACCAGACGGCGCTGTTCATGACGCTGGTGGGGCTGACCAGCCTGCTGGTCGGCGGCATCGGCGTGGCCAACGGCGTGCGCGCCTGGGTGATCGCCCGCACGCGCACCATCGCCACGCTGCGCTGCCTCGGCGCGCCGGCGGACATGGTGTTCGCGGCGGGGCTGATGCAGCTCGGCCTGCTCGCCGCGCTCGGCATCGTCCTCGGCCTCGCGCTCGGCGTCGTGCTGCCCTTCGTCGCCTCCTGGGCGCTGGCCGGCATGCTGCCGGTGACGCCCCGGCTCGGCTTCTATCCCACGCCGCTGATCGAGGCGGCGCTGTTCGGCCTGCTGACGGCGGCCGCCTTCGCACTGTGGCCGCTCGCGCGCGCCCGCGACATCCCCGGCGCGGCGCTGTTCCGCGATGTCGTCGCCCCCGCCTCCGCCCGCCCGCGCGGGGCGATGCTCGCGGTGAACCTGCTGCTGGCCGCCGCCCTCGTCGCGCTGACCATCGCCACCGCGCAGGACCGCGTCTTCGCCGCCTGGTTCTGTGCCGGCGCGCTGGCGACGCTGGCGCTGTACCGGGTGGCGGCGTCCGGGCTGATGCGGCTGGCCGCACGGGTCCGCCGCACCGGCTCGCCCTCGCTGCGGCTCGGGCTCGCCAACCTGCACCGGCCGGGGGCGGCGACGCCGCTGATGCTGGTCTCGCTCGGCCTCGGCCTGTCCACGCTCGCGGCCGTGGCCCTGATCCAGGGCAACGTCGCGCGCACGGTCAACGAGCAGATGCCGGCCCGCGCGCCCTCCTTCTTCTTCGTGGACATCCAGTCCGCGCAGGCCGCGCGGTTCGACGAGATCGTCCGCAGCGTCCCGGGCGTGACGGAGGAACGGCGCGTGCCCTCGCTGCGCGCGCGGATCACCGCCGTGAACGGCGTGCCGGCCGAACAGGTCCGTACCACGCCCGAGACCGCCTGGGCGCTGCGCGGCGACCGCGGCCTGACCTACGCCGCCGCCCCGCCCGATGGCACGCGGCTGGTCGCCGGGCAGTGGTGGCCGGCGGATTATCGCGGCGCGCCGCTGGTTTCCTTCGACGCCAACCTCGCCAACGGCTGGGGCATCGGCGTCGGCGACACGATCACGGTGAACGTGCTCGGCCGCGACATCCCGCTGCGCATCGCCTCGCTGCGCGACATCGCCTGGCGCAGCCTGGGGATGAACTTCACCATGGTCGCGAGCCCCGGCCTGCTGGAGGCCGCGCCGCACACGCACATCGCCACCGTGACCGCGCGGCCGGAAGCGGAAGCACCAGTGATGCGCGCGGTGACGGATGCGCTGCCCAACGTGTCGGCCATCCGCGTGCGCGACGCGCTGGAGGCGGTGAACGGGCTGCTCGGCCAGATCGCTGCCGCACTGACCGCCACCGGCTCCGTCACGCTGCTGGCGGGCGCGCTGGTACTCGCCGGCGCGGTCGCGGCGGGGCAGCGGCGGCGCATCCGCGACGCGGTGGTGCTGAAGACGCTGGGCGCCACGCGCGCCGACATCCGCCGCGCCTTCCTCGTCGAATTCGGCGCGCTGGGACTGACCGCGGGCCTCGTCGCCGCCGTGGTCGGCACCGCCGCGTCCTGGGCGGTGATCACCTACGTGATGCGGTCGGACTGGGTGTTCCTGCCGGGCCGGCTGGCGCTGACGGTGATCGGCTGCACGCTGCTGACGCTCGCCTTCGGCTGGGCCGGCACGGCGTTCGCGCTCAGGGCAAAGGCCGCGCCGCTGCTGCGCAACGAATAGCCGCATCGCCGCTTGACCCTGATGCGGCGCCGGTTGTCCTGTGGGCGCAACGAAGGAGGCGCCCATGACGCGCGTTGCGTTGCTGTGCGGCCTGCTGATCCTGCCCCTGGCTGCCGCCGCGCAGTCGCCCGAGACGGTGACCGAGGTGCGGCGCTACGTCGATCTGCTGGCGGTCTACGCGGCGGAACATCGCCGCTTCGTCGAGAGTGTGGCGATCGGCGGCGGATTGCTGGGAACGGTGGCCGTCGCCGCGATCGGCTTCTTCGGCTGGCGCACGCGGCAGGACGTGACGCAGGCGGTACAGGAGCACGCGCAGGCGATCCGCGCCGATGCGGAACGGCGCGCGCAGAAGGCGGCCGATGACGCCGTCGTTGAATTCCGCGAGAAGGTCCTGATCGCCGCGCGGGCCGAGGTGGACAAGGAACTGGCGGCCCTGCGCACGGAACTGGCGGAAGCCAGGCGCCGCTCCTCGGAGGAGGCCGCCGCCGCCATGGCCTTCGTGGCCACGCGCCGGCCGGCTGCCGAAGCGCCCGCGGCCGCTCCCGGTCCCGCCACGGAAACTCCTGCAAAGCCGCGGATCCTCTGGGTCGACGACCATCCGGACAACAACGCCTTCCCGGCCCGGGTCTTGTCCTCCGCCGGCGCGGAGATCGTCACTGCGCTGTCCACCACGCAGGCGCTCGCGGCACCCGGGCCGTTCGACCTCGTGATCTCCGACCTCGGCCGCGGCATGCAGCGCGACGCGGGCGTCGAGACCGTCCGTGCCCTGCGGCAGGCGGGACACACCGCGCCGATCGTCATCTTCGCCGCAGGCCCCGCGGTGGAGCGGTTCGGCTCGCAGGCACTGGAAGCTGGCGCCGACCGCGTCACCAGCGGCTACGAGGGACTGTTCGAGGCAACGCACGCGTTCATCGGCCTGCCGCGCTGAAAGCCTCCGTCAGCTCCGGATCGCGAACAGGTCCGCGTCCGGATCCGCCACGCCGACCACGTCGCGGGCGATGATCTGGGCGGCGATGGCGCTGAAGGTGATGCCGTTGCCGCCGAAGCCCAGCACGGCATGGCAGCGGTTCATCCCCGGGATGCGGCCGATCGCGGGCATGCCGTTGGGGCTCGCGCCGAAGCAGCCGGCCCAGGCGGCGTCCGCCCGCGCGTCGATGCCGGGCAGCAGGGCGGTGAGTTTCCGCAGCACGGCGGCGGTCTTGCGGGGGATCTTCGCGTCGCGCGCGTCTTCGTCGGCGAATTCCTCGTCCTCGCCGCCGGCGACGATGCGCCCCTCCGGCGTGGTGCGCGCGTAGAGATACGGGTCGGCGGCTTGCCAGATCAGGCAGCGGGACCGCCAGGGCGCGGCACGGCGCTGCGGCGGCGTGGCGAGCGCCCAGGTGGAGATCACCTTGTAGCCGCGCGGGCGCGCCTGCTTCGGCAGCTCGAACCCGCTCGCGAACACCACGTGGCGGGCGTGGACGGGATGGCCCGTGTCCGTCTCGATCCGCACCGCCTCCCGCCCCGGATCGACGTCCCGCACGTCGACCGGCGCGTGCAGCGCCGCCCCCCGTGCGAGGCAGGACCGCCACAACCCGCCGACGAAGGCGACCGGATCGAGCTCCCCCGCGCCCTGCGACCAGATCGCGCCCGGCCGGTCGAGCCCGGTGAGCGCCTCCAGCTCCGTCCGGTCCACGAATCGGGAGCGCAGGCCGAGCCGGGCGCGCAGCGCCGCCTCCTCCCGCAGGCCGGCGACGTCCAGCAGGTTGCCGGGCAGGTAGGCGACGGAGCGTTCAGCGAAGCCGCACCGCAGATCGAGATCCGCGATGCGGTCACGGATGCGCGACACCGCGGTCGCCGACCGCCACCAGACGCGGGCGGCCCGGTCGCGGCCGTAGGTGCGCGCCAGATCGGTCAGCGGCGTGTCCAGCTCGAACTGCAGCAGCGCGGTGCTGGCGGGGGTCGCCCCCTTCAGCGGGCCGCGCCGGTCCAGCACCACCACGCGCCGGCCGGCGGCGAGCAGCGCGTCCGTGACCAGCGCGCCGGTCACCCCCGCGCCGATCACGCCGCAGTCGGCCTGCAGCGCGCGATCGAGCGGCGGGGCGGAAACGCGGGGCGCGCGCCGCCCCAGAAGCCAAACCGGCGTTCCGGTGCGCAGATCGCGATGCTGGGTGGCGGTGGAAGCCTGCCGGGCGGACACAGGCGTGGCAACGCGGCCGGATGCGCCGCGGTTGCGCCCCGGGGTGGTCACGGAACCGGAAAACGGCCGGATTCCACTTGATTCTGCACGCGTTCTACACAACATCGTCGCGCAACGGGCGCATGCCCGCAAATGGGGAGACACCTATGGCTTTCAGTCCCGACACTCGATGGATGACGGGCGCGCCCGCAAGGACAGCCGATGCCGCCGTCATCGATGCCGGGCTCCGCAGCTACATGCTCCGCGTCTACAACTGGATGGCGTCGGGGCTGCTGTTGACCGGGA
>JBBCJT010000033.1:0-87383 GCA_037190665.1 Rhodovastum atsumiense | reverse complement strand
TCGGTCTGTAGCCCCCACCCCCACAACAATCGTTGTGGGGTGGGGGCTACAGACCGATTTGGCCGAAGGCCCCTCTGGAGGAATCCCGGGTCAAGGGGCCGGTGGCCCCTTGCGGGGTGCAGGGGCAGCGCCCCTGCGGAGCCGCCGGGCAAAGCCCCACGCATCCCACGCACGCTGATCGGCCACTGGCGGGCGGTATTTCGTCCCACTAGAAAAGCCGGATGCTCGACAAGACCTTCGATCCCACCGCCATCGAACCGCGCCTGTACAAGCGGTGGGAGGAGAGCGGCGCCTTTGCCTGCGACCCGGCCTCCCCGGCGCAGGGTTTCTGCATCGTCATCCCGCCGCCGAACGTCACCGGCTCGCTGCACATGGGCCACGCGCTCGACAACACGTTGCAGGACGTGCTGGTGCGCTGGCGGCGCATGCAGGGGCGCGACGTGCTGTGGCAGCCGGGCACCGACCATGCCGGCATCGCCACGCAGATGGTCGTCGAGCGAAACCTTGCCTCCCAGGGGCTGGACCGCCGCAGCATCGGCCGCGAGGCGTTCCTGCAGCACGTGTGGGAGTGGAAGGCGGAATCGGGCGGCACCATCACCCGCCAGCTCCGCCGGCTCGGCGCCTCGCTCGACTGGCGGCGCGAGCGGTTCACGATGGACGACGGCTTGTCGGCCGCGGTGCGGGAGGTCTTCGTCAGCCTCTACGACGCCGGGCTGATCTATCGCGACACGCGGCTGGTGAACTGGGACCCGAAGTTCCAGAGCGCGATCTCCGACCTCGAGGTCGAGAGCCGCGAGGTGAAGGGCCATCTGTGGCACATCCGCTATCCGATCGAGGGCGAGGCGGGCCGCTTCATCACGGTCGCCACCTCGCGCCCCGAGACGATGCTCGGCGACGTCGCGGTCGCGGTGCATCCGGAGGACGAGCGGTTCCGCGACCTGATCGGCAGGCACGCGATCCTGCCGCTGGTCGGCCGCCGCATCCCCATCGTCGCCGACGCCTATTCCGACCCGGAGAAGGGCACCGGCGCGGTGAAGATCACGCCCGCGCACGACTTCAACGACTACGAGGTCGGCCGGCGGCACGGGCTCGGCATGCCCTCCGTGCTCGACAAGGAAGCCCGCGTGCGGGTGGACGAGATCGCGGACGCGCTCGCCGCCATAGATGGCGTGTCCGATCCCGCGCTGGTGCGCGGCCTCGCCGGGCAGGACCGCTTCCTTGCCCGCAAGGCTATCGTGGACGCGCTGGAGGCGCTCGGCCTGCTCGACAAGGTGGAGCCGCACACGCATCAGGTGCCGCACGGCGACCGCTCCGGCGTGCCGATCGAACCGCTGCTGACGGTGCAGTGGTACTGCGACGCGAAGACGCTGGCGCAGCCCGCCATCCGCGCGGTGGAGACCGGCGAGACGCGCTTCGTGCCCCAGCAGTGGGAGAACACGTTCTTCGCCTGGATGCGCGACATCCAGCCGTGGTGCATCTCGCGCCAGCTCTGGTGGGGCCACCAGATCCCGGCGTGGTACGGGCCGGACGGAACCTGCTTCGTCGCCCGCACCGAGGACGAGGCGAAGGCGCAGGCGCGCGCGAAGTATGGCAGCGATACCGCGCTGACCCGCGACGAGGACGTGCTGGACACGTGGTTCAGCTCCGCGCTGTGGCCGTTCTCCACACTCGGCTGGCCGGACAGCACGCCGGAAGTTGCGAAGTACTACCCGAACGACGTGCTGGTGACAGGCTTCGACATCATCTTCTTCTGGGTCGCCCGGATGATGATGATGGGCTGCCACTTCATGAAGGAAGTCCCGTTCCGCACCGTCGTCATCCACGGGCTGGTGCGCGACGAGCGCGGGCAGAAGATGAGCAAATCCAAGGGGAACGTGATGGACCCCCTGGAACTGATCGAGGCCTACGGCGCGGACGCGCTGCGCTTCACCATCTGCGCGCTGGCATCAGGCGGGCGGGACGTGAAACTCGGCCGCCAGCGCGTGGAAGGCTATCGCGCCTTCGCGACCAAGCTGTGGAACGCGGCGCGGTTCTGCGAGATGAACGGCATCGCCGCCGATCCGGGCTTCGATCCGGCTGGCGCGAAGCTGCCGCTGACGCGCTGGATCCTCGATGCCGCCAACCGCGCGGTGGCCGAGGCGACGGAAGCGCTGGAGGCGTTTCGCTTCGATGTCTACGCGCAGGCCGCCTACCGCTTCGCGTGGAACACGTATTGCGACTGGTTCCTCGAATTCGCCAAGCCCGCGCTGGCCGGGCCCGATGCGGCGGAGGTGAAGGGCGCCGCCGCGCATGTGCTCGGCACCATCCTGCGCCTGCTGCATCCGGTGATGCCGTTCGTGACGGAAGAACTGTGGCACAGCATGGGATTCGGCGAGGAAGGCTCGCTGATCCGCGCGGAGTGGCCGACCGCCGTGACGGTCGCCGCGCCCGAGGCGGCGCGGGCGGAACTCGACTGGGTGGTGGCGCTGATCACCGAGGTGCGCGGCGTGCGGGCGGAGATGCAGGTGCCGCCGTCGGTGAAGACGCCGATCCTGCTGAAGGACGCGGCCGCGGAGAGCCTGTCGCGCGGCGCGGCGTGGTTCGAGGCGATCGGCCGGCTCGCCCGCGCGTCGGAACTGCGCGCGCTGACCGGCGACGTGCCGAAGGGGGTGGCGCAGGCGGTGGTGGGCGAGGCCACGGTGGTCCTGCCGCTCGCCGATGTCATCGACCTCGCCGCCGAACGCGCGCGTCTGGCGAAGGAGCGTGCGCGCGCCGAAGGGGAGGCGAAGAAGATCGCCGGCAAGCTCGGCAACGCCGATTTCGTCGCCCGCGCGCCGGAGGAAGTGGTGGAGGAGAACCGCGAACGCCTCGCCGCCGCCGAGGCGGAGATGGCGCGGCTGGATGCGGCGCTGGCGCGGATCGCCTGATCCCGTTCGCCTGCATCCAACCTAACGCCGCCACGGCCGGACACAATCCATATCCGCGCCGTGGCCGTGCGCGGCGATGGTGCTGGTCCGATCGCGCGTGATGCTTAGTCAGGCGGCTTCCGTTCACGGAGGTCGCCGCATGACAGCCCGTTTGCCGCCGGCCATCAGCCCGAGACCGCATCCCCTGCCGCCTTCCGGCGATCCGGCATTCGACTCGGCCGGATATGCCTGCACGCTGCTGCGCACCGCCCGCGTCGCCGCCCTGGCGACGCTGGATGCGGGCAGCGGCTATCCGTTCGCCTCCACCGTCGCCATCGCCACGGACATGGACGGCACGCCGCTGATGCTGATCTCCCGCGTCGCCCTGCACACGCGCAACATCCTCGCCGACCCGCGCGTGTCCCTGCTGCCGGTGCCCGCGGGCGAGCCCATCCGGGCGGGGAGCGGACGGCTGACGTTGACGGGCACGGCGCACCGGGCGGAGGACGCACGGTCGCGGCGCCGCTTCCTCGCATGTCATCCGAAGCTGACGCTGCCCGCCGGCCTTCCCGGCTTCGCGATCTGGCGCATCGCGCTCGACGGCGTCGATCTGCTGGGCGGCAAGCGCCTCGCGCCCGAACTCACCGCGGCGGACATGCTGACCGACCTGCGCGGGGCGGAGGCGCTGGCGGCGGAGGAGGCGGACCTTGCAGCGTGGCTCAACGCCGCGCATGCCGGCGCGATCCGTCATCTTGCCGTGGTCAGGGCCGGCCAGGCCGAAGGCCCGTGGCGCGTGGCCTGCCTCGACCCCGAGGGCATCGACATCCGCCTCGGCGACCAGCACGCCCGCATCGCCCTGCCGCACAGGGCGACAGGACGTGACGACCTGCTTTCAGCGGTCCGGGCGCTGACGGATGCGGGAGACCGAATGCCTCGCCTCTCCACGTAATCCACCGCCTGCGCAATTGCCGCGCAGCCGCTCAGGCGCGCCACATCTCCGCGTAGCCAGCCTCCAGCGCGAGATCGAGATCGACCATGCCCCGGGTGGTCCCCTCCGCCCAGAAGGCGCCGAAGCGGTACTGCCACAGCACCGTGCGGTTCAGCATCGCGCCCACGGGCCCGACCGCGCCGAAGCTGTCCGGGATGATCTGCGTGCCCGCCGGCGTGTCCCTGTTCTGGTCGAAGCGGCGCGGGATGTTGGACCAGATGTACCGGCTCTGCGGCCGCGTGCTGCGCCCCGCGGCGATATCCGAGATCAGCCCCGGAAACGCCCGCGCCGCGGCCCGGTCTTCGGCCGCCGGCACGCGCGCGGCCCAGCCGCTGCTGTGCGGGCGCCGGGACAGGTCGGGCATGTGGCTGCGGGGTCGCGGCACGACCTCCGCGCCGCGGCCGTAGATGCCGCCCGCGCCGGCATAGGAGGAGGCGGACATCCCGTCCCACCACCCCTCCAGGAACTCCGGCTCCACGCGCCAGCCTTCGAGGTCGAGGTAGATGCGCACATAGGTCGGCACGCCCTGCGCGATCGCGAGCGCGACGGCCTCGCGCGCCGCGGCCTCGCCGCCCGCGCGGCCCGCGGCGGCGCCGGCCGGTTCGCCGCGGATGCCGTTGTAGACCAGTGCGATGCGGCAGCGCCCTTCGCCCTGCGCGAAGATGAACGCCGCCTCGCCGGGCTGAAGCGCGCTGCGGAGCCCGTTGTTGAGATACCGGCCCCAGAAATCCGGCGCGCGGCCCGCACGCCGCGTCACGTAGTCGAACAGCGTTTCCCGCAGCCCGGCCCGCTCGCCGGCCCGCAGATGCGCCGCTGGCACGCCGACCATGTGGCTGGCAGGGCTGAAGCTGTCGACACCCCAGAAGTGAGTCATGCGGCGAAATCCTCTCGGACGATGCGGCCATGCCATGACCTGGGCATTGCGATGATAGGGGCCACGGCGCGGTCGGCGGGTGTCCCGTTTCACCCGGCGGCGGGAACGCCTTGCCGGCCCGCGTCCCGTGTCACAGGCTCGGGGGACAGCCGAGGGGAAGAACGTTCGATGCTGAAGAAGCGCTGGGACAAGTCCAGGCTGCCGTCCCGTCACGTCACCGAAGGCCCCGGCCGCGCGCCGCACCGGTCCTACTACTACGCGATGGGGCTGACGGAGGACGAGATCGCGCAGCCCTTCGTCGGCGTCGCGACCTGCTGGAACGAGGCCGCGCCTTGCAACATCGCCCTCGGCCGGCAGGCGCAGAGCGTGAAGACCGGGGTGAAGGAAGCCGGCGGCACGCCGCGCGAGTTCACCACCATCACGGTGACGGACGGCATCGCGATGGGCCATCAGGGGATGAAATCCTCGCTGGTCAGCCGCGAGATCATCGCGGACAGCGTGGAAGCCACGGTGCGCGGCCATTGCTACGACGCGCTGGTCGGCCTCGCCGGCTGCGACAAGTCGCTGCCCGGCATGATGATGGCGATGCTGCGGCTGAACGTGCCGTCGGTGTTCATGTACGGCGGCTCGATCCTGCCCGGCCGCTTCCACGACCGCGATGTGACGGTGGTGGACGTGTTCGAGGCGGTGGGCCAGCACGCCGCCGGCAAGATGGACGATGAGGAACTGCACGCGCTGGAATGCGTCGCCTGCCCTTCGGCCGGCGCGTGCGGCGGGCAGTTCACCGCCAACACGATGGCGACCGTCAGCGAGGCGATCGGCCTCGCGCTGCCCGGCTCCGCCGGCGCGCCCGCGCCGTATGAGGAGCGCGACCGCTGGGCGGTGGAATCCGGCAGGGCGGTGATGAAGCTGCTGGAACTCGGCCTGCGTCCGCGCGACATCGTCACCCGCAAGGCGCTGGAGAATGCCGCCGTCATCGTCGGCGCGACCGGCGGATCGACCAATGCCGGGCTGCATCTGCCGGCCATGGCGCATGAGGCCGGCATCCGCTTCACCATGGACGACGTGGCGGAGATCATGCGCCGCACGCCCTACATCGCCGACCTCAAGCCGGGCGGGAAGTACGTCGCGCTCGATGTGCATCGCGTCGGCGGCATCCCGGTGATCATCAAGGCGCTGCTCGATGCCGGGCTGCTGCATGGCGACTGCATGACGGTGACGGGAAGGACGCTCGCCGAGAACCACGCGGATGTCGTCTTCCCCGTCGATCAGGACGTGATCTACCCGGTCAGCCGCGCCATCACGCCGACCGGCGGCGTGGTCGGGCTGAAGGGCAGCCTCGCCCCCGAAGGTGCGATCGTGAAGGTCGCGGGCATGAAGAAGCTGCGCTTCGAGGGCGTGGCGCGCTGCTTCGACTGCGAGGAGGACGCCTTCAAGGCGGTGCAGGACAAGGCCTACAAGGCCGGCGACGTGCTGGTGATCCGCTACGAAGGCCCCAGGGGCGGGCCGGGCATGCGGGAGATGCTGTCCACCACCTCGGCCATCTACGGACAGGGCATGGGCGAGGCGGTGGCGCTGATCACCGACGGCCGCTTCTCCGGCGCGACGCGCGGCTTCTGTGTCGGCCATGTCGGGCCGGAGGCGGCGGTCGGTGGGCCGATCGCGCTGCTGAAGGACGGCGACCGCATCGTCATCGACGCCGCACAGGGCACGATCGACATCGACATCCCCGCCGGGGAACTGGAGGCGCGGCGCAAGGCGTGGCAGCCGCGGCCGACCGACTACAATGCCGGCGCGATCTGGAAGTACGCGCAGCTTGTCGGCCCGGCGCATCTGGGTGCGGTGACGCATCCGGGCGGCGAGGCGGAAACGCACTGCTACGCGGATATCTGATGGCGACCCTCGATCATCTGGTCGTCGCCGCGCCCACGCTTGCGGAGGGTGCGGCGCATGTCGAAGCCTGCATCGGCCTCCGCCCCGCGCCGGGCGGCAGCCATGCGCGGATGGGCACGCACAACATGCTGCTCGGCCTGGGGCCGGATGCGTATCTGGAGGTGATCGCGATCGACCCGGACGCGCCCGCGCCGGACGGGCCGCGCTGGTTCGGGCTGAGCGATCCGGCGACGCTGAGGGAGGGGCCGCGCCTCGTCACCTGGGTCGCGCGCACGGACGATCTCGACGCACTCGCAGGCCTGCCCGATCTGGGCGCGATCGTGCCCTTCGCCCGCGATGCGTTGCGCTGGCGCTTCGCGGTGCCGGCAGGCGGGGCGCTGCTGCACGGTGGCGCGGTGCCGCCGATGATCCAGTGGCAGACGGCCCCGCCCGCGTTTCCCGAGAGCGGCGCGCGGCTAGTAGCGCTGGAGGCGTCTATCCCCGATCCGGATGCGGCCACGGTCGCGCTTGCGGCGCGCGGTCTCGCCGGCGTCATCGCCCTGCGCCCGGGATCCGGCCGGTTGCAGGCGGGCATCGCGACCCCCGCCGGGGAGCGCATCCTGCGCTGATCCTGCCCGCGCAGGTGGGATGACATCTTGTTCATGCGCGCGGCACGACGTTGCGTATAGGTAAGAATCTGCCCGACACTCCCGCGCATCCGTGTGGAGGATGTCATGCTTCGTGCCGCCGCCCTTGTCGCCGCCGGCCTGCTGTCGCTCGCCCCGGCGCAGGCCCAGGATGCCATCTACACCGGCACGCTGCGCTGCGGCGCCATCCCGGCGATGGACCTGCCCGAGCTGAACGCCCGCGTGACCATCACACAGCAGGGCGACAGGCTGACCTTCATCCGCGAGTTCCGGAGCACCGACGGCAGCGGCAGCGGCGGGCGGGAGACCGCGATCGGCACGCTGGCCGGCGGCAAGGCGACGCTGACCGGCGGCGCCAGCGTGACCAGCGCGCGGGGGGCAACCACCGAGCTGCAGTCGCGCTTCGAGGCGACGCTTGCCAACGGCACCATCAACCTCACCGGCAAGCAGAGATGGGTGCGGCGCAACCGCAACGCGGATCGCGACTGCACCGGCACGCTCCGTCGCTGAGGGCTGGCTATCGCGGTCCATGCGCTCTGTGTCGATAGCCGATGACGGGCGCATCGCCGAGCCGATGATAGCCGACCCACATTTCCTGGTGACGTGATCTCCAGTGCGCTTCGGCCGTCAGTCAATCACCTGAACATGTCGGCTGCTGCTGAATGACGATCGGGCCTGCTCCCTCTCCCGCCTGCGGGAGAGGGCCGGGGTGAGGGTCGGTGGCGCAGGTACGACCCGGCGCCAAGGGCACAGGCCATTCACCAGCGTCACGAGACAAGCTGCCGACTTCCAGGACGTTGACCGAGCCGGACGCGCGTTGCCATCGACCGCGATGGCACGCGCATCCGACGCAACGCCGCCTCGATCCCGCTTCGACGTCACGCTGCCAAACGACACGCCGGCTCATCCGCAACCGCAATGCGGAGCGCGACTGCACCGCCGCGCTCCGACGCCCAATCCTACTGCACGATCAGCCCGCGCTGCCGGATGAACGCGCCCCACGTCCGGCTGTCCGTCTCTGTTCGCTCGCGGATCGCCGCGGCCGAGCCGGGCAGGGGGATCAGCGCCTGCTCCTCCAGCTTGCGCTTCACCACCGGATCGGCGAGCGCCTTCTGCACCGATGCGTTCAGCCGGTCGGTGATCGGCTGCGGCATGCCCGCCGGCCCGACGATGGCGAGCCAGCCCGGCATGATCGGCGCGTCGACGCCCGCCTGCGCGATCGTCGGCAGGTCCGGCAACTGGGTCTGGCGCTCGCGACTGACGGAAGCGAGCGGCACCACCGCGCCCGAGGTGATCTGCGGCAGCGCCACGCCGAGGACCAGCACGGCGAGGTCGATCTCGCCCGAGATCACCGCGGTCAGCGCCGTGGCGGCACCGCTGTAGGGCACGTGCATCAGCTCCACCCCCGCGACCTGCCCGATCATCTCGGTCGCCAGATGCGTGGAGTTGCCGATCCCCGCGCTCGAGAAGGTCAGCTTCCCCGGCTGCGCCTTCGCCCGCTCGATGAGCTGCGCGACCGAGGTGATGCCGCTCTTGCGGCTGGCGATCAGCACGAAGGGCGTGTCCGTCATCGGCGCGATGTAGGTGAAGTCCGTCGCCGGGTCGTAGGGCAGGTTGCTGTAGAGGTGCGGGTTGAAGGCGAGCAGCGACACGCCCACCGCCATGATCGTGTAGCCGTCCGGCCGCTGCTGCTTGAGGTAGGAGGTCGCGACCAGCCCGTTGGCGCCGGCGCGGTTCTCCACCACCACCGGCTGGCCGAGATCCTGCGCCATCGGCTCGGCGAACAGCCGTGCGACGATGTCGGTGTTCGATCCCGGCGTCTGGGTCACGATCATGCGGATGGGCTGGGTCGGAAAACCGCCCTGCGCATGCCCGACCCCGCTGGCCACGAGGCCGGCGCCCAGCGTCATCGTCACGGCCTGTCGCCGCCGCAGCATCATCTTCGTCATCCCCGTTGCTCCCCTTCCTGTGTCGGTGATTGTGCTTGTCGGCCTTGAGGATCAGTCCGCCGCGCGGACCGGCAGTTCGAGCGTGGAGGCGTGCGCGCCGCCGTGCAGGATCCCCAGCAGCGGCGGCCTTCCGTGCGGCACTTGCGTGCAGTGGTCGGCATCGGCGCCAGCGAAGCAGAGATGGATGCGGCTGCCGGCCTTGAAGACCCAGGATGTCGGCAGCAGCGGAATGCGCATCCGCGTGGGTTCGCCCGCGACCAGCGGTGCCGCGTCCGCGCGGTGGAAGCTGCGGAACGGCCAGCTTGTCCGGTGGCTCGCCGGCGCCGGGCTTTCCTTGCGGTGCAGCGCGCGCAGCAGGCCCTCGGTCACGTAGTGGACCGTCCCGTCCGCCTCGATCTCCGACAGGTAGGCGAAGATCGCCGCATCCGGCTCGCTGGACCGCAGCCACAGATCCACGATGGCATGGCCGGTGATCTCAGTATCCGCCGCGAGCGGGGCGCTGCTGAAGCCGGGCATCCGCGCCACGCGCTGGGCCCAGTCCGTGTAGTAGTTGCGTGTGTTCACCGCGGCGAGGCGTTCGTAGCGCGTGCCGTCGCCGCTGCCGGCGACGAAGTCCGCCTTGAACGACACCTCGCCCGCCGCCGCAGGCGCGGCCGCCAGCCCGCCGCCGGCGGTCAGGTGCAGCGTCGCCGGCTTGGTCGGCGGCGGCCATGCGGCATCTTCGCGCCAGCGTTCGGCGTGCAGGCTGAATGAATGGACCCGCGCCTCCTGCTCCAGTCCGGTCGCGCGTCCCATCAGGTAGTGGTCGAAGAAGCGCAGCAGCGCGCCGGTCAGGCTGAACTGCGCGTCGGCCTCCTTCCGCCACGGCGAGATGTTGGTCCGCGCGCCGTGGTCCCACGGGCCCAGCAGCAGGTGCACCGGATTGTCGCGCAGCGTCAGGTACCGGGCGATCGCCGCGTTGGAGAAGCCGGCCCCGTCGAGCCAGCCGGAACACGCGAAGACGGCGACGTCTGGGCGGATATGCGCGCTGTAGGCCGCCGGACTGAAGGACGCCGAGCTGAACCCGGCATCGTAGGGAAGCGGGTCCTCGCGGAAGCGGAACTCGGTGATGAAGTCCGGCATGTGGAAATTGCCGTGATGCTCGGCCACCGCCTCGGCGAGCAGCGCACCGTCCGCATCCTCGTCCACCGGATGCGGCCCGGCATAGGCGGGGTCGGCGTAGTAGCTGATCTTCGACAGCAGATCGCGCCGGTCGTGGTCCATCGCGATCATCAGCTCGTCGTAGCTGTGCGACAGGCGGTTCAGCAGGATGCCGCCCGGATAGTAGTGATCGGTCCAGGTGTCCCACACCGCGAACAGCGGCGCGACGGCGCGCACCGCCGGATGGCCGGTGGAGGCGAGGAAGTCCGACGCCGCGCCGGGATAGGAGATGCCGGTCGCGCCGATGCGTCCGTCCGACCAGTCCTGCGCGACCACCCAGTCGGCGATCTCGCGGCTGTCGTCGCGTTCGCGCGGGGAGCGGAAGCTGTCGCGCGTGCCGAAGCTCGCGCCGGTGCCGCGCACATCGACCACCACCACGGCATAGCCGTGCGGCACCAGCAGCCGGACGAACTTGCCCGCGTTCGGGATCGGATCGGCGGTCGCGCCATCGCGCACGCGGAAGCGGCGATAGTACGGCGTCAGCACCAGCACGGCGGGCACGCGCTCGCGCGCCGGGCCGCCTTCGCGCGGCCGCGGCAGCCACGCATCGACCGCGATGCGGCAGCCGTCGCGCATGGTCACGTAGGTCGAGACCGGGGCGTCCGGCAGGTCGAACGCGGCGGGGCGCGAGTCGAGATAGGCGCCCGGCGAGACGCGCCAGGCCGGGCTGTTGCGGTCGGAGTCGGACATCGCGCGGCGCACGCCCCTGCTGTGACGCGCGGAGCGTTCGACGCCCGCAATCTTGCGTCAATCGCAGTAATTCGCACTTATTATGCGCATTCCGCATGAAAGGGGGCGGCCGTGCCCAGTCTCCGCGCGCTTGAGGCGCTGCGCGCCTTCGTCGAGGGCGGGTCCGTCTCGCAGGCCGCCGTGCGGCTCGGCCGCACCCAGCCGCAGGTCGGCCGGCTGCTGGCGGGGCTGGAGGCGGAACTCGGCTTTCCGCTGTTCACCCGGCAGAACCGGAGGCTCGCGCTGACGGAGCCGGCGGTGCGCTTCTATCGCCACGCCGAACGGGTGCTGGCCGGGCACGAGGAGCTGGCGCAGCTCGCCGGCGAGATCCGGCTGGGCCGGCGCGACGATCACGTGCGGCTGCTGGTCGCGCCGCCGGTGATGGGTGCGCTGTTCGGCGATGCGCTCGTCGCGATGGCGCGCGAGGTGCCGGCCTTCACCGCGAGCGTGGATGCGCGCATGCGCCTCGATATCGAGGCGTGGGTGGGGCAGGAGGCGTTCGACCTCGGCGTCAGCGTGCTGCCGCTCGCGCATCCCGCCGTCACGGTGGAGGAGATCTGCCGCACCGAGGCGGTGGCGCTGATGCACGCAGACCATGAACTGGCCCGGCGCAGGGTGGTGGAGGTGGAGGACCTGGCCGGGCAGGACCTGATCCTGACGCATCCGCGCTCACTGGTGCGCCAGCACATGGAGCGCGCGTTCCGCGCCGCCGGCCAGGCGATCGACATCCGGTTCGAGGCGACGCACGGCACCACGGCCTGCCAGCTCGCCATACTCGGCCTCGGCGTGGCGATCGTCGATCCGTTCGTGGCGATGGTGAGCGCGCCGGGGCAGGTGATGCGGCGGCTGCGCCCGACCATCAGCCTGCCCTATGCGCTGATCTATCCGGCCTCGCAGGTCCGCGCGCGGACGGTGCAGCGGCTCGCCACGCTGATCACGCAGGCGGCACGGGCGCGCAACGCGGCGCTGCTGGCGGCACTGGACGCGGCGTGATCGCACGCCGCGTCAGTGTCCCGCTCTCTCAGCCGATGTCGAACACCACGCCCTGCGCCAGCGGCAGCGCGGTGGAGAAGTTGATCGTGTTCGTCTGGCGCCGCATGTAGCCCTTCCAGGCGTCCGACCCGCTCTCGCGCCCGCCGCCGGTCTCCTTCTCACCACCGAAGGCGCCGCCGATCTCGGCCCCCGACGTGCCGATGTTGACGTTGGCGATGCCGCAATCCGACCCGGCGGCGGACAGGAAGGTCTCCGCCTCGCGCAGGTCCAGCGTGAAGATCGAGGACGACAGGCCCGCGCCCACCGCGTTGTGCAGCCGCAATGCCTCGCCCAGCTCGCCGTACTTCATCACGTACAGGATCGGCGCGAATGTCTCCTCCGGCACCGGGCCGGTCTGCGCGGGCATCTCCACCAGCGCCGGCCGCACGTAGAAGGCGGTATCGGGGCCGACCGCGATCCGTTCGCCGCCATGAACCTTGCCGCCTGCGGCGCGGGCGGCCTCCAGCGCCTTGCCCATCGCATCGAAGGCCGCGCGGTCCACGAGCGGACCGACCAGTGCCTTGCCCTCGAGCGGATTGCCGATGGTGACCGAGCCGTACGCCTTGATCAGGCGCGGGATGAGCGCGTCGTAGACGCTGTCATGCACGAACAGCCGCCGCAGCGTGGTGCAACGCTGGCCCGCCGTGCCCATGGCGCCGAAGGCGATGGCGCGCAGCGCCATGTCGAGATCGGCCGAGGGGCAGACGATGCCCGCGTTGTTGCCGCCGAGTTCCAGGATCGAGCGGCCGAACCGTGCGGCGACCTTCGGGCCGACGATGCGGCCCATCCGGGTGGAGCCGGTGGCGGAGATCAGCGGCACGTCCGGGCTCGTGACCAGCGCCTCGCCGACATCCGGCCCGCCGACCAGCACCTGGCTCAGCCCTTCGGGCGCGTCGCCGAACCGCTTCAGCGCGCGGTCGAAGATCGCCTGGCTCGCCAGCGCCGTCAGCGGCGTCTTCTCCGACGGCTTCCAGATCACCGCGTTGCCGCAGACGAGCGCGAGGGCGGCGTTCCAGGACCAGACCGCGACCGGGAAGTTGAAGGCCGAGATCACGCCGACCACGCCCAGCGGATGCCAGCTCTCCATCATCCGGTGCCCGGGACGTTCCGATGCGATGGTCAGGCCGTAGAGCTGGCGGGAGAGGCCCACCGCGAAGTCGCAGATGTCGATCATCTCCTGCACTTCGCCCAGCCCCTCGGAGGGGATCTTGCCCGCCTCGATCGAGACCAGCGCGCCGAGATCCTCCTTCGCCGCGCGCAGTTCCTCGCCGAGAAGGCGGACCAGCTCGCCGCGCCTCGGGGCGGGGACGGTGCGCCAGATCTCGAAGGCCGCTTTGGCGCGGGCGATGGCCGCCCGGGTGCTGTCGGCGGTATCGGCTGCGAGGTTTCCGATCCGCTCGCCCGTGACGGGGGTGAAGCTCGCGAGGCTGCCGCCGGTATAGGCCCCGGCCGGAACGCCGAGGCGGTCGAGCACGGCGGCGGCGCGGGCAGCGATGGTCTGGGACATGTCTGGCTCCCTCATGTCGTCCGAAGTTCACCGCACCGGGCGGGCGGGGCAAGGTGGCTTCGCGCGGGGAGGGGCGGCAGGCGGTGCCGGACGCGGCGTGACCGGGAGGCCCCGCCGCGTCCGTCGTGTGTGGGCTACGCCGCTTCCGCCCGCAGCGTGCGCGCGGCGGCGACCATGTTGGCGATGGCGGGGCGCACTTCCTCCCACCGCCGCGTCTTCAGCCCGCAATCCGGGTTCACCCAGATCTGCCACGGCGCGAGCCGTTCGCGCGCGAGGCGCAGCAGCGCCGTCATCTCCGCCGCGTCCGGCACGCGCGGCGAGTGGATGTCCCACACGCCCGGGCCGATCTCGTTCGGATAGGCGCCGCCGGCGAACGCCTCCAGCAGCTCCATGCGGCTGCGCGCCGTCTCGATGCTGATCGCATCCGCATCGAGGGCGGCGATGGCGTCGAGGATGTCGCCGAACTCGCTGTAGCACATGTGGGTGTGGATCGCGGTCGCGTCCGGCACCCCGCTCGTGGCGAGGCGGAAGCATTCCGCTGCCCAGCCGAGATAGTCCGCACGATCCGCATCACGCAGCGGCAGGCCCTCGCGGAACGCCGGCTCGTCCACCTGGATCACCGCGATGCCGTCCTGCGCGAGGTCGTCCACCTCGTCGCGCAGCGCGAAGGCGATCTGGCGGCAGATGTCGCGACGCTTCAGGTCGGTGCGCGCGAAGGACCATTGCAGCATCGTCACCGGCCCGGTGAGCATGCCCTTCATCGGCCGGTCGGTCAGCGACTGCGCGTGACGGGTCCAGCGCAGCGTCATCGGTTCGGGGCGGGAGACATCGCCCCAGATGATCGGCGGCGCCACGCAGCGGGACCCGTAGGACTGCACCCAGCCGTGCCTGGTGAAGGCATAGCCGGCGAGGCGTTCGCCGAAATACTTCACCATGTCGTTGCGCTCGAACTCGCCATGCACGAGCACGTCGAGCCCGGCTTCCTCCTGCCAGCGCACCGCGTCCGCGATCCATGCGGCGATCGCCGCGTCATAGCCGGCGGGATCGGCGGCCGCCTTGGCGCGCGCCGCGCGGACCTCGGCGGTCTGCGGGAAGGAGCCGATGGTGGTGGTGGGGTAGGCGGGCAGGTGCAGCCGTTCCTGCTGCGCCTGCCGCCGCGCCGCGTGCGGGGTGGCGCGGCGGGCCATCTCCGGCGTCGCGGCCGCGAGCCGCGCGGCAACGGCCGCGTCGTTGCGGCGCGGATCGTCGCGCAGCGCGGCCAGCGCCTTCGCCGCCGCGTCGAACTCCGCCTTCACCGCGCCGATGCCGTCATCGAGCGCGCGGGTGAGGGTGGCGATCTCCTTCAGCTTCTGCGTCGCGAAGGCGAGCCCGCCCGCCAGCACCGGATCGAGCCCGGTTTCCTGCGCGAGATCGACGGGCACGTGCAGCAGCGAGCAGGACGGCGCGACCATGATCTGCCGCGCCCCGCGCGCATCGGCGGCGCGCTTCAGCAGCGCATGCGCGGCGGCGAGGTCGGTGCGCCAGACATTGCGCCCGTCCACCACGCCCAGCGAGAGCGTCTGGTCCGCGCGCGCACCCGCGAGCACCGCATCGAGCTGTTCCGGCGCGCGCACCAGATCGACATGCAGCCCGCTGACCGGCAGCACGAGCGCGGTCGGCAGGTTGTCGCCCAGCGCGCCGAAGTAGCTCGCGACCAGCAGGTCGAGCTTCGGCGCGGCCTCGCGCAGCGTGGCATAGGCACGGATGAACGCGGCCTGCGCGCGGGCCGGCAGGTCGAGCACCAGCGCCGGCTCGTCGATCTGCACCCAGCCCGCGCCCGCGCCTTCGAGCCCGGAGAGGATCTCCGCATAGACGGGGAGCAGCCGGTCGAGCAGGTCGAGCGGATCGGACCCGTCGGTGGTCTTCGACAGCAGCAGGAAGGTGACGGGGCCGAGCAGCACCGGCCGCGTGCGCCGGTTCAGCGCCAGCGCCTCGCGGAAGGCGGCGAGCGGACGGTTCTCCGTCAGCGCGAAGCGCGTGGCGCGCGACAGTTGCGGGACCAGGTAGTGGTAGTTCGTGTCGAACCACTTGGTCATCTCGAGCGCCGCGCCATGCGCGCCGCAGCCGCAACCCGGCGCATGCGAGACGCCGCGGGCCAGCGCGAAATACGTCGCGAGCGAAACCGGGCCACCCTGCCAGCCGTAGCCGGACGGGATCGCGCCGACCATGCAGGCGGTATCGAGCACGTGGTCGTAGAGCGCGAATTCGCCGGAGGGGATGTGGCCGATGCCGGCCGCCTGCTGCGCCGCCCAGTGCACATCGCGCAGCCGGGCCGCTTCGGCGAGCAGCGCGGCTTCGTCGCTGCGTCCCGCCCAGAAGGATTCGAGCGCGGCCTTCAGTTCGCGCCGGCGCCCGATGCGCGGGAAGCCGAGATTGGTGGCGATCGCCATCGTCGTCACTCCGCGTCCGGTGCACCCCGCCCGGCCGCATGGTCTGCCCGCGACGGCAGGTTTCCTGGCTCGCGGCCGCTCGCGCCGCCGCCCCGGCCTTCCCGGGCTGCTCGGGCCCAGTGGCTGCGCCGCGGGGGCGCAGGGGCGGCTTGTTGCCGCTGACAGTTGCGGGGGCAGCCGCCGACTTGCGCACCGGGACGGAGCCCGCCCCCGCCGCGCGCGCACGGCGTTCCCTCTCTCGCCCGCTCGCGCGGGACCGTCACGACATAAGGATATCTTTATGCGTTGGTGGGTGCAAGGACCCTTGCGCCGGTCCTCGCAGGCAGGCGGGGAGGGGGTGTGTTGGTGGGGGGCTTTGGGACTGAGGCAGGAAGCATCGCGCAAGGTCCCCTCTCCCGCCGGGCGGGAGAGGGACAGGGTGAGGGGGGTTTACGCGGAGACGAAACCGCGCAGTGGTGCTGATGGATCGACCCTCACCCCGGCCCTCTCCCGCATGCGGGAGAGGAAGGCGTGCCGTGTCGTCGCGCAGCGGGCACGCGCTGTCGGCTATGGCGCTTTACCCGCGCATCCTGTCCGGCTATAGGAATATTATCAACGCCCAGCCCCCCGCCTCCGCTCCGGGGCTAAAACCCTAAAACGCTAAAGCGCGCAGCCGGCCCCTCAGGCTCCGGTGAAGACCGCCTTCCGCTTCTCCATGAACGCCGTGCGCCCCTCGCGGTAATCCGCGCTGTCGAAGCACTGCGCCATGACCGCATCCACCGCCGCCATGTCCCGCTGCTCCGGATCGCGCACCGTCTGCGCGACGATCAGCTTCGCCGCGCGCACCGACAGCGGCGCGTTGCCGGCGATCGTCGCCGCCAGCCGCGACACCGCCGCATCCAGTTCGGCGACCGGGAACACGCGGTTGACGAGGCCGATCCGCCGCGCCTCCACGGCCGGGATGCGGTCGCCCGTCATCAGCAGCAGCCGCGCCTCGGCCGGCCCGACGAGGGAGACCAGCCGCCGCGTCACCTCGAACCCGTAGGCGATGCCGAGCTTCGCCGCCGGGATGCCGAACTGCGCGTCCTCGGACGCGAAGCGGAGGTCCGCCTGCATCGCCACGCCCAGCCCGCCGCCGAGGCAGAAGCCACGGATCTTCGCGATCAGCGGCTTGGGAAAGGCGGCGAGCTTCGCGCGCCCGCCGCTGGTCATCCTGTCGTACTCCTTCTGCGCGGCCGCGCTGCTGCGTACCTTGTCGAACTGGCTGATATCCGCGCCGGAGATGAACGCCTTGTCCCCCGCGCCCTGCATCACGCAGACGCGCACGGCGCCATCGGCGGCGAAGGCGTCGAGGATATCGCCCATCGCCCCCCACATCTCCACCGACATGGCGTTGCGCTTCTCGGGCTGGTTGATGGTGATGGTCCCGATGCCATCGGCGATATCGGACAGCATCTTCCCGTTGGCGTGGGCGGTGGTCATGGCGTCTCCAGCATGCGTTCGAAGGTGGTGAATTGCGGCGCGTAGCCCAGCGCCTGATAGGTCCGCATCGCCGCCTCGTTGGCGATCATGGCGGTGACGATGATGCGCACGATGCCGCGCGCACGGGCGTGCTCCTCCGCGGCCGCGACCAGCGCCCGGCCCACGCCGAGGCCGCGCGCGCGTTCGACGACGATCAGGTCCTGCACGCACAGCTCCGGGCGGATGCTGTCGAGCATGTCGGCATCGACGTAGCAGACGCAGACTCCGGCGATGCCGTGCTCGTCCTCCGCGACGAGGATCGCGCCGTCATGCGCGGCGACGCGGCTTTCGGTGAAGGCCCAGTATTCCTCCGTCATCTCGTCGCCGGGGCGGCGGATGGGACGGAAGCGCCGCTCCACTTCCTGCAGCTCGGCATTGAGCTGCAGCAGGGTGGGACGGTCGGCGGGAAGGGCGGAGCGGATGCGCATCAGATCGCGCCGGCCTCCCGCAGCTTCGCGATCGCGGCCGCGTCGTAGCCGAGTTCGGCGAGCACCTGTTCCGTGTGCTCGCCGCTGCCGGGCACGGGCGTGCGGATGTCCTTGCTGACGCCTTCGAGGTTGATGGCGCTTGCCACCGCGGACACGTCCTTGCCCGGCATCTTCCGCGCCATGCCGAGATGCTGCACCTGCGGATCGGCGAAGACGCGGTCGATCGTGTTGATCGGCCCGCAGGGAATGCCCGCTTCCTCGAACAGTTCGATCCAGTGCGCGGCGGGCTTGTGCTTCGTGACCTCCGCGATGGCGGCGTTGATCGCGGCGCGGTCCTTCGACCGGCCGGCCTGCGAGGACCATTCGGGATGCGTGCGCCATTCCGGATGGCCGACCGCGTCGCAGAACCGCTCCCACAACCGGCCCGAGGAGGCGGCGATGTTGATCTGCCCGTCGGAGGCCGGGAACACGCCGGTGGGGATGCCGGTGGGATGGTCGTTGCCCGCCTGCCCCGCGACCTGCTGCGCCATCAGCCAGCGCGAGGCCTGGAAATCCAGCATGAAGACCTGGCTTTCCAGCAGCGAGGTGTGGACCCACCGGCCCACGCCGGTCACCTCACGCTCGAACAGTGCCACCATCACGCCGAGCGCGAGCAGGTTGCCGGCGGTGAGGTCCGCGATCGGGATGCCCACGCGCATCGGCCCGCCGCCCGGCGCGCCGGTGATCGACATCAGCCCGCCCATCCCCTGCGCGATCTGGTCCACGCCCGCGCGATGGCCATACGGGCCGGTCTGGCCGAAGCCGCTGATCGAGGCGAGGACGATGCGCGGGTTGACCGCGCGCAGGTCGTCATACGCGATGCGCAGCCGGTGCTTCACCCGCGCGCGCATGTTCTCGATCACCACATCGGCGGTGGCGACGAGCTTCATGAACGCCTCGTGCCCGGCCTTGTCCTTCAGGTTCAGCCGGATCGCGCGCTTGTTGCGGTGCAGGTTCTGGAAGTCGAACCCGTCGCGCCGGCCGCTGATCTCCTCCGATTCCGCGGCGGGCGGTTCGACGCGGATAACATCCGCGCCCCAGTCGGCGAGGTGGCGCACCGCGGTGGGGCCGGCACGCGCCAGCGTGAGGTCGAGCACGCGGATGCGCGCGAGCGGCAGGGTCATTCCGTTTCCTGTTCCGGCTGGGTGTCGGCGTGGCGCTGCGGCGCCGCGTTGCGGGCGATGAAGGTCGGGGCGACGGGCGTGAGGCCCGGTCTGGCCAGCGTTTCCGGCTGTCGGCCGACGTAGGTGCTGCCGCCGCTGCGGTTTAGCTTCTGCGCATGCTTGTGCGCCGCGTCGCGGGCGATGAGGACTGCGGCCGTTGGCGCGAAGCCTGGTCCGGCCGGCCTTTCCGCCTGCCGTACGACGCAGGCGCTGCCGCCGCTGCGGCGCGGCTTTTGGGCAAGATTCTGTGCCGCGTTGCGGGCGACGAAGGTCGCGGCGGCTGGCGTGAGGCCCGGCCCGGCCAGCGTTTCCGGCTGTCGGCCGACGTAGGTGCTGCCGCCACTGCGGTTTAGCTTCTGCGCATGCTTGTGCGCCATGTTGCGGGCGATGAAGACTGCGGCCGCCGGCGTGAAGCCTGGTCCGGCCGGCCTTTCCGTCTGCCGCACGACGCAGGCGCTGCCGCCGCTGCGGCTCGGCTTTTGCGCAAGGTTCTGTGCCTCGTTGCGGGCGACGAAGGTCGCGGCGGCTGGCGTGATGCTTGGCCCGGCAAGTCCTTCCGGCTGTCGTGCGACGCAGGCGTTGCCGCCGCCGCGGTTCAGCTTCCGCACATGTTTGTGCGCCATGTTGCGGACGATGAAAGTTGTGGTGACTGGCATGAGGCTTGGCTTGGCCAGCCTTTCTGACTGTCGTGCGACGTGGCCGCTCCCCCCGTTGCGGCTAAGCTTCTCCGCACGGCGCTGTGCCGCGTTGTGGGCGGTGAAGGTCGGGGCGACAGGAGTGAGGTCCGGTCCGGCCAGTCCTTGCGGCTGTCGTGCGACGTAACCGCCGCCGCCGCGGTTCAGCTTCTCCGCGCGCTGCTGCATGGCGATGCGCGCAGTCGCGCCGGTCGCGTCGCCGGAGATGATCCGGCACGCCCGGCGGCGCGGATCGCCTCGCGGCGCGGCGGTCCCCGCCAGCGCCGGCAACGCGCGCGCGGCCATCAGCTTGCGCATCGTCGTGGTCCTCTGTCCCGCCCGCACACTAGGCGCAGCGGCGGAGGTGGACCAAGGCCGCGCCGCGTGCTGCGGTCCGGCCGATGGCTGATCCGGTCGACCTCGCGCTCGTGCTTGCCTTCGACGCCTCCGCCAGCGTGGACCCGCGCGAGTTCCTGCTGATCCTTGGCGGCACGGCCGCGGCGTTCCGGGCGCCGGAAGTGGCCGGCGCCCTTCCCGCCGGTGGAATGGCGGCGGCGGCGACCTTCTGGTCCGGCCGCGGCGCGCAGGAGGTCGCCGTGGAATGGCAGGCGATCCGTACCGAGGCGGATGCCGCGACCTTCGCCGAGGCGATCGACAACGCGCCCCGCACCATCCGCCCCGGCGCGACGGCGTTGGGGGAGGCGCTGCGCCATGCCCTGGCGCTGCTCGCCCGCGTGCCCTTCGCGCCCGTCCGCACGGTGATCGACGTGGCGGGCGACGGGCGGTCCAACGCCGGCATCTCGGCCGCGTCCGTGCGCGACTTCGCGGCCGCCGCGGACGTGGGCATCAACGGCCTCGCCATCCTCGACGAGGAGCCGGACCTGCTCGCCTACTACGAGGCGGAGGTGATCGCCGGGCCGTCAGCCTTCGCCATGGCGGTGGCCAGCTACGACGATTTCGCAGTGGCCATGCGCCGCAAGCTTGTGCGCGAGATTGCCGACCGTGGCATACCGCCACGCCCCGGCTGAAGGTCTCGTGATGCTGCTGCTGATTCCCGGCCCCGTGATGACCCGTCCCGAAGTGAAGGCGGCGATGACCGTCGATTTCGCCCCCTGGGACCGCGACTTCCACCCGCTGCTGACGGACGTGCGCGCCCGCGTGGCCGCCATCGCCCGCGCGCCGGCGGAGACGCACATCGCCCTGCCGCTGCAGGGCTGCGGACATTTCGTCACCGAGGCGATGATCCGCACCTTCATCCCCGCGGGCGGCAAGCTGCTGGTGCCGATGACCGGCGCCTATGCGCAGCGGATGGTGCGGCTGGCGCAGGAAGCCGGCCGCGTGCCGGTGCCGCTCGACGTTCCACAGGACCGGCCGGTGGACCCGCAGACGGTCGCCGCCGCACTCGCCGCCGATCCGACGATCGGCCATGTCGGCTACGTCTACAGCGAGACGGGCAGCGGCATCGTCAGCGATCCGGTCGCGCTGGGGGCGGTCGCGCGTGAAGCGGGACGGCGGGTGCTGCTGGACGCCGTTTCCGCCTTCGGGGCGCTGCCGCTCGACATGGCGGCGCAGCCGGAGATCGACGCGCTGGTCTTCACCTCCGGCAAGTGCCTCGAGGGCATGCCCGGCCTCGGCTTCGCGGTGGCGCGCATCGACCGGCTGGATGCCAGTGCCGGCCAGGCGGGATCGTGGTCGTTCGACCTCTCGGACATCCTCGCCCAGGCGCGGCGTAGCGGCCCCGGCAGCTTCCGCTTCACCCCGCCCGCGCAGGTGATCAACGCGCTGCGCGCCGCGCTGGACCTGTACGACGCCGAAGGCGGCCAGCCCGCGCGGCTGGCCCGCTACCGCGCGAACGCGGCGGCGCTGCGCAAGGGCGTCCTCGCGCTGGGCCTGCGCCCGGTGCTGGAGGAGGCGTATCAGGGCCCGATCGTCTTCAACGTGCACGCGCCGGCCGATCCGCGCTGGGACCTGCAGGCTTTCGTCGATGCGCTGAAGCGGCGCGGCGTGCTGATCAGCAATTTCTACAACACGCCGTTCCCGTCCTTCCGCGTCGGCACGATCGGCGCCGTCACGCCGGCCGATATCGGCCGCGCTTGCGCGGCGATGGGCGAGGTGCTGGGGGAACTCGGGATCGCGCGCAAGGCGGCGTGACGGGCCTCATGACCGTCTGCGAGCCATAGAGGCGTCGTCCGGCGACGACAGGATGCGATAGCGACCTCGTTCTCATCCGAGAGGGCCTTGCGGTGGTCAGCCCGCGTCATGCTGTGCTCGCCAATCGACGATGGCCTTCAGGGTGACACCGTGATGTTGCGCAAGAACCCTCGGGCTCTCCTGAGCGTGCCGGATCGTGCGACCGAGCGCCTCTATCGTATGGGCGCGGCTATGAAGAACTCGCCATGGCGCCAGCGCGCGCCATCAGGGTTCGGAACCAGGCAGCCCTAACGATCCGGGCGGCGCGGCTTCGGCGGAGACGAATCGGGAACGGAAGATTCGGACGACTCGACCCGGTGCGAATCCAGCGCCGCACTGCGCCGGGCCGCCTCGTCGGCGTCGCGCGCCTTCTCCGCCTTGGTGCGGCCGTGGCGCACGCGATTCTCGGCGGCCGCAGCCGCTGCCGCGTCGCGCGCACGGGCCTTGCGCAGCCGGTTCAGGTTGATGATCTCGCCCACCGCGACAGTTTCGGCGGGCCGTGCCGCATCTGTCCACCGGGGGTTTTCATTACGCCACCGCGCTTTCTAGGATGTCTCCCCGCCGCAACGAACGGCGCTCACCGGGAGGCCCCCCATGCCGCATGACATCCCGCCCGCCTGGAGCCGCCGTACGCTGCTGCGCGGGCTGGCCGGCGGCGCGGCGCTTCTTGCGGGCCTGCGCGCGCCGCTGGCGTTCCAGCCCCCCGGCCGCCCGCAGCGCGTGCTCGTCATCGGCGCCGGCATCGCCGGGCTCTCCGCCGCCCGCGCGCTCCACGATGCGGGGCATCGGGTCACGGTGCTGGAAGCGCGCGAACGGCTGGGCGGGCGGCTGCACACCGTCCGGTTCCGTGGCGCCGCGCTCGATCTCGGCGGCGCCTGGATCCACGGGCCGGACGGCAATCCGATGACGGAGCTGGCCGATGCCGCCGGCGTCCGCCGCCTGCCGACCTACGATGCGAAATCGGTCGTGTTCGACGCGGATGGGCGGCGGCTGACCGAGGCGGAGCGGACGGCGCTGTTCGCGCGGGTGGATGAGCTGATCTCCCACGAGTCGCCGTACAAGACGCTGCCGCCGGGCCGTGACATCTCGGTGCTGGAGCAGGTGCCCTCACTGCTTCCGGGCCCGGGCGCGGGCCCGTATGAGCGCCGCGTCGCGGCCTTCCTGCGCAACTACGTCGCCTCCTATTCCGGTGGCGACGCGGCCGAGGTGTCGGCCGCCTGGTGGTTCGGCGGCGAGGGGGAGATCCCGGCCGAGAACCACCTTCTGGAACAGGGTTACGGCGCGATCATCCAGCACGTCGCGCGCGGGCTCGACATCCGCAACCGCCAGCCGGTCACGCGGATCGAGATGATCGGCGCGGGGGTGCGGGTGCTGACCACACGCGAACTGTTCGAGGCGGACCGCGTCGTCATCACCCTGCCGCTGGGCGTGCTCAAGAACGGCGACGTCACCTTCGTTCCCGCCCTGCCGGCGGCCAAGCAGGGTGCGATCGCGCGCATAGGCAACGGGCTGCTCAACAAGGTCGTGCTCGGCTTCGACCGTGCCTTCTGGCCGGCGGATGTGGATTTCGTGCGCGTGCTCGCCGATACCGAGCAGAACCTCGCGCCCGAGATCGTCAGCCTGATGCCGCACCATCGCACGCCGGCACTGGTGGCGCTGATCGGCGGCGGGGCGGCCCGCGCCTTCGAGCGGATGCCGGATGCCGCGCTGTCCGATGCGGTGATGGCGCCGCTGCGCCGTGCCTTCGGCAACGCGATCCCGCGCCCGGCGGAGCTGCGCGTGACCCGCTGGTCGCGCGACATCTACGCGCGCGGCACCTACTGCTTCCTGCCGGTGGGGGCGGCGGAGGCGGATCATGAGGCGCTGTCCGCGCCGGTGGAGAACCGCCTGTTCTTCGCCGGCGAGGCCGCGAGCACGGAGGATCCGTCCTACGCGCACGGGGCGCTGAAGGCGGGCCGCCGCGCCGCGCGCGAGATCGCGACGGTGGCGGCCGCGGCGTGAGCTTGTGCTCGACCGCTTGCGTCTCAACGCGAGGTGAACGGCATCTGCCTTTCCCCCTCTCGCCTCCGGACGTGTGCGGAGCGGCTGGGCGGCAGCGGCGGCGAGCGAGAGGGAGGGTAAGGACCGTCACACAACGTCCCCTAACCCGTTTGCGGGAGAGGGTCGGGGTGACGGTGAGGTTTGGTCTCCGCGCGAGCCCCTCACCCTCCCGCGCAGGCGCGGGCCCTCCCTCTCGCGGGACGCTCCTTGCCTCGGCCTTTCCGCACGGAACCAGCAAGCGGAGAGGGGGAGGGGCCGACATCGCGCGGATGATGTCTTGCCAGCCGGCACCGGTCCGGTGCCGACTCCACATCAGCGGAACACCCAGGACATCAGATTCGGAGGGAACGATGGGCGCGATGATCAGGCTGACCGCCGCCGATGGTCACGAGCTGTCCGCCTACAAGGCGGGCCCGGCGGATGCCCGGCGGGGTCTCGTGGTGGTGCAGGAAATCTTCGGCGTGAACAGCCACATCCGCAATGTCTGCGACCGCTTCGCCGCGGAGGGCTACGCCGTGGTCGCGCCCGCGCTGTTCGACCGTGCGGAACGCGGCGTGGAGCTGGGCTACCAGCCCGACGACATCGCCCGCGGCCGCGAGCTGCGCGCGAAGGTGCCCGATGACGGGGTCATGGCGGACGTGACCGCGGCGGCGGCCGCGCTGCCGCAGGGCATCCGGCACGGTATCGTCGGCTATTGCTGGGGCGGCACCGTCGCCTGGTGGGGCGCGACGCGGACGAAGCTCTTCGCCGCCGCCTCCGGCTGGTACGGCGGCGGCATCGCGGGCACGAAGGACGAGCAGCCGAACTGTCCCGTGCAGCTCCATTTCGGCGAGAAGGACGCCTCGATCCCGTTGAGCGATGTCGAGGCGATCCGGGCCGCGCATCCGAAGGTGGAGATCCACGTTTACGCCGGTGCCCAGCACGGGTTCGGCTGTGACGACCGCGCCAGCTACTCGCCGCGCGACTACGCCACCGCGCAGCAGCGGACGCTCGCCTTCTTCGCCCGCCATCTGGGCTGATCCGCACGGCCGCGCACGGGCGGCTGCAACGCAAGCTTGGCATCGTGCGTTACGGGGCCGACCCAATGGGAGAGCCCCGCAATGACGATCTCGACCATCCTGCTGATCATCGTGATCCTGCTGCTGCTCGGCGCGCTGCCGACCTGGGGCTGGAGCCGTAGCTGGGGCTATGCCCCGTCGGGGACGCTTGGGCTGGTCCTGCTGATCCTGATCATACTGTTGCTGATGGGCAGAATCTGATCCACGGGCCCGGTTCCCTCGCGCCAGCAGGGGCTCTGCCCCCATATCTTCTTTTGCCGAACTGGCGAGCGTGGCTGAAAGGCGGGTGCGGATCCGGGTCGAGCCGTGCTCCGCCGGCCCTGAGCATCTCGATGAGGTTGCCGGCGAGTTCGATCTCCGGCGGTCCGTCGGGCCGGTCGGGTGGCGGCGGGGAGACGGTGACGGTGTCGATCAGGGCGCGGGCGGACTCCAGCACCTCGGCGCCGTCGCCGGCATCAAGGGCGCGGCGGAGGCTGGCGACGCGGTCGGCGTAGAGCTGGGCGAGGTTGGGATGCAGGGCGGGTGCGGCCGGCGGTACCGCCTGCATCTGTGCTCTGAGGGCAGCCCGGCGCGCCCCCAGTTCGTCGAGCTTCTGCTGCAGGCCGGGCGCCTTGAGCCCGTCGGCGATGGCGTCCACGAGGTTGGCGATCCTGCGCTCGACCACCTCCTGCCGATCCTTCTGCCGCCAGACCCGGGCGCCGGTCTGCGGATCGGTGGTGGCGGAATAGCGGTTCCAGACCAGCCGCCCCGCATAGAGGGGATTGCGCAGCAGGCCGTCGGCACGGCCGGGCCGGCCGCGCAGCGTCTGGTCGTACCAGATGCCGCCGCGCGGTCCGGGGATGCCCTCGGTGTTCAGCGCGCGTGCGATGGCGCGGGGACTGAAGCCACCGACATAGTCGCGGAAGACCCGCCCGAGGACGGTGGCTTCCGCGGGGTCGATCTCGCGCAGCCCCCGTTCCGGCTCGCCGTCAGCGCCGAGGCGACGGACGACGCGATAACCATAAGGTGGTGCGGCAATGGCTCGTCCCTGGCGGACGCGCCCCTCCAGCCCGCGATGGGTCCTGGCCGCGAGGTCGCGCAGATACAACGCGCCCATCGTGCCCTTGAAACCCACTGCCATCTCGGAGCTCTCGCCATCGGCCAGGGTGACGATGCGGACCCCGCAGAAGCGGGCCTGCTTGTGGAAGGCCGCGACGTGCTCGAGGTCGCGGGAGAACCGGTCGAGGCTCTCGGCCAGCACGATGTCGACCGCGCCCGCGCGCATCGCCGCCAGCAGAGCCTGGTAGCCGGGGCGCAGCAGGGTGGCGCCGGAGATGGCGGCGTCGCTCCAGGTGCCTGTCACCGTCCAGCCTTCCTTCTCGGCACGGGCGGTGCACAGCCGCAGCTGGTCCTCGATCGAAGCCTCGCGCTGCTGGTCGGAGGAATAGCGGGCGTAGAGGGCGACGCGGTCGGTCATCTCATCTCCGGTGCGGATCGGTCGGCGTTTGAACCGGCATTTCGGTTGACCTGCGCCGGTCGTGACGGTGCGCGCGAGTCGCAGTGCGGCGAGAATAGGCCATCGAGCCGGCCCCCGGAGCTCATCCCAGCCGGGGGAAGCCACGGCCTGGCTTGCCCCCGGACGATGCCCAGGACATCACGTCGCCGCCTCCGCCGACCTTCGCCGCCGCACCCGTTTTCGCATTGACCTGATCAGGTCGTGATGACGGCCGAGGGCGATCCGGCTGTCGGGAGCGATGTAGCTCCGCTCTGTGGTTCGCATGCCGCGGTGGCCGAGCAACGCGGCGGCGTGACGGGCAGCCTCCGGCGCTGCGTTCGCCAGGGTGCTCGCGGCGCAAGCTCGGAACAGATGCGCATTCACCGGGTGGCCGAAACGCGGTCCGGTGTGGCGGGCGAGCGCCTTCTGCAGCCCTCCCGGCGTCAGCGGCGAGCCGCCCTGACCGACCCAGAGGCGGACGCTTGGCGGCCGCGGCAGGTGTCCGACATTGCCGGGTGCCGAGGCCGCGACCAGCAGCGGCCTGACCTCCGCCAGATAGCGCTCCAGCGGAGGCAGCAGGATCTGCGGCCAGGTGACGTCCAGGCTTTGGTTGCCCTTGGTTTCCGCCGTATCGAAATGCAGCGTCGCGCGGCCTTGGTTCTGCCGAAGCTGCCGGCCGATCTCGATGCCCAGCAGGTTTCGCACGCGCAGCGGGCGGGAGGCCAGCAGCGCGATGATCAGCCCGTCGCGGTGGTCGCGCGCCGCGGCGGCGAGTTGTTGCAGTTGCATCCCCGGCATCCCGGAGCGGTCCAGCACCGCGCCGGCCCGCTCGATCAGATCGAGGCCCAGCTGCAGCAGCTGCCCGGCGGGGACAATACGGGCCTGCTTGTCGCGCACCGGCCTGGCGCGGTGCCGCAGCCGGCGTTGCACCGCCCGCAGCCAGTTCCAGTCCCGATCGGGGAACACGGCGACCACCACCATGCACAGGATGCCGAGATAGCTCGCGGCCGTCACCGGCGAGCGGCCCTCGTGCAAGTACTCCATGTAAGCACGGAGCCGGTCCTGGCTGAAGCGGATCGCGGGCGCCTCCGCCTGCAGGTCCACCCCCTGCGCGCTGAGCCACAGCAGCCACCGGCCATAGGCGCCCCGTGCGCTGCGCTCCGAGGCGCTGCGCCAGGCGGAGGCACGGCCGGGCTCCGCGAGGAAGTCCAGCTGTCGGTGCGCGTCCTCCCATGCCAGCCGGTCGGCCTCGGGCCACCGCTCCGGCGGCAGCGCGGGATGCCGGCGGGGTCGCATCACGGTCACGGCATGCTCCGCGCTCGGCGGCCCGGCGAGCCGGCCGGGTTCGCCACCTGCCGGTGGCTGGCGATCAGCCTGTCATACTGCTGCAGCGCCGCCGGACCCTCGAGTCCGGAATAGAACGCCATGGTGGAGCCCAGCGATCTGTGGCCGAGCACCCGCTGCACCTGACCATGCGCGGCCGGATTGTCGCGCAGGATGAGGCAGGCGGCGGCGTGACGGAACAGATGCGGGTGGAACCGCAGGCCACACTGGACGGCGATCGCCTTCGAGATGCCGCTGCGCAGCCCGTCATCGGACTTGGGTTCCCCCGCCCTGCCGCCCGGGAAAAGCCAGTCGCTGCCGGCAGGCGCCAGCAAGAGCCGGTATTTCTCCAGATAGAGTGCGACCAGCCTGGCGGCCTTCCAGCGGCACGCCGTTCTTGACCTCCTCGCCCGGGATGGAGATGAACGTGGTCCCGCCGGTTCCCCGGATCAGATGGGTACCGATGCGCAGCGTGCGCAGGTTGCGCAGCCGCATCGGGATGCAGAGCAGGATCTCGATCGCCACCGCGATCTGCAGCCGGCGCGCCAGCTGAATGCTCGGCGCGCCCGCGCGGCGGACGCTGTCGAGGACGCGGGCCGGCAGGGTCAGCAGCGCATCCAGGCGCTGCGGATCCTCCAACTGCCGCAGGCGGCTGATGTTTCGGCCGGCCAGCCCCTGGGCCACCGGCCGCAGCCTGTCTGCCATGGCGCGGAGCCGGTCGAGATCGGCGGCGGGCAGCCGCGCCCGATGGCGGGCGATCATCATCACCAGGCCCGCGATGTGATAGGCGTGATGCGAGGGGCGGCGCCCCGCCTTCTCCCAGAAGAACCGCAGGCCCCGCTCGGCCCGGGCGGGGATGACGGCAGCGGCGAGGGTATCCAGCGCCTGCGGATCAACGCCCTGGTGGACCAGCGCGGCGAGATAGATGCGGATCTGCCGCAGGCGGGCGGCCACCGAGGCCGGGCGCAGCGGGGTGAAATCCCGGTCGAGGAACGGATCGTCGGTGCCAAGCCATGTCGCCCAGTCCTCGACGTCGTGCCGGAGGCTCGCCGGGAACGCCTCCCACGGCACCGCGTAGGTCTTCCGGTTGTCCGGAACGGTGAGGCGCTGTTGTGGCCAGCCGGGATGGGTTGTGGCCGCCATGTTCCAGTAGCGGGCCGCGTCCCGGGCAGCACGGGCAGGTTCGGTGACGAGGCTGCGGGTCTTCAGTTCCTGTCGATACCGGGCGATCAACTCGTCATCGACCTGCGTTGGCGCGACACCGTGGCTGCTGGCCCAGCGCGCGAAACGCCACAGGTGAAAGTGACGCTGCTGGTGGGTTTCGAGCAGACCGAGGACAGCGAGCCAGTCCGGCGCGGGCTTCTCGCGGATGCGGCCCTGCACCCGGACGATCCCCGCGTGTGCCAGCGCCGCCGTCACGAGCGACAGGACGTTCCGCCAGCGGCCCGGCCGGTGGCCCGTCATCGCCGGGGTGATGCCTGCCAGCAGCGGCCGCAGGGATCAGGGGATCGGCCTGGAGCAGTTCCGGCGGCCGGCCGATGGCCCTGGCGAGCGAGGCGAGGGCCGAAGCCATGTCGCGGCGACGCGTGGCGGTCAGGGCATCATCGGCCAGGATGCGCTGGCGGAGTTCCCCCAGCGAGGGAAAACCGGCAGCATGGGCGCTGCAATCCGGATGCACGCTCGTCGACATTGATGGACTCCTGGTATCTGTTCCGTACGGATCAGTAAAAACGTGAATGTGTGCCACGTATAGCGTAGCTGAATACTCAGAAGATGCAGTCACGACATCTTGTATTTTTGTGAAATTACGCAGAAATATCAGGACATTACTTACTATCATCGGTAGCCCGTCAAATAGTGCCGCAGGTCCTCCTCGCCGATCCGGATCAGCCGGCCGATGCGATGCGCCGACAGCGCTCCCGCGGCGATCAATCGCCGCAGGGTCCTGCTGCAGACGCGCAGGCGCTCGGCCACTTCGGCGACGTCGAGCATCGGCGCGGACGGCGGCGGCACCGCCGGGCGGCGCGTGGGGCGAGGCAACTCGGTGGTCATGGGGGCGGCTCCTGCCGGTTCGCGGTGACGGCCTCGTCCCACGCCGCGGATGCCGCCTGCCGCGCCAGCGCGCGGACCAGGGTCAGCAACCAGTCGTTCCGTGGCGCGCGTGCGTCAGCACGATCGGCAGGCGCGTCAGGAGGCACCGCCGGCGGCAAGGCGCTCTCGACTCGGTATGGCGGGGCTTCGGCCATCGGCCGAACCGGCCGTCACGACTTCGCCCGGAACAGGTCCCGGCCGCGACAGCCACCGCAGAGTTATCGGCTGTTCGGCGGACGGTTGCCCCCAGTGAAGTATCAGACGGGTGAAGAAGCCGTCGGCGGAATGAACAAGACGCAGTGGGCGCCCGGTACAACGGCAATGACAACCACAAGGAGCAAGCGCCTGCACCCGGGGACAACGACAGCGCCGCGAGGGGCGATCCCGGGATATGAGGTCGTGTCAGGACGGGTTGCACCCGATCCTGGCCCGATCGATGTGTTCCGCTCCGTGCTTCTTCACCACGCCCTTGCGCGGTCGGGCCTCCGCAGCGCGGCAGGCTCGACCGGCAAGCCCGTCAGTCGAGGATGCGGGCGCCCCTGAGGACCGCCACCGTCTCCGCGTTCAGCGTCACACGCACAGTCAGGTTGAGGGCGGCGACCTGGTCAGCGAGTAGGGCCCGCTCGCGCCTGAACTCTGCTCGCTGCGCCCTGATTGCATCCTCACGCGCCGCGTCGACCACTGCGAACGGCAGTTCTTCGCCACCATACGAAAGATCGTGGCCGGCAGCGACGCGCGTCCTCGCCGAGGCGACAGCCGCCTCCAGTGTGCTGAGGTTGTCGGCTTCCGCCCTGGTCACACCGACACCGTCGACGATGGCCCGGAGGCGACGTTCGTGCACCTCCAGCGCGGCACGGCGGGTCAGCAGCGCCGACAGGCCGGAGCGGGCATTGGCCTCTCCGATGGCTGCGCGCACGGCATAGGCTGCATCGATCAGCTCCCGCGTCCGCTCCAGCTCGCGGTCGAACCGCCCGACCGCATGTCGTGCAGCTGCAGGCGGGTCCGGCACATGGACCGAGATGGATGCCTTGGGCGTCAACGCGATATTGGCCGCCTCGAGGGCGGCGCGCGCCGCTTCGGCGGCGCGTTTGAGGGTCAGTTCCACCGGAGTTCTCCAGGTAGCAGGGAAAGACGGCCCGATCGCAGCTCGCGCGGACGCGCGGCATGCGATGTCTTTGGACCGGTTGGTTTCGTGTGGCGCCAGAGGGCACCGGTCAGATCAGGATATGCAGCCCGGGGGAACCGCGCCGGAAAGGCTTTGGACGGGCAGCGACGATGTACATTCGGCAATGCCCTCCTTTGCGGCACACGCGGCAACAGCGCCGCAAGGGGCGCGGCCTATACGGGGGTGCAGGGAGAACAGCAAGCAGAAAGAACACATGAGCCCGGCAAGCAGGCTATCTGCCACTCACCGACGCCAGACCGAACTTACCCCGCTGATGCCGGCATCCGCTGCGGCGTCGAGATCGGCTTAGGCGACACCACAGGCTGGCTAGTCCCCCACATCACTACCTCCCATCACTGAGGGATATCTACGCTGCGGCGCGGCGCCAGGGCCCTGGCCCGGTCCTCCTCGCGATGGACCGCCATTGCCATGGTGATGGCCGCGCCGCGGATGGACCTGACCTGGGATAGTCGCGCCCAGCTGTCCGGCGATCCAGTCCAGGCCGTCGCAAACAGTGGCCGGCCGTGCGTTGCCTGCGGGGGGCGTCAGCGCGCGGAGGTCGTGGGGTGATCCCGCGGGGCGAGCCGCCTCGGGTGGCTGCGGTGTGCCCTCATCGGCAGCCGGTTCTGCCGGCATCGTGACGTCGTCGCGGGCGATGCGGGCATCGGTGAGAGGGATGTCGGAGTCATCGCATCGTCCCCCCCTCAGACCGCCCTGCCGGGCACGGGGAAGCGGGCCTCCGCTGACCTCCGCAGATGGGAGCACGCCTGTCGGTACAACGCTCCACAGCAACGCCGAGTATCGTCCCATCGCGGTCAGACGGACAGGCAGACCCGAATATTCCGCGGATCTCAGCGCCACGCCTTCTGCTTCCTGATGTTAAGTGTCGAGATCGCTCCGCGCGATGCGCACGAAACGCGTGTCCACCACGGCCCGCAGGCGGCCGTCACGAATCCGCTGGTCCCACCGAACAGGACAGCAGATCGGCCACCTCCCGGGGCGGGTCAGGAACGCCGGCAACAGAGGCGGACGGCAGCGAGGCACCGCCGATCCTCCGGCACCGCAGAAGGCTCAGTCTCCACCGCCGTGCGGAACGTCTCCCGGGCAGCGTCAGCATCCATCTTCCCCTTGCAAAGCGTCATCAAACATATGTTTCGATGCAACTTCTGCATTTGGAAAGCTGAAGCTCGTCCGAGGCTGCGCTTCCTTCCGTGGGCTCAGACTCTCGCACTGATCGAGTGGTCCGTCGGAAACTCTTGAGCAAGCGTGGCGGCCAGCCATGTCCCATAGGCCGCCACCTCCTTGGCCAGCTTCCCTCCTGCCAGTGGTCGGACGAACCAGTAGGCGCCGGCTACGGGAATGCTGGTGTCGAACAAGCGCACCAGCCGCCCGCTGGCGAGCGCATCTGCAGTCAGCACGTTGCGACCGAGCAGAACGCCATGCCCGGCTATGGCCATGTCGATAAGAAGACCAGCATCAGTGAACGCGGCACTGCCATCGGGTTCAGGAAGGTCGACGCCTGCAGACGCAAACCAGGTCGTCCACGGCACCCAGCTATGGCGTAACAGGTGGCAGCGCGCGAGGTCGGCGGGAGTCGCAATTTTCATGCGCCGACGATAAGCGGGTGCGCAGACCGGGAAGGCGATTTCACTGACAAGGCGATCGGCGTGAACCCCCGGCCAATTGCCTTCCCCCTGCCGGATTGCCGCATCGGGATGGCCGCGCCCGAGCGGAACAACTTCTACTCGCGCGTCGAGTGACACCGCGATGTCCGGATGCTCGGCCTGAAAGCGGTGAAGACGCGGCACCAACCAATGCGAGGCGAAAGAGGGGAGGACGGCGATCCGCAGAGTCTTCACCGCGCCACCGGCGCCCGTGGCAAACGTCGCGGCGAGCAGATCCAAGGCCTGTCGTACGGATGCGAGATAGCGGCCAGCAGCTTGAGTCGGCTCCATCGTGTTGCCACGCCGCATGAACAGACGTTCATCCACCTGCTCTTCCAGCTCGCGAATGCGGTGGCTGATGGCGCCGTGCGTCAGGCCCAACTCATCGCCTGCACGCGAAAAGCTCCGATGGCGGGCCGCAGCCTCAAAGGCCCGCAAGGTGGCTATGGACGGGATGTGAGCCATGAGCAGATGTTAGTAAAAATCACATCCTGATCCAAACCTGTTCGTTGGCCCCTAATCGTTCTCCTTGCCTACGCTGGCAGACGACCGCGCCGGTGCGCCATGATCGACCCGCAAACCTACTACCTGTTTCTGCTCACGGCCCTTGTTCTTGTCCTCACGCCCGGCCCGGATACGGTGCTGATCCTGTCGCGCACTCCCGCGACGGGGACGGGTGCGGGCGTGATGACCCTGTTCGGAACGCAAGCGGGCAATGTGATCCATGCGATGCTGGCCAGTCTCGGTGTGTCCAGCATCGTGCTGATGTTCCCGGTTGCCTTCGACATCCTCAAGTATCTTGGCGCCGCCTACCTAGTCTATCTGGCGGTCATGGCAGGGCGAGCTTCCGCCACGCTCGAACTCAACACGCGGCTTAACGACAGGCGCGACGGTGCGGTGCGCTATTTCTGTCAGGGGCTCACAAACAACCTCGTGAACCCCAAGATGATTCCGTTCTTCATCACCCTGTTTCCGCAGTTCGTGCATCCCGAGAACGGGGCCATCGTGTTGCAGAGCCTCATCCTCGGGGTCACGTTGGCAGGAATGGCGATCGCGTGGATTGGCGCGGTCGTCCTGCTCGTCGGCCGATTCAGGTCGATCGTTGCAGGCAGCACGACTTTCTTGAAGTTGGCCAACCGGCTGGCCGCCATCACCTTCTTTGGTCTGGCGTGCCGCCTCGCGGTTCAGGAGCGCTAGATGATCGTCAGTCGCGAGAACGCCGAGCACTACGACTGGGGCCAACAGTGCGATGGATGGATCCTGGCCGCAGGCCGCGATCTGACCATCATCCAAGAACGGATGCCCGCAGGGACAGCCGAAGTTCGCCACTTTCATGCACAGGCCAGGCAGTTCTTTTTCGTTCTCTCCGGCGTACTGACCATGGAGCTGGAGGGAACAATCCTCAAAATCCAGGCTCATCAGGGAATCCAGATCGACCCGAACAGGCCGCATCAGGCCCGCAACGACGGGGATGTGGACACGGTATTCCTGGTGGTGTCAGCGCCCACGACACGCGGCGACAGAATAGAGGCACCGATAGCGTGACCAGAGGCATTGCCAAGACGTCAGGCACGGCGCGTACAGGAGGAACCCTCATGCAGCTCGACTTCGTCCAAGTGGACGCCTTCACACACCGCCCGCTCTACGGCAACCCGGCCGCGGTGGTGTTCGACGCGGACGGTCTCACTGGCGAGATCATGCAGAGGATCGCGCGCGAGATGAACCTGTCCGAGACAGTCTTCATCCTCAAGCCGACAGTGCCAGAGGCAGACTACCGGGTCCGCATCTTCACACCGATGAGCGAGATGGCCTTCGCCGGCCATCCGACCGTTGCGGCTGCTCATTCGGTTCTGGCGAGGTATCCGGAAAAGGCCGGCGCGTCCCTTCTGAAGCAGGAATGCGGTATCGGGCTCGTTCCGGTCGAGGTGCTGCCAGGGTCACACGACAAGCTGCTGCGGATGACCCAGGGCAAGCCGAGTTGGAGCGATACCGGCCTGGATGCTGGGACCGTTGCCCGGATGCTCGGATGCGCCGAAAGCGACTTGGCCGCCACACCCTTCCAAGTGGTCTCGACCGGCGTGCGCTGGTTGATCGCGCAACTGTCGAGCTTCGCAGCGATCTCGAAGCTGGAGCCCGACCAAGGGCTTATCATGCGGGAATGCAAAGCCCTTCGCGCAGCCGGTATCACGGTTTTTGCCGAGCGCGGCGACGGCGGGCCGGTGCGCATCCGGCTGCGGACCTTTGCGCCCGGCGAAGGGGTTGCCGAAGATCCAGTTTGCGGGTCCGGCAATGGATCGGTCGCCGCCTACATCGCGCGTCATGTTCATCCCGATGACACGGTCGGCGCCTATGTTGCCGAGCAGGGCATCGAGATCGGACGCGATGGCGAGATTCACGCTTCGTGGGAACGGGAAGGCGATGCCCTCAGGATCCGTATCGCAGGCGAAGCGGCCGTGTCCGCGAGCGGTCAGCTTCACCTTTAGGTCACGTGGACTCTGGGATTCCCTTGGATTGCGAGGCGTGATTCAAAGCTGCCTTTTGGAGGCGGCGAATGCGGGTGCTGGATCGGCTGATCCTGAATGACGCGGCGTGGTCGCGGATGGCGCCGCACATCATTGGCGACGAGAGAACGCGCGGCAGTTCGGGCCGCGACAACCGGCTGTTCATTGAAGCGGTGCTGTGGATCGTGCGGACCGGCTCGCCCTGGCGCGACCTGCCCGAGGTCTTCGGCGGCTGGAACAGCGCGTTCCGCCGCTTCAGCCGCTGGAGTGCCAAGGGCGTCTGGCACCGCATCTTCGCGGCGATGGCCGATGACCCTGACTTCGAATACCTGATCGTGCGCGCCCATCAGCACGCGGCCGGGGCAAAAAAGGGCCTGAGGATCAGGCCATCGGCTGCTCCCGCGGCGGCCTGAGCACCAAGATCCACATGGCCGTCCGCGGCCTGGGCTGCCCAGCCAGGATCATCCTGACCGCCGGCCAGCGCGGCGACGCACCCTAGGCCGCCGCCCTGCTTGACGAGGACCGGCCGTCCGCCGTCTTGGCCGACGCCGCCTACGACGCCGACCACTTCCGCCACGCCATCGTCCGGGCCGGTGCCGTCGCGGTCATCCCCAACAACCCGTCGCGAGCAAAGAAGCATCCGATCGACCGCCAGCTCTACAAGGAACGCCACCTGATCGAGTGCTGCTTCTCCAAGCTCAAGCAGTTCCGCCGCGTCGCCAAGCGCTATGAAAAGACCGCACGCAACTTCCTCGCCGTCGTCACCATCGCAGCAACCATCCTCTGGCTCAGGTAACTGTCCACGCGACCTAGGCCAACACGCCGAGCAAATGGCATGGGGATTTGTGGACAATCCCGCTTCGCAGGATCCTGCCTAGCCGCCACGCGGCTTCCTGTAGACGGGCGGACAACCAAGGGGTTGGCCGCCCGTCCACAGGGTCGGCTGTTGCCCACAAGTCCACATGCGGAACAACAAGACTTAATAGATTTGTTGGTCATTGCAGTTAAAGTGGCGGTTATATTGCATGGCTTTTGGTGTAGATTTGCTATTTTATTAATATTGATGTTGCAATGTTTACTGGTGTGTGCGATATCTCCAATCTTCGCCGAGTAGTTCTTGTTTCCGCGCAGTATTGAGAAGGATCTTCCCATTATGAGTCATCAATTGCAGTCCGCCCCCGACTTGGGCCCGCTGCGTCGCTTGATCACCATCGCCAGAGGCCAGAGTGAGCAGGCCCGCCATGTCGCGGCATTCCTGTTGTCCTGGTGGAGCGCCGAGACCTGCGGGGGCTTCGACCTGAGGAGTCTGCGGGCGGTTGATCGTGCTGTCGCTGAGGACATGACCGCCGTTTTCGCGCTGGTGGCCCGCTCTGCCGATGATCCGGAACAGCTCGATCCTGCGTTCGGCGCCGGTTTTCGAGCCATCCTGCGCGAGTGGTGGCCGGAGCTGGCCACCTGATCGCTAGACCTGTCCAACTAAAGTGCGGGAGGCCGCGGCAGGGGATGCGCTAGCCGGTGCAGGAGACGGCAGTTCGGGGGTGCCATCGCCTCGCAACTGCGGAGGGTTGACATGCCGGGGCAGCCGGACAATGACCATCTCGTTGAGGTAACGTCCTCTCCCATTATGGGAACGAATGCCCGGGAACGGCCCGGCCCAGCGGTAGGGCCGACGGCTATGTTCCAGCAATCTTTTCAAAGATTCCCGATGTCGCTGGAGCGAGCATCGGCGCTGTCCATGGACTGGCGAACGGCTGCTGCCGGGCGCCACGCTGCGTGCATCCCGGGATGGAACTCGCCGGAGCCCGATCATAGATGACGAGCTACCGCGGCGACCTCGCTAACGACGGTCCTCAAGTACCTGGTGGGCAGCACGGGCGATGGCCACTGTTCCGCTGGTTCGCGTCATCCGCGACCTTGAACGTACCCCAGGCCGCCGGGCCCATAGCCTTCTCCCTTGTTGCCTTGTCCCTTGCGGGGGACGCGCGCGGTGGCGCGGCCATCATCCTCGCGATGACTCTCGCCCAGGTGGCCGGGGTCATGCCGCTATCGCGGCTCGGAAGAAATCATGCTCCTGCGACCTTCCTGAGGCTGTTGATAGCTTTCCGCACCGTCGCCCTGAGTGCCGTCGCGCTATGTGCGCATCATCAGGCACCCTTTGTCTGGCTCATCGTTCTTGCGGCGTTAGCTGGTTCGGTGAACGGCGTGGCGTTTGGATACCTGCGCGCGCTGCTCAACCATTTCACCCCCCCTTCGCGGATGCCCCGAGCGCTCGGTATCGCGTCCACACTCAATGAGACAATCTTCGTCGTGGCGCCCGTGGCGGCTTCGGCGCTGGGCACCGTGTCACCGGTCTTTGGTGTGGTGGCGCTGACGGTAGTTGGAGCCGCTCCAGCGCTGTTGATCCCGCAGGTGCGAAAGACGCATGTCGAGAGCGTGCCGCAAGCCAGGGCATCAGTCCTCAGTCCGCCTATCCTACTCTGGATCACCTGCGCGGTCGCAGGCGGCTCTACGGTCGCGGCTATCGAGATCGGGGCTGTCGCGCTCGCGCTGAAGTTTGGATACGAGCCGGTACTGGCTATTCTGTTCACGGTGCCGCTGTGCGTGGCCTCCGTGGCGGGCGGAATCTGGGTCAGCGTGCGGAACCGCATGGCGAGCTGGAAGGCCGTCCTGACACAACTGTCCATTATGACCCTCGGAGCCGCCTTAGCCGCTCTTGGGCCATCGCTTGCGACGACAGTCATCGGAGCTGTGCTCATCGGCTTCGTCCTCGCCCCACTCGGGACTCACTATGCGCTTGTTCTCGACGCGCTCGCCCCTCCACAGAAGCGGGCTGAAGTGTTCGCCCTGCTCCGTACCGCGAATGCGGTCGGCGTCATCTTCGCCAGCGCAGTGCTTACGGCATTTTCCGTATCAAGCGCACTGATCGTGGTCACGGGCATCATGATCGCCGTCACGTTGACAGTAGCACTCACGCCGGCTGCGCGCCGAAGCACCTAACACAGGGCGGAGGCGACCATCCTACGTACCTCCGCGCCCGGGGAAGCCCGATCGACCCCGCCTCGCCCACCGGCCGCCTCACCCTGCAGGTAATCGGTGCCGTGGCGGTTGTTGCTGGAACTGGACACGATCTCGAAGATGCGGTGTGGCTGCCTCGACCCGAGGTTGTCAGCTCGCCGACGCCTGGCGGGGCAGGCGCAGCGTGACACGAAGCCCGCGGCCGGGGGCCCGGGCGATATCAAGCGCGCCCCCATACAGCGCCGCAAGCTCGGCAACGATCGCGAGACCGAGGCCGGTCCCGGACTCGCGCTCATCGAGCCGTACGCCACGCCCGATAGCCGCGTCCCGGCTGCCGTCGGGCAGGCCCGGTCCATCGTCAACGACCTCGATCACGACCTCGCTTCCCGCAACGGCAATCGAGACCAAGACCGTCTCCCGCGCCCATTTGCAGGCGTTCTCCATGATGTTGCCCACCATCTCGGTCAGATCCTGCGGATCCACCCGCACGCGCGCACCGCGATCCCCGCGGACCACGATGTCGAGACCACGTGCGACGAAGAGCCGCCGCAACGCGCCGGCCACCTCCTCCGCAACTGCATAGGGCGCGACGCCGGTACCGGCCTCCGATGCGGCAAGAGCGGCGGTCCGTGCCCGCGCCAGGTGGTGGTGCACCAGCCGGTCCAGCGCCGCCGCCTCTGCCCGGGCCAGGGCGGGATCGGGATGCGCCTCGTCCAGCGCGTTGCGCAGCACGGCAAGCGGCGTCTTCAGCGCATGGGCGAGGTTGCCGACATGCGCGCGGGCTCGCTGCACCGTCGCCCGGTTTGCCGCGATCAGCGCATCCACTTCGGCAACCAGCGGCGCGATCTCCGTCGGCGCCTCGAGCGCCAGGCTCTCGCGCTGCCCGCCGCGCACCTCGGCGAGCGCCCGCCGGACCCGCCGCAGCGGCGCGAGGCCGGCAACCACGGTGATGACCACGCCCGCTACCAGCCCAGCCCCCAGCAGCGCGAAGGCAAGGGCAAGCAATGTCCGAAGCCGCGCGATCTCCGCGAGTGTCGGGACACGCGACAGGGCGACGGAGAGGTGCACCGGCGCCGCCGCGCCTGGCAGCAGGACGTCACGCTCGGCAAGGCGGACCGGCTCGCCGCGTGGCCCGGGAATGTCGCGCAGTGCCACGTCGCCCGCGTCGCGCCCCGCCCGGGTCGGCAGTGTCTGGTCCCATAGCGAGCGCGAGGTCGCCACCGCACCGTCTGGACCCGTGACCTGCCAGTAGGCACCCGAGAAGGGGCGGTCGAAATCCGCGCCGGTCGGGGGGCGAGCGATGCCGACGCCGCCTTCGGCATCCGGCGCGAGAGCGGCCGCCGCCGTGTCGAGCAGGGCGCCGAGGCGCATGTCGAAGGCCGCCTCCACCCGGCGGACCGTGACATCCGTGATGAACCACGCCGCCACGCCGAGGCCTGCAGCGACCCAGAGCCCCGCCGCCAGGGCGAGGCGCAGGGCCAGCGAGCGCGGTCGTCTCATCCCGCAGCCAGCCGGTAGCCCTGCCCGCGCAGCGTCTCGATCAGGCCGTCGCCGAGCTTGCGGCGCAGCCGGCCGACCATCACCTCCAGCGTGTTGCTGTCGCGGTCGAAGTCCTGCGCGTAGAGATGCTCGGTCAGCTCGGTCTTGGACACCACCTGGCCGGCTTGCAGGGCGAGATAGGCGAGTAGCCGGTATTCGAGCCCCGTCAGCCGGATTGGCGCGCCGTCCAGCATCACGCGCTGCGCCGCGGTATCCACCACCAGCCGGCCGAGGGCGATCTCCGGCGAGCCATGCCCATGTGCGCGGCGCACCAGCGCATGGAGACGGGCGATCAGCTCCGGCATGACGAAGGGCTTGGCGAGATAGTCGTCGGCGCCGGCATTGAGGCCCGCCACCTTGTCGCTCCAGGCATCGCGCGCGGTCAGGATCAGCACGGGCATGTCGCGCCCGGTCGCGCGCCAGCGCTTCAGGACGGAAATGCCGTCCAGCCGCGGCAGGCCGAGATCGAGCACGACGACGTCGTAGGGCTCGGTCTCTCCCAGGAAGAGTGCCTCCTCGCCATCCGCCGCGGTGTCGACGACGAAGCCCGCCTCGATCGCGGCGTCGCGCAACTGTCCGGCGAGCGGGGCATGGTCCTCGACGATCAGGGTCCGCATCAGGGCCGTTCCTGCACCGGTCCGCGCGTGCGGATCACCGCACCCGTCGCGGCGTCCAGCTCGACCTCGAAGACGCGGCCGGACGGCGGAAGCAGCTTGAACTCGTACACCCAGCGCCCGTCATCTCGCTCCAGCTCGGTCTCGATGACCACGCCGACGTAGCGGCGTTCGATCTCGGCCAGCAGCGCGGCCAGCGGACGGATTTCCCCGGCGGCGAGGGCGGCGCGCGCGCGTTCGTGGTCGCGCCGGTCGTCCGCGCGGGTGAGGGGGGCGGCGAGAAGAAGGGCAGGCAGGAGCAGCAGGGCGCGGCGCATGGGGCGAGGCTAGGGTCCCTTCGCTGAACCACGGCTGAACGGTCGGCTCAGCGGCGGTTCAGTTCGACGGATCGAGATTGCCCGCCGTTGCGGCTGCCCCGCAACTGACAAGCCGAGGAGAGCACACGATGATCCGCCATATCCGTCCCGTCGCCCTTGCCCTGACCGTCGCCGCCGCGCTGCCGATCACGGCGGCCCTGGCCTCGGATCGCCAGGACCGCCGGGCCGAGGAGAGCCGCGCCATCGCCGCCGCGCAAGTGGACGCCGTTGCAGCGATCGCGGCTGTTCGTGCCGCGGGCTATGGCCCTGTCAGCGAGCTCGAATGGGATCACGGGCGCTGGGAGGTGAAGACGACCAACACGGAAGGCCGTCGCGTCGAACTCCATGTGGACGCGACAAGCGGCGCCGTCGCCGTCCGGCACGGCCGCTGATCGGAGGCCGCGGAGGATGGCCGCGCCCGGCTGGAAGCTGCGGCGCGCGCCATCCATCGGGCGTCCTCCGTACTTCCCCGATCACAGAGGTCGATCAACGGTGCAATAGCCGCTCTCGAAAGCGACCCTGGAGGTGCTCTTCGGCCAGATGGACACGGAGCGGACCGGCTAAATCTGGCCGAATGCTGCCTATCAGCTTCCGAGACAAGGAACGGGTAGAGCAGACATCGATGTTGGCGTGGTGTTTGGCTGCTTCCGACCCAGAGGCGCCAGTCGTGCTTAGGGCCGATATGTCCGTTAGTGGCGAAGGAGCAGGCATTGCCGGCCAGTGGCCGAGATCGGCGGCTCTATAGGTTCTGGCCTATCCGTCATTGAGGCCAGGGTATCCGGTTGATCCGCCGTTGGTAATTCCCGGATAGCCCGTCACTGATTTTGCATAGGGCGTCATTGCTGTATGGGATTCTGGCATAGGGTGTCATCGGCAGTATTGCTCGCAACTGCGCTCTTGGACCCTGGGATTGTCGTCCACGCCGATCTGCGCGGCTGGGTCCGCGATAGGGCAGGCATCTTGCCCGCAGGCGGGCAATCTGCGGTCGCGAGATCCGATCCGCGCTGATCCGAGACAGCGCGCCGTCGGTCAGCAGCTGCACGTCGCCACGTATCCGTCCAAACCGCGCTCGTGGCAGGTGACCGGTGCCGTCGCGTTCATCCGGTGGCCCAGGAAGAGGGCGAAGTGGGCGGGCACGGCCAGGAACAGGGCGAGGCGGCGTGCGCCCGAGCGCTGGAGCCCGCGTTGGATCGCCGCCTTGGCGAGGTTGACCGCCCCGTTCGCCTGCGCGTCCGACGCGAGGGGAATCGCGGAGTAGAGAAACAGCCTGGCGGTCCCCTCGCGGGAGCGGTCGAGGTGGGCGATCACCTGGGGGCGGACGTCGTTGATGATGCCGATGCCGACCGCGAGTTCGCCCCCCGGCACCTCGCCCGGGTGGTACTCCTCGAGCCAGGGATAGGGCCGCTCCTCCTCGGGCGGGTAGCTGTCCGTCCGCCACGTCTCGCCCCGGTACTCAATGGTGACGCGGAACCCGGCCACCGCCGACAGCGCCCGGCCGACCGCGACCGAGGCGGAGAGGCGCCGATGGCCGGAGAGCACGACCGAACGCGGGCGACCGGAGGCGGCGACCCAGTCGCGGAAGGCGGCCGTCTCACCAACGACCCGTCGATCCCATTCGGCCGGGGGTGGATACCGCCGGGCTTCGCCGCCGAAGAGGTCGGCCCATTCCATCCGGACCGGGCCGGGCGTCCGAGCCTCCGACGGATCCATCGACGTGTGCAGGCGGATCGGTGCGGCGCGCAGTTCCTCGGCGAGGGCGGGAAGCCCGCTCGCCAAGGCGTCCAGGATGGCGCCCCGCGCGATCGGCCGCGCCTTGCTTGAGACGACCATCGCCGCCAGCGCCTCGCGCGCGGTCGTCATCTGGCGTCCGCTCGCGTCGGCGGACACCGAGAACTCGCGTCGCATCGCCTCCTCGAAGAGGACGGCGGCGAGCGGCTCGGCGGCCGGAGCATCGGGCTCCAGGACAGCCCGGTCGAAGACAAAGCGGGCTGCCACCGCGTCGAGGTCGACCCTCGCGGCGGCGGCCTCGTAATCGGCGTAGGAGGCGTCCGCGATCGCCGGGACGTCCGCGTAGAAGGGCAGCGCGCCTCTGACCCGGACGAGGGCCGCGTGCACGGGGCGGAGGGTCGGCGAGAGGCCGCGGGTCGAAAGCACGAAGCGGCGGTAGGCGACGCTCGTCCCCTCCGCCATCCGTTGGAAACGGGCGATCTCCTCCCGCAGCCCGGCGGGCTGGATCTCATAGTCCTTATACTCGACGAACTCGCGGGTGATCCCCGTCCCCGGGACGTGGAACGCCGCCTCGGCGTCCCCGTGGGCCTCGCGGATCATGCCATCGAAGCCGTCCTGCGCGAGCCACCCGGGGATCCGGGCGAGGGTCAGGTGGTCCTGGGCGCGTAAGCCGCCCTCCGCGATGTCGCCGCCCCGCGCCTCCGGGGTCATGACAGAAAGGGGATCGTCCTTCGACATCTGTGCTCCGTTTCACGCCGCGCCGCTGAGGATGAGGTCCACGGGGAGCGCGTCCGGGCGGGATGGAACGTGGTGGGTCGCCCGGGCCTCGAGGATACCCTGCGGGGAGAGGCGGACGATGAGGAGCACCGCGAAGTTCGCGCCGACGCGCGGATCGTCCACGATGCCCCGCATCGTGGCGAGATCCGTGCCGCTGGGGTCGAGGCCGAACGATGGATGGGAGTGCCACTCGCCGAGGTAGTTGAACCGCTGGAACTGGCCGCCCGTCCTCCGGAAGAAGTCGAGGAGGCCGCGGCCGTGGCGGCGGAAGCTGCGGAGGAACCGGGCGAAGGAGCCCCCGCCCTGGTCGACGGTGAGGTCGAGCACCCGGAAGGTGTCCGGGCCGACGTGCTCACCCATGAGCAGCCCCCCGATCTCGCGCGAACCGGCGACGCGGAGCTGATCGACGAGGCGCTGCCCGATCTCAGGTGGAAGGATCAGCTGCACCCGTCTGGTCCGGCAGGAGGCTGATGAGGAAGGTGGTGTTCTCCCGAACCACCTCCTCCGGCGTCTCGGCCGGCCCGGGCTCTACCGACGGCCCCCCGACGTCCACCGGGTGCGTGTCGAAGGGCTCGCGGAAGATCCATGAACGCCTCAGCCCGACGAAGTAGGCCGCGTGGGGGAAGTCGGACGGGGTGCGGCGGAGCAGGGTGTCAATCGCGAGCCGGGCGAGGTGGGCCGCGATCACGCCGACGTCCGCGTCGTCGGCGACGAGGGGAGCGCCATCGTCGCCGATGCTGGCGTAGCCGGACCCGGCCCGGTCCCAGGGCTCCCCAATCCCCGAACACCAGTCGAGGATGCGGGACCGCATGGCCAGCGGCGTCGGCTCCTGGCCCGGGCGCGAGCGCGCCACCAACCCGCCGATCCCGCCCTCGAGCACCTCCGCCCAAACCATCGGCGTTGCGCGCGCGGCGGCGTGGCTCCCGACAAGGCTGAAGGTCTCCCCGTCGGCCGTCGCCTCGATGATGAGGTCGCAGGAAGCGAGATCTTCGAGGGCGGCAGCCACACTCGCGCTCGCCTCCTGACCCGTCAGGACCGTCCGTCTGATTGTGATGTCCGCGCCCGGACGAACGACGGCAAGGCGCCACGCCAGCTCGTTCACCTTGTGTCCCCCCACCGAAGACCAGTCGAGGTCGTGGCGGACGAGATTGCCGGGGAGGAAGACTTCGCCGTCCAGCAGTAGGAACCTTTCCACGCCCGCGCGGGCCAAGGAGGTAGCGACTTTGGAGCCGACCGACCCGGCGCCAACAATCCCTACTCGCCGCGTCGCAAGTTCTTCGTACCCCGGATCGAGGCGAGCAGCCCCGGATGGCCCTGCCCGCACCGGGTCATGCACGATGACGTCACCCTCCGGCGACAGCGCCCAAACGAGCGTCGGCGCGACGCCCTGTCCGAAGAGGAGGAAGAACTCGTAGCCGCAGGTCGACAGGCTGCCCTCCGGCACAGGGACACCGAGCGAGGCGAGGGCAGCGTTCAAGCCCGCAGCCGAGGTCACCGATGGCAACGGAGCGCCGTCCGGAACCCTGACGGCCAACCCAGACCAGACGTATTGGTGTCGCGCGAGCGCCTGCTGCGGAACCGTCGGATCTCTCCACTCGGTCTCCCCTTCCTGGCGCAGCCCGACAATGACGCCGGTGCGGGCGTTCCCGTGCCCTACCAGGAGGACATCCATCCCGAGCACGGCTCCATCGCCGTACCGGGCGAGACGATCGAGGAGACCCTGGTTCAGAAGGAAGCGGCGACCGACGCTGCGGAGCTCTTGGCCGGGCGTGAGGCGGTGACGCGACGGAACCTCCCGCGCCGGGACGGCTCCCAATCCCGGACGTTCGGCATCGAGGAGGCGGTGGGCGCTCTCAATCATCTGCGCCCCCGTGGTCTCCGGCCTCCAGTTGTCCGGCCCGATCTCGAGGCAGAGCTCGCCCCCGGCGCCGTACTGGTGAGCGCTCCAGCGGACCTCCAGCTCTCGCGGGTAGACGGAGGGCGGGCACGCCGGGAAGGCGCTCGGGTAGCGCAGCTTAAGCGGGTAGGCCTGCTCTCCGACCCTGACATCCAGGTCGACCTCCAGGACGCCGTTCGCCCATCGCCAGGCGGGTGGCGTCATCCAGGGCGCCCGCCGCTGCAGAGCCTCAAACTCCTGACGCTCGCGGTGCAGGCGGCCGATGTCGTGGAGGAACCAAGTCACGCGAACCCGGCGGGCTTTACGGGGGTGATTGGCCGATCGGGAAACGACAGCCCTCCGCCGGAGCCGAGCAGTCCTGCGCCCGGTGCCTGGGGCGCTGGGGCGGTCGCGGCCCGCAGCAGGCCGCTGGCCGCCCGCGCCTCGGTCGCCGGGAAGCGCTGCCCGAAGATGGCCTTCCAATACAGGGTGGCCTTCTCCATGTCTTCCTCGGCCAGCGCACGGCGCCCCAGCCCGGCGTGGTCCTTCACTTTGGCCATGAAGCCCTGGAACGCCTCGACCGTCATGCCGCTCAGGACAGAGTTGCCCGGAACGCCGGGGTCGTCGATGTGCGGAAGGATCCCAGCGGCAGCGTAGAGGCCGTACTTCGCGTTGATCTGCTCGAGCGTGCCGACGAACAGCTCGCCGAAGTGGGCCGCCTTCCGGTTCATGCACTCGGCGGCGAAGCACTCGAGCACGAAGCCCTTCGGCCGCTTCGCGACCGTCGGGTTGTGCCGCCGCCACCACTTCATCATCTTCACCAACGGCTTGAAGCGGCCGTCTGAGGCGGCGTTAACGGACGTCGTCCAGCTCGTGTGCCCCGGCGGATTCGTCCGGAGCCACCTCTCCTGCTTCCGGTCGGGGATGTAGTAGTCGCCGTTGCCGAAGGGGTCGATGATCGGCACGACGTCCATGTCGGCCAGCGGCGTCACGATGCCGACCGACCGAGCCTGTCGGCGGATGTCCGAGTAGCCGCGCCGCACGGCCCCGTACAGCGCGTCCACCACCCCCTTCGGATCATCGGTAAGCTGGTGGTTGGTCACTACGATCGTGTCGACGTCGGGCCGGGTCACTACACCATCGACCTTCCGCGGCCGGATCGCCGTGTCTCGCTTGTAGGAGCCGGAGAGGAAGTCCGTGACCATCAGGGGCTGGAAGCTGCTGTCGGCCCAAAGATGGTCACGCAGCGCGCGGTGCGCGGTGGCTGAGCTGGCCTTCGTGGTGGCGCTTGGCTCGATCTCCTGCAGAAGTTCCAGGAAGCGCGCGTGGGGAACCATTTTGGTGAGCCTCAGGCTGAAAAGGTGTTCCTGGTGGTGGCCGCACCTTATTCCTCGCCGCGCGTCCGGCGCCGCCGTTCGGTCCGGTGCGCCCGCCGCGAGTAGGAAGCGCATAATTATTCTACCATAGAACGCCGAGTCGGCGAGGAATCTCATCCGTGACGGAAGCGTCCACGCGCCCGCTCGGCGGAGCAGTCAGCGACGAGCCTCGAGGTGGCGATCAGGCGCATGCGGTCCGGGTCAGCCCGGATCGCCACGCCCTAAAATGCGAGCCCGGCTCGGCTGCGTACGTGTCCGCTAACGGAGGCGCACCGGCCCTTACGAGGAAAGAGTTCTACTGCCGCTTTACGCCCAACCCGGTCAGCGGACGGCGAGACGCAGTGTCCGCTTTCGGAAACCAGCGGCACTTCGCGGATGACTGACATGGGCGCTGAACGGACCGGTTTAGCTTCGGCCGACAACAGTGGGTCCGTTCCATACGATCGGCACCTTTACCGCTGCCGAATTCGCTGCTTGCCGAGGATGGAAAGGGCGAGCCTTCGCCCCGCGGCGAGCCAGGGATAGACGTGCCGGGCGCGGTCGGCGTCCGAGAGCAGCCGACGCAGCGCGCGTCCGACGCCGCCCCGCTCCTCGGACAGGATCGAGAGCAGCCAGACGGCCTCCGGTCCGTGGTAGAGGCCGTCGCCGTAGCGAACGGCCATCCCGGCATCGAGATCGAGGCCTGCGTCGCGGACGACCTCGACCCGCGGATCCTCGCCACGTGCGTCGATCAGCGCAACGTCGCCGACCTGCTGGCGCAGCCGCAGCAACCGGACATAGGAGCGGCATAGCGGACATTCGCCGTCATAGAAGATTTCGATCGTCATGCTTCCAGCTTCCGGCTCTCAGGGAATAACGTCCGGTCCCGCCCGTAATTCCCTCCAAAGCGGATGAGGGGCTCAGAATGCGTCAGCGTCCGGGTATCATGTCGGGCTCGCGCTCCCTGCGGGAGCATCTCGGCAGGCCCGTTTCGGGCCAGTCGCTGGCCATGTTCCGGATCCTGTTTGGCGCGTTGATCCTCTGGGACTGCTGGCGATTCATCAAATACGACCGGCTCTGGCGATACTGGGTCGCGCCCGACTTCCATTTTACCTATGCCGGCTTCGGCTGGGTCGCGCCGCTGCCCGAGCCCTGGCTGCAGATCGCCTGGCTCACCCTGGGCGCGAGCGCGCTGCTGGTGATGCTCGGGCTGTTCTATCGCACCGCCATCATCTGCCTGACCCTGCTGTTCAGCTACTTCTTCCTTCTCGACAAGGCCGAGTACCTCAACCACTTCTATCTCGTCATCCTGTTCGCGCTGCTGCTCTGCGTCCTTCCGGCCGCGCGCGTCTGGTCGCTCGATGCGCTGCGCGCCAGACCGATCGCGAGCACGGTTCCCTTTGCCGCGGTGTTCGTGCTGCGGCTGCAGATGGAGATCATGCTGATCTTCGCTGGGCTGGTGAAGCTGACGCCGGACTGGCTGGCCGGAGAGCCGCTGGGGCTGTGGCTGCGCCCCCAGACGGAAGACGTCATCTTCGGCTGGCTGTTCCACTACGACGAGATGTTGATCGCGGCGAGCTGGGGTACGATCGCCTTGCACCTGCTGGGCGCGCCGCTGCTGATGTGGCGCCGGACACGACTGCCCGTCTTCCTCATCTACTGCCTGTTCCATCTGCTGAACGCGCAGTTCTTCAACATCGGCATATTCCCGTGGCTCACCATGGCGGCAACGCTGATCTTCTTCCCGCCTGACTGGCCGAGCCGGCTCGCTTCTTCCATAGGCGTCCGCCCGCGACCTCCACAGCTACATCCAGGCTCCGTCTCCGCCGTCGCGCTGTCCTCGCCTGCATTGGCTGCGATCCTGCTCTGGGCCGCGATACAGATCGCCCTGCCGCTGCGCAGCCTTGCCTTCGATTCTGAGGTGCGCTGGGCCGGAGACGGTCACCGTTTTTCCTGGCGCATGCGGATCTTCGATCGCGAGGCCGAGGGACGGTTCCGGGTGGTCAGCCGCAGCGACGGCACCGAATGGCTGATCGACCCGGACCACCATCTCACCCCGCGCCAGGCCGCGACCATGCTGACCAGGGCCGACATGATCCATCAGTTCGCCAATCATCTGGCCCGGCACTGGCGGAAGGCAGGGTATGGCGAGGTATCGGTCTTCGCGGAGGTCCGAAAGTCGCTGAACGGACGCCCCGCTCAGCTCTATGTCGATCCGCGGGTCGATCTTGCCGCCGCCGCGTTCGATCTCTTCGGGACGGATCCTTGGGTGCTGCCGCTCGGGCGGCCGGTCTGGGGTGCGGCAGACAACCGGGCAGTGGCGAGCGCCGAGCTGGCCGCGTCACGAGAGAATGCCGCCGACACCGGGAATAACCTCCCCGCCGCGCCGTAGTCCTCGCAGCAGCCACGAAGCGCTGCGCAAGGAAAGGACACGAAGATGACAAGGCTCATGTCCGTGGCGATCGCGGCCCTGATGACCAGCACCACAATGCCCGCACTTGCCGATCATCCCGCTTCGCGGGCGCCGGCGCCGACGATCAGCCGCCATCTCCTCGCCATTCCCGAAGGTCTCGGCGTGCCACAGCACGACCGCAGCCGACCGGGCGACCGTTTCTGGCGCCATGACGATGACGACGATGACGGCGACAGGCCCCGGCGCCCGCGCCGCCCTCGCGACGATGATGACGATGATTGACGATCTCATCGGTTCACAGCCGGCGGCCCGGACCGGGCCGCCGTACACAGCTTGCCGAGTTGCGGCAGACCATGCCCGAAGACGTCGTCACGGCCTGGGATCCCCAGGTCGCGCGCCGTTCCGGCGAGCGCCGCGACGACGGCCTCGGCGCTCAGATCGGGTTGCCGATGCACGGCCAGGGCGGCCGCGGCGGTGACGAAGGGCGTGGCGAAGGATGTGCCAGAGTGTCTGTGCGTCCCGCGATCCAGTCCCACCGCCCAGACCGCAACGCCGGGTGCGGCGAAGTCGATATGACCACCGCGGCCCGCGCGCCTGTACACCTCCCCACGCCGGTCCACGGCCGTGACGGCAATCACGCCGGGATAGGCGGCGGGATAGGCGGGGGGAGCCTCATGGCCGGCATTGCCGGCAGCCGCGACCAGGACCAGGGACCGGTCCTCGATCAGTCGTTCAAGCATCCGCTCGAGCGCGAGATTGGGCGGGCCCGCCATGCTGAGATTGACGACGCGAGGGCCGCGGCTGGTGACCAGATCGAGCGCCAACAGGATCGAGAACAGATCAGCGCGCTCGTCCCCTCGGCTGCGATGGGAGACATCAACCGCGACCAGCCGCGCCTGTGGCAGCAGACCAGGCCAGCGACCTGTTGTGGCCCCAACGAGTACGGAGGCCACCGCCGTTCCATGGGCCGGTGGCGCACTCACTTCATCGGGCGGCAACACCCGGTGAAGCTCGAAACGCGTGCCTGCGAATGCAGGATGGCTCGGGTCGAACCCGGTATCGATCATGCCGATCGCAACGCCGATGCCGCAACTCTCCACGGCCGCCGCCGTCCAGCCGACCATGTCCCAGCCCAAGCAGTGCCCGCCGCGACAGCCGCCGCCCACAGACTGCTGCCAGCGGTAGAAGTGATTGAAGTCGGCGTTTCCGCCGCTTGGGAGGGCCCGCACCGTCTCGCGCGCCTGCAGCAGCGCGACGCCGGGGGGAATTCGCAGCCGCCGCAGCGTCAGCCCCGGCAGCCCGGATGGAGCCTCCTGCAGCACCTGAAATCCCTGCGCCACCAATACGGCGAGGTCGGCAGCGTCGAGGCCCAGTGTGACGATCTCGCCTGCCGCCTGTTGCGGCCGCGGCGCCGGCGCGGGCTGGCCACGCGGCGACCCCGGGCGGCCCCGGACCCGACCGTCATCGTCGTCATCATCGTCGTCGTCGTCATCCGCCCAGGCCTGGCTCGGCCCGATCGGAATCGCCTGCGGTGCCAGCGCCGCAAGCAACAAGATCTGCGAAAGCAGCAGGATGACGACAATGCGTATCACCATCGATCTCCGGGTTCTCGGCGGGATGAAGGTGCGATCATGGTGTTGCATGCGATGCTCGCCTTGCATACGGCGAAGATGTCGCCGTATTCCGACCGGACGCTATGACGCAGGATGACGGAACGGAGCATGGCGGACCGGTTCAGCGAAGATCTGATCGCGCTCCTGCCCCGGCTGCGCCGCTTCGCGCTGTCGCTCTGCCGTGTGGCCGACCTGGCGGACGATCTCGTCCAGCTCACCGCGGAGCGCGCCCTTACGGCGCGGGACCGCTTCGATCCCACGAGCCGGCTTGAACCCTGGCTGTTTCGCATTCTCCGCAACGCGTGGCTCGATACCGCAAGGCGCCGCCGGACCGCCGGCCTGCCTGTCGAGCTGGAAGACATCGACAAGGCCGATTCCCATGATGGCGTGGCGACGGTGGAGGCCACGATGATGCTGCGCTCGGTCGAGGAGGCCATGGACGCGCTGTCGGATGATCACAGAGCCGTCCTGCATCTCGTCTGCATCGAGGAGTTGTCCTACGCGGAGGCGGCACAGGTGCTCGGCATTCCCGACGGCACCGTCATGAGCCGCCTGGCGCGGGCGCGTTTGGCACTGGCCGGGCAGCTCGGAATGAAATGACCGATCACCCGTATCCTGCAGCATGGAGACGATGCCATGCCTGAACCGCGGCACGACGACGAGACGCTGATGGCGTATGTCGATGGCGAACTGCCGACCGACGAGGCCAGGCAGGTGAGCGAGGCGCTTCGGGCCGATCCCGAGGCCGCCGCGCGGGTCGCGCTGTTCAAGGCGACGCGACAACGGCTCCGCGAATCTTCCGTTGCCGATGCCTCGCCGGTCAAGGACGAGATCGTCCAGCGCATCCGCACATTGTCCCACGAACAGCAGGGCAGGCAGACAACTCGCGTCATCCCCTTTCGCCGTGCCGCCGGCGTGTGGACCCCCGCCGCGCTGGCAGCGAGCGTCGCGCTGATTGTTGGCGCTTCGCTCGGCTATGCCATCGGCACGCTGCCGCGGGACGTCGGCATGATGGCCAGCATCGTCGTGGATGAGGGCTGGCGCCAGGCGCTCGACGGATTGCCGTCCGGCGAATCCCGTGACCTTCCGGATGGTCGGCTGACGGCTGTGGCGAGCTTCCGCGATGGCTCCGGACGGCTGTGCCGCGAGGTCGAGCATCGTCCGGCAGCACAGGAGAGGACGATTGCGGTGCTATGCCATGGCACCGGTGAATGGCGCCTTCGCCTTCGGGTCGCGACCGGCGGTTCCGACGGAGGCGACTATGAAGCCGCCTCGATCCATGGGGCCGTCGACGCCTTCCTGAATGCAACGAGGGCAGGCGAGCCTCTCCGTCGCGACGAAGAGGCAGCAGCGTTGAAAGCCCTGCGATAGAGCAGAGTTGCTTAGATGGCGGTCGGCGAGTGCGTAGGACTGGACGGCGCGGCCCTGGTCCGCACGAGCCGGCTCATCACCAAGATGGACAGCGCGGCCGTGCAGGGCGCCTTCGACCTGTACGTGCACGCCTTCATCGTGGCAGATGACGGGCGCTAGGTCGTGGTGCAGCGGGGGATGAGCGACGAGCGCGAGCAGGCCGGGCGCTATCATCGGGGGTCAATTGCCGCCAGCATTTCGACGCCTGCCGGGCGCGACGCGAGCGGCTTCCCGCCGCTCACGCCGGGCTCTTCGAAGATCCGCGCCAGCGGGACGCCTGCCAGTTCGGCAACGGCCCTGATCTTCCGCCGCTGCGCTTCGGGGCTGGCGCGATCGCCACCCCAACACTCATTTCGGCCGGCGGACGGCGCGCACCTTGCCGCTGCTTCCGCCGCCACAGAAGAAGCGATCCGCGCCATCGGCTTCCAGGCCGGAAACGCCTGTTCCCGCCGGCATGTCGATCTTCTCCAGGACTGCACCGGTTTCGGGATCGACCCGCCTCACGTCGCTCTCATCGGCCTCCCATGTTCCATGCCAGAGCTCGCCATCGATCCAAGTGACGCCGGTGACGATGCGCTTGGACTCGATCGTGCGCAGGATTTCACCTGTCTCGGGATCAATCTGATGGATCCTGCGGCCGCGATGCTGCCCGACCCAGAGCGTGCCTTCGGCCCAGGCTAACCCGGAGTCGCCTCCCTGGCCGGGTGCCGGGATAGAGGCGACCACGCGGCCAGTCTTGGGATCAATCTTCTGGATGCGATCCTCGGCGATCTGGAAGAGGTGCTTGCCATCGAAGGCCGTGCCTGCATCTGCGGCAGCCTTGATCGAGCGCACCACTTCGCCCGTCTCGGGGTCCAAGGCGTTGAGCTTCTCTCCGGAAGCGAACCAGACGTACTGGCCGTCGAAGGTGACGCCATGAACCTGGTCGGCTCCGGGAAAGGGGCCGTACTCGCGAATGATCTGAGCTTGGCTGTGTTTCATGCGCCAGTCCTAGCCGCCCGGCAAAGGACCCGGGAGTAACAAGGCTGTCGGGAATCCGGGCACCGATGGAACCTTCCAGCGCCGCGCCCGGCCGCGGCCGAAAGACTCCACCCTGCCGGCCGCTGCGAGTTGCTCGAGCGCCCGCTGAACGGTGCGCGGGCTCGCGCCGAGGGCAATCGCCAGGGCGGAACTCGACCATGCCTCGCCGTCAGCGAGAAAGGCGAGCACCGCCGCGTTCTGCTCGTCGACGGGCGGGGCCAGCACGACCACCTGCTCCGTGTGATACGGCGCCAGCACGAAGCCACGCCTTGTCGCGCTTATTTCGACGAGCTTCCGAAGCTCCGCACGCAGCCGTCCGATCTCGACCCGCAGCCGGGCGCGATGCGACTCATCGACATGTCTTGCGCGAAAGGCGCGTGCGAGCAGCGTGTCTCTCGACACATCGCCCGGCCACGCTTCGCCGAGGGTGCGAGCCAGGGCGAACAGGATCGGACGCGTCGCGAGCGGGATCGTCGTGTGGCGATTGCGCACGATGTTACGGCACGCATCGACGACGAGAGCGCCCGACTCCAGCAGTGCTTCGACATCTTCGAGGAGAACAGGACGCTCCTCGCCGCGCGCGATGATGCGCGCCGCGGGCGTGTTCAGGACGTGTCCTGCGCTCTCGACTTCAGCCGTCAGCGCGGGAATGGCAGCTTGCCGTGCGGCCTCGGCGGCCCGGGCAAGGGCTGCCCGCGCTTCGTTCGTCTTAAGGCGTCGGATAGCGATTCCGGCGACCGTCAGTTCGTAGGCAGCACGCGACCCAGGAGGAGACGGCGAGGGGTCGAGCCCGGAAAGCAGGCGCTCGGCCTCGTCCAGCCGGCCGAGCAGCAGCAGGCGGCGGGCTGCGAGATTGCGTGCATGCGCGGCATTCACGGCGTCGCCTTGCGCTTCGAGCGTCGCCCTTGCCGCATCAAGCGCAGTCTCCGGCCAGCCGAGATCGCGCGAGACGAGCGCGATCTCGGCCTCGGCGACGACACAGCGTGCGCGGGCTGCCGCCTCCCTTGGGCCGAAGCCGCGTGCGGCGCCCTTGAGCAGCGTCTTCGCTCGATCAAACTCGCCGAGCTGCGCCATGGCGATACCACGCAGCGCCAGAGCAGGCGGATCATCACGCAGGGCGACCCGCTTGAGCGCGCCGAGAGTATCGCCGGCCGCGAGAGCACGAGCCGCAGCAGTGATCAACGAGTCCACTGGAATCCCGTCACGTTTGTCACTCCTACGATTTCGACACCCGGCACTAGGTATCCCTCATGGCCGGCGACGGTCGACAGCATCGGAAAACCCTGTCGACACGCGAAGGAAGGAACCAAAGCGATGACAAAACCCACAGCCAACACCGTCGGGAGTTCCCCGAAGAACATCGAAGACCACCGCGTTGTTTCCAGGAACGAATGGATTGCCGAGCGCAAGGCGCTGCTGGCGCACGAAAAGGAACTGACGCGCATGAGCGACCGGATCGCCGCCGAACGCCGGGCTCTGCCCTGGGTACGCGTCGAAAAGAACTATCTCTTCGATACGTCCGACGGCGAGCGCTCGCTCGTCGATCTGTTCGGCGGTCGCCGGCAGCTGACTATCCAGCATTTCATGTTCGCCCCGGGCTGGGAGCAAGGCTGTCCGAGCTGCTCCTTCATGGCCGACCACAGCGACGGAATGAATGTGCACCTAGCGCATCGCAACGTCACGCTGGTGGCCGTCTCACGCGCGCCGCTCTCCGAGATCGAGCGTTTCCGCCAGCGCATGGGCTGGCGGTTCAAATGGGTGTCGTCGCACGGGAGCGACTTCAACTACGACTTCCGTGTCAGCTTCACCCCAGAAGAAGTAGCCAAAGGCAAGCTCGACTACAACTACGGCACGTCACCTCACGCGGAGGAGGAATTGCCTGGCATCAGCGTCTTCTTCAGGAACGATGCGAACGAGGTCTTCCACACCTACTCGACCTATGCACGCGGGGTGGAAGTGATGATGGGCACTTACGCCATGCTCGACCTCACGCCCAAGGGGCGTGGTGAGGGAGGGAACAAGATGGGATGGGTGCGCCATCATGATCGCTATGAGCCGGAACCCGGCGGAGAGGCAGCGGCGACCGGTTCGGCCGAGGGGTCGATGAACACCTTCCGGACCGGGAGCTGCCACTAGTATCCGCTTCAGGAAGAAGTCAGATGAGCGCGGCCGATTCCGCAAGACGTGCTGGCGGCACCACCAGTTCCGGAAGGGTGCGCGCGGACATCCTCGGCGCGGTGGACTGGCTGCATCTCGCTGCTGCGCCGACTTTCGCGATCATGGCGCTGCTGACGACCGTTCTGGACGGCGATGCGCATCAGATGACCTGTATGGGAGTTGCGAGTGCATCGCCGCTGGGCAGCATGGGCCTCATGTATCTGCTCATGAGTGTTTTCCACACCGCACCTTGGATGCGGCTCGCTTCCAGGGCCGGCCCTCGAAGTGATCGAGGCCGAGTTCTTCCTTCAGTTGCTGATGCGCCTGCTCGCAGAACCAGCGCGCCTTGATGCCAAAGTAGTGCTAGGCCTGATCAGTGCATTCGCCGAACCGGTATCCGACGCCCGGCTCCGTTCGTATCAAGTAGGCTGCTCCTCCCAGCTTCTGCCGGAGATGGCCGACATAGACGCGGAGATACTGCGTGTCCTCGGCATGCGCCGGTCCCCAGACGGCGAGGAGCAGCTGGCGCTGCGTGATCACACGGCCCTGCCCGCCGCGCATCAGTGCAACAAGCAGATCCCATTCGCGTGGCGTCAGCTTCAGCGGCTCGCCTCCGCTCAACCGTGCGACCCGGGCGGCGAGATCAACCTCGAGCGGTCCGGCCCGCAGCACCGCATCCGCGGGTTCGACCGCCGCTGCACCGGCACGCCGCAGCAGAGCGCGCAGCCGCGCCAGCAATTCCCCAAGCGCGAAGGGTTTCTCGACATAGTCGTCCGCGCCCGCATCCAGCGCCGCAACCTTCTCCGCCTCCTGCTCCCGCGCCGACAGGATCACGATCGGCGCCGCCGTGAAGCCGCGCACCCGCGGTATCAGGAGCTTGCCGTCCATGTCCGGCAGTCCGAGATCCAACAGGATCGCAGCCGGCGATCGCTCGGCGGCAAGGCGCAGCCCCGCGACCCCGGTCTCCGCGCGAATGGGTGTGAAGCCTGCCGCTTCGAGCGCGGGACCGAGAAAGCGATGGATCTGTGGCTCGTCGTCGATGACGAGGATCCGCGGTGGCGCAAGCTCGCTCACAGGCCTGGGAACCGGACCGTGAGCCGTGCGCCGCGCCCGTCGGCGGTCACCGGGCTTTCCGCTGCGATGCGTCCGCCCATCGCCTGGGCCAGCCCGCGGCAGATGGCGAGGCCGAGGCCGCTCCCGGCGGCGACGCGGTCGGTCCGAGTAGCCCGGAAGAAGGGATCGAAGACACGGTGCAGGTCCTCGCGCGGAATGCCCGGGCCGTCGTCCTCCACCGCGATGGCCACCTCCGGTCCGTCCCGCCAGGCCCGCAGCGAGACGCGTCCCGCGGGTCTTGAGAACTTCAGCGCGTTGTCGAGCAGGTTCGCGAGGATCTGGTCGAGCAGCACGGGATCAAGGTGCGCCACCGCCTGCGCATCGAGGTCGAGCGCCACCTCCCGCCCATGCTCCCTGGTGGCCCGCACTGCCGCCGCCTCGGCCGCCTCCGCGAGATCCACCGTCTCGCGCTTCGGGTGCAGTTGCCGGTTCTCGATGCGGACGATGTCGAGGATGTTCGCGATCCAACGGGACAGCCTCTCGGTTTCCTCTTCCGCCGTTGCCAGCAGGTCCGCGCGGGTTGCCTCGCTGAGCGCCGACCCGGCGCCGCGCAGCGTGCCGATGGCGCCGCGGATCGATGTCAGCGGCGTCCTGAGGTCATGGCCGAGGGAGGTGAGGAGTGCCGTCCGCAGCGCCTCGGTCTCCGCGCGCGCTTCGCCGCGCGCTCGCTCCTCCATCAGCTCGGCGCGCTCCAGCGCAATGGCGGCCTGGTCGAGCAGGGCACCGAGCGCCCGGTCGGCCTCGCCCTCCAGCGGTTCGGCTCCATCCTCTCGACGGATCCCCAGAAGGCCCGCCAAACCACGCGCGGTGCGCATGGGGCGGAACTGCCATGACGCGGCTGGCAGGGTGTCCGTGCCACGCCCCGCCGCGCGGTTGTTCGCCATGGCCCAACGTGCCGCAGCCATCGCCGCCTCGTCGGGCTCGGCGTCGATCGGCACTGCCGCGCGCACCACGGGCTCGGGCGCGGTCTCGCCGGGCGCGGGCAGCAGCGGCAGCAGCACGCAGACCACGCCACCGACGATGCGAGACGCTTCCTCGGCGACGGCCTGCACGAGATCGCCCCGGTCACCCGGAGCACCAAGTCGCCGGCTGAACTCGACCAGGCGCCGGAGGCCGACGATGCGCGCCCGCGTCGCGCGCACCGAGCGGCCGAGCCCGCCGGTCGTACCTGCGAGCAACAGCGCCACCAGGGCGAAGACGACGATGCCGACGACCTCCTGCGGGCTGGCGACGGTGAGCGTGTAGCGCGGCGACAGGAACAGGTAGTTCCAGGCGAGGAAGCACAGTACCGCCGCCAGCCCGGCCTGCGCCGGCCCGAAGCCGGCGGCCGCAGCGACGACCGGCACCAGATAGACCATGCCGAGCGCGCCTTCCGACAACATGCCATCGAGCGCGTAACCCAGAGCGATCGCGCCGACGACCAGGAGAAGCGTCGCCGCCCAGCCAATCCATCGTGGCAGCGTGCGCGGCTCCTGATGCTCACGCCGCGGCCCGGCGACCGGCATGGGGACGAGGTGCAGTGTGAAGTCGGTCGCGCGCCGCAACAGGATGGCGGAGAGCGTGCGCCCCGTCAGGCGGCGCCAGAAACCCGGACGGCCCCGACCGATCACCAGATGGGACACGTTGCGCGCCGCGGCTTCGCGGAGGATCGCCGAAGGCAGGTCGGTCGCGACCACCGTCTCCGTCGTCGCGCCGAGCCGCTCGGCCAGCAGCAGCGCGGGGCCGGGATCGGGGCCGGCGGCTGTGCTCGGCTGCTCCACATGGATCGCGACCAGCGGCGCCTTCAGCGCGTCGGCGATCCGTCGCGCCTCGCGCACCACCGTCTCTGCCGCGGCGTCGGCGCCGACCAGCGCCATCACCCGATCGCCGGCGGGCCATGGGCCGGCTATTGCGTTCGCGCGCATGTAGCCGGTGACGTCGGCATCCACGCGCTCCGCGGTACGGCGCAGCGCCATCTCGCGCAGCGCCGTGAGGTTGCCTTCGCGGAAGAAGCCGCGCAGCGCGCGACTGGCCTGATCCGGCCGGTAAATACGGCCCTGGCGCATCCGTTCGATGAGCTCGGCCGGCGGGATATCAATCAGCTCGACGGCATCCGCCTCGGCGAGGACCCGGTCCGGCACGGTTTCCGTCACGCGCACGCCGGTGATGCGGGCCACGGCCTCGGAGAGGCTTTCCAGATGCTGGACGTTCATCGTGGTCCAGACCTCAACACCGGCTTCGCGCAACTCCTCCACATCCTGCCATCGCTTCGGGTGGCGGCTGCCGGGGGTGTTGGTGTGGGCGAGTTCGTCGAGCAGCAAGATGCCGGGGCGGCGGGCGAGGGCGGCGTCGAGATCGAACTCTTCGAGTTCCTGCCCCCGGTAGGTGAAGCGCGCGCGCGGCAGCACCGGCAGCCCACCGACCGCGGCTTGTGTCTCGGCGCGGCCATGGGTCTCGACGATGCCGATCAGGACATCCGCGCCGCCGGCGTGCCGCCGACGTGCCCCGGCCAGCATCTCGTAGGTCTTGCCAACACCGGGCGCGGCGCCGAGGAACACCTTCAGCCGCCCACGCCCCTCGCGCCGCGCGAGGGCGAGCAGCGCCTCCGGATCCGGACGATGGGGCTCGTCAACCATGGTCGGGAGCATAGCAGGCCGGGCCTACCATGGTGTCGTTCACCCGGTCAGGGTGGGGAGCGATGTCGTGTCTCGTCGGCCGGGGCACGGCCAGCCTCCGTCCAGCCAGGCCGATCCTCTCGGGCCGTTGTTCCGAGCAGCACGGCACAGAGCGTCACTGCACCGATCAGCACCTCTACGGCGAGCCAGGAAAGGGCAATGACGCGATCCTCCTGGCCGGCGCCGAGGCCGAGCACCAGCGATCCGACGAAAGCCCAGGCGAAGGCTGCGAGGATCCCGGCCCAGACGATCATGGTGGTGGGGATGCGCCCAAGGCGCGCGCGCATGCTGCGCAGCAATCTTGCCGCGGATGGGCGGGAGGTCGGTGGCAGCGGCAGGCTGCGCGGCCGTGCGAGGGTTTCGTGAAGGGGCATCGCGGCGCGGGCGAGCAAGGAGCCGCTCCCTATGGGAAAGGGATCGTCCTGAATGGACGCGGCGGAGCCTGCTGCCTGGGCGCGTAAAGACGCTATGGCGAAGCGCGACCCAGCGCATAACGAAGCCGCAAAGACAAGTCCCGCGCAACGCGTTGGGCGGGCCGTTTATGCGCTTTTTACGCGCCGCCCGCCGATCTCGCATGGCGCCTTTGCGCGACCCCTCGCTACGCCTCACCGCCGGATCGTCGCGACAGGGAGCAGCCATGCTCGACATTCTCCTCCTCGGCCTCGGCCTCGGCGTCTTCGCGCTGATGGCCGCGTACGCTCTCGGCTGCGAGCGCGTGTAGCACCATGGCCGATCTTCTCCTCGCCGGCGCGGTCGCGGCCGGCCTCCTCCTCTACCTGCTGTGGGCGCTGCTGCGCCCTGAGGACCTCTGACACCATGACCTTCATCGGCTGGGCGCAGATCGCGTTCGTCCTCGGCGCGGTGATCGCCGCGGCGATCCCGCTCGGACGCTACATCGCGGCGGTGGCTGCAGGACGCGTCACCTTCCTCGCGCCCGTGGAGCGCGCCATCTATGCGGTCGCCGGTATCGACCCGGCCAAGGGCATGGGCTGGCGCGGCTATACGCTGGCGATGCTCGCCGCGAACGCGGTGGGCTTCCTGCTGCTCTACGCGCTGCTGCGCTTCCAGGGCTCGCTGCCGCTGAACCCGCAAGGCTTCGACGGGCTCAGCCCCTGGCTCGCCTTCAACACGGCGGTCAGCTTCGTCACCAACACCAACTGGCAGGCCTATAGCGGCGAGGCGGCGATGTCCTATCTCAGCCAGATGGCCGGGCTGACGGTGCAGAACTTTCTCTCCGCGGCAACCGGCATCGCGCTGGCGCTTGCCGTCTGTCGCGCCTTCGCGACCGGCGGGCTGAAGGAGCTCGGGAACTTCTGGGCAGATTTCACGCGGATGACGCTCTACGTCCTGCTGCCGCTCGCCGTGGTGGTGGGCCTCGCCCTGGTGGAGGTGGGCGTTCCGCAGACCCTCGCGCCCTATGTCGAGGCGACGACGCTGGAAGGCGCGAGGCAGACGATCCCGCTCGGGCCGGCGGCCTTCCAGATCGCGATCAAGCATCTCGGCACCAATGGCGGTGGCTTCTTCGGCGTGAACTCGGCGCATCCCTTCGAGGGACCGATGGCGCTCGCGGTCTCGCTGCAGATCTGGGCGCAAGCGGTAATTCCCTTCGCCCTCGCGCTGACATTCGGCCACATGGTGGGCGACATCCGGCAGGGCCGCGCGCTGTTCCTCGTGATGCTGGGCTATGTCGTCATTGCGACGGGGCTGATCTATGCGGCCGAGACCGGCGGCAACGCGCTGCACATCGCCGCCGGCCTCGACGCCGCGCAAGGCAACATGGAAGGCAAGGAGATCCGCTTCGGCCAGGCGCTGGTTGCCCTGTTCAGCGCGACCACCACCGGCGTGTCCTGCGGCGCGGTGAATGCGATGTTCGACAGCTTCACCCCGCTCGGCGGCGCCGTGCCGATGTTTCTGATCCAGCTCGGCGAAGTGCTGCCGGGCGGCGTCGGTTCGGGCCTCTACGGCATGCTGATCTTCGCGCTGCTGGCCGTGTTCGTCGCCGGCCTGATGGTCGGCCGTACGCCGGAATACCTTGGCAAGAAGGTGCAGGCGAAGGAAGTCAAGCTCGCCATGCTCGCCGTGCTGGTGCTGCCGGCGGTGATCCTCGGCTTCACCGCTGTCGCGGTGGTGCTGCCGGCGGCGGCCTCCTCCATTCCGGCCTCCGGGCCGCATGGGCTGACCGAGATGCTCTACGCCTACACCTCGGCGGCGGGGAACAACGGCTCGGCCTTCGGCGGCCTCACCTCCGATACACCGTGGATGAACACCACGCTCGGCATCGCGATGCTGCTCGGCCGCTTCGCCTATGTCGTGCCGGTGATGGCCATCGCGGGCGCCATCGCGGCCAAGCCCAAGCTGGCGGGGTCGACCGGCACCTTCCCCACGCATGGGGCGCTCTTCGCCGGGCTCCTGGCCGGCGTGATCCTCATCATGGGCGGGCTGCAGTTCATGCCCGCCCTCGCCCTTGGCCCGATCGCCGAGCACTTCGTACTCGCCGCCGGCAAGACCTTCTGAGGCCACATCCCATGGACGCCTTCACTTCCACCCATCAGGGCGCGGCACGGCGTGACAGCCGTGTGGTCGTCCTCGCCGACCGGGCGCTGCTGGTCCGGGCTGCGGTCGATGCCTTCCGCAAGCTCAATCCGCGGCACCTGATCCGCAACCCCGTCATCTTCGTCACTGAGGTGGTGGCGCTGCTGGTGACGATCCTCGCGCTGCGCGCGGTCGGCGCAGGACAGCCCTTCGCTTTCCAGGCCGGCATCGCCGCCTGGCTGTGGCTGACGGTGCTCTTCGCGACCTTCGCCGAGGCCGTGGCCGAAGGCCGCGGCCGCGCCCAGGCCGACAGCCTGCGCCGCACCCGCACCGAGGCGCGTGCCAAGCTGCTGGTCCGCCCGGAAGACCTCACGCAGTGGCAGCCGCGCGCGGCGACCGAGCTGGGCGTCGGCGACGTTGTGCTGGTCGAGGCGGGCGACCTGATCCCCTCCGACGGCGAGGTGATCCAGGGCATCGCCAGCGTGAACGAAGCGGCGGTGACCGGCGAGTCCGCCCCTGTCATCCGCGAGAGCGGAGGTGACCGCAGCGCGGTCACTGGCGGGACGCTGGTCGTCTCCGACTGGATCGTGGTGCGCATCACCGCCGCGCCGGGCTCGACCTTCCTCGACCGCATGATCGCGCTGGTCGAAGGCGCCTCGCGGCAGAAAACGCCGAACGAGATCGCGCTCGACATCCTGCTGGCCGGCATGACGATCATCTTCCTGATCGCCGTGGCGACACTGGTGGGGTTGGCATCGTGGAACGGGCAGCCGCCCTCGGTCGCGGTGCTCTCGGCGCTGCTGGTCACGCTGATCCCGACGACGATCGGCGGCCTGCTCTCAGCCATCGGCATCGCGGGCATGGATCGGCTGGTGCGCTTCAACGTGCTCGCCACCTCGGGTCGGGCAGTGGAAGCGGCGGGCGACGTGGACGTGCTGCTGCTCGACAAGACCGGCACCATTACGCTGGGAAACCGCCAGGCCGCCGCCTTCCTGCCGGGGCTGGCCGTGGCGGAGCGCGACCTGGCCGAGGCCGCGGTGTTCGCATCGCTTGCCGACGAGACGCCGGAAGGGCGCTCCATCCTTGCCTTCGCGCGCGAGCGCTACGGCATCGAGGCGCCGGAGGTGTCGGACGGGGCGACGGTGATCCCCTTCACGGCGCAGACCCGCATCTCGGGCTTCGACCTGCCGCAGGGGCGCTTCCGCAAGGGCGCGGTGGACGCCATGTTGAAGAGCCTCGATGTCGCCCCGCACTTCGCCTTCCGCGATGCCGTGGACCGCATCGCGCGGGCCGGCGGCACGCCGCTCGCCGTCTCGAAGGATGGCCTGCTGCTCGGCGCCATCGAACTGAAGGACATCGTCAAGACCGGCATGCGCAGCCGTTTCGACGCCCTGCGCAAGATGGGCATCCGCACAGTCATGGTGACGGGCGACAACCGCCTGACCGCGGCCGCCATCGCCGTGGAAGCGGGTGTGGATGACTTCATCGCCGAGGCGACACCTGAGGACAAACTTGCCTACATCCGTAAGGCGCAGGCCGAGGGGCGACTGGTCGCAATGGCCGGCGATGGCACCAACGACGCGCCGGCGCTCGCCCAGGCCGATGTCGGCCTCGCCATGCAGACCGGCACCCAGGCGGCACGCGAGGCCGGCAATATGGTCGATCTCGACAGCGACCCGACCAAGCTGATCGAGGTGGTGGAGATCGGCAAGCAGCTCCTCATCACGCGCGGCGCACTGACCACCTTCTCCATCGCCAACGACGTCGCGAAGTACTTCGCCATCCTGCCGGCGATCTTTGTCGCCTCCTATCCCGAGCTGCAGGCGCTCAACGTCATGCAGCTTGCGAGCCCGGAGAGCGCCATCCTTTCCGCGGTGATCTTCAACGCGCTGATCATCGTGGCGCTGGTGCCGCTCGCACTGCGCGGCGTGCGCTACGTGCCGATCGGTGCCGCCGCGCTGCTGCGGCGGAACCTGCTGATCTACGGCGCAGGCGGGATTGTCGCGCCTTTCGCCGGGATCAAGCTGATCGACATGTTCCTCGTCCTGCTGGGGATCGCCTGACCATGAACGCCATCCTTCGCCCCGCCATTGCGGTCGTGGGCCTGTTCACCCTGCTCCTGGGTCTCGCGGCGCCCCTTGCGATGACCGGCATCGCCGGTGCGCTGTTCCCGCGCCAGGCCGGCGGCAGCCTGATCGAACGCGACGGGCGCGTGGTCGGGTCGGCACTGATCGGGCAGAACTTCAGCGATCCGCGCTACTTCCACCCGCGCCCCTCCGCGACCAGCGAGCCGGACCCGGACAATGCAGGCAGCACGCGCTCCGCTCCCTATAACGCAGCGGCCTCCGCGGCGTCGCAGGGCGGACCGACGTCGGCGGCGCTGCTGGAAACGCTGCGGGAACGTGTCGAGAATCTTGGCGGCGGGTCTGTGCCGGCGGACGCCGCCACGGCCTCTGCCTCGGGTCTCGATCCACATATCAGCCTGGAGAATGCTGCGCGGCAGGTTGCTCGCGTCGCGCAGGCACGGGGACTGCCGGCGGCACGCGTGACCGCACTGTTGAACCAGCAGGCAGAGGGTCGGGAATTCGGCTTCCTTGGGGAACCGCGCGTGAACGTGCTGGGACTGAACATGGCACTTGACCGCCTGCGCTGACGCGGCGGAGGGCGGCGTAGCGCAAGGAGCGCCTCCGTGTTCGAAGAGTTTCCTGCCGCTGGTGCCCGGCGGCAGGAGGGTGACGGCGCATGCGTGAAGGTGCGTCCGCTTTTGGGCACAGCTTTCTCGAACGCCTATGACGGATCTGGGCGCACATCGGTCTGGCAGGATCTGGGCCGGCAGCTGCCTTTCCGCTTTCCGACGTGCGCGTGGTTAGAGCCATCGTTCACCTCGACATCATGTCGCTAGTCCTGAAATGTGGTACAAGCGACCACGCGCAGCGATCGGCAGAAAAGGCCTGCAACCGCCTCGTCAATCGGAGAGTTAGCCCACGTCCGGCGTGTAGACAAAACCGTCGATATCGAACGGGTCGGCGTCGTTGTTGTACGTCATTCCCACCGCCAATGCCGGCCGGATCTTCTGATCCTTCGTCGTCCTGTGGAGCCGAACCCACATAAACTGTTGATCGCTGCCTGACCCTTGCGTCGCCGGATTCACGCGGTTGTTGACCGCAATCATGGCCATCGAGACAGCAGAGCGAAAATGCGGTTGGTCCGCTCCGACCGAGACAGCGATGCGGAAGATTGCGCTGCAATCCAGTTTGATGGTGAGCCCGGAAGCACCGACGGTGTAGCCTGCGACGCGACCGCGACACTCCTCATAGAGCGTTGCAGCGATGGCCGCATTGTTTGCGGTACCTGCGACGGGCGCAGTTGCAGCGGAGGCGGATGCGGGGGCCTTTGCCATCGGTTTCTCCTTTTTCTGGGCTTTCACATGGCATGGTCGACCGCGATGCGGTGGACCCCGTCGATCATCGCGAGCGGGGCGGCATCGTCGGCCATCGGGATGGTATGGGTGCGTGTGGCTGTTCGGACGGCGTCGGGAGAGGCCGCACTTTCCCCACCCCCCTGCCAGATCAACCTGCCGGTCCAGTGGTTCTGGCCGACGACTTCCGCCCTGGCGAACTGAAGCAGCGCGACGCCGATGACGACATTCGCCATGCCTGCGTCACGGTGCGAGAATGCTCCTTCGACCTGCTGGTCCAGCCAATCGACGTCGCCGATGATCGGAGGATCGATCTGCTCGTCCAGGAACTCGGACTCCCGGTTTGCCCAGTTGCGGAAGAACAGCTCGATATCCGCGGTACAGCCATCTCCTCTGGAGGTGACCGGAGTGACGGCCATGTCCCACTCCAGCAGGTGCATAGCTGTATCTGGCCGCAGCACTCCGCGCTCGCGGGTTACTTCCAGCGAGAGCTGGGTGATCGCCGGCACGGTGTGACGCCAGCGCTGATTGTGGTCTCCCTCCAGTTCGACGCGGACGACACCTTCCTTCGCGCGGGTGACTGCCTCGTCTGTTCCCCAGGAATAGGTGTTCTGGGTGGTACTGAGACGAGCGCAGAGGGTGTCCGAGTGCCCCGCGATCACGGCAAGATGAACCACGAGGTTGTAGTCGGTGGTGACGTTCAGCTTGGCGAACAGGCCACCAAAGACGGCGCCGGCGAGGAGACCGGGCAGCCCGCCAAGGTTGCCGCCCAACGCAGCCCCGGCGGCGATCGAGGCGATCAGTCCTCCGGCTGTCTGAAAGTTGTCGCATTCCGGGCTGTCGCAATCGACGTTGAGAGCACCGAGAAGGGCAAAGACGATCTCGCCGGTCCCTGGATCGCGGCGCGGGACCGTCGTCGCCAGATGGAAGCTGGCGAGCTTGTCCGCATCCTTCCCGGACCAGAGGTCAAACCCTGCGAGTATGGCGGCAAATGTATCGCAGTCAGCAGGGACCGCGTCGCGACCGAGGCGGATCTCGCGCTGGAATACTTGGCTTTCCTGCTCGCGGGCGGAGATATGGATCGTTCGCCGGATCTCGCGGCAATGCACTCCGTCTGCGCGGACGCTCGTATGATAGCCACTGAAACTTGCCTCGTCCCGACCCGAACCCGAGGCGGCGGAATGGCCGAGGGCAATTTGCAGAGTGTCACCATCCCGCGCATCGGCCGTCAGCCAGTTGCCGATCCGGTTCAGGCGATGATTGTAGGTCCAGCTGTGCCGGAAACCTTGCCAGATCGGAAATGGCGGTTCGATGTCATCAGCCATGGAGGCTCTCCTGATCTCGATGGCCTGCGCTCAAGCCTCGTGCATCATCGCGATCCGGAAGGTCGTCTCGTCGAGAGGCGCCTGCTCGGGGGGAAGCGCCTTGAGCAACTCCTCGAGAGTCGCCTGTGAGGCGGGCTCCAGGACACTGATCGGACCGAGGGAAGTGGGCTCCCAAAGCGTGCGGACCGGTGCGCCGGTCGTATTTCTGTGCCAGGTGACGAGAGACGGCTCCCCGCTGACGATCTCCAATCCCCAGATCATGTTCTCGAACCGCCCGGCGGCAGCAGTATTGATATAGCGAGATGCGATCTTGCCGTTTGGCCGCCGTGCCTTCAGGCGCGCCTCGTGCGAATGACCGATGACAACCGTGGGAGGCGTGTCACTGCCCCAGGGCCTCGGCGTGCCCTCATTTGCCAGGAAGTCGGTCAGCTCGATCTCTTCGGTGTGACGCACCTTGAACCATCGGTGACCGCTGGCGATCTGGTCGATGAGCTTCCCGTAGTCGTCCGGGTTCTCGAAATACTCCCAGGCGATGTTCTTCTGCATCACCTCTTCGAAGAAGGCCTGCGGCGGCACGATGTTGAAGATCGCCTGCAGCATCGCGGTCGAAAGCGACCCGCTGGCGAGAGCGGCGGTTATGCTGGCACCCCCCAGAACCGCCCCGGCACCGAAGGCCGCGACCAGAGACAGTACCTGACCGGCCGTCAGACCCGTCGGCTCCGTGCCAACGATGTTGTTGGTGACCGGTCGACGGCCGGCAAGCATGTCGTCGAGCCAGTCCCTGCTGTGGAGCCAGGTCCGGTCCGGACCCTGGAAAGCCCAGGCACCCGCCTGTGTGTAGCTCTCGCCGATATGCTCCGCGAAGCGGCGCGTGCAGCTGTGGTCGAACTGGTGCCCATGGCAGATGAAGTAGCTGTGGCGCTTGCTATCCGAGAGGAGAACTGTTTCGACCGGACGCTCGAAGTGATAGCCGGTTGCGCTGCGCAGCAGCTGAAGCAACTCGCCATCCAGCAGCGCCACATCGTGGTTGCCGACGACCTTGTGATATTTCCTCCTGGAGGCGAAGGTGTCGTAGATCACCCGGTAGTAATCCGAGTTGTCGGCCGCGATGGACCGTATGCTCTCCTCGATCTTGATGCGGCGGTAGGAGAGTATCTTCGGCCAACCCCATGAACCGATGTCACCCATCTCGCCGAGGTCGGGCTCGTAGATCAGAAGCTCCTCGACGTCTCCATTCTCGATGAGATCGAACCCGGCAACTCCGTAGTAGTCCTTGAGAATTTCGAGATAGAGTTCCTTGTTCTTCGCTGCGAAGAAGTTCTGGCGATTACCCCGGTCGGTGATGTGATGATCGGAGAACACCACATAGCGCGCGCCGCTGGGCAGACGCTTCACCAGGCCAAGGCCGTCACCTTCAACGGTAGCAGAAAGGGGCTCCCTCCCTGCCGGCACGGCGTCGCAGACGCGCTTGATGGCCTGGATGCTCTGCCTGACGGCGTTCGCCGCCGCGTCATGATGCTCCTTGTCGTAATCCTGGGCCTTCTTGAAGAGCTCGTAGTATCGCTTGAACTCCTCCTTGTCCCCCTGGAGTCCGTACGCCGCAGCGAGGGAGCACATCACGCCGCGCTGAATGTTGAATAGGTCCATGGCGCCGCCTCCAGACAGGCTTGCTCTCGAATACAGAGATTCGCCGATGCGTTGGCCCGGCTCTCCCGTGGCGGACCACGCTGGTCGATCGCGGTCACCGATTGGTAACCGATGGTCGGCAAGTCATGGGTTGCCCGGGTTTTTCGCCGAGTGGCTTGCTCGGACTGTGACTTTCGTCACTAGTCGGCGTCGGCACCGGCTGCCGGGAGATCGATCGCGCGGCCGAGTGCTGTGGCTGCTGCTTGCGCGACCGCAAGCAGGCGATCGTCCAGCCCGAGATGGCGTATCGCCTCATCCATGGTGGCCATCGCAGCCTCGGGCGCGTTGACGCCGAGTTGCACGGTGGCTTCGCGGACGGCGATTTGTGACAGCAAGCGGTTCAGGTGTTGAGCGTAGAGCAGAAGCTCTGGATGGCTGCTGGCGGCGGGCCCGGCAAACGAGCCCTGATGCAACTCCAGCGCTGTGGAGAACTTCGCATCGCCCGTGCGCGCCAGCGCCTCAAGCTGCCAGGCATCGACGGAGACGCGTTCGGAATTGAGCGCGACACGATCCCCACCAACCCGGACGGCATCGGGATCGCCGAAGAGCTGCCGAAGCCGATAGACGGCGGACTTCAGGCATTTGCGGCCGGACTCGGCGTCGGCGTCAGGCCATAGCCGGTCGATGAGCTCCTCGCTGGCAAGTCCGCGCCAGCCCGACGCGACTAGGTGCAGGGCGAGCAGCCCGGGCACCCGCTTCGCCTTGCCCCGCCCGAGGCGGGAGTGCCCGGCCGTCTGGAGATCAAAGCCCCCGTGTGTCACCAGACGGATTGGCTCGCCGGATACTGCCTGAAGGCAGAGTGCTTTCTCCATGTCGGCGACGTAGGCGGTTGCGATCGCACGTTGCCGTGCCAGAGCGAAGAGGGCCGCCATCTCGGTGCGGCGAAGATAGGGGTGGGACATGAACCTCTGCGCCGCCCCCGTGGCCAGAGCGTTCCTCAGATAGGGCTCGGCCCGTCGCGGCAGCCCGGCAGCCCGCATCAAAGCCGCCCCCCGGAGGCATGCCAGGAACGTCAGGATATGGCTTCGCTGCGCCCGCGCCGTCCGGCGAGCCTTGCTCATCCAGCGTCGCGCTTCCGTTGCCCGGCCGAGGTCGGAAAGGATCGCGGCAATGGCAAGCCCATAGTAGACGGGCGAGATCGAGAAGCCATTCGCGACTGCCAGCCGATGCGCTGTCAACGCGTGTTCCAATGCGGCTTCGGCGCGCCCTGACAGCCAGTGCCGGCAAGCCAGGAAGTTTTCGTGGATTGCCACGTAGTTGGGGTTGGACTGCGGACCGAGTCGCTCGTCCAGCAGCGCGATTCCGGCATCGAGTTGTGCCATGTCTTCCTGCGAGACGGCGCGATAGAGCGCCGCGTTTGCCATGGTCACATCCCAGAAGCGTTGCCCATGCCGCTCGGTAGCAGCGAGACCACGCGTCAATGCCGCGAAGACCACTTCGGCATCAGGTTCGAAGATACTCAGGAACTCGGTCGTCGCGACGAGCCGGGTGCAGATGTCGGCGAGTGGTGCGTTGCGGTCTCCGAAGAGGTGATCGAGCCGAGCCCGGACGAGTTCGGCCTTCCAGCGCGCACCCTCGCCCCAGCAGTAGCGAAAGAAGAGCTGGATGCCGCGACGGACCGCCTCATGCCGTGGCGCCGGCTCAAAGAATGCGGCGAGGCTTTGAGCCTCCCACGAGGGAAAATCCGGATGCGCAGGGTTTCGGATCGACAGCGCCGCCACGGCACCGTGTGCGAGCAGCGCTTCCTGGCCGTGGCGTTCGGCGACCGCGGTTAGCCGCGGCAGGTACTCCAGGTGAAGATCGGCGCGGGTGCAGTCCCACCATTCGAGCCAAATTCCATCTGCGCAAGCCGTCCAGAGTGGGATGAGCAGCGCCTCATCCTCCGCCGCGCCGTCGGCGAGGATTGCCTCCAGCGCTTCCTCGAGCAGGGCCCTGGCCCGCGGTGGATCCAGATTGAGAAGGGAGACGCCGTGCCAGTAGCTTGCCACCACGCTGGCGCGGCGCAGGTTGTCCGGCATGGGCTTGAGCGCGGCGAGCAGGATCCCGAAATCCCCCGCCTCGGCGATCGACGGCGCCGAAGCCGGAAGAAGCGCTATGAGTTCGTCCCAGGCTTGGGTGGCCGAAAGCAGCGACAGGGCACTTCTCGTGTCTCCGTTCGCCCAAAGCGCTCTAGCGGCGGCAAGCAAGTCGGATCGGGTGTCGCTCGCCGTCTCGCCCCAGCGCTGGCGAATGGCCGCCTTGAGGAGGTCATGGACATGGATCTGCCCGTCGACGGTGATGTCGAGAAATAACAGGCCCGCTGCCAGCGCCCGAAAGTCCCGTGCTTCCAGTCCGATCACCTCGGCCACGACGGTGATGTCGAGTCCATCGAGGGGCGGGGTGCGTCGCAGGATCGCGGTGGCGCTCGACGGCAGGTCGGCGAGCAGCTCCGTATCGATCAGATCGACCATGCCCGCCTCATCGTCCATCCTGCCCGCCGGGGGGCCGGGCCGGCGCAGCAGCATCCGGGCCCCGAGCACCCATCCGCCACATGCCTCCACCAGCGTCTCAGGCGCCCAGTCCATCGCGCCTTCCACAGCGATGAGCTCTGCCGCCTCCCGGGTGTCGAGCGCGAGGTGATCCATGCTGACCACTCTCGCCCTTCCTTCGGCCACGTGCCGCGCCCAGACCGAGCCCGGACGGGTGCGCGTGGTGATGATCAGATAGAAGCCCGGGGGTGCGGAGCGGACCGCCTCGACGAGGATGCGTTCGACACGTGCGTTGCGGCCGAGACGGTGGAGGTCATCAAGCTGCAACACGAACGGCCTGACGGCTGTCATGAGTCGCGCGAGCCAGGCTCCCCCATTGACCAGGTCGTCGGACGCCAGAGACGGCAGGCTTGCATCCGGAACGGCGTCTCGGGCCGCCGCCGCCACGGCTGTCAGGAAGGAGACGCCGTCCGCCATGTGCCGGCCGAGCGTGACGGACGCCCCTCTTGGTGCGATTCTGCTTGCCAGTTGTCGAGCCAGCTCGGTCTTGCCACATCCGGCCGGCGCGTGGATGAGCGTGACCAGCGGAAGTTCCGCTGCCAAGCTTAGCGTAGCCGTTCTCACAATCGAAGCTTTGTCACGGATCATGGCGGCTCTCCGCTCGCAATCCAGGCAGGTGTTCGCGAAGGCTTTGCAGGCAGTGTTCCGCAGCGCGGCACAATCGCAGTCGATTCACCTCAGGACGACGGGCTCTCGTGGGCCGAGAGCGAAGCGCTTCTCAGAGCGTTGCTGCAGAATAATGCAGTTGGGACGCAGGTGACTATCTATGATCCAGAGCGCGATGCGGACCTTTCTGCTAGTGGGAGTTTAGCGGCTTTGCTAAAGGCGTCAGTCGGATCGATGTTAGAGATCTGGTCGACTCCTGACTGTCGGCTGTCAGCGCCGTTGGAAGATGCAGACGTTGGCGGCCATCGGTGGAGCGGCTGACTTGGTCGAGACTTAGTTCTGGCGACAAAGGCGCCGAGCTCTATCGTGCTTAGCCTGGATGGTGGAGCAGAGGATGGCGCGTGGGCTGCATGCAAGCTGCCAGATTGCCGCCTTTGCCCGGCCGGCCTGCTGCCCGGGAATGAGAAGGGCTATGCCTCACCGTCGATCACGCGAGTGATCGGGCTGCCTCGTCGAGCGCTGCGCGCCATTCGCTCCGGGTAAACCTGTGGAACCCCTCGTCAGGAAGCGTCGCGCTGAAGAACACGACATCAGGGTCGTGTCTCGCCAGATCGGCGAGGCTCTGCTCGAGCTGGACTCGGTCTCCGCCTTCATCGGCAAAGACAATAGCCTCCCACTTGCCTCTTGCCGGAAAGAGAGTGTCGCCTACGAACAGATAGGTTTCGCCCTGACCCGAGCGTACCTTGAAGGCAACGTTGCTCGCCGTGTGCCCGGGTGTGCGGATGACCTCCACGCCGTCGGCAAGGACCTCCTTGCCTTCCAGGACGTGATCGATCCGCGTATGCGGAGTTACATCGTGAGCGGCGGCGCCGTGCGCCAGCAGGACACTACCAAACCGCTTTTTGATCACGCCGAGCCCGGGGCCTGCCTCATGCCCATGAGCGATGTAGTGGTGTGAGACGCCCCCCAATTCGGCAATCGCATTGTGGTCGGCCTCGCGCTCGGCGCGGTTGAACAGCAGGTTGCCCTGCTCCCGCACCAGCAGGAAGCCGTGGAACTTCAGGGTGGGCCAGTTCTCGGGATCGGGAAACTCGGGCTCCGTGATCCAGAGGTCGGATAGTATCTGACGCATCGGGTTCACCTCCTTGGCGGGGTCCGATGCGTTGCGTCTACAAGTTCAAGTGAACTTCAGGTCAAGCCAGCTCATTGGTATCCCTCCGCGATGGACGTGATACTCTCGATCAATCAAATCTCCCGGCGAAGTGGCGTCGCCGCGTCTGCGCTGCGCTTCTACGAGGAGCGCGGCTTGATCACCTCAGAGCGGGCGGGTTCTGGCCACAGGCGCTTTCCCCGTCACGTGCTTCGGCGGCTCGCCTTCATCGTCTTTGCCCAGAAGCTCGGCATGCGGCTCGACGAGATCAAACAGGAGCTCGACAAGCTGCCGACCGACCACGTTCCGACCGGCGAGGACTGGGCCTCGCTGTCTAAAAAATGGACTGCGCGTATCGATGAACAGATTGCGCAACTGAAGCGCCTGCGGACAGGGCTGAGCGGCTGCATCGGCTGCGGCTGTCTGTCCGTACGAACCTGCAGAGTGCTCAACTTGGACGATGAAATGGGCAGGCGGGGTGCTGGACCGAGATGGTGGATCGACGGCGGAGGCAGAGACGCCGCCAAGCGACAACGAGCCATGGCCGCTACCCGTCGGCCCTGATTGATGTGGCAAGGGCTGGAGCGGCTAGGCGCGACGCTGCCTCTATGGAAGCCACCGCCGTACCACACGCGGCCCCACAGCGCGTGAGACCCAGAAGCCAACTGCGTCGCCCAGGATGGCGCCTGCGATAGCGGCGACTAACATTGGCCCGGGCTCGAGCGTGCCGGCGCCGAGCAGCAGGGCAGTCGCCGGGACCAGCAGGCTTATGCCTGGCAGTGATTCCAAGAAGGTGATTGCGAAGATGGCCACAGGTGCCCCGTCCGGGCCGGCCTGGATCCAAGACTCCAATGTGCCGAAAAGCGTATCCATCAGGGTATGTGGTGTGGTGCCTACTTCCCCGGGGCATGGCCAAGCTCTCGCATGCCCGGGCTGGGCGAAGCCGCGGCGGGAACCGCCCGAGGCCGGCTGTGGCGGGCCTGCAGCACGAGGTCGGCGACGAAGGCGCCCAGGCCGACGAAGAGCAGCAGCTGCACAAAGGTCGCGCCGACCCAGAGCCAGGCGGGGAACACGCCGGGCAGCGCAAGGTAGCCCAGCGGCAACAGCAGATAGGCATAAGCGTCGGGCACCTGCTCGGCGACCTGCTGCGTTCCGCCGATGATCATCTCAATCGCGACGTAGAGGATCACCAGCAACCCTACCCACGCGATCCAACGGTGGCGGTCCAGCAGCCTGGCGATCAGCGTCGCGGCGACGCCCATCAGCACCACCGATATCGCAAGGCCCACCACCAGCACCCAGGTGTGGTCCTTCGCCGCACCGGCGACAGCCAGCACGTTGTCCAGGCTCATGGAGATGTCGGCGACCAGGATCTGGGTGATGGCCTGGCGCAGCGTCTTGCGCGGCACCTCCACCTGAGCGGCCGGATCTGCGACCACCTCGGCGCCCTCGTGCTGAGAGGTCTCCTCGGCGGCGTGCCCGCCGCCACTCTCGCGCAGCTCGCGGAACATCTTCCAGCACACCCAGAGGAGCAGGACGCCGCCGGCGAGCGTGATGCCGACGATAGCGAGGAGCTGGGTGGTCACGGCGGCAAAGCCGATGCGCATGATCGTCGCTGCGGCGATACCCCAGAAGATAGCCTTGCGCCGCTGTTCAGCAGGTAGGCCGGCTGCCGCCATGCCGACCACGATGGCGTTGTCGCCCGCAAGAACGAGGTCGATGAACAGAACTTGGGCGAGCGGTATCAGCCAATCCGGCATGATGGTTCCTCAAGGGGTAAATGTCGCCGCCATGGTCAGACGATCGGGTTGGCGGCGAGTGCGGCCTTTGTCCAAGATCGTGCTGCGCGCACTGACTGGGTATCCTGTCCCCTCACGCAGGCGTGCCGCGGGGACAAGGCGTTCAGATCTCCCCGTCGTCTCCGAAGGCGTCGTAGCCTCCGGTAGCGGTACAGGCATCGTCGACGTAGGCAGCCTCGACTCCTGCGGCTGCTTCACCGGGGGTCCTTTTCCAAAGTTGTCGCACTGTCAGTCGAGGCGGTCGGCCAGATCGCGGGCAACGCGCTCCAGATTGCGCGCCGGCGCGCTGCCGGTCAGCGCGTAGGCAAGTTCGCCCGTACGCCAATGGACGACCCGCTCGTCACCGATCTGCGCGAAGGCAGGCTCCACGTCCCGCGCGTGACCAGTCCGAACGGCGAACAGCGAGAGGGTACCGAGATCGCCGGCTTGCACCGCCATCTCGACGCTGGGCCCGTCACGTGACGGGAAGATCTGGACATCCAGCACGCGCCAGCGGCGGGGCAGGGGCGGCATGACCACTCCCGTCGCCGACCGGATCTCCTCCCGATCGTAGTCCGGCATCCCGATCTGCGACCTCATCCCTGCCCGAAGCAGCGCGATGCGGTGCGACTGGACGGCGTCCTCGACATACGCGGGGGGCGGTGGCGAGGCTTCGCTTTCCGCCACGCCGAACGGACTCAACTGGGCGTGGATGAACCAGCCTGCGGCCACCAGGGTCGCCGCCGTCGCAGCGCGGCGCACCTGCCGTCCAAGCCGAGCCCTTGTCAGGCTGCGCTCCAGACGGCGGGCGGCGTCGAAAGTGTCCGGCTTCTTGTGCGCAGGCGGCGCCCCGAGGGCAAGTCGCAGGGTGTCGCGGCTTCGCAGGTCGGCCATGATCCGTGCCGCGGCCTTGGGGTTACATGCCAAGTATCCTTCGACCTCGATGCGGCGCGGCATGTCCAGCTGGTCATCGACATAGGCATGCAGCTCGAAGTCGGAGATCGGCTCATCCGCTTCCGTCATGTGACCCTCCTACGACGCGAAGGCGGCGCTGGCGCTCGATGGCGGGTGCGGATCGAGCTCTGGGCTCGGCGGAGGCGGATCCTTCGAACTCGCGTAGCGCGGCGCGGGCTCGGCCGAGACGCGACATCAGCGTGCCGAGAGGCACGTCCAGCACGGCCGCGGCCTCCTGGTAGGAGAGACCCTCGATCGAAACGAGGTGCAGGGCCGCGCGCTGCTCATCCGGCAGGGTGGAGAAGGCACGGTAGATCTGTCCCACGCGGACGGTTGCTTCCGGCCCAAGACCGGGATTGTTCCGCTGCACCAGCTGGGCGAGATGGTCGAGCCGGTTCTGTTCGGCTTTCCGGTTGCGCCAGAGCCCGACGAAGCGGTTGTGCAGGATCGACAGGAGCCAGGGACGCAGGTCACCGTCGGGACGGAAGCCCGCGCGGTTCTCGTAGGCGCGGGCCAGGGCTTCGTGGACGAGATCCTCTGCCGCCGCCTCGTCGCGCGTCAGCGAGCGCGCGTAGCGGCGCAGCGCCCCGAGCTGGCCAATCACGTCTACGCCCGTCCAGCCGGCAGCCTTCCGCGTCATGGCCCATATACGCTGCAGCCCGGGCTCCTAATCCCGGCCCACGGCACTTTTTCCGTAGCATCCTATCCGGCGACTGCCTCGCCCTGAGTCGCGTGGACTCTTGAGGGGAGCTGGAAGCGTGATTCAAAGCGGCCTTTTGGCGGCGGCGGATGACCGCGCGGGGGCTGTGTTTCATTCGTACTTCAGTTGAGTTCGGTATAGGTGGATACGGGCCCCTGCACCCGGCAGGGGGCCGTGCCCCCTGCCGGGTGCAGAGCCCTTCCGGGGTGCGGGGCAGCGCCCCGCGCTACGCCAGCACCCGCCCGGCGACGGCGTCCAGCTTCGCGACCAGCGCCGGGTCGCGCTTGTCCGGCGCCGTAATGAGCGCGTGGTCCAGCGCGCGGTCGCAGCCGGCGGGGCAGGGGCCGCGCGGCGCGCCGATGCGCGGCACCACCGCCTTGACCAGGGCGCGCGCCTTGTCGGCGTTCGCGAACAGCACCTTCACCACGGCTTCGACCGTGACGTGGTCGTGCTCGGGGTGCCAGCAGTCGAAGTCGGTGACCATGGCCACCGTCGCGTAGCAAAGCTCTGCCTCGCGGGCGAGCTTGGCCTCCGGCATGTTGGTCATGCCGATCACGTGGCAGCCCCAGCTCCGGTACAGCTCGCTTTCCGCCCGCGTGGAGAACTGCGGCCCTTCCATCGCGAGGTAGGTGCCGCCGCGCGCCACCGGCAGGCCGATCCCGGCGGCCGCCTCATGCAGTGCATCGCCCAGCCGCGGGCAGACCGGATGGGCCATCGAGACATGCGCCACGCAGCCGGCGCTGAAGAAGGACTTGGCGCGCGCGAAGGTGCGGTCGATGAACTGGTCGACGATGACGAACTGCCCCGGCGGCAGGTCCGCGCGCAGCGAGCCCACCGCCGACAGCGACAGCACGTCGGTCACGCCGGCGCGCTTCAGCACGTCGATATTGGCGCGGTAGTTCACGTCGGTCGGCGCGAAGGGGTGGCCGCGGCCGTGGCGGGGCAGGAACACGCAGCGCACGCCGTCGAGCCGCCCGGTCAGCACCTCGTCCGAGGCTTCGCCCCAGGGCGAGGCGATGCGCCGCCACGTGCGGTCCTCCAGCCCGTCGATGTCGTAGAGGCCGGAGCCGCCCAGGATGCCGATGACCGGTTCGATCATGTCAGTCATGGCACCCCGCAGCGTCCGTTTGGGTAGCGGCGCGAGGTCGGGCCTCGTGCCGAGGCCCCGGACGGAGCCCGCCGCCTATGCGGCGAGCCAAGGGCGCGGATGCGCCCGTCCGGCGCCTGAGGGCAGGTAGGGAACCGAGGCCGGTCTCGCCGGCCTCAGTGAACGTCGGCCCAGATCTTCCGCTTCACCCCGTAGGTCAGGCCGGTGAGGAGGATCAGGAACAGGATGATCTTCACGCCCATCGCCTTGCGCACTTCCAGCTCCGGCTCGGAGGTCCAGGCGAGGAAGGTCGTCACGTCGTGCGACATCTGCGAGACGGTGGCCTTGGTGCCGTCCGAGTAGGTGACCTGCTCGTCGTGCAGCGGCTGGGCCATCGCGATCTGATGGCCGGGGAAGGCGGAGTTGTAGTTCATCCCCTCCATCACGGTGACGCCCTCGGGCGGCTCGCCGTAGCCGGTGAGCAGCGCGTAGAGGTAGTCGGCCCCCGCCGGGCGCGCCTTGACGATCAGCGACAGGTCCGGCGGGAAGGCGCCGTTGTTGGCGGCGCGCGCCGCGTTCTCGTTCGGGAACGGCCGCGGGAAGCGGTCGGACGCGCGGCCGGGGCGGGTGAACATCTCGCCCTCGTCGTTCGGCCCGTCGGTCACTTCCACCTGCGCGGCCAGCGCGCGGATCTCCGCCTCGGACAGCCCGATGCCGGCGAGGTTACGGAAGGCGATCAGGTGCGCCGAATGGCAGTTCGCGCAGACCTCCTTGAACACCTGGTAGCCGCGCTGTGCGGAGGCGCGGTCGAAGGTGCCGAACAGCCCGCCGAAGGACCATTCCTGACGCGGGATATGGACCTCCTCCGCGGCGCGGGCGGCAGGTGCGATCATGACGGCGCCGAGCAGCGCCAGGGCAGCGAGGCGGCGCATCACGCACGCTCCATCGTCTGGGCAGTTGCACCGGCAGGCAGCGGCCCGCCGCCGATCACCGGCCTGCTGATGCTTTCCGGCAGCGGCAGCGGCCGCTCCAGCAGGCTGCACAGCGGCAGGATCACGAGGAAGTAGGCGAAGTAGTAGAGCGTGGCCACGCGGCCCATCGTCACCCAGATGCCCTCGGGCGGCTTGGCGCCGACATAGCCGAGCACGAAGCAGCAGATCACGAACAGGAAGAAGAACATCCGCGTCACGGGGCGGAACTTCATCGAGCGGACCTTCGAGAAGTCGAGCCACGGCAGCACGAACAGCACCGCGATGGAGCCGAACATCAGCAGCACGCCGCCGAGCTTGGACGGCACCGCGCGCAGGATCGCGTAGAACGGCAGGAAGTACCATTCCGGCACGATGTGCGCCGGCGTCACCAGCGGGTTTGCCGGGATGTAGTTGTCCGGATGGCCCAGATAGTTGGGCGTGAAGAAGACCAGGAACGCGAAGACGATGAAGTAGACGCAGATCCCGACGCTGTCCTTGATCGTGTAGTACGGGTGGAAGGGCAGCGTGTCCTGTGGCGACTTCACGTCGATGCCCAGCGGGTTGTTCGACCCGGTGATGTGCAGCGCGACGATGTGCAGGAACACCACGCCCACGATCACGAACGGCAGCAGGTAGTGCAGGCTGAAGAAGCGGTTGAGCGTGGGGTTGTCCACGGAGAAGCCACCCCACAGCCACGTCACGATGTGCTCGCCGACGATGGGGAAGGCGCTGAACAGGTTGGTGATGACGGTCGCGCCCCAGAACGACATCTGGCCCCAGGGCAGCACGTAGCCCATGAACGCGGTCGCCATCATCAGCAGCAGGATGACTACGCCCAGCATCCACAGCAGCTCGCGCGGGTACTTGTAGGATCCGTAGTACAGGCCGCGCAGCATGTGGATGTAGACCACGATGAAGAACATCGAGGCCCCGTTCATGTGCACGTAGCGGATCAGCCAGCCGTAGTTCACGTCGCGCATGATGCGCTCGACGGAATCGAAGGCGATGGTGGTGTTGGCAGCGTAGTTCATCGACAGGAAGATGCCGGTGACGATCATCACCGCCAGCGTCACCATCGCGAGCGCGCCGAAATTCCAGAAATAGTTGAAGTTCTTCGGCGTCGGAAAGACGCCGTACTCCTTCTGCATCATGGTGAACACGGGCATCCTGGTATCGATCCAGTTGATGACCGGGTTCTTGAATTCGCTGGGGTGCAGGCCTGCCATGTCGGTGTCCTGTCGCTTCGTGCCGTTCGGGGTCAGCCGATGCGGATTTTGGTGTCGGTTTCAAATGCGTAGGGCGGCACGACGAGGTTCGCCGGTGCCGGGCCCTTACGGATGCGGCCGGAGGTGTCGTAGTGGCTGCCGTGGCAGGGGCAGAACCACCCGCCGAATTCGCCTCGCGGGTCGGTGGGCTTGTTGCCGAGCGGCACGCAGCCCAGATGCGTGCACACGCCGGTGACGATCAGCCACTGCGTCTTGCCCGCCTTCACGCGGTCGGCATCGGGCTGCGGGTCCGGGAGCTGGCTCATCGGGACGTCCACGGCTTCCTGGATCTCCGCGGCGGTGCGGTGGCGCAGGAAGATCGGCTTGCCGCGCCACAGCACGGTCACAGCCTGACCTTCCGGAACCGGTGCGAGATCGGCCTCGGTCGAGGCCAGGGCGAGCACGTCGGCGGCCGGGTTCATCGAGTCGATCAGCGGCCAGGTCACGGCACCGACGGCGACCGCCGCCATCGAGCCAGTGACGAGCATCAGGAAATCGCGCTTGGTCGCCTCGCCCGGCAGGGGCGCGTGCGAATTGGCGGCGGCATCGGCCATCGGCATCAACCTCGGGACGGATCGAACGCGGGTCAGCGCGGTGCGCTTCCCTCGCACCGCAGTGCCGCAAGCGGGTCTATCCCGCTCGCAGCTTCCTTATAAACAGGGCTTTCGCAACCGCAACACCGGCCCCGTCTGAACGGGCCACCTTGCGCCCCGCGGTCGGCCTTGCCAGACGGGCCGGATGCAGCCCCCGGCCCCCGCCCATGAGACGCTGAAGCCCGCGGCCCGCGCGTGGTTCGAATCCCTCCGCGACCGCATCTGCGCCGAGTTCGAGGCGATCGAGGACGCCCAGGCCGGCCCGCTCGCCGACCGGCCGGCCGGCCGCTTCGTCCGCACGGTGTGGACCCGGCCCGAGGGCGGCGGTGGGGTGATGTCGGTGATGCGCGGGCGGGTGTTCGAGAAGGTCGGGGTCAACGTCTCGACCGTCCAGGGCGAGTTCAGCCCCGAGTTCCGCAAGCAGATCCCGGGTGCGGAGGAAGACCCGCGCTTCTGGGCCTCCGGCATCTCGCTCGTGGCGCACATGTGCTCGCCGCTCGTGCCGGCGACGCACATGAACACGCGCATGATCGTCACCACCCGCGGCTGGTTCGGCGGCGGCGGCGATCTGACGCCGATGTTCATGGACAGCGCCGAGACGGCTGAGGATACGGCCGATTTCCACGCCGCGTATCGCGCCGCCTGCGACCGCCACGACCCGGGCTACTATCCGAAGTTCAAGGAGTGGTGCGACCGCTACTTCTTCCTGCCGCACCGGGGCGAGCCGCGCGGCGTGGGCGGCATCTTCTTCGACTGGCTCGACAGCGGCGACGCGGAGGCCGACTTCGCCTTCACCCGCGACGTGGGCGAGGCGTTCCTCGCCGCCTACCTGCCCATCGTCCGCCGCCGCATGGGGCTGGCCTGGACCGAAGCGCAGCGGGAACACCAGCTCATCCGCCGCGGCCGCTACGTGGAGTTCAACCTCCTCCACGACCGCGGCACGCTGTTCGGCCTGAAGACCGGCGGCAACACGGAGGCGATCCTGATGTCGATGCCGCCGGAGGTGCGCTGGCCCTAGGGAGTCCATCCACGCGGGAGCTTTGCGGAAGGGTGAGCGCGGTCTCGCAAGTTCCCTCTCCCGCCTGGCGGGAGAGGGGGAAGGCAAGCGATTGTTTCGCAAGGTTCTCGGCGGCGGGAGGGCCGGGTGAGACGAGCAGCCGCGCGGCGCGGTAGATGCCGCCGTCAGTAGCGCCCCGCCGCGCGGCGCAGGAAGGCGATCACCTCCGGCCAGGCGGCGGCACTCGCCTCCGCGTTCAGCTTCGCGGTGCCGCCGGTGGTGTTGAGCCGGCCGGAGACCGGGTGGCGGTAGGTCACCTGTGTCGTCGGCTGCACCGGATAGCGGATGGCATGGCCGGCCCCCTCGTAGCGCAGGTTCGTCACCTCATGGCTGTGCCCGGCGCGGACCAGCGTGTCCGCCACTGTCTGCGCGTACAGGTCGGCCGGCCAGGACCCGTCGTCGGTGCCGGCGATCAGCAGCACCGGGCCGCCGATGCGCTCGACCGGGATGCGCGCGCGGGCGGTCGCCTCGGGGTCGGCGAGGGCGGTCATGACGCCAGCGGCGTGGCGGCCGGGCGGCGGCATCTCGTCATAGGGCTTCCAGCTTGCGGTGCGGTTGTCCTGCCACAGATGCGGCAGCGGCTTGCCGCCCAGCGTCCAGCACGGCCCGTCGCGGCCCACGGCAGGATCGGCCGCGCTCTGCCCGCTATGCACATAGGCGCCCGGCACGTAGCCCACGACGGCGGAGATGCGCTCGGGGAAGGTCGCGCCCAGCAGCAGCGCCAGCTCCCCGCCGCGGGAAGCGCCGAGCACGGCGACGAAATCGCCGGCCGGGCGCACTGTCCGGCGCAGCCAGTCCAGCCCTTCGGCGAAGTACTCGAGCGGCGTGTTGGAGATGTAGCGCGGCCGGCCCTCGATGTTGAAATAGCCGAGCGTCAGCGTGGCGAAGCCGTGCGCGGCGAGCAGCGCGGCGATCGGCTCGTTCACCCCGCCGTTGGAGCCGTTGAGCTGCATCACCGCCGGATGCGGGCTAGGCCCGGCCGGGGTGAACAGCGTGCCGACCAGCCCGTCCGTGCGCACCGTCTGACGCGTCACGCCGGGGGCGAGCAGGGTCTGCACCAGCCGCGCCTCCGCCACCTGCCCGCCGCTCGTGGCGCGGAGCTGCGTGACGACCGGGGCGACGGGATCGAGCGGCGTGCCGGCGGGGGTGCCGGCAGGCGCCTGCGACCACACCGGCCCCATGGCGCTGACGCCCTCGTAGTCGCCCGCGACCGGCGCGTCGCGGGTCAGGTCGAAGCCGCCCTCGGCATCGGCGCGGAACACGGCGCGGCTTTCCCAGCGCCGGCCGTCGGGCTGGGTCGACCACGCATGCAGTGCGACCTCGGCCCCCGGTGCGAGACCCGCGCCGGCGATGCGGCGCGGGGTGTCGTAGAGCGCGTCCTCGGGGGTGACGGTGAGCGTGGCGGTCATGACGCGGCGCGCGTGACCATCTGGGCAGCGGTGCGATCCGACGTCATCGGCGTGATGACCAGCCCGCGGCGGGCAGCCCAGACATTCTGGTAGTGATAGACGGGGATCACGCCGACATCATCGGCCACCGCGCGCGCGGCGCGGCGCATCACCTCCACCCGCGCGTCGTCGTCGAAGGTGCGCATCGCCTCCTCCAGCGCGGCATCGACCACGTCGCTCTTGTAGCGCCCGTGATTGATCGCCCCGCGCCCGGCCGAGCGGTCGTAGCTGCCGAGCACGTTGGTCAGCGCGTAGGTCGCCTCGCCGGTGCCGTTGCCCCAGGTGCTGATCGGCATGGCGAACTCGCCCTTCACCACGCGGTTCGCATAGACAGAGGCGGGCATCGACTCGATCTCGGTGCGCACGCCGATGCGGGTCCAGTACTGGCCGATCGCCTGGATGGTCTCGCGCTGGCGCGGATAGGCATCGGACGGCGTCTGCAGCGTGAGCTGGAAGCCTTCCGGGAAGCCCGCCTCGGCCAGCAGCCGGCGCGCGGCCGCCGCGTCGAAGTCCGGTACCGGGATCGACGGGTCGTAGCCGATGCCGTGCGACGGCATCACCTGTCCGGCGGCGACCGCGGTGCCGAGCATCATGCGATCCACCAGCGCGGCGCGGTCGATCGCGAGCGACAGCGCCCGGCGCACGCGCACGTCGCGCAGCGGGTTGGCGGCGAGAACCTGTCCGGCCTTGTCACGCAGGTTCGGGTTCGGCCCTTCGTGGAAGGACGGCAACAGCAGCAGCACGCGAAGGCCGGGATGCGGGAAGATCGCGATCTCCGGGCGCTTGCGCAGCTCCTCGATGTCGGAGACGGAAACCTTGTCGATCACGTGCGCATCGCCGGCGAGCAGCGCCGCGGTGCGGGCCGCCGGGTTGGACATGTAGCGGTAGCTGATCTGCGCCCAGCCCGGCTTGTCGCCCCAGTAGGTCTCGCTGGCGCGGTAGTTGACCTCGCTGCCCTGCGTGTAGGCGACGAAGCGGTAGGGGCCGGTGCCGATCGCCGCGCGGCCGCTGTTGAAGTCCTCGCTGCGCGCCCCTTCGGCGGCCCGGCGGCTGACGATGTGCACGGAGGCGAGGTTCAGCGGCAGCAGCGGGTTCGGCGTCTTCGTGCGCACGACCAGCGTGTGCGGATCGGGCGCCTCCAGCCCCGCCACCGTGCGCAGGTAGCCGGCGAAGGAGGCGAGGCTGCCCGGCACGTTCGGCGCGCGCTCGTAGGAGAAGATCACGTCGTCCGCGGTGAACGGCGTGCCGTCATGCCAGGTCACGTCGCGGCGGAGCGGGAATTCCCACGTCAGCTCGTCGCGCAGCTTCCAGGGCAGGCAGAGCCCGGGCTGCAGCCGGTTCCAGCGGTTCTCCACCAGCAGGTCGAAGATATGCAGGCTGGCGGAGCGGTCGCCGGCGACGTTGTTGAGCTGCGGATCGAGCGAGGACAGCCGGTCGGAAAAGCCGATGACGAGCCGCCCGTCGGCGGCGACCTCCTGCGCCTGCGCGCCGCGTGCTGCGACCATCGCGGCGCTGAGCTGGAGGAGGTGGCGACGTGCGATCATGGCTGGCTCCGGGTAATCACTTTATATCGTAGTTGATTTCCGTATTCGCCTTTCCATGCGAAGTAAAATAGCGTCTCCGCATGGCGGCTCAGCGCACCACCTGCCCGTCGCGCAGGTGGGCCGGCTCGTAGGGGCGGTCCGACTCCAGCCGGCGGTTCAGCCCGTACCAGGCGGCCCCCGCGGCGGCGAGGATGATGCCGATCGCGGCGAGGACCAGCACCACGCGGGTCGGCTCGGCCTGGGGGTACAGCTTCCGCCACAGCGCGAACAGCCCGAAGGGCAGCAGGAACAGAAGGATTTCCGCGACATAGGGCATGGCCTGTCCTCAGCGCAGCACGCGCGCGAGGTTGAGCAGGATCGCCGCGGTCGCGCCCCAGATGCGGTGCCGCTCGTGCGGCCAGACCCAGTACTCGCGCTGCCTTCCCTGCCATTGCATCCGTTCCTGCCAGGGCGCGGCGGGGTCCAGCACCACGGAGAGCGGCAGCTCGAAGATCTCAGCCACCTCATACGGGTTCGGCACCAGCGGCTGGCCGGGGGCGATCAGCCCGATCACCGGGGCGATGCGGTAGCCGGTGCCGCTGAAATGGGGCGGCAGGGTGCCGGCAAGCTCGACGGCGGCGGGATCGAGGCCGATCTCCTCCTGCGCCTCGCGCAGGGCGGCGGCGTTCGTGTCGGCATCGGTGGGATCGACCCTGCCGCCGGGAAACGCGACCTGCCCGGCGTGATGGGTCAGCGTGTCGCTCCGCCGCGTCAGCAGCACGGTCGGCGCGTCGCGCAGCACCAGCGGCACCAGCACCGCGGCATCGCGCAGCGCCACCCCGACCGGCGCGGACGGGCTGGTCGTCGGCGAGGCGGACCCTGGATGGGCGAGGCGGGCGCGCAGCCCGTCTGGGGTCAACGCGGTTCCTCGGGCATCTCGCCGAGCGGGAAGAACATCCCCTGGCTCCACACGCCGAGGAAGCGGCGGTCGCCCACCATCTCCTCCACGCCGAGCGCGACGAGCTCGTAATACACGGCGCGGCTGATCCGCGCCTCCAGCCCCGGCCGCACCAGCACGTAGGGCGTGGGTTCGCACGTGATCAGGTCGTGCGCCACGCGGATCGGGTGGCGCGGGCCGGCGGTGACGCACTGGTCGCAGTTGGTCCGGAAGCTGATCGCCTGATCGTGACCGGAGCCGCGGAAGGCGAGTTCGACCGCGACGAAGGGCGCGTCCTCCACCACGATCCGCCCGCGCTCGGCCGGGGTTTCCAGCACGTAGGTCCCGTCCGGATCGCGCTTGAGAACGGAGGAGAACAGGCAGACCAGTTCCTTCCGGCCGATCGGACTGCCGCGGTACAGCCAGGTCCCGTCGCGGCGGATGACGAAGGGCAGGTCGCCGCAATCCACCGGCACCCGAAGCGGCCGCGGCGGCTTCGCCGTGACCGGCGCGGGGGATGTCCCCGGTTCGACGCTCGCTCGGTCCACGCGATCCCTTCCTTCTCCTGCCCGTGGTCACGAGCGCGTGGCCATCCTGCCTGACGCGCTTCCGCCCGGGCTTTCTATATAGGTACCATCCCCCGCGCCGTTGAAGTGGCGGCCCAGCAGGAGTCGCTTATGTCGCTGACGCTGACCGAGCCTTCCCCCGACGCCCTGGTGGCCGATGTCGAGCGGCTGACCGCACGCATCGCGCAGGTGCGTTCCGCCATCGGCCGCGTGATCTTCGGCCAGCCGGACGTGGTGGACCAGACGCTGATCTCGCTGCTCTGCGGCGGGCACCTGCTGCTGGTCGGCGTGCCCGGCCTCGGCAAGACCAAGCTGGTGGAGACGCTGGGCACGGTGCTCGGCCTCGCCGCCAAGCGCGTGCAGTTCACCCCGGACCTGATGCCCGCCGACATCCTGGGCAGCGAGGTGCTGGATGAGGACAGCGCCGGGCGGCGGTCCTTCCGCTTCATCCGCGGCCCCGCCTTCTGCCAGTTGCTGATGGCCGACGAGATCAACCGCGCGAGCCCGCGCACGCAGTCCGCGCTGCTGCAGGCGATGCAGGAGATGAAGGTCTCCGTCGGCGGCGTGGAGCACCGGCTGCCCACACCCTTCCACGTGCTCGCCACGCAGAACCCGATCGAGCAGGAAGGCACCTATCCGCTGCCGGAAGCGCAGCTCGACCGCTTCCTGCTGGAGATCACCGTGCCGTATCCGGACCGCGACGCGGAACGGACCATGCTGCTCGCCACCACCGGCGCCACGATGGAGCGGCCGGTGCAGGCGATGGCGGCGGAAGAGCTGATGGACGCGCAGGCGCTGATCCGCCGCGTGCCGGTGGGCGAGAGCGTGGTGGAGGCGATCCTGACGCTGGTGCGCGCCGGCCGCCCCGAGACCAGCGAGGTCGACGCGGTGCGCCGCCACGTCGCCTGGGGCCCGGGTCCGCGCGCCGCGCAGGCGCTGATGCTCGCCGCCCGCGCCCGCGCGCTGCTCGACGGCCGCTACGCGCCGTCGGTCGAGGACGTGGCGGCACTCGCCCATCCCGTGCTGCGCCACCGCATGGCGCTGAATTTCGGCGCGCGCGCGGATGGCGTGGCGCTGGCCGGGGTCATCGACGGGCTGGTCGGGCTGATCGGATGAGCGGTACCGCCTCGGCGCGCCGTGCCGAGGCGCTGGCCGCGCGGCTGCCGCCGCTGCTGGTGGCGGCCGAGCGCGTCGCGGCCACCGTCGCGCAGGGCGTGCACGGACGTCGCCGGGTGGGGCAGGGCGACAGCTTCTGGCAGTTCCGCCCCTTCCTCGCCGGCGATGCGGTCGGCCGCATCGACTGGCGGCAATCGGCCAAGACCGACCGCACCTTCATCCGCGAGACGGAGTGGGAGGCGGCGCAGACCGTGAGCCTGTGGCGCGACGCCTCCGAGTCCATGCGCTGGCGGTCCCGCGCCGCGCCGGTGGAGAAGATCGCGCGGGCCGAGCTGCTCACGCTCGCGCTTGCGGCCCTGCTGCTGCGCGGCGGGGAGCGGGTGCGGCTGATGGGCGTGGGGATGCGTCCGCTCGCCGGGCGGTCGGCGCTGGATGTGCTCGCCGCCACGATCACCCAGCGGGACGATACCGGCGCGCTGGCCGGCGTGCCGACCGATTTCGCCCAGCCGCGGCATGGGTGCGTGGTGCTGATGGGCGATTTCCTGTCGCCCCTGCCCGACATCCAGCAGGCGATCGGCCGGCTTGCCGCGATCCCCGTGCGCGGCCACGTGCTGCAGATCCTCGACCCGGCGGAGGAGGCGCTGCCGTATGAGGGTCGGGTCCGGTTCGAGGGGCTGGAGCGGGAGGGGGAGGCGCTGATCTCACGCGTGGCCGGTGTGCGCGACGCCTATGCCCGCAAGCTCGCCGCGCAGCAGGACGGGCTGCGCGCCGCCTGCCGTGCCGCCGGCTGGTCCTTCGCCGTGCACCGCACCGACACGCCGGCCGAGGCCGCGCTGCTCGCGCTCTACACCGCCCTGGCGCCGATCCGATGAGGCGAGTTCCGTCCACCTTGGAGACGCTCCCGCGCCTGCGGCGTTGCCAGCCGCACATGACTTCCCTCGTTCCGGCACCCTCACCCCGGCCCTCTCCCGCAGACGGGAGAGGGAGTAGAGGCGCGTCCCCGATGACGCCTTCCGGCCTCCCCGCTGTCTTTCCATTCGCTTCCCTCTCCCCCCACGGGGGGAGAGGGTTGGGTGAGGGG